>JAMCWX010000025.1 GCA_023480885.1 Chloroflexota bacterium | reverse complement strand
AGCAGCGCGCTAGCGTCAGGTCGATAGTTATATCTCTATATATATAGTTAGAAGTTAACGTTAACACGGACCCATCCTGTGCTAACAGGGCATTATAAGAGGCTTTATGCTGGTTAACGCCTTGTTGTGAAGACGCGCGCTGCTGCTGCACGTTTGAAGTGTGAAGAGCATTTTGTGCTGTCATGCTGAGGTGAGAAACAGCATGTTGCGATTTCACGGTTTGTGGCATAGCTTTGCGCGTCGATCTGCCGGCCCTTGGGGAAGGGCGGTGAGATGGAGCAAGCGCGGCAACTTGCGTTTCATCTGATTGTGATGGAGTAGGCTCTTCTTTCACGGGATGCGATCCCGGCAGGGATTGCAGGACCTGTTCGGCCAGGATGACTGCCAGCCGCTCTTCGTCTTCCGGAATAAGGGGATCGTCGATAACGACGTCGATAATGTAACCGACGCGCCTGGTGACGCCAGCCTCGGCGTCCCGCTCGTATTTGTAGCGGAGGCGGGGCACGAACTTCGAGAGCCACGCCGTCTCGTGGTCGTCGTTGGTGAGGGGTTGCAGGACGCGCCAGCCACGGTGGATAGAGCTGGGAGCGGTGGTGAGTATGCGGCTTATAGTCGCCTCGTGGACGCCGAGCATACGAGCTAGATCGGCGCGACAGATATCGCCACGGTTAGTGCCATCGGGTAGGCGCTGATTGCAGGCGCTGCGGAGGGCGAGCACGAGCGCCCAGCGCAGGGCGCCCAGCCGCGGCAGCCATTTCTGGAAGAAGTAGAGGCTGCACGGCAACTGGATCTCCGGCTGGACGATGGCGTTGACCGCGCGCAGATAGATAGGGCGTACGACTATATTATCGAGGCCTGACGGCTCGTGATCGGTCGACAAGGTCGATCTCCTGGCAGCCAAACTTGTGAGACTCTACATAACCCTTGAACGGGTTACCATAACCATTGGTCGCCCTTGGGCCTGCGTAGTTCCGGGCCTGTCCGCGAAAGCGTTTCCCTAGGATGGCGCAGCCTGGGCGATGGACGCAAGGTCGCGGGCTGAAGGGAGCACCGTGAGGCCGGCTGCGCGAGCGTACCGCATCAGCATGCGATCGATCATCTGGCGCGTGAGCCGGTGCTGGGCGTCGTCGGTGTGCTGCGCCTTGCCCGGCTTGTGCCGAATGAAGAGTGGCTGATAGCTGTCGTCGCGGGCGTCGAGGTACTCCTTGAGCAGGCGCTGCGCCTCCTGTCCAAGTCCGACAGCGGCGTTGGGGAGGGAAAGCTCGAGAAACGGTCGCTTCCCGAGGAGATCCACCCGCACGTCGCGCCGGTTGAGGGCGCAAAGCTCCCCCACGCGCAAGCCAGTATCGACGAGTAAGGCGATGATGGCTCGGTCGCGTCGCCCCCAGGGCTTCCGTGGATCAGGCTGTTGTAGGAGCGCCTGAACATCCTGGCGGGTGATGCGCGGTGGTGGACCGGCGCGAGTGAGCTTGGGCAAGGCAATATTGTCCCGCAGCATCACCGCCTGGCCTTGCACGACCGAGTAGTAGCGCAAGAGCGAACGGATAGCAGCGAGATACTTTGCCTGGGTGCCCGCGCTCAGCTCTCTGCCGGCTGCAGCCGAGGCCTGGCGCAAATGGCGGCGGAAGCCCTGCACGTCGGCTACCTGCACCTGGGCGATCGAGGTCACTTCGGGATGGTGCTGCTGCATGAATTCGGTAAATCGTTCGAGCGTCTGCGCGTAAGCATCGAGCGTCGCCAGTGACAGGTTACGATCGATGCAATAGCCAAGGAAGGCATCGACGAAGGGGGAAAGGGGTGTGGTGGGGACTCCTTTCCTTCCGAGCGATGAACTCATCCAAGACACCTCCAGCTCTCGCAGCGCACCATCCCGGGAGCGTCAATTGATCGCCCCTGCATTGAGAGCCCAAGCAATAGCCGCTCGGCCCCGCCTTGGCAGTTAGTTTACAGAAGTTAAATACTGTAAACTAACTTCGCGAAGGATTATAGCACCCGCCTCTCTCCCTGTCAAGAGCTTTGCAGCCAATTCTCGCCAAGTGGCAAAAACTCGCTGCCAGATTCGGCCTTAAGCGGGAAGAAGCACGAGCGATGTGGGGAAGGGATCGTGGTCGGATTGGGCCCTTCGTGTGCTGGTTGGGGAGAGCGTTTCGAGTTGGGGACATCTCGCGGCGGGCCAAAGACCGACTCGGTCTCCGAGACCGAGTCGGTCTGCGCCGGGGAACGGGGGGTTGGTCGCGCATAATGGATTATCCGGCGTCGCGGCGATGCTTCCATGCGTAATGCTTGTGGTTTGGTAGTTGGAGTGTTTTGTGGATTGTGTTACAATGGCACTACGTTAAATGCTAATTTAACGTAGTGCTACTCAGTCATCCAGCTCTGCAAGGCGCAGCTCACTAGCGCTCGTTAAGGGGGAGCAGGTGCGCAAGGATATTCAGGCGTTCATTGGGGAATTGGCTGGTCGCGAATCGTACTCCAGGGCCACGCTGCGGGCGTACCGCTACGAGTTGGAGCGGTTTGTCGAGTTCGCCGGCGATTGCGCTCCAGATGTAATCAATGAGGTAGGCGCGCGCATGTACATCATGAAGCTGGCCGCGAGCAACGGCGCCGCGGCGCAGCGGCGAGCGCTAGTGGTGCTCGGCCGGTTCTTCGAATGGCTCGTCGGCGAACGGCGCGTGAAGGAGAGCCCTTTTCGACGGCTGGAGATGCCTCCCGCGGGAAAGCCGAAGCCCACCTACCTGCGGACCGGTGACATCGACCATCTGGTGGGCGCCGTGGAAAACGTGGCTTTCCCGCCACGGCAGGCGCGGGACCTGGCGATGATAAGCCTGATGCTCAACGGCGGCGTCCGCCTGCGAGAGCTGGTCGAGTTGGACAGAGCCGATGTGGACCTGGACGCGAATATCGTCGTCGTGGGCCAGGGTCGCGCACGCCGGGAGATACCGCTGAACCGTGATCTCCGCCAGCGCCTGGCGCAGCACCTGGTTAAGGTGCCTGATCGGGGAGACGCGCCTCTCTTCACCAACAACAAAGGAGGACGACTTTCTAGGGATGGGGTTTACTATCTGGTGAAACGATATTTGCGCGCGGCAGGCCTCGTTCACGAGAAAGGCAAGGCATCTCCTCGAACTCTTCGTCACACGTTTTGCGCCCAATTGCTGGCGAGAGGTGCCAACCTCGCCGTGGTAAAGGAACTGGCCGGGCACGCCGAGCTCAGCAGCACGTCGGTCTATCTTGACGTGCCGTTGAAGGACAAGAAGGCCGCTGTTGGACTTCTGGATGGCGAAGGCTGGGGTCTCACCACGGAGACGCGGAAACACAGAGCGGTTCCGCGAATCTGAACTTGCGATTGGGCAGGGGGTATGGGATATACCCCCTGCCCGTATTTGAGAACCGATTTTGGGGCCGAGCCTAGCAGGGACCGCTTGCGTCCCGATAGAGAGCAGCCACCGAGGCAGGGATGGAGCCAGCGAGGCCTGTGTTAGCGCGCCGATTGCAGACCGAGGGCCACGATGCCAGAAAAGTCGTCGGTGGGCACTATCTGCACGTTTTTCAGCGCCTCATCGAAGGACCTGGTACGGTGGCCGATTGTAATGCGCACGCCGGGGAACAGCGTTCCGTAGACGACGACCTTGGGCTTCTCCACCTTCGCCAGTTCTGCCAATCGATCTTCAAGCGCGTGTAGCTCTCGCTCCACCTGGTTGGCCGCAGCCGTTAGCTTCGCAAGCAGTTGCTCGCAGGAGGGTGTCCAGGTGGACTTGTCGGTCGCCTGAAGACGCAAGAGATTGGCTACTTCGTCCATTATGCGCGCGTGGTCGTCGCGCAGCTTGGCCGCCTGTTCCGCCACTACTCTCTCCTCTTGCAAGCGCGCAGATAATCCTTTCGCAGGTATCGTCACGATGGTGGCAGTTCCGATGTCCGCTCCCAAATCGACCACTCGCAGCGCCTGGGCAGCAACTGCTTCGCCGCCTATGAGCCTGCCGCGCCTCGCCTCTGGAGAGCCGACCAGTATGAAGTTTTCACTCTGCAGATGGCAGTTAACTGCTTCCGATTGAACGGTGATGCGTCCCTCGGCAGAAATGGTCGCATTCCTGGCAAACTTGACGGCGACATCCTTGCTGGCGTGCACTGTGGATTTGTTGATGTCGCCGAGGACACCCTGCGAAATCCATATCGAGCCCCCGGCTTCGATGGTCGCCTCCTCAATCAAGCCCGTGATGTGAATGTCGCCAGTGACTCGCACGCGGAATCCTGGCAGCACGTTCCCCCCGATCTGAACGCTGCCGTCGAAGTCGATGTTGCCAACAGAGAAATCGACATCGCGCGGTACGGTCAGAACCTTATCCACGACCACCTGATTGTTAGCCAGTCGGACGGCGCCAGGCGTGGCCGCTAGCAGCTCGTTTGGATCGTTCTCGTTTACCTTCGTTCCACGTCCGGCAGGCAGGCGCACGTCACGGACCTTGCGAGGCTCTATCCTTTTTCCTGTCACAGTCATGCCAGGCGTCCCTGTCCTGGCAGGTATCTTGCGGGCTATGGGTTGGCTCTCGATAACAGTCTGAATCAGCTTTACTTCGCGCCAATCCACTTGACCGGGCGTCTCCGCTGGAGCGGGCTTCGGGAAGGGGTCGAACAGAAGGTCGATGCGAGCATCCTCTCCCTGTTCTGGAGGTATCTCCCTCGCCACCAGAAGGTCGGTGACATATTCCTGGTTGTCCACGACCTGGCCGATCGCTTCTTCGAGGATGCCTTGGACGACGCCGTGCTCGTTGAGCGTCTGCACGATCGCTTTCAAAGCGAAGGGGTAAGGTTCCGGTGGATCTGCGTGAAGGGTCAAGAGCGCTTGCGTCCCGTCGCGAGCGACAGCCACGCTCAGCTCTACCGTTTGCTCGGCGGGCTCCGCTTGGTCCGGTGTGGCAGATTCAGGAACCACGACGCCTTCCAAGTTCGAGGATTCTGAAGTCATCAAACCAGCCCCTCTACAGATGCGTGTTTGGGCGCGTAGAAGGAAAGCAAAGTATCCCCGTATTTTCTCTCTTTGACGAGCTCGAGATTGGTTAGTGGAACCTGGACCGCCTCTTTAGGGTGCTGCTGCGTTATGACCACGCCTGGCTCCGATAACATTTCCTTGCGATCGATGGCCTGCAACGTAGGTGGAATCAAGCCCTTCCACTGTGGTGGGGCAACGTAGATGATGTCTGCCTTATCGCCTGTGAACTGTTCGACGTACTTGAAGACATCCTTACGCACCACGATGGCGTGCTCGGCCAGCCCGGTGATCCGCAGGTTCTCTTTAATGACGGCAATCGCGTCGGGGCTGATCTCCACGAAGATGGCCTTCTTCGCCCCCCGGCTCAGCGCTTCGATGCCCACGCCCCCAGTGCCAGCAAAAAGATCGAGAAAGACGGCGTCGACGACGGCGTCGCCCAGCAGGTCGAACAGGGCCACCTTGACGCGATCCAGTATCGGCCGCGTCTCCGCCGTCCGCGGCGACCTCAGCTTCCTTCCTTTCGCGATACCCGCGATAACTCGCATAACGCTCCCTGCCTCGTAAACCAGACCCCTTAAGCTAAACTCGCGAATTCGGGATCAATCGAATTGCGTCGCTATAATGGCGGCTAGATGCGAGCGCCGCAGTTTGCGCTCGCGTATGGCGTGTCGCCGATCTCGTCTCTATTATACTATTACCTGCAGCATGACCGCTCGCCTTTTCGCTGTGAGCTATATAACAGGAATACGCGCATGGCATCGGCGTCCATCGCCGAGAAGATGATGGGCCATCCTGCTCCGCCTATGTTATGACGCTTTTGCATACTGATTGTGTTGAGTATGTAGAAGTGTTATCATCGTCCCACGTATAGCAATATCTGCTGTGATTGGTTCCGCCGTGATCAATAAGACTGGTCATTTGATTGAACGGTGCGAGGGATACCACGCCGCTCCGCCTTTGATATGTAGTGAGTTGCGGAGACTGTGTGAAGGAAAACGACCGAGGAGGCAAATACGTGACATTGAGCGCAGAGCGAGATGAAGAAATCTTGAAGAGGCTTCACGATACCGTCGTCAATATGGACGAGGTTAGTGTGGTTGCTGCGGCCAATGAGGCGTTGGCTGAGGGAATGGGCGCCTACAGGGCCATTATGCATGGTCTTGCGGCTGGGATGACTACTGTGGGCCGGCTATTCGAAGAGGAGGAGTATTTTGTCCCCGAGATTCTGCTATGTGCCGAGGCGCTTTATGCTGGACTCAATGTGTTGCGGCCACATATCAGGCGAGAGGATGTCGGTGTCAGCAGCAAAGGAAACGTCATTATCGGCGTAGTGCAGGGGGATGTTCACGACATAGGCAAGAATCTCGTGAAGATTATGTTTGAGGTAGCCGGCTTCACGGTGTATGACTTGGGCCGCGATGTGCCTCTGGAGCGGTTTGCTGAGGCACAGACGGAAACCAACGCAAAGCTAGTCGCCCTCTCCACTATGATGACCACGACAATGCCAGGCGTTAAGCGTGCCATCGAGATTATTCGCAAACGCGACCCACATGTGAAGATAATGATCGGCGGTGCCCCTATCTCGCAGTATACTGTCGAGGAGTTTGGCGCTGACGGAACCGCGCCCAATGCCACCAGCGCCCTCGGCGAGGCGATCAGGATGATCGGAACGTTGAGAACCCTGGCTGTCAACGCCTGAGTCCAAGTGCGCAAGGCGAGGGATTCATCGCCCCCATCGCTCCATTGATTGAGCTTTGGCTAATCAGCGCTTAAGGCGTTGAGGACGGCGTTTCTGCGGTGCCTGGGAAACCCTGTGGGCATACTAATTGACGGAAGGAGTATTCCAACGTGGCTGGCACTGTGATTCCAAAGGACAAGATGAGCTCGAAAGAGAGAGTCGCGGCCTTTCTGTCGGGAAAACCAATGGACCGGATTCCGGTCGCACCGCTGCTATTGAACCATCCGGCTAGAGTGCTGGGAGTGCCAATCAAGAAGACCAACACCGACGGGCAATTACTTGGAAAAGCCCACGTCGCGGCTTATCGGAAGTATGGGCAGGACTTCATCACAATCCTGACTTGTACAGCTAACATCAGCGAGGCTATGGGGGCCAAGCTCATATTCCCAGATGACGATGTAGCAATGCTTGGAGAGCCAGGGATGAGGAGTTTGGCTGAGGTAGATGACCTACGTCCCGCGGACCCTTACAAGGATGGCCGTCTGCCACTGTATCTGGAAGCGACAGAACTCGCGGTGCGCGAGGTAGGCAACGAGGTATTCGTTATCACCCTCCCGGCCGGCCCATTCACCGTGGCTTCTCAGCTACGGGGCGTCGACTCATTTATGTTAGAGCTTCTCAAGGACCCTGAGCGGATTCACAAGCTGCTCGATGTGTGCACGCAGAGTATCATCAATTTCATCGATGCTATCGTGAAAGTGGGTGGCGTCCCATGTCTGGCAGAGCCGTGCGCTTCCGGTAGCCTGATCAGCAAGAAGATATTCCAAGAGTTCGATGTCCCCTGTTTGAAACGGATTGTTGAGCGAGTGCACGGCTACGGGCTTCCCGCTCTCATGCACATATGCGGCAAGTCGATGCCGGTGATAGAGCCCTGGCTCAGCACTGGCCCTGACTTGATAAGCGTGGACTGGCCGTGCGATATTGGCTGGTTCGCTGATAACTATGGCGACCGTTGCGCAGTGCTCGGCAACGTGGTTCCCTCAGAGACTATTTATCAGGGAACGCCGGCAAAGGTTCAAGATGAGGCAAGACGATGTATTGAGAAGGGCGCCAGGGTAAGAAAAGGCTTCATCCTTGGCAGCGGTTGTGAAGTTCCGGTCAATAGTCCGCCAGAAAACATACAGGCGCTGGTAGATGCCGCGCGCATATATGGCCAGGATTGGCCACGCACAAGTCCACACTGATACCCTTACTGCTACCATTATTGTTAACTAGTCTGAACGAAGCGGGGGACAAGCATTTGCCTTTCTCCACAGCGGCTCTCCCGCAAGGGGGCAGACACGGGACCCCGCGCTACGATTTGAGATAGCCTCTAAGCACCTTTGCCGCCAGCAGGCACGTCGGTAGGGAGCAGAACACGAAGGGACTGAGGGACGATGCGACAGGTAACGGGGGTGATGCCCACGAACTCGCCATCTACCTGCACTGGCAACGGCGTGTCGGGCTGAAACGATGCCTCTTTGACGCGGCAGTAATGGACGCCGGGCGAGCCCAAATGGCGCCCCAACAGGAATCTGGCGATGTGCAGCACCTTGGTGGCCAGCCCACTGCCAGTGAACAGGCACAGATCGAGCACGCCATCATCCGGCCTGGCCTCTGGCGATAACTCGAAGAGGGCGTACCTGTGGGCGTTGCTGACAACAGCCATCAGTATCGTCCGCTGCGTCGGCTTGCCGTCTAACTTGATCCTGGTCTTGACGCCGTCGAAGGTGATAATGGCCCCAATGGTGGGCAAAATGAAAGGCAGGATGCCGAGCTGAGGACGGCGGCCAGCCTCCACCATTCTGACGACCTCGGCGTCGAATCCCACCCCGGCCCAGAGCAAGAAGTAACGCCCGTCGACCTGGCCGACGTCCAGCGTACGCGCCCGAGCCGTGAGCAGCGCCCCGGCAGCCGCGACCGGTTGGCGTGGCAGGCCGACTTCACGCGCAAAGGCGTTGACCGTTCCCTTCGGGATAACCGCCAGGATCGCTTCAGTGCCGACGAGCGGCTGCAGAACCTCGTTGATGGTGCCGTCGCCACCACAGGCTATGACCACCTGGCATCCTTCCTCGACGGCCTGTTTGGCCAACTCCGTGGCGTGCCCGCCAGCTTCTGTAGTAGCCAGCTCCAACTGCCATCCGGCTTCGCGCAGGACGCGGACTGCCTGCTGTATGTCGGGTTGGGTCAAGCTAACCCCGGCCCTCGGATTGACGATCATTCGCGATTTCAATGCGCAATAATTGTATACCAAAGGCTCTTGCCTATCAAAGCGTCACCCTTCGGTAACATTTTCATTTGATTTGACAGGGCGTCCGCACCTCGATATCTGATTTGCCTGCGGTGCCTGCGTGATGTAGAATTCATCTCGAAGTGTCGACAAATATCCGCAAGAGGATGCTCAGAGTGAATCCAGTCGGTCGCCTGGAACGCATTGGCCTGAAGCTCCAACCCCCCGAGAGCGCTGTGGGCTATCTCATCGGCCTGCTTGGCGTGGCTGTGGTGACGGCGGCAATTGGACTGGTTGGTGCGCGACTGCACCTGGCCAGCATCTCAATGGTGTATCTGATCGCCGTGCTGGCTACAGCAGCAGGATGGGGAGCGGGGCCAGCCATCAGCACCAGCATTTCGTCTTTCCTGGCCTTCGATTGGTTCTTTGTCGAGCCAGTTCATACGTTGTCCATAGCCCAGCCGGACGAGTGGCTGGCGCTCGTCCTCTTCCTGTTAGCGTCTCTGATAACAGGAGAACTAGCCGCCGCGCTGAGGGAAGAGGCAGCAGGAGCGAAAAGGCGCCAGGAAGACGCTACGACGCTATACGAATTCAGCCTGGCGCTCTCCCGTGAGATCGAGCTTCGCTCTCTCCTCTTGGCGGCCTCTCAAGGCATCGTACGAACCTTTGGGGTGAAGGGCTGTGGCATCTTGCTGGCAGACGCCGCGGACCGCTCCGGCGATTGGGTGCATGCTGGGGAGGTCGTGAATGTAGGTAGCGACGAGGTGGCGCTGGCGCAATGGGTTCTGGAGCACGGATCGTCGGCGGTGCTGGCCAGGTCCCTGTCAAACAGGCGTCCGACGCAGATCGTGCGCCTGGCCAGAGGCGGGCTTGGACAGATTCGGAGAGATCGGCCAATACTGTACTACCCTATCAGAACGCCTGAGAAGGTGGTGGGGGTTCTAAGACTGATCGGGGCACCCCAAGTTAGCGAAGGACGAGGGCGGGTCACCGACCGACTTCTGCTGGCCTTTTGCGAGCACGTTGCTGTGGCGATCGATCGCGCTCGCCTCCAGGGCGAATCAGAGAGGGCACACATCCTGGTCGAATCGGATAAGCTGAAGACGGCGCTGCTTTCTTCGGTATCGCACGACCTTCGGACGCCGCTGACGGCGATCAAGGCTTCGGCGACGAGTCTGGCTCAAGAGGGGGTGTGGCAGGATACTGCGGCACGTCAGGACCTCGTAGGTGCCATCGTCGATGAGGCGGACAGACTGAACAAGCTGGTTGGGAATGTGCTCGATATGTCGCGCATAGAATCTGGCGCCCTGCATCCGAGGAAGGAATGGCACTCGATGGCCGAGATAGTTTACGGTGTAATCGATGGGATGGCGCAGGCGGCAGCGCGCCACCGGTTATCCGTGAACTTGCCGGACGATCTGCCCTTTGTTCCTGTAGACTACGTTCAAATACAACAGGTGATCGCCAACCTGATCGACAACGCCATCAAACACTCCTCGGCTGACGGCGACATCGCGATTACTGTGTGGGTGGATGGGACACAGATGTTTACAAGCGTCGAAGATACAGGGCCGGGGATACCACCCGCCGACCTGGAGCGCATTTTCGACAAGTTTTACACGACGCATCGGGCTGGCAGCAAGGGATTCGCCGGTGTGGGCCTCGGCCTGGCGATCTGCAAAGGGATCGTTGCCGCGCACGGCGGAGATATCTGGGCCAGAAATGGCAGCGCTGGCGGCGCTTGCACCACGTTCAAGCTGCCGTTGACAGACCCCGCGTTGCCAACCCCGATTCGGGATAATTCAATTGAACCTCAGCCAGAGGACATTAACGACAGGAAGACAAAAGGATGACTGCTGGAGCAAGGATCCTGGCCGTCGACGACGAGGTCGAGATTCGCCGCGCCATTCGCGCGAGCCTGCTAAACGCGGGATATGAGGTCGACGTCGCAGGAACGGGAGATGAGGCGCTTGCCGCGTTCGAGCGCCGTCGGTCTGACGTGATCGTCCTCGATCTGGCCATGCCGGGCCTCAGCGGATTTGACGTGGTCGAGCAGATTCGAAAGACGTCGAGCGTGCCAATCATCGTGCTTTCCGTCATGGGCGACGAAAGCGATAAGATCAAGGCGTTGGACCTTGGAGCAGACGATTACCTGACCAAGCCTTTCGGGATGGGAGAGTTGCTTGCCCGCATCCGTGTGGCGCTACGCCATCTGGCCACCCCACCAGCCGGCGCGGCGGCTATCTTGAAGTCTGGTGATCTCGTGGTAGACTTCGAACGCCGGCGCGTGATAAAGCGTGACACGGAGGTGCACCTGACGCCCACCGAATACGAGATATTGAAATACCTCATTAGACATGCGGGGAAAGTGATCACTCACCGCGCGTTGCTGCAGGCCGTTTGGGGGCCAGAATACGGCACCGAGGCTCACTATCTGCGCTACTTCGTCGGCCAACTGCGCAAGAAGCTCGAAGACGACCAGGCGCGTCCGCGATACATCCTCACCGAGCCGGGAGTAGGCTACCGCTTCAGAACTGAAGCATAGTTCTCTCCGCCAAATCCATACGAAATTCTTACGCCGCCATCACGTCCCCATATGCTTCCCATATACCATATGCGGTACAATTCTCGATGGACGGGACACGAGCGGGTCTCAACCGGCCATGACTGGCATTCGATAGGAGGAACATTTCGAGATCGACCATGAAGACGGTAGAATCTGAAATGGTAGTTGCGCCAATCGAGGGAGAGAAGCTCGAGCTGCGGCGAGATGTGACGGTATGGGGCTCGTATATGTGGGGTTACGCCGACGTCGGCGCCGACATCTATGCTGCGCTCGGTCTGGTGATGGCGGCGGCGCAGGGCGCCACCAACATAGCCTTCGCCTTCGCGGGCCTCGTTTACATAATGATCGGCCTGGCGTATACGGAGCTGGCCGCGACCTATCCGGTGGCAGGAGGCGGACAGTACTTCACGCTGCGAGGGCTGGGAGATTTCTGGGGCTTCGTGGCAGGATCAGCCCTACTCCTCGATTACACCATCGATATCGCCCTCTTTGCTGTGGCCTCAATGGGTTATCTGAACGCGCTCGTCGGCTTCACTACGGGAGTCGACCTCACACATGTCTCAGTTGCCCTTGGCCCAGTGGATATCAAGGCTGTCTGGCTCGCGGAGTCTCTGTTCTTGATCGGCGCGCTAATCTGGCTCAATATTAAGGGAATACGGGAATCATCATTGTTCAACGAGATAATCGGGGCCGTCGATATCGTGACCGAGTCGACGATCATCGTGTTTGGCCTTCTACTCGCGTGGAAGCCCGAACTGCTCATCCACCAGTGGACCTTCGAGTTTCCGAGCCTGGACCGATTTATGTACGGTAGCTCGCTCGCTATAATCTCGTTTGTGGGCCTCGAATCGATCTCCCAGGCCGCGCAGGAAACGAGGCGGCCCGCCACCATCGTGCCGCGAACCTCGGTCACGCTGGTGTTCACTGTCTTCATTTTCGCCCTTTTCTTCTCGACGGTGAGCCTGGGCATACTCCCCTGGAACGACTTCGTCGGCCACGAACAGGACGCGATCGCCTTGCTGGCCAGCCGCATACCGCTCCTGGGCATCATCGCCGGTCCATTTGCCGCGATGCTGGGCGCGTCGATTCTGGCGATTTCGGCCAATTCGGGGGTGATGAGCGCTTCACGTCTGACGTATTCGATGAGCCGCTACGGCTTGCTATCAGATTGGTTCGATAAGGTACATTCGAAGTACCGGACGCCAGTTAGGACGATCTTGATCTTCTCGCTGATCGGCGCGGCGCAGACCATTCTTTCGTTCCTGACGCCCAGCGCTATGGATACGCTCGGCAACATGTACGCCTTCGGCGCTACGTTAGGGTATACGCTAGTCTTCATATCGCTCATTAAGCTGCGGTTCTCAGACCCGTATTCGCCGCGTCCCTTCAAAATGCCGTTTAACGTCAAGTGGCGCCACAGCGACCGCGTGGTCGACGTGCCGATTCTGGGCATCATCGGCATGCTGGGAGTAAGCACGATTCTATTTGAAGTCGTCCTCACTCATCCGCTCGGGCGCATTGCCGGCCCTGCCTGGGTTATCGCCTGCCTGATCTATTTCTACTGGTATCGGCGAAGCCAAAAGATACGCGTTACCAGCACCGTGAAGCGCGACTGGGAAAGTGAGCAGATCGAAGTGCTTACTGGGGCGGAAGAGTGGGAAATGTTGGAAGACTATAAGGAGGCACTGGCAGAACGTGATAAGAAGATCCTCTCCGCCGGAACGGGTCAGCGTATCGGACGTTCTTAGAATAGCCACAGGCGCAGTTAGCCTGGTGTGCGGTATCGTCATCCTGACGAAGTTGCTGTCCGTCGGATTCAGCCCGGCGGTGGTGGTCGCAGGCATTGCTTTTATGGCCTTCGGAGCTTACCGTTTGTATACCGCAGCGCAGAGATATCAGGAGTATCGACTCAGGTCTAAGGGAAAGGTGTGACCGGCGTGGGAATCCAAATCAGCTCTTTGGGAGCTTTGCTGGCGCTTGTATTCGTAGGTGCTATGAGCACACTTTTCTACTGGATGTTCCACCTGCCCCCGGTCGTGCCGCACCGAATCGTCACCGTAAGGCGGACAGTGAGGGCGCTGCGACGCATCCTGGTGCCAGTCGTAGAGACGGTCCCCGCAGAACGGGCTGTCGAGCTTGCGTGTAGAATTGGCGAGGAGCAGAAAGCGGAGATCATCCTCGCCTACGTGATCGAGATTCCTCTAACGTTGCCGCTGAACGCGCGGATGCCCGATCAGGAGGCGGCAGGGCGCAAGGCGCTGGACACGGCGGAGATGCTCGTCCAACGCCACAACCTGCCCGTGCGCTCGCGAATGATCCCCGCCAGACACGCCGCCGATGGCATCTTGCATCTGACCCAGGACGAGGACGCTGACGTGATCGTCATGGGCGTAGGCGTTAAGCGCCGGGCTGCTCCCGAGCAGTTGGGACGGACAGCCGAAGAGGTGATCCGGCGAGCCCCTTGCGAAGTGGTGCTGGACAAAGTGCCTATCCAGGCTTGAGAGCAACATCCCCTTTTCACCATCGAGCTTTTTCCGCAGCCCTCGGCGAGTGAACCAGTTGTCCCCCCAGACGTGGGCCAGGATATCGGGCACGGGCTCGAAGACGACTGTGATCATTGACAGCCATGTCGTCTCTCGATATAATCGTCCAGACGTGGAGGGCAACTGATGCCAGAGGACCTGCGGGGCTTTATCGGGCGACTCGAGGCTACCGGCCATCTAATTACACTTGGCCGGCCGGTGGACCCGGCGCTCGAGGCGCCGGCGCTTATGCGGGAGCTGGAGCGGCGCCAGACGGCGGGTTTCTTTCGCCAGGTTGCCGATACCGGTTTCTCCATGGTGTCCAATATCCTCGGGACGAGGGAGATGGTCGCCCTGGCACTGGGAGTCGATACCCCCAGGGTGAACTTCGCCTGGCGGGAACGGCTCGGGCGGCGAATCGATCCAGCGCTGACGGATTCCGGCCCCGTGCAGGAGGTGGTCCGCACCGGGGCCGATGTCGACCTCACTCGCCTCCCCCTCGTGACCCACGCGACCAAGGACGCCGGCCCGTACATAACTGCCGGTATGGTCTTCACCCGGGACCCGGACACCGGCCGACGCAACGTCTCCATCAACCGCATGCAGCTAAAAGGAAGAGACAAGACCGGCCTGCGGTGCATGCCCCCGCAGCAGTTGGGAATGATCCACGCCAAACAGGAGGCTCGGGGGAAGAACCTCGAAGTGGCCGTGGCGGTGGGGAACCATCCCTGCGACCTCATGGCTGCGGCTACCACCCTTCTC
>JAMCWX010000008.1 GCA_023480885.1 Chloroflexota bacterium | reverse complement strand
GCCATCAGATATTCGCCACAGGGTGGCGACGTCGACGTGGCGGTGAACGTTCAGGAGCGTGAGGCGGTCGTTTCGGTCAGGGACTGTGGCGTGGGCATTCCAAAAGAGAAACAAGCCCGTATCTTCCGACGCTTCTACCGTGCCCATACCGATACGCCATACGATTATGGCGGAATGGGCGTGGGGCTGTACATATCCAGGGAGATCATTTCGCGACACGGCGGCAGGATGTGGTTTGAGAGCGAGGAGGGCAGAGGGAGTAGATTCTACTTTAGCCTTCCCCTGCGAGACGAGCGTGTGGAGTCATAATTCGAAGACAGTTCTCGTGGTGGACGATGACCAGGACCTTGTTTCCCTGGTAGCGATGGTGTTGGAAAGCGAAGGTTGCATGGTGCAGTCGGCAGCTAATGGGCTTGAGGCCCTAGAGGCGGTGGAGCGTGGTATGCCCGACCTGATTATTCTGGACATGAAAATGCCAATCATGGATGGGTGGGAATTCGCCAGAGAGTTCCGCACCAGATACGACTTACAGTCTCCGATCGTTGTCCTGACGGCTGCTGCAGATGCAAGGAGGTGTGCGGAGGAGATAGGCGCTGCCGGATGGATAGGCAAGCCATTCGACTTGGACACGTTAGTGGGCGCTGTAGGCAGGTATATTGGGACAGGATAGGTTAAAGGGGAAAAGCTGCAATTCTGGAACAAACCAGACTCTCAGTTCCAATAATGATTCATCCACTCCGACGAGAACGAAAAGCCCCTGCGTTCTAACCTGCGTGATTAGCGCTCGGAGTACAGTCCTTGGTATAATTGTTCAAACAAATTGATCATTGCGCCCTTGAATCGACCCCCCGCGGATCGATTTGTTAATACTCCCTATCACAGAGGGACATAGAAGTTGACAGTGAGTAGACAATTCAAAGGCAGTCATCCGATCCTGCAGGAGTTCGTGCTTAGATGCAAGAACTTTGCAGATCTCCTCTACGATGAGGTCCTGATCCTGGACCGAGACTACAACGTGATAATGGCCAACCAGGCACTCCTCCATAATAAAGGATGGGCGGCAGACGAAGTCGCCGGCCGGCGTTGTCACGAAGTCTCGCATGGTAGCTCAGAGCCGTGCCAGTCGCCCAATACGCCTTGTCCCCTCGTCGAGGCATTAGCCTCGGGTTCGAGGTCCAGAGTTACCCATATCCATAGGGACAAGCAGGGCAAGGAGTGCTTTGAGGATATCGCCGCTTCGCCCATAAGCGACGAAAATGGCAATGTGGTCGGGATTATCGAACTGATGAGGGATATCACCGAGGAGGTTGAGCTGAGAAAGGCCCTTGAGCAACGTAACGCAGACCTGGCGACGCTGAATTCCATAATAGTGGCTGGTGGCAAGGGTCTTACCGAGGAGAAACTGCTCACGTACGCCCTCGACCAGATCCTTGAGAACACAGGAATGGACGCTGGCTGGATATTGCTCAGAGAAGAGAACTCTCGATCCCTGAGGTGCATAAAGCGCCTTGGCGTTTCAGAAGAGTTCATCAAAGCCATCTTGTCGCTTCCGACAGACAAAACGTTGTGTGGGCTGGCCGCCACAAAGGGCCAGGTCGCAATGGTGGACAATCTATCTCAAGACCCGCGTGTCACGCATCCTACGATAACGCACGAAGGGCTTCGAGCGTTTATGTGCGTCCCACTGCGAGCAGATAGTAAGCTTCTTGGCAGCATCAGCGTTGCCGGCCGCGACCCTGCATCGCCACAAGCAAGCCGACTACAGCAACTGGTAGCAATTGGCGATCAACTGGGTATCATCGTCGCCAACGTGAGGTTAAACTCCTCATTGCGGCAGTATGCACACGAACTGGAGGAGGCCCGTCGTCGACGGGAACAGTCTGCCTCCGTAGTGAGTCACGAACTCAAGGGGGTACTCGCTGTGCTGAGCGGCTATACCCAACTTCTTAGAAAGCGGCTAGAGAGCCAGCTACCGCAAGCGGATCTCGGCAAAGGTTTGGAGATCATAAACGCACAGACCAACCGGTTGAATCGCCTTGTCGACGACATGCGAGACGTATCCGCAATCGAATCTGGTCGACTGACGCTGGTCAAGGCACGTTGCGACGCGGTAGGGCTATCGCGCGACGTGATTCAGGGGCAGCAAGCGCTGACGCAGAAGCACATTCTTCTGTTGGATAGCAGCGAAGAACACGTGGAAGGCGAATGGGATTGCGACCGAATTCGCCAGGTGATAGACAACCTGGTGAATAACGCGATCAAGTACTCGCCTAATGGTGGTGAGGTCAAAGTCTCCATCGAACGACGGAAGGACGAAGTTCTTGTCTCAGTAAAAGATCAGGGCCTCGGCATCGCGCAGAAGGAGCTCCGTCACTTGTTCCATCCTTACGCACGAGTTCACAAGGAGATCAAGGGGCTCGGACTCGGCCTGTTCATTTGTAGTGGCATCATCAAAAGCCACGGCGGAAGGGTCTGGGTCGAAAGCCAGGAAGGCAAAGGAAGCACATTCTATTTCACACTTCCCCTCAGGTGAGTGTGTGGAGAACAGAGAAATAGGGCCTCGCCAATAAGCAAAGGAGTAACTCATAACCTACACGCTGCGTGGACTTCGCACGTTACTCCTCGTACCAGACTCTATTCAGCTATCCTGCTGTTGTAGACAAACTCCAAATCCTGTCCACCATCCCAATCGTGCCAAGCAGAAGTGCCTGCGTCTATGACTAGATGGCTGAATGGCTGCTTGTGCACCCCCTCACTACCTTAGGGTTACCCAAAACGTGACAGGCGGGCGCGGTAGCGTGCCTGTCTTCGTGTCCATAAAGGTTCCATCGCGCTAAGTTTGTCTGTTATCCAGGCTACGAGTCTGGCCAGGCTTGGTCGGATGTT
>JAMCWX010000046.1 GCA_023480885.1 Chloroflexota bacterium | reverse complement strand
ACACGCTGCCACTCCACGTGGCCGATACCGAAGGCATCTTTGCCAAACAAAACGTCAAGGTCGAGCTGGTTCCCTTCGCCAGCGCAATTGAGCGAGACACGGCCATGTCCACGGGCCAGGTCGATGGGCTCCTCAACGACCTCATCTCCGTCGGACTTCTCAACAAGGACGGTGAGAACGCCAAGATCGTTCGGACGAGCATGAGAGCCGCGCCTAAGATGGCGCAGATATCGATACTCGTCGGGCCGAACAGCCCCATCAAAACCCCGGCCGATCTCAAGGGCAAAGAGGTCGCCATCTCGCGAAACACCCTCATCGAGTATGTCACCGATCAATTGCTGGCGAGCAGCGGCTTGAAGCAGGGAGACTTTAAGTTGACCGAGGTCAGCAAGATTCCCGTGCGCGTAGAGATGTTGATGAAGGGACAGGTCGCCGCTGCCACCTTGCCCGAGCCATTCACCTCCCTCGCCGTTCAACAGGGCGCGCGGGTGCTTCTCGACGACAAGGCCAGCCAGGTTGGCCTTAGCGTCATCACGATCCGGCAAGGAACCGTGGCCAAGAACCCGAACGCGATCAAGTCGTTCCTGGCTGCCTATGAGGAGGCGGTGGACAAGATCAACGCCAGTCCCGAGAAGTATCGCGCCTTGCTTGTGGACAGGGCGAAGATACCGGCGGCGATAAAGGACACCTTTGCGATGCCCGTTTATCCCAATGCCTCGGTGCCAAAGGAAGCAGAAGTTGACCAAGCCATCAAATGGATGGTGGGCAAGCAGTTGATTGGCAAGCCCATTTCATACTCGAAGCTCGTTGACCCGTCCCTTCTTCCCAAATGATCGAGGTCAAGAGCATCACATTCGCGTACGCTGGGAAAGCGCTTCTGTTCGGCGGTTTCGACTGGACCATAGAGCGCGGCGATGCCTGGGCAGTCATTGGCCCTTCAGGCTGTGGCAAGACAACCCTGCTTTATCTCCTCGCCGGGTTGCGACGACCCGCCGCAGGCGCTGTGACCATCAATGGGCAGATCGTACGCCAGCCCCGTCCTTCGACGGGGCTGATCCTCCAGGACTACGGCCTTCTCCCCTGGGCAACCGCGATGGAGAACGCCGTTCTCGGCCTGCGCATACGCGGCATCGCTTCCCAGAAAAGGAACGAAGCGGCGCAACGCTGGCTGGCGCGCATGGACCTGGCTCACGTTGCAAACCAGTACCCTTCCCAGATGTCCGGCGGCCAGAGGCAGCGAGTAGCCATCGCCCGCACGTTAGCCATCGATCCAGACGTGTTGCTGATGGACGAGCCATTTAGCTCTCTGGACGCTCTGACGAGGGAAGGGCTACAAGACCTGATTGTAGACCTGGGCGTCGAGGGCACGGTGACGACCGTGCTCGTGACCCACAATATCGAGGAAGCGGTGTTTCTGGGACGCAAGATACTAATTCTGCCTTCGCCGCCGATCTCTTCAGCTCAAGTCGTCGACAACCCTGGCGCCGGCGAGCTTGACTATCGCGGCCAGCCAGCCTTTCACGAAAAGTGCAACCAGGTTCGGCAATGGGTAGAGGAACTCAGGAATGGCTCAGCGAAATAGACTGTCCATCATACTTGCTCTACTGGCCATATTATTCGTGTGGCAGGTTACCGCGACCCTCGCTGGAATCGCCGCGCTGCCTGGCCCTGGAGCTGTTGCCTCAGCCTTCGTTCAAGGGCTTTCAAGAGACCTGGCAACACATTTGGCAATCAGCAGCTACCGCGTCGTCTTGAGCATACTGCTATCCGTGGCGCTGGCCGCGCCAATCGGCCTGGCGTTAGGCCAGGGGAAGCGGCTGGACAGGTTCATCGCTCCGATCATCTACCTCACCTATCCCGTGCCCAAGATCGTGCTGCTGCCCATCATTTTGATCTTCCTCGGGATAGGCGAGGTGTCCAAAGTCTTTATCATATCGATAATACTGTTCTTCCAGGTGCTCGTCGTGGTTCGCGATGCCTCCAACGGAGTGCGCCCAGAGCTCATTCACTCCGTTCGTTCCCTGGGGGCAGGCAAGGTCCATCTGTTCCGCTACGTCTACCTACCCGCCTGCCTACCCGCCATATTGACATCGCTGCGCGTCAGCACCGGCACGGCCATCGCCGTGCTTTTCTTTGCCGAGTCCTTCGCCACAAACTCAGGACTCGGCTATTACATCATAGTCGAGGGCTGGGGCCGCATGGCCTATGCCGACATGTACGCCGGCGTCGTAGCCATGAGCCTGCTGGGCCTGGCCATCTATTACGCCCTCGACCTCACGGAGAAGAAACTATGCGCCTGGATACAGGCAGGCCAATGAACACACAATGTCACCACGCATCCTAACCTTCGGCATCCTCGCCATGCCAGGCGTGGTCTTCCACGAGCTAGGCCACCACCTGTTCTGCCTGCTGACAGGCGTGCGCGTCTACCACGTCGTCTACTTCCGCTTCGGCAACCCGGCGGGATTCGTCGTCCACGCCACCCCCAGGCGCTTCCGCGATCATTTCGCCATCGTGGTCGGCCCCTTTATCCTCAACTCCATAGTCAGCTTCCTGCTGTTCCTCTCCGTCGACGGCAAATGGACCAGATCGACCCTGACCGCCACCGCGATGCCCACGCAGATCCTGATCCTGACTGCCGTGGCGACCTGGCTGGGGCTATCCGTCGCGCTCCAGGCATTCCCCAGCACCGGCGACGCGCGCGGCCTGTGGCACGTCACCAACCAGCACGTCCGGCGCGGCAACCTCCTCGCCATCGTCGGCTACCCCATGGTCGCCCTCATCTACCTCATGAACCTCCTGCGCCGCCTCTGGCTCGACTGGATCTACGCCCTCGCCCTGCTGATCCTGTCGGCGGTAGCATTGTAGACCACATTCGAACCCCGCTTATCGAGACGCGACGGTGAGGATTTGGCAGTTCTAATCCCCGCAGCTCGTAGGGGGAAGCGTCCAGCACCCCGTCTCTAGCAATATTGGCCACATTCCAAGGATCCCAGTTGAGACGGCGAATCACCAGCATGACCAAATCGTATCACGATGCGACACAACGTCAAGGCAACACGGGTCTCCTCTTCTCTTCCCTGGCTCACCCAACCTAACTAGTCCAGACTATTTTTCGGCTAGTTCTCGAAAGTTGGTCCGATTTCGCCTGAAGTTGAATTTTCGGGGGTCAAAAAGCATCCTTCGCTGCATTCAGCCAAAGGGGCATATCGAAAACTGACAATAGGCACGAGCGGGCCACAAGCATTTGCCCCTTTGCGGCGGAGCCGCGGAGAACGGGGCAAATACAAGGACCCGCACTACGTCCTTTTCGTGTGTTTCGTGTATTTCGTGGTTCCCTCGGCGACCTTGAGGGCCGCGCCCCCTAGCCACGCTGCTCGGCAAAATACCGCAGCGCCTGCAAGATCTTCTCTTCTGTGGATATGCTCGCGTCTGTGGGGAGAGATCGAATTGCGGACTGCGCCTCGACCACGCTGTAGCCGAGATTGGTCAGCGCGGCCAGGACATCGGGGTCGGTTGCCACAAGTTCAGGCTCGCGGCCGGCGACGCTTCGCGGGTCGATCTTGCCTTTCAGCTCCAGCACGATGCGCCCGGCAAGCTTCGCCCCAATGCCAGGAACGCGCGTTAGCGTGTCGGTGCTTCCCGAGGCGATTGCCACTCGCAGCGAATCCAGCGCCGCCGTCGAGAGTATCCCAATCGCCATTTTGGGACCAACGCCCGAGACGCCGAGCAATAGCTCGAACATCCGGCGCTCCTCGTCCGTGGCAAACCCGTAGAGAGACAGGTTGTCCTCCCTGACGTACATATGGGTCATCAGCGTCGCCGTATCCCCGACCGCTCCCAGGGCGCCCAGCGTCGTCGACGTGACGAAAACCTTGAACCCAATCCCGCCGACGTCGACCACGACATACTCGCTCGTCTTCTGTAAGATTGTGCCGCGAACACTAGATATCAAGTAACGGTCCCCCAACTAGAGCAGTTCTCGGCTAGATCCGACTGCCAGCACGCCCTGGTTCGGCCTCCCAGAAAGCCCTCTCCGTGTCTCCGTGCTGGACAGGTCACGCCAAAACAGATGGAGGCGTGCATAGCACCATGTCCCCGTGCCTCCGTGGTGAACAGCGTACCCAGAGCCCTGCCCAACGCAAGCATTCTATGTCGTGCGCTCGTCGATCAAGTGTGCCGCGCGACTGGAGTGCAGGTGGCAGATAGCCAGCGCCAGAGCATCTGCCGCATCATCTGGCTCTGGCACATCCTGAAGGTTGAGCAGGACGCGAACCATTTGTTGGATTTGTTCCTTGCGCGCTCGGCCATACCCCACCACAGCCTGCTTGACCTGTAGAGGCGTGTACTCGCTCACTGGCAAACCTCGGTTTGCCGCGGCAAGGATAGCTACTCCCCTGGCCTGGCCTACCGCCAGAGCCGTACGAACGTTCCTGTTGAAGAAGAGCTCCTCCACAGCTAGTTCCGTAGGCTTCGCCCGCTCTATTATTTCGCCAATGCCGCTATAAAGCAGTTGCAGACGATTTGCCAGGGGCAGGTGGCTTGGAGTTGTGATAACACCGTAGTCGAGCAAATTCAACTGGTCGCCGTCCAGGGCCACGAGACCGTAGCCCATGATCGCGGTGCCAGGGTCGATGCCCAGAGCCAGGCGTTGCGCACTGGCACGGGAAGGCCGCTCGGCTCCAGCATCGCCGTCACGCATATCTTTCCAGCAGGTCCTCGGAGAAATCCACGTTCGTGTAGACCCGCTGAACGTCGTCGAGCTCCTCGAGCCTGTCCATGAGCTTCAACGTCTTCAAAGCCTCAGCTTCGTCCAAGGCGAGAGTCGACTTGGGAATCATAGAGCTCTCCGCGGCCACCACGTTGATCTTTCGCTCCCTCAACTCGTCCCGAACGGCCTCTAGCTCCGCCGGGCTGGTGTACACTTCCACCGTGTCTCCATCGGTCTTGACGTCCTCCGCTCCCGCGTCGATAGCGATCAAGGCAAGTTCGTCTGGGTCCGTTCCTGAAGCGTCGATCGAGATCACGCCGCGCGGCTCGAATAGCCAGGCCACACATCCTGACTCACCGAGACTTCCACCGTTTCGCGTGAAAACGTTCCTGATTTCCGAAACTGTGCGATTTCTGTTATCTGTCATGGCCTCGACCATGATCGCTGCTCCGCCGGGACCGTACCCCTCGTACACGATCTCTTCCAGTACGGCGCCATCGGCTCCCCCCGTCGCGCGCTTGATCGCGCGCTCGATGTTTTCCATAGGCATGTTCTCCGCGCGCGCCCTCTGAACGGCCAGTCGCAAGCGGAAGTTAGCGTCAGGATCCCCCCCACCTTCACGGGCGGCGACCATTATCTCACGGCCAAGCTTGGTGAACAACTGCCCTCTCTTGGCATCATTCGCACCTTTTTGTCTTTTAATTTGTGCCCACTTGCTGTGGCCAGACATATGACCATCCTCCTTTCGGTCTTGTTAGGTATTATATCATTTGGAAGACAGATTTCACTAGATGGGCAAACAAGCTTCCAGAAACTGGAGCTCGCTAGGGCCACACTGTAGCCGCAGGCTTTCCTCTCCGAGATCCTTTCCAAGATGCCGCGCTCCTTTTGTAAGGGGATGGAGCGCGGCGAGCCCGCCCCCTTTTGCAGATGAAATTGGGGCGGGCGAAGCCTGCGCGTAACCGTTAGATTGTTCACTTGTTAGATTGCTTGCCTATCGTCAATTGCCTCTGGTTCGCGTCGGCCAACGCAACTGGTTGCGCGCACCCTCAAGGGTGCGGCTACATTCCCCTTTGCCCCGTCCCTGGCATGCTCCTTGCAAACACGTATGGAGCGAAGATACATTGGAGGCTTCGGTGAACCGGAAGCGGCCAGCAGGCGACGAAAATCGGCCACCAGAAAACGAGCCCCAGGAAATCGTTCCACCAGGAAGCGGGAATCGCGACGCAAGAGAACCTGCCCCTCGTACTGGCCCTGAAAGAGCAGATGCGGTCACGGCCACTGGCGAAGTTAGCTGCAGGGGTCCAGGAAGCACCATTGAGTTCCAACCCCAACCTGTCGCCCTCACTCGGGGGCTGGCAGCTCTTCGATATCGGGACTTTCGCCTGTTCTGGCTTAGCCAGTTGATTTCCCTCGTCGGCACCTGGATGCAGATTATCGCCCAGGGCTGGCTGGTTCTCGAGCTGGGCGGATCGGCCTTCGAACTGGGTGTAATCGGCGCGCTCCAGTTTCTGCCGATGCTTGGGCTGTCGCTATTCGGTGGTCTTCTGGCGGACCAGTTGCCGAAGCGCCGCCTGCTGCTTGAAACTCAGTCGGCGTCTATGATTCTCGCGTTCGTGCTGGCCCTGTTTACCGGGATGGGGATTGTGAGGATAGCGCACGTCATGGTCCTCGCTGCCCTGCTTGGCCTGGTTAACGCCATCGATATGCCCACCAGGCAAGCCTTTGTGGTTGAGCTTGTGGGACGCCAGGAGCTTCCCAACGCCGTGGCGCTCAACTCCGCTGCTTTCAATGCTGCACGACTGGCAGGGCCAGCCATTGGTGGGCTTCTCATCGCCTGGACTGGGCTGGCCGCTGTTTTCTTTCTGAACGGCGTCAGCTTCTTGCCCGTGATTGCAGCGCTCGTGGCTATCAGGGCAGGATCCGTGGCTGCGGCCGGCGGGATGATCCCCGGGGAGATACTAACGAACGTGCGGGAAGGGTTGAGCTACGTTCGCCATTCGCCACTGACCCTGCTCACCGTTTCGCTGGTGGCGCTGGTGGCAACGTTCGGCATGAACTTCAACGTCGTCGCACCGATACTGGCCAGGGACGTGCTCGACGTCGGGGCAGACGGATTCGGCATCCTGATGTCGGCCCTGGGTCTCGGTGCGCTCGTGGCCTCGATGCTGCTCGCCTTCCTCGAATGGGAGCCACATCCAAAGTTGTTGATAGGCGGCGCCGCCTCCTTCGGTTTGCTAGAGATAGCGCTATCCCGCACGGCCGAGTTCGCGCTTGCTGTGATCCTGCTAGGAGCAATCGGATTCGCCATGATACTGCTGACTACCGTTGCCAACACCACCCTGCAGACATCTACCCCTGACTATCTGCGAGGAAGGGTGCTGAGCGTGTACACCACGTGCTTTGTAGGCACCACACCGCTGGGAAGCCTCTTCACCGGCGCTCTTGCTCAGGCAGGAGGGATCGCCTTGCCGCTACTGGTTGGCGGTGCTATCAGCGCCGGCAGCGCGCTCCTCGGCTGGTGGCGAGCGGCAAAGCTGTGATGGCTACGCCGGCACGAAGTACACATCCGTCGGCTTGAACTTCGAGAGCCTCAAGAACTCCGCCTTAACAGGCATACCGATGTGTACCTTCCCGTGTTCGATGCCGATGACGCGCGACAGAAACAGTGTGTTGACCCCCTCGAATTCCACCAGGATGAGGGTGAACGGTGTCTGATCGAGGAACTCCTCGCTGCCGAAGTAACAGGTCGTGAACGTGTGCACCTTCCCCTCCAGCGGAAGCTCCATCCACTCGGTCTTGGCGCCACATTCCATACAGTGTGACCGTGGCGTGGCGTATTTGTAGCCGCAAGCCGTACACTTGCTGCCCATCAGCTTGCCCTTGGAAAGGCCGGCGAAGAAGGGCGAATCCTGAGCGTAGCTGTGAATGTAGTTCATCTCGTAATGATACTTGATGATTATGGGATCGAGGTTGTAGACTGTCGTACCTTCTTCGGTCTCAGGAAGCTTCACTTTCTCCTCAGCCATCGCTTTAGGACCCCCTCTCTAAGATGCTCACGGCGATGTAGGTGCCCGTCCCGGCGTGGCTGTGGATAGCCCCCCGCCGCGCGTTCTTGACCTGCAACCTGTCGTTGCCCAGATGCTTCTGGATAGTCCCTTGCAACTGCCAGAAGGCGAAAACGGCTTGCATAAGTCCTGTAGCTCCCACAGGATGCCCGCAGGCCAGCAATCCTCCCGAGGGATTCACAGGTACCTTGCCCTCCAGGCTGGCATGCCCCTCCTCGACGAAGCGGCCGCCTTCGCCATACTTGCAAAGCCCCATATCCTCGTAGGTTTGAATCTCGGAGGAGGTGTAGGCATCGTGCAACTCCACGAAATCGAGTTCCTCCAGCGGATTCGTTATGCCAGCCATTTCATAGGCCAGCTTGGACGCCATCCTACCGCCGCGGAATGAGTGTATGCCTGGATATTTCAGGTTCCTGTAGTCGTCTGGCGATTCGTGGGGCAGCAAGGGGACTTTGCCATGTGGCCTGTCGGACATGCGCATGGCATCTGTCCCAGTGCCGACACCAACGATCTTTACCGGTCTGTCGGTTAGCTTCGCGGCCATCTCCTCAGACGCGAGGACGGCGACTGCTGCGCCGTCGGACATCGTGCATATGTCCAGTAGCGTTAAGGGAGTAGCCACCATTGGGGAGGACCTGACGTCCTCGACGGTCAACTTCATCGGGCTCTGGGCATAAGGATTGTGTATCGCGTTACCGTGATTCTTAATGGACACCATCGCCATCTGCTCGACCGTGGTGCCAAACTCGTACATGTGGCGCTGAACCATCATCGCGTAATAGCCAGAGTAAAAGCCGCCGACAGGGTAGTCGAAGTTCGTGTCGGAAGCGAGAGCGATGAACTCGTTGCCCTTCCAGGTATTGACCCGCGACATCGTCTCGAAGCCATAGGCGACGCAGACGTCCATGCGACCAGAGGAGATGGCCTCCCAAGCCGCTTGAAAGCAAAGCCCACCTGTGGCCCCGCCGCCCTCGACACGCTTGCCGGGCTTGGGACATAGCCCCAGGTAGTCTTGCACCATTATGCCCGCCATAAGCTGTCGCGTGAAATGATCCGAAAAGTACGATGCCACGGTGCCGTCGATCATCTCGAGCGTGAGATTGGGAACGTCGCGCATGGCATAGTCAAATGCCTCCTTAACCATCAGGCGGAAGTCCTTGTCGGGGGAGGCCTTGCGGAACTTGGTGACGCCGCCCGAAACCATATAAACTGGTCTCACGTCCACTCTCCTTCGAGGAAATTTCTCAACCATAGTACTAGCCGAGCGGGCATTTGTCAATGAGAACTGACGTCAAAACGGCCAGGATTCGCAAATTGACAGGCCGTCTGAATTTCAGCTATAATTTTGATTGATCGCTGGCACGTCATCACGTTCGCGCGCCTGTAGCTCAGTGGATCAGAGCACTGGTCTTCGGAACCAGGTGTCGGGGGTTCGAATCCCTCCAGGCGTACCGCAGCCATTGGAAACGCGTTCTCTATCCTGGCGTTCCTGTTATCCATCGCCTGGTCTTCATTCTTGACAGACATTCGATTTGTCCGTTATAATTTCAGGCGCAACGTGATCGACAAGGGATCGTCGTGTAACCTGGGCCGCTAGCTCAATTGGCAGAGCAGCTGACTCTTAATCAGCCGGTTGAGGGTTCGAGTCCCCCGCGGCTCACCAAGAAACGCGCAGAAAGCACCCTGGGCAAGGGTGCTTTTTCTGTTCGTGACCGCATTCCAACGGCAAATGAGCCACGAATTGCCAGCACAGAAGCACTGAAGCCTTGGCCCCAATTGTCGATAATATGGTAGACAGGCACCTGATGCCTCCATCACCAGATGGCTGATGCGACTGGGGAGGATTTCCATCGACTCCTCAGGCGCTGATAGTCGAGGAATAGCGCTGATAGCCATTCCGGCCCCGTTCCTTGGCGCGATACATCGAGCTATCGGCGCACACCATTAACGCGTTGGCATCTTCGGCGTCGTCGGGGAAAATGGCGATTCCGATGCTGGTGGTGATAGGAGATTCGCGACCATCAAGCGCATAGGGCTCGCGAAGTGCTTCCAGGATTCTTTCGGCGATCTCGTCTGCCTCTTCGGCCAAAGAGAGCTCAGGCAGCAGCAGCATGAACTCATCGCCACCCATTCGAGCAACAGTGTCGCTCTTGCGCAGCAGGCTTACCAAACGCTCACCTACGCCTTTCAGCAACTGGTCTCCGACGTTGTGTCCCAGCGTGTCGTTGATTTGCTTGAACTCGTCGAGGTCGAGCATCATTACGGCCAATTTGTCGTTATTGCGACGCGCGTGGGCCAGAGCCACCGAGAGACGGTCGCTGAACACTGTCCGGTTCGGCAGACCTGTCAGGGCATCGTGATATGCCAGTCTCTTGATGGTTTCCTCCGCCTGTTTGCGCTCGGTTATGTCGGTGAAAAAGGCGACGACAGCAGGCCCATCGAGTAACTCTATGCGAGCAACCTCGACAAAAACAGGAAACTGCGACCCATCCTTCCTCAAGCCAACTGACTCGAATGCCTTGGATAGAAGCTCGCCTCGCTCCCGAGCGTAAATCCTTTCGGCGACCTCGTGACGAACCTGCGGCGCACAATGGTCCAGCAGATGGTTACTGCACGCCTCCGAGATGTCATCAAATCCGAACATGTTTTGATAGGATCGGTTCGCGTATAGCAGAGTAGCATCTCGCGAAATGGCGATGCCTATCGGAGAGTTCTCAAATAAAGCACGAAATCTCTCTTCGCTCTGCTTCAGCGCTTTCTCCGCCTCCTTACGTGCCGTAATATCCATGAAATTACCCACAGTGGCCCGCCCATCCCTGAAATAGATCGAGGCAACGGTCTCTATAATCCACCTGACCTCTCCGTTCTTGCAAACCACTCTGTATTCGTATGGCGCAGAAGTCTCTCCTTTCAGCATCTTGGTCGCGTTCTGTCTGACCATCTCCCTGTCTTCAGGAATGACAAGCAGCAAAGGGTCCGTGTCCACTAACTCCTCTTCCCGATAACCCGTTTGCTTCTGGAACTGCCGGTTGACGAAGTGAAACTTCCCTCCCTGGACAATGTAGTTGCCAATCGGAGAACTATCGGCTAGAGTTCTGAACAACTCCTCTCCCCACTTGCGCGCGGTGATATCCACGCCGAAGCCGAAGATGTTTTCCGACACTCGGTCAGGCCAGTGGTGATTGAAGGAGGTCCATACCACTGTTTTCAGCGATCCGTTTTTTGCCATCAGGACCATCTCGCAATCGGCGATATCTGTGACCTGCTGCCCGGGCCAAAGATCATCGATCTGTCGACGCAGTTCCCCAGGGAAGAAAGTTTCCCACCAGTTCCTGCCCTGTAGTTCAACAGGAAAATAACCAGTGATCCTGGTCACGCCGTCGTTCACAAACAACGTCGTGCCATCAAGAGCCAATTCGCAGACGATAGCAGGGATACGTGTGATGAGCTCGCGATACCCGACTTCCAACCCCAGTTGCGCCCCCTGGACCTGGTACTTGTTCATTCCGCGCCCCCTTCCCTTCAACACAATAAGCGCCGTCTGCTCAACTCGCTTCACCTGGGCCGCCTGCCCATAGCAGTTGACGAGACCAAGGCAACTGCGAACACTCAGGCAGATCTGCCGCGTCCGCATCCGATGTCAAGCTCAGTTCGATTGACATGCCTGCTTGGGATAACACAAAAGACGCCTTCGATCCAGGCGCCTCTCCACGGTCTGTCCATCTCCTTCCGTCCCGTCTGCCAAGCCGAGGGAGGCTGGTGATAACAGGTAAGCTGCGCGGATAATAGCACTTGGCAGCCCGCAAGTCAAGCGATTCTGGCATGCATGTAGATGGTCTGTGATTCTGGCATGCATATTGCATTCAACACCGGCAACCAAAAGGAGGTGAGACAAACATGGAAACGCGACTTGGGCTTGGCGAACTACCCCGTATCAGCCAAGCGGAACTCAAGGATAAGCTGCGGAGGGGCGAAGACATCGTTATCGTCGACGCCAGGGAGCAGGGAGCCTTCGCAGCCAGCAACATCAGGCCAAAAGGCTCCGTGCGCATCCCGCCGGGCTCGCAGAACGGCGAGATAGCTCGCCTTCCCAAAGACAAAGAAATCGTGACCGTTTGCACCTGACACCACGAGGGGAGCAGCGCCCGTGTGGCGCAGACGCTCACGCAAAAGGGATTCACGAAAGTTCGACCACTCGAAAACGGCTTCAACGCCCTGATCGCCATCGGCTATCCGATGGAGAGCAAGTAGACAGGTGCAATCGAAGCTCAGGCAGATTTCATGGCGATCCAAGCACCGCTCAAGGTTCGCCTCTGCAACGCTGAGGCCAGGTGCAGTCGCCTTTCCGACTCAGACCATTGCGCGGTAACAGCCCACGATGCAGGCACTGCTTGTATGTCTTGCGCTATGGGGACCAGGCAGCCAGCCAATTTGACAGGCCAGCACGCATTAGATATACTATCTAATTAACCACAGGACAACGCTCAAGATGAGCGGGCTCACCGACCATGCCGCTATCGGCAATGCCGTCGGGCGCAGCTTGTGGTTCCAACGGGGGAGTGTCGGAACTGGTAGACGAGCATGACTTAGGATCATGTGCCGAAAGGCGTCGGGGTTCGAGTCCCCGCTTCCCCACCCGGTCTTGCAGCGTTTAGGCGGATCAACCACAATATGTTGTAGCTAATCCTTCCAGGTTATCCCTCACCGCAGACGATGTAGCGTCAATTCACCAACTCGCTGCTACATTTCTGCTACACGAACAAGCGCCAGGGCATCGGAGAGGACAATCAGATGCCCTCGGGCAACGCTGGCACCGTCTACCGAAGAAGTTCTGACGGTAAATGGTGTGCCAGTCTACAGATAAACGGCAAGCGCAAAACGGTTTACGCCAAGACCGAGCGAGAGGCAAAACGTAAACTCGCAGAACTGCAACGCGCCATCGGTAGCGACAACACGCTTCCCGATCCTGGCCGTAAGACCGTCAATGATTTGCTAGGCCTGTGGCTTGAGACGGCGAGTCATTCCCTACGAGCTGGCACGATTGCCGACTATCAGGATATCTGCGACCGCCACATCAGGCCACGGCTGGGACGCATCAAACTTCGTGATCTTAATCCCGCACATCTACAGATGCTTTACAATGACCTGAGCGCCAAAGGACGAAAGCGTATACCCAGTTTCGTTCATTCCCTTCTACATAGAGCCTTGAAGATGGCTGTTCTTTGGGGTTGGCTAGTCAGCAATCCTGCCGACAGGGTACTCGTTCCTCGAAGCAAGTCAGAGCGTAAGAGCCTATGGAGTCCCGAAGAACTGCGCGCCTTCCTCAAAGCATCACGGGAACATCGACTAGGCCCGTTGTGGCTCGTGACTGCGGCCAGTGGTTGCCGCATCGGAGAGCTAATGGCCTTGCACTGGTCAGATGTCGATTTGATTAACGGCACAATCACGATAAGGGGAAGCTTACGCAAGGTTAAGGGCGAGTGGCTAGAAAATGCCCCGAAAACGGAATCTGGATTCAGAACAATCGCGCTGCCCCCTGAGGGTGTCGACGCTCTGAAGCGACAACAGGAGCAACAAATAGAGTGGCACGGCAAGGCAGGTGACGCTTGGCAAGATAACGAGTTGATCTTCACGACTATTCAAGGTGAACCTCTAGGCCGATCAATGATTGAGCATGCCTTGACCAGGCAATGCAAGAAGCTGGGGATAAGGGAGATTAGTCCCCATCAACTACGGCACTTACACGCCACCCTGCTACTGGGGAACAATCTTCCGATAACCGCTGTCTCCGCTCGGCTTGGCCATGCCGATGCCAACATCACGATGTCAATCTATGCTCACGCAATCAAGAAGCAGGATGAGGAAATAGCGAGGATGATGAGTAGGATACTGAGAGAATGCTCAACTCAACAGTGACTGGTGGTTTAGTGCCTTACCCACCCCACGCCGTGAACTCTCTCATGCATTTCTGTAACCTGTCAAGTGGTTCGTTGGGCTTTTCTGCTCACTTTTACATCCTGACGCAATCCACCCATCGTTGCCAATCGAGGATCAGCGTTGTCGTCTGGCCCTAGTTCCAATTCACGGGTAGCGTGCTCTTTGAGAATGGCGTTGATGGCTTCCTGGTCGGTTGCCAGGCCGTAAAGCCGCTTTCGGTTTTCGATAGCATCGAGTGGAATAACCACGTCCAATGGTCTTCCATTGATTGTTACGCTGAGCACCAGGCCAGATAAATTGTCACTGGCCGTTGAGCGACGTTCCCTGGTAACTACTATCTCTTGCATCAGTCATCTCCTACGGCGATAAGCTCCACCCAGAGTGGATCTATTATTACTCCTCCTGAGAAATTCAACATAGCGACTGTGGCACCAGTTACCGATTTGGCGGTCAAATAGTGATCGAGCCGTGAGCCACCGCCCACGACGCCAACACTCTCCACGGCCACCACATTAGCAAAAAAAGGATTAATGAAGGTGAAAGCGACCGTCTTGGTGATGCCATTGTCTAGTGGGCCGATGTTAGCGCAAAACTTCTCGATGTGTTGGTTGCCACCCGTCGCACCCATGATGTAGCCACTCGCTGGCCCATGCTGGCCATCAACCGTGTTGGCGTTCCCTGTGATGTTCACAGCCAGCGTGCCCGATAAAGCGTCTCCACCGCCCGAGACATGGCTCGCCGCATGCAATTGCGCGTGGTGGTCATTTGCTCCAATCCCAATGTGCGAGGCGTGAGTGTGCGTCTGTGCGTGGTGGTCATCTGCTCCAATCCCAGTGTGTGAGGCGTGAGTGTGCGTCTGTGCGTGGTGGTCATCTGTCCCGATGCCCGTCAACTCAGAGTGTGCCCGTGTCGTATGTGAAGTAAGTGTGTGTGCTTGTGGGTGATGCTGGTCTGCCGTCACGCCGCTGAGTTGCGAATGCGCATGAACGTTCGCCGCCGATGCTTTGAGGTGATTCGCCAACTCGTACAAGCCTCGGAGCGTGAAGCGACTATCAGTGATGTTCCCTGAAGTTATAGATACCGCTCCAGCCGTAACGTAAACCTCAGCCAGTTTCGTGCCACCTGTCACGGCTGGCGCAACTGGCGATACGGTGGGTGTGCCAGTTACCTTATCAACCGACGCTACGTCTTCAAGGAAAGAATCACCACCAGAAGAAGAACTGGTAAGCGTTGTCTTGACGTAGATGCAGTCGATTCGTGGATTTGTGGGGTCAGCGGCGGCCAGCGTTACAGTGGCAGGCGCACTGATGTTCATGCGTTTGCCCTGAAAGTAAGCCGTGCCGATGGCAACGCTGATGTTCATTCCCCCGCCAGCAGAGGCAGCTAAGCCACTGATGACGCAATCACTTGAAACTATATCTGTAAAAAGGTTAATGAAACCCTGATAGAACTCATTGGAGTCGCCATCAAGGTCGCCATCATCAACTAATTGCTGCGCAATGTAATCCCGTCGCCTCATCTATATCACCTCTATTCGTAACGGATACGAACGCGCGTTCCGCAAGGTTTCAAATAGGCTATCAAGTCATTGATCTGCGTTTTGATCACGCCTTGATAGTTCGCAGGGCAAACTACCTCATACCACCAAAAACCTTGCGGGGTAGCGCCAAGAAAAGTATCAACACCTAACTTCGATATGCCTAGCACCCAGGCTTTCGTGCTCCCAGGGAGTTGACGCACTGTCACGTCAGTCCCGATGTACTGGCTCACGACCTGGCGAATGAAGTCGATTGTGCCGCCATCGACGTTGCCTCGCAACGTCGTTATAAGTCGGGCCCTGTAATTGGCATCGGATTCGCCTACCTTGCGCAGTAGGTTCAAGTCAGCACCCCAGCTCTCCAAGTAATCCCGCGAAGCCCCACTCAGAGCATAGGAACTAATCAGCCTCTCCATCTCGCTGCGAAGTTGGCAGAGCGCCACTGCCACGCTTCCGAATATCTTGATGAAGGTGCTTACAACCCAGCGCTTATAGACGGACGGCAACTTGTTCAGGAGTGTGTCTTTACCAATCTCGAAGTAATGAAGCTCCAGATTCGAGATACCTGGAGATTTTTGCCTGTCCGATGTGTTCAGTGTAATCTCCAACTGGCAGTTGATGGCCTGATTGATGATGCTGGCCGCCTCTCCGTTCACCAGGTTACCGCTTACCTCATCCGTCGTCGGGGGATATGCGGCCTTGACGCTCACCGAGCCGTAATCACCCAACTCACTGTCCATTGTCGCCATCACCCAGATGGTGTTTTCGCTGTTAGTCGGGAAGACGGGAGTGGTATACTTGCCGGTCGCCGTGAACTGTGTCCAGTAGTCGGCGCAGTCGATGTTTATCTCAACGGCCTTCGTGGTGATCGTGGCCTTGTCCCCGGTCGTCAAGCCGCTACGCACGATAAGGTCAACGCCGTCGATGAGTGCTGTCTTAATGTCGGTGTCACTGCAAGTCTGGATGGCGCTCTCAATAGCCTCAGGATTTATTACCGTGTATGTCGTCGCACTCTTGGCGAATATCGTCCATGTACCGGGGCGCGTCGTACTGCCGGCCGTCTTGCTCGCTATTACCCGTCGCGCCGTACTCGTGCCAATGGTGTCGATTGGTGCACCCACGGGGATACCTAGCTTGTTTGCCATCGCCAGATTGCTAATGGTCAGTTTATGGCTGCCGTAAGTCGTATAAATGCGCCTGGTTTTCCAGGCTGCTACAGCCGCGTAGCAGTCGATATTGTCTAACTCAATGCCGTCAAGTTGCGCTCCCATAATGCCCGGCGCATATTGGCTGTCCCCTGGCCAGCCGTAAAATCTGGCCTCAACAGCCACACCCGTGAAGGTGATCTCAACTTTATCTGTTGCCGTGCGCGTCGTCTTTACATTGGTGGAATATGAGCCTGAATAGCCGACATCAAGCCAAGTGCCGATGTACACGAACGCAGCGTCGGTGTTCAGCAGCCGGATGTACTCTGTGTCGACCACGCCCAAACGCAGATGCGCATCAGTGCGTGAACGCTTGTCGAAGAACACCTTATCGAATGTTCCCAATGCGAAGTCCTCAGCCTCATGCAAGCCTTGCCATTTCATTCTAACTCACCATTATCGACTAGCTTACAGTGATGATTCCGGCCCGCAGTACCTCACTGGCCGTTGTTACCACGTTGCCGGCAGGCACGCTGATGCTCAAATCATCAACGCCGTCCACGGCATCACTGACATTGACCATCATCTGATAGCGAATGAGGTCATCGCCGATCTTCAGAGCGTTGATGAAGTTCGTGATCGCTGTCTGTATATTGCTCTTTACTATGGCAGCATCGTAGCCGCTCTTGACTGTGACCGTCGCTGTGACAGCCTGGACAGTCTTAGTGGGCGCTGACACCGTTGGCGTCGTACCGATCACCTTCCTGGCATTCACCGCTGTCAAGACAGATGATTGCAGCCCAGCGCCGAGGATGCCGCTAGAATCGCAAGCGTAAACCGTGAAGCTGCCTGTGCCGTCAGCAGGATCACTGACAACCGCATCGAAGATGCCAGCTACGGATTTAGCCGCCGCGACTAGCGCCGCTGCTGAGTAAAGTGGCGCAAGGCTGCCCAGCGCCCTGGCTCTGAGTGCTGCGTCTGTTTCCTTATCGGCACCGCCGCTCGTTGACGCCGCGTTCGTCACTGAGCCTACGCCGGCAATCGCGGTCGGAATCACCGTGATCGTCGCCGCCGAGACATTGCCAGCCGTGCTCCGTTCCTTGGCTTGAATCGCCACGTCAACCGTGTTGCTGCCACTGGAAAGCATTGCATCAGTAGTCGTCTCGAAGTAAATGGATGGATTGCTCGCATCACCAAGGGTGCTGACCTGCGTGCCTGTCGGAATGGTATAGGCTGGCGTCGTGCTAGCCCCCACAGGGCGTAAGAAGGTCACCGTGCCCGTCGCCCTGGCGCCTTGTAATCGTACAATGCCCAAATCGGCACATTTGCTGTCCAATGCAGCACCAGTAGCCGTGCTCAGGAACATATCAGTTTTAGTGTTGTCGATCGTGGCGTAGTTCTGGCCAATTTCCCCCGCAATCGCATTGATTATGTCGCCTATCACTGTACCCGTGTACGTAGCGATATTCGGTGCGACTGCCGTTAGATAATTCTTGATCGACGAAACGATGTCGCTAAATGACTTTGTGGCCATGCGTCACCTCGTGATCTGAGCTTTTGAATGCTGCTTCGTGCCTGCCTTGTTCACCACCGTGAAGCTCACCTGGATCGTGTCAGGTGAAGATGAAGGCTCAATCCTCGCGTCCTCAATGCGGTTTATCTGCTCACTGAGTGGAATCACTCGCTCTATGGATTCATTCTCTTTTAAGGCTGCCAGTGAACGGGTCATTTCGTCCAGTGCAGCAGCCACCTCCGCATCGCTGGGCCTGGCTTGTGAGAGAAAGCCCCACAGGGCGTTCCCGTAGTTCGGATTGAACATATCGTCGCCCGGTGGTGTTTGGAGATACTTCCAGATGTCTTGTGTCAGTTTATCGCTGCCTGAGACGATGCGAATATCGCCATTGGCTGCAAGGTCAATGTCCCCATCGCTCGTCAAGGCGATGTCGAGAGAAAGGGCCCTGTAGGGGCGGTCTGCTGATATTATTAAGCTCTCAGGGGTCGTTGATGTGTCGGTCATGGTTATTATGTCTCCTTATGGCAACCCATACAAGGTTGCGATTGAACTCTCGGCGAAGCTGCCCGCCGTTGCGAATAGTGTTAATTGCGAAATAGCAGCAATGTTGCGCCAGTAGCCGCCTCGCCCAGTCCAAGAGATGTTCCCTGATGCCGTGCCGATCTTGCGTATCTCGGAACAGTCGGCGGCCTTCTCCATCAATGTGCTAGCGTAATTTGGGATGAGTATTTGACCCATACCAAAAAGGTTTGCTGGGGCACCTGCAGCGACTACGCCACCAGCATTGATAAAAGACAGAGCCAGACCTTCGGCAGGTGTAGTCGTAGCAGCTGCGGCAATCAGGTATTCAAAATCATAGTTGTTACCTGCATCGCCATTGAAACGAAGCCCCAACGAGACGAGGGTACCTGCAGCGTCTCCTCTGACGGCATAAACCACCTGTAAGTGTCTGAATGTCTGTGGGATGTTCGTGAAGTCGAAGCTCACGGAGCCACCCACGCTAGCTATTTTCTCGTCGAGTTTGACCATAACGGGAGCCCCAGCCGGCACGCCCCCATGCGCCGGGCCATCTCCCCCCGCTGGGCCTGACGTAGCACCACCCAAGGAATCTGTATGGCTATGAGCGCTAACGTCAATGCTATCGACCTTTTTGCTCGCGTCAACCATGATGTCAACGCCTACCGCTCTGAGAGCGTTGTCGCCGAGCAGCTTCAAGGCGTTGCCATTCTTATCGAGAATCACAACCTGGCCAGCTTCAACAGAGGGCAACTGCGACGGGTCGACAACATATCCCAGAATCACTGGCACGTGTCCTTCGCGGTATCCGCAAACAGCCACATCACCAATGTTCGGCATGGCGATGATACCCCACTGAGGCCCACCGGCCGCAAGGGTCGGGTTCGCTACAGCGTAACCATTCCCGTCGAGCCATTCCAGGAATATCTTGTTCTTTTGTACGTCGATAACCTTGGCGATTCTCAGGTACACTTGAAACCTCAAAAAGAAAGGCGGATTGTTCGGCCCTTCAAGGGCTAAATCAATCCGCTTCGGTCTTCGACAACGGTTCAGTATTCAGCTAAACTCAGTATACCATATTGTCAGAATGTGATGTAACTCTCCGGGTCGACGTGATCTCCTGACGGCGTGATTATCTCGAAGTGCAGGTAAGCGCTGCTTCCCCGCGCCCTTCCAGAATGGCCCACGTAGCCAATGACGGTTTTGTTGTCCACGGGGATATTGTTATGGTCAAGTATGTCCTGCGCTGGTCTCAAGAGATACGTATAGCGTGTTTTCCAGCCGCCTGAATGAGCTACTTCGACTACCCAGCCCTCATTCAGGGGGTCATAAGTGCCTGGCGTCGAGCCCTGTCCACCGGCTGCGGCGTAAACTGATGTGCCGGCAGCAACTTGAATGTCGATGCCGTTGTTCGGGGAGTCGCGGTCGATTCTGTCGCCATAGCGGCTCAGGATTGTGTATGGCTTGCTGAGAGGGCTCGCAAAGCCGGGCACAATGCCACTGGAAGTAGCAGATTCGGCGGCGGATTGCTGCTTTATCTTTGGCCTGCCTGATGGTCTATTTGCCCCGATGTACTGATAGAGCCAGGAACCTGCTATTGCTTCCTCTCGGACAGGAATGCCGAAGTTCGGCGCATTGATCATTTTGCCGTTGCCGCTGTACATGCCGACGTGGCTCGCACCACCCTTGCCATCAGTGCTGAAGAAAACCAAGTCACCCGGATCCAAATCATCGAAGTTGATCGGTGGCGTGTTGACGGGAATGAACTCCGCCCACTGAAAGTAGCTTTGTCTCTCGATTGAAATGCCAACCTGCTTGTAAGCCCACCATACCAGGCCGCTGCAATCGAAGCCGACATTCGGATCGCTACCGCCCCAGACATAAGAGTTGCCAATCTGTGACCTGGCGTAACTCACCACATCTCCAGCTTGCGGATTAGGCGGCTGAGGTTGCGCTTTCTTTCCCGATGCACTCGGTGCGCTGAGGGTCACCCGTTCGACCTCGACAGGGAAAACCTCGATGCTTCGCCCAACAATGGCTCTACCGTAAGCCAGGCCGAAGGTCGTCGTGAAGCCCTGATTCTCCGTGTAGTGATGGCTGATGGCCTGGATGTTGAACGCCTTGCCAGCGCTCGGGTATTGTAGCGTTGCGCCCAGTCTCGCTTCGGGCAAGCCGATTGTCGTCAGCGAGCACTGCACGGCTGAGTTGACGGATAAGCGCATCAGGAAATCGGCGTAGCGCTTTATGTCATCTCTCTGGAAAAGCCAGTTGGCATGGTATGATGCGTAGCGTTCACGGTATCGCTGGGCGCTCTGCGCAACCTCGGCGCCGACTACGTTTTGGAGGTCAAGTATGACAGTATTCTGGTTGCCGTATTGGTTGCCACCCACGGCAGCATCGCCAAACACCTGTATCTCCGACTTGAAGTACTTATCGCCACGACTGATGTCGTGGTTGATTACCCACAGGTCATTGATCACGATAGGCGTGCGAGCATCCTGCCTGAAATCCACGTCCCTGTAGACCATAGCGCCATACTCATTGAAGTAAAGCTCGTGTGAGGAGTTTTCTGCCACCATCTGCACGAGTGGCGCGATGGCCTGTCGCTCGGCCATGTTCAGCATCGGCCCGATGAAGCCTGAGTAGTCTATCTCGAAACTTGGCTTCAAGCGCGCATCGTTGCTGATGCTGAAAACGCGTTGCTCTTTCGGTAACCCCACGAAGTCGCAGAGCATATTCAGCACATCCGTGGATAATGGCTCAGTAGCTGAGAACATCGTGAACTGTATTTGTTGATCTGGCGTCATGGCTGTGATCGTGAAGAGTTTATACGGCGATGAAGCCTGAATCGCCACGCCTCTACCGCCGCCGACGTCGAATCTCTCCGTCACGCTGTCCAGGTAGCCAGTGAAAGCGCGGTAGAAGTTCCCGTCAATCGCCTTGAAGTCGACGGTTATTACGTCCATCGCGTCGAAGAGATGGTACGCCTCGGCATCGGCGTCCACGATCCCGATAGAGCAATCACTGACACTCGCGCCCATAAAGACGCGCGTGCTGATACTGGACAGCTTACGCAAGGAAATCGGCTGCTGTCCTTGTGGCGTGATGATAACCCTATAATCGGGATACACGGTGAGATTGCGAAAACCTGTCATCCTGGTATCCAGACCTTCGTGCCTTCGGGAATGCTACTCCAATTCTTGATGTCAGGATTGATGGCACGAATGCGCTGCTCGAATGAGTTGTAATCCGTATAGAGAGTATTGCCTACTTGCTGATTCGCCGCCTGAATGACCGAAGCGATGTCATCCCCATCAGCGGCGATTATCTCAATAACCGAGCCCGTAGAATATACGTTCTGCTGACTGGTTGACAATGCAGAGATGATCGTACCCGCCGGCGGCTTCTCTACCATCAACTCTATACGGTATTGGTAAAGATTCGGCCTGTTGTTCGCGGAATCAGTGTAGACGCAGCTCAACACTCGAACAGTACGACTCATTCTCTTGTACGGATATATGAAGAGAATGTGCACGCTGGGATATATGGCTTGCTGTATCGCCTCCAATTCTTTCAGTCCTGCGTTAGCCGTCGTTCCCGTGATCGTGATCGTCTCGTCGTCGGCCTGAAAGACTTGAATAGACTCGCCACCCTTGGTGCGCTGGGCCACGGCGTTAGACTTGACAGAAACAGCTACCTCTTCAGGGTTGACGTAGAAGACGTGTTCTCCAATGCTCAGTCGTTGCATGTTTTACCTTCCAAACAGATGTCCTATATTATTCACGCCGTTCTCGATGATGTCCACGCCGATGTTGAGCCCTGGAAGTTGTGGTACTGCGACACGCTGTACTCTGGCCTGCCTTGCTGCGTCGCCTGTAATCTCGATACGCAGATTGATGTCTGCTTTGGATTGTTGCTGCTGGATGGGTGTATGGGCAGGAATGCCTTGAAGTTGAGACTGGGAGGTGAGCCTGTCAACTGCGGAACTGGCAGAAACACCACTGACGGGAGCCCCCCGTACGATATGAGACGGAACCATTGAGGCTTTCAGCGAATCCGATTCTGTGAAATTCTTCACGAGGTTCGTAGCTACATCTGCTACCCCAGGGAAGCCATAACGTGATAAAAGGAGAGGCGTAACGCCAGGAATCAAGCTCCCCACGAGGAACTGAGACTTTTCCTGCCAACTACGCTGATTCCATTCCTTGCCCAACTGATACCAAAAGTAATCCTGAACCAACCGACTCCCAGCTCCGAGTATATCCTTCCCCTCTCGTTGTGACTTGGCCTTGGCTTGTGGCAGTCGTTGCGCTCCCTCTATCGCCTTTTCCTGAACCTTCCTCGGCAATGCATCTACCATTTGCTGCCAGGGTATGTTGCTGTCGATTTCCTTCTCGAACTCCTCCGCAAGGAACTTACCTTCTTCTGTGCTGAAACCAAAGACGCCCCTTAGAAGACTCTCTATCGCCATTCGGCGTTCCTTTGGGTAGCCCTGAAGGCTATGAGTACTCTGTTCTGCAAACTGCATCATTTTGAGCATGGCTCTTTCAGGACTTTGCTGAATGTCCTCTTCGGTGATGCCGACGCCTGGAAGGTTCTCCCAAAGTAGCTGCCTCTGGAACGGTGCGCCAACGATAGTTTCGAGCATTGGAAGGCCCGCCTCGTGAAACTCTTTGAGAAATGGAATCAAGCTTTCTGGTCTCATCTTTATAGATTCTGTGGGAAGTTGTTGCTCCAATTGCGCCAACGCATTCGCGAATTCTTTCGCTGGTACTCCCATATCCTTAGCAAGTAACCTATACTTCTCTACATCCAATTCGGCCTGGTTGATGGATTTGCCTTGTCTCGCTAACGCAAACGAGACTATCTGTGTTGCCGTGTCAGAATCAGTTGCAAGCTCCCACATCGCCAACCGCATGGCATCAAAAGCGCCTAGTAATTGCTCCTGCGGTATTCGGTGTTGCCCAAGCAACAGTATCCGCTTTTGCACCTCTCCCGTCAGCATTCCATTAGCTATGGCCAATCTCAAAACACTGTCTTCGCTCTTCTTCACCCACTCATCAGACGCCAGGGTACTTCCCGTCATAACCTTTTCATACTGACGCAGTTGCGCCGCACGCTCGCTGACATTTAATGCCGCCATCGCAACAGCGCTAGCGCTAATTGCTTGGGGGAAGCTGAATCCCAACATCCCTGTCACAAGAAACAACTCACTTCTGAGCTTGTTGAACATGTCGGATGTTTCGTTAATGCTTTTCCCTGTGTCCTTGACGCTGGTGCTGAGGTAGCCCATTTTCTGAGCACCATCATAGATACCTTCTGACGGGACATTGACTTCGGCTCTGAGTTGAACTACCTCTTGCTGTACCTTCGGGTCAATCATTCCAGTTTATTCCTTTCGACTCGTCAGCTTCACCCCACCACAAATCGCTATTCATTTCAGCCTCAAAGTCCGGATCTATGGAAACCTCTCTTTGCCCAAAGAGCAACGCCCCCGTCTTTTCGGGGTTACCGTGAACGATGTTGTATAGAGCCTTGTATAGCCTACTCTCCCGCTCTACTATTTCACGTTCATCTTGCTGGGCATTCATCATCGCCCAGGTCATCTGAAGTGGCGTAATATCTCGGTCGCGCCACAAGCTACAGCCAGTCACGACCCTCCACAAGTTTCGACTGCGAGGGTCGGAAGTCAGTTTTTTAGTTCATCGATTAACAGCCGCTCTTTTTGGGTTAATTCCCCATAGGCAGTAGCTAATTTGTCGATGATCGTCTGGCGCCAGCTACCGATCAGTGTCACTCGCTCACCGATCAATTCTGGGAGTGCGTTGCCAGCCACTTCTAAAAGGGAGTACGCAAGGGTTAGGCTCATTTCCTTGTGAAGTCGTAACGGCGTATCCTGGATGGACTGACACTGCGCCAGTATGTCCTGGACTTCGCTACTCGTGAGGGTTCGCATTTTGACATCTATGCCCATCACCCGCGCTGAGCCAATCATTACTCCGCCAAAGACTTGGATCAGGGGATCATCTGTGTTAGCTTCTGTCATTTTCGGTTACCTCCGTATCACGTAATAAACAAGAGGGTTATCAGCACATCACCCGTCACCGTTTTAACGAATTATCTTGATGGAGAGGGTGCAGATGAAGAGAAAGCTAATTCTATGAGTCTATCTGCGGTTTTCAAATCAATGTTGATCAGAAGATATTTTGTCATAATCTCAAATGCAATAGCCTTTGCTATGCTGGGATTGCTGTTAGTGCTAACGTTGCGGAGATATGCAAACATCTTCTCCAACACGATACTTGGCCGTGTTCGCATTTCATCTTCTGTGATATGCAGCATTTGCTGCATCTTAATCGCATCGGTACCCCGCTTGCCGCTTATCTGAACCATTACGTCAAGCCACTCAACATCTGGCCCCAGTAAGCTCATTACCTTTCTTGCCTCAAAAAGTGAAACATCTCTGACTTCGGGCACATTGGCTTGAACCGTTCGCCAAACTGTTGCCTGATCTGGAGTTGGTGTAGCAGACGCAAATAGAGATGATCCGCAACCTGACAGAAGTAAACCAATGACGATTACTCCGACCATCGCCCACATCCCCTGCGCCAACGCCCGCCGCATCGTCGCTGCCCGCAAAAAGCCCCCTGATTTGCCTACCATTGTTCGCCTACCTCCTATGCTTTTTGCCAGCATTATAGCACCCTTTCGGGAAAGCACCACATTATTTGCCCCAACAACCTTCGAATTAGCTCGTTCTTTTGTACTCGAAGGTAAACGGCGCATTTTCGCTCCGTAGCGCCACGGGATCGCTCTGGTTCCATGTGATGCTGTCGACCGTGCAGTTGACGTAGGTCGCGACTTCCACCACTGCGCTGGTCAGCGGGTCTTTGATCGTCTCCACGATGTCAAAGAGCACGCCGCGTAGGTCGCCGTCCCAGTCGGTGACACCATCTGGCTTGAGGATGCTTTTGATATCGGACTTCTTGAGATAGATGCGGTTCAGTGTACCCTTGCCACTGCGATGGCCAGGCGTCTTGTACTGCAAGTCGCTCCCGATCTCCCAGGAGCGCGCCGTGTCGAAGTTCTCCGTCGCCTGGACGGATTGCAAGCCGCCGACACGCTTGCCGCCGATCAGTATGTTATAGTGCCGACCTGAAACTTGAGCGTCAGGCATAGCAGCACCTCCTCACTCTAAAGTTCAATCGAATAGCTAACCTCAATGAAGTTCACGGGCCAGGCCGGCTTGTATGAGTAGATCACGTCGTACTGTGTTGGCGTGACTGCGTTCTGCGTGCAGGTCACAGAAGCCCAGGCCGCTATCTTCTCCTTATTGACTAACTCAGTTAGAGCCGACTTAGCTGCTTCACGGATCACTACCGCTGTATCGACGCGCGACGGCTGGCCCACGAAGCTATCGAGAGCCTCCCTGATGTACTTGCGCACGTGATCATCAGCACGTCTCACGCTAAGCTCAGAGAACGTGTCACCGACCGCTGCAGTTGTAAGCCCGTGTCTAACCCTGATGCCCCGTGAGTTATGGATGACCATTACGCCGTTCTCCGCGAGGGTGTTCATTGTGGACACGGTGTAAATGTCGGCCAGCGAATCGAAGCCGTTCACAGCGCGACGCGTTAGGGGCATCTCGGGACTGAGCCCCGCTGCCAGGCCGCCGATCGCCGCCGCGAGGTAGAAGCCGTCGACGAGTTCAACGAGTTGCGTCGAAGGGTTGTACTTCTTCAGGGTCGCAGGGGCAACCACAACACACCTACCATCCGCGAAATTTGTCCCCTGCGTCTGAACCTGCGTACTCGTCGACCCGCGCGCCAGACCAGCGATCAGGATGCGTTCCTTGCGGTTCGTGCTGCTGGACATAGTGTCCACGTGCGTCTTGGCAGCCGTGAGCGTGGTTGTGTCACCTGCCATTATGGCCACGATATCGACTTCCTTGGTTTCTAGGTTCGTGATTGCCGCCTGAAGCGCCGTGCTATCAGCCGCCTTGCCGTCATTGCCGCCAGAAAGTGCCGTGGCGACGATGATATCCGCGAGGGGAGTAGCGGCCACGACCGCAGCCGTGACGATGGCGCTAGATTGATTCACGGCGTTGACGATGGCCGTATTGTCGGCCAGGTTATCAAACGTTTCGGTCGTCACGCCATCAGGGGCCGTGACGGTTACTTTGACCCCGCTCAGGGTGCCCGCCGCGATGGCCACCGTGATGCTGTTGCCGCTAGTGCCCGCATAATGAGGCGCCGCCGTGAAGGTAATCACGGGGGTCACACCACTCAGGAAGGTATGAGATGACTTGACCGCCCCCGCTCGGGCCACGCAGACCACTTGCGCGTTGTTCTCGAAGGCGAGTTGAATCGCCAAAGGCAGGGTGTAGCCGGCACTGGCAGCATCGGCCGGGCTGCCGTGCTCTGCGAACGCATCAGCAGCGCTATAGAAATAAAGCGGATTATCACTGCCCTTTGGAGCCGTACCCACGAGGGCAAGCACCTTGGTTTCGAGCCCTAGGCTCACGATGTTGGGTGCGGTTCTCTGGGTAGTGTAAACGCCTGGAACCTTGTATGCCATAACAATCACCCCTCTCTCGGAGTTAGATAGTCGTTGTCACGACGACATTGCCCGTCAGTGTAACCAGACTGACTGCCTGATCTGTGATCGTCGCCTTGAACTCCGTGTCTACGCTCAATGCGAGTTGCGCGTGAAAGATCTTCCCCTCTTGCGGCGTGTTCTCCTCGCTCTCAGCAGCCAGGGAGACAGTTTTGAGTTGCAGGCCATCAGCGTAGAGCACGTCGCGCCAGAGCACATCAGTCGCGTTCTTGCCGAGTAGGATCGTGTTGACGATCTTATCCGTCACCTTGTTGCGTTCGATTTCATTCTTGGCAGACACGTTGAGTAGCACGCTGAGATTGGGCACCTTGACCGAGTAACTTTCCTGCCAGGTGCCGTCGGGCTGCTGCTCATCTCCCCAGAAGTCGCCCAGCACGCTACTGGAAAAACTCGGCAGTTTTGCCACGACGTATACATTCGGATAGGTGAGCTTTACCAGCGAGTGTTGCCCCGCGAGTTGCACGGCCGGCACGAAGCCCGTCAGCATTTGCCCCAGGCGCGTTATGGTTTGATTGACTACATATTCTCGAAGCCCATAAATCATTCTTGCCTCAACTGGAAGAGACGGCGCTTCGCCTCTTCTCGTGTCTGTGTTACTTGCGGTGCATCCCAAGCCTGCTCCAGGACACTTGGCTGTTCCTGTTCTGTTGATCGATCAGCTCGCTCTTTGCTCACCAGGACTATCGATGCTCCGCCACGTTTCGGAATGAGTTTGATCCGCTTCACGCCGAAAGGTAGCCTGATACTTCCGAGTGCCGACTTGACTTTTGCGATAATCGAAACGCTATTCGCATCATTCATCTGCCAGGAAGCTTGTCCATCAATCAAGGGCTGAGCCTGAAGGAGGTTATTCGCCTCTTCTGTGGCGGAGGGTATCACGTCGCGCAAGTATTGCTGCGCACGCCGCTGCATCTCCTCCGCAGAGAACATTCCCATCAACAAATCCAGGCCGTCACCCTTGATGTCGAATTGCATTTTAGAGTATGTCGGCAATCACGGTTGCGCTGGACTGTACCACGTCGGCAGCCGCTATGATTGGCGCTGCTGCCGTATTGGCTGCCCCTGCTGTCACGCCACCGTGAACGTGAGCGCTCATATCGGCCTTTAGCTCGGTGACCAGTGTAACAAGATTAGCCACATCAGTTACAAGTTTATTATGCTCCTCGATAAGCTGAGCTAATCTGGTTGATCTATTCGACATTTGGGTATCCCCCTTTCAGTTCTAGGTTATTGGCACGCTGTAGGTGATGTCGTCTATCTCACGCTCTTCTAGCTCGAAGTACTGCCTGACTGCAGTCCCCAAAAGCCCAACGTTGTTGACCTGCTCGGCAACCACATAACGCTTCCCGCCGCCATCGACGATCATATCCCGTGGCTTGATGTTCACGCTCGGTGCGCACCATCCGACGATTCCCATCTCAACCTGGATAAACCCTATGGCCGTCCAGGCTTTCTGATCTACCATGTTCGGTTGGCTGATGCCGACCTTGACGCTTTCCTGTGCAGCATAGCCACCACTCCAGCCAGTTCCGTAACAAGTGAGGCAGTTCGGATTGTTACAGGACTGTGTGACATTATCCCAGCAATCAGGGCACCTCGTCCCGCTCGTCAGGATGCGTCGCAACTTCACGCTCGGCTGCGCCTCTGCCAGCCACTCCGTCTGCCGTGGCGCCTGGTCGATGTACTTCTGCGGCGGCGTCTTGGCATACTTGATTCCCGTTACCATCAGTAATTCTCGACACGGCTAATGCGCGGATTACGTCTCGCCCAGGAACGCTGGTACAGCAAGGCTGCGCTGTACGGGCTTTGTGTGCCCTGCTGCCACTTCTCAATGGCCAGGAGATATGTCTCCAACTGCTGCTGAGCGAGTGCGAGTTCTGCCGTAAAGTTGCGATTAAGTTCGTTGACGTTGACCGCCTGACCCTGCACGGAGTTGCTAATCATCTTCGCCGTGTCGTGCACGAGCGCCCTGACCGTGGCTATCTTGGCAGCGCAGAGCACCGCCGCCGTCCACTGGACAGGAAAATCGTCAACCGTATAGGCTGTATTCAGTCTGATGTTCAGTTCATCCATTCCTACATTGAAAAACTCGGTATAGGCGGAATCGTCGAAGTCATAGCTTGCAGGAACGACATCTTGAAGCTGAACGCGCAGACGAGCGATTAAGTCGGCCAGGGCCATGGCGATGCCTCACTATTTCCGAGATTTGCGCCTGGGCTCAGCAGAGTTGTCTTGCTCAGAGTTGGAAGTCACGCTGGAATCAGGAACATCATCGAATGAGCCATCGTAGGGCGCTATCCCCTCGGCTCGACCCAATTCTTTGAGCCTCTTTTCCTTAGCCAGTTCGTATACGGATTGAACTGCAACGTGCCTGTGCGCCTCAAAACCTGTGGTAACGTACCGATCTTCGATCACCAGTGGATCATCAGCATCGCTGTGCACGACACGAATCTTCCCTGCTCCAATAAGTGAGGCAATGCCCATACTGCCTCTTGCCAGACTATCGGCAAGCGTAAACTCCTCATCTGGCCCGTGCCTCGCTTCCATGTCCGTAATATACACCGAGCCCTCGACCACCTTGAAACGAAACATAAACACCTCCAACTTTTCTGAGGGCTCAGGCTGTGGTTAACCTGAGCCCATATCCCCCTAACAGGTCAATAGATAGCCGACTATGCAGCCACGGAAACCTTGACAGCCCCATTTGGATTGCCGACGCCAAGGCCGATAGCCTCAGAGTAGACGAAGCCGAAAGCTTGCTCGTAGCGGGCCATCGGATCGTCTTCAACATCCAGCGGCAGGTACTCCAACAGGATGCCGAGATACTCCGGGGCCGCGAGGCAGAATACTGTGCCATAGGTCGCGGTATCGTAGCCAGGCAGAGGCACGGCGTAGAAGTCCGCTCCCCACATCCGGCCAACCTTGCCAGTCGTCTCCATCTCCTCGCGGGTGGAATCGCTCCACCCGGAGTAGTCCCAGTTACGAATGTCACCGAGTGCCTTTGGGTCAACAAGTACGGTTGCTACTCTCAGCATATTGCCGTGATGCTCAACGTGAGCGAATGCATCAGAGAGATGGGTCTTGAGAAGTTTGCCGCCAGAAACTGTGATTGCGTGTGACGCAGGCAGTGCAGCGCTGAGAAGTGCAAAGCACTTCGTATCCTCGGTGATCCATATCGCCTGAGACGCCTTCTGTTGAATCTGATCGAGCATCGCATAGCGGCGCCTGACATAGCGCAGTTTGTCCTCGCGAGGATTGACGGCGACTTTGAACGGGTACAGCGAGAATGTGTCGCGGCCAACGTCGTAGCGAATGATATCGCCATTGGGGCCGAGCACATACGCCTCAACTATCGGCTGCTTATCGTAGTCTTCGCGGCTACCCTGCTCGTAGGTGTCGACGACGAAGATTTTGCGTGCAATTGATTGGTAGTCGACGGTCTGGCGAATGAAGGGCACAGTTTCGGCACCAAGCAGCATTCGGCCCTTCTCGGTTTTCATTGCGGTGCGAATCAATCGCTCACGGGCTACATATGACTGCGCATCGGCATCTGCGCCCTTAGAATGAAGCAGAGCCTTTTCTGCGGAGGTGAATTCCAATGGCATCGTAGATTTCCCCCTTTCGAAAATGTGAGCTGACGGGATTACATATCACCCGTCAACAGAAAATCGACTTCGGTCGCTGTGCCAGGGCCAAGGGCGATGGCAATAACGGGTGTAGTCTCAGCGGCCTTGACCTTCAGCTTGCTAGTTGCGGGATTAATGACCATTTGATTGCCAGCCACAACAGCGCCCTCGTACTCGTCGGTGCTGATGAGCCCAGGGCCACGGACGACGGTCACAGCCGTCGCGCCGTACTCAGCCGGGTTGATGCTGGTGGCAACCTTGGATTCCATTACCATACCAGCGACCACGCCGGCGCCGGCCAGGGCGACGCCGTTCGCATCGTACTTCACCAGGTCGCCAGGCTCGAACGCTGCGTCGGACTTGGCTGGCAAAGACACTCTCGCTATGGTGTCACACTTAACTCTGAGAATCGACATTGTTTATGTCCCCCTTTCGTTACTTGAAAGGCTGAATCAGCCTATCTTAAATGGTGGCCACTGCCGATGACCGTGAACCGTAGACCAAGACCCTCCTCCTCGGAATCGTTGCGGGCAGCCGTGATGAGTGGGGCCTGATAACCGTTATCCTCTGGATGCTCAGTTGAGGCAACCTTGGCAATGGATTTCGCTTCCACCTTAGCCGCCTGCGCAGACTTGGCTCTGAACATCTCAATGACCGTTGTATACTGCTCTTCCGAAAGAGCCGAGAGCGTGGACAGCAGCGAAGCGTAGCGTTCGCGGCCCTGAATCATCCCTATATCGACGAATGGCTGGAGGTCTTTTTGCGCTCTTGCTCGTCGTCTGGCAACTTCGGCCTTGACGCTTTGCTTCAGACGTTGCGCGACCACGCCTTCTTGATCGGGCTTGTCAGATTCGATCTGCTCATCAGCATCGTCGAACAGGTCACTGACGCCTTCTTGCATCGCATCTTGCGGCGTTAGTTCCTGTGGCTCCTCTTCCTCTTTTTCGCCAGGCTCTACTAACCAGAAACCAGAGACCCAACGCGGCCCGTTCTCAAAGCTGATGAGGTAATTGGTTCCATCGGAATCTTCCACCGTGCCCGCAGAGCCCACAGGAATGTCAACCAAGCCAGCAGCACCCTGTGCAAGTTCAACTTTCTGGCCAACCGCGAAGACAATGGCTACCGCATTAGGATCGGCCTTGCGCTTCCTACTGGCCGTCGCCTCTTTTTTCTCATCTCGCGTATAGTAGATTCGATTGCCGCTACCATCTGGGACGTAATCCCAGTAACGGTTCCATTTGTCTTTGAAGGCTCCGAACGGCTGTACTTGGAAAGCGTACTCAGAGGCTTTCTGATTGAACTCTGGAATAGTCAGGGTTTCCAAGGCATCAGAGGGAGAATAGGATTTATCAGGTGCATTGGCAGGAGCAGCAAGGTCATCATCGGCTTTGCGCTTGCTACCCGTGTTCCATTTCTGCCAGGCCCCCTCAATTCGGTCAGCGATTTCTTGAGCCGATGCGCTATCAAGCCATTGCTGCTCTTTTGGCCCCCAAATCAAATGCACATGAGAAAGCACAGCGGCAGCATCAATCGGTGCGTAGCGGCGTTGCGGATCGGGATGATTCTCTTGAAGTATTCGGGCAACATCTTCAGCAGTAGAGTAACTTAACCCAGCCCCCTCTGCATTCCGTCTCTGCTTCGCCATCCTGCTTCCTTTCATCAAGCCATCGGCTTTGCATCTATTGGCCTTGCTTACCGTTGCCCCTTCTGGCCGCGCATCACCATCTTTCAAGTATTCGATCAGTTCTGGCGTGGTATACAGATAGCCTTTCGTAATGAGGAACCCATCCTCAAGAGACAAACGCCATTTGTCGCCCACAGCTTCGTACTTAATATGGAAGGTCTTGGTCTGCGAGCCTTCGCTGTTGCGCCAGAGCCATTGCCCCGCATATTGGGCAACGGTATCCTCGTTCCAATCAATGACAGCAGCTTTCCGCTTCTGGCCCGATTTGCTCCCCTTGCCGTGATTCTTCCAGTAAATCGCACCGCATATCTTCTGGGCGTCCTCATCGGAGTAGCCCGCCTCTTTCTGGTCAGACATGCACTGATCCCAGGGGTAATCCTCCCCGCGAATCAACCTGAAGCCGATGGCCCGCTTAGCTTTCCTAGCAGCGGCCATCATCTCATCGGACATATCCGACATATCTCCACTGGCTTCGTCGTCGGGAGCCTCACCAGTATCGTCATCCTCGGTATCCTTGCCCACAGAGACCTGATCGAGGACAAAGTCAAGCGCCTTGTTCGCTGCATCCTCGGAGAGTTGCAATGCGTTCTCGGCCTCATCGAAGTTGTAATCATCGGCCACGGACTTGCTGCCGAACTCGGAGAGAAAGTCAAGTTGCCATTCACCAAATGCTTTAAACACGGCTTCGGTGTCAGCCTTGCCATTCTTCAAAGCGGTCAACAGGGCCTGAACCTTGCCCTCATCGGAACGTTTCGCAGCATCGGCGAGTGTCTGAACAATGGCATCGGAAGTAGTGAAATCGATGGATTGGAGGGCTGCTTTTCGTTGCTGCCTAGCCTTGCGAGCAGAGGCACTATATGCAGCGGGAATGGTAACTTGTATCTGCTGCTCACTTCTGCCGTCATCATAAGTAAGAATAAAGCTGTCACCATCCTCAGCATCAATGACATCGTTCTCCCCATAGGGCATTTCGTTGAGGATCGGTCGCCCCCTCTCGTCAAGACGCATGGCATCCCTTGGCTGACCCTCAACTCCAGCAATCTCCATCAGGTCATAAAGGGTATAACGCTCAGCCATTCTTTTGACTAGCTGTCCCAACCTCGCCACAAAATACCTCTCGTTCTTATCCTCGTAAGCGACCAAATCCCTGTCGCTCATATCGGCAATGTCCAGATGAGCCCTGCCAAGACGAACGCCTGTTTTCTCGAAGGTAGGTTTCATTTCGTTGTAATCTCCTTTCGAAGTTCTCGGCGCCTTAGAGTGCGCAGAGCAAGTAATGCCGAAGTGGGTTTGCGATTAAGGGATAGCTGCAACTGTTGGAGTTTAGCTACCTCAGTGTCAATGTCTCTGAGGGCAAGAGCAACGACATCTCTTTTGCCACCAACATTCGGACTGTAGTCTTCCACTATTGCTGAGATATATTCGTTGAGGTCACTTTCGTTAGCCTCATTCCGAAACTCTTCAAGCTCCTGAACAATCTCACTGGCATCTTCCACTAGCCCCTTATATGATTCTATTAGAAGGGTACAGCTATTCCAATAACTCCGTAACTCTTGCGTAAAGAGCGAATCGTCTCCCTTGACTAATAACGCAGAAGTGGGTTTGCAGGTAGCTTGGGCCTCTCGCCTCTGCTTGTAGTCAATCTGTCGGCTTGCGCCACTCACGCGACGCTCTGAGCACCTACAGTGATCATGTAGCGGTGGCCTATCAACCCCATTCTTGTAAGTGTCGTCCGCTTCGCGGGTTTCGCCGTCCATTGCAGCGCAAGATTCACAGACTTTTTCGTCTTGTTGGGTGACCCATTCGTAGGTGGTTGCGGCCTTCACTTTTCTAGCAGGCGCCGCATGCTTCGAATACTCTGCTTGCTTGCCATACTTAGCCACAAGATCAGGATAATCAGCCAGCACATCAGCAGGAATTCGCCCCCCATCTTGTAACGCAAGCTCAACGCCTCTCTTCAAAGCATTTTCACCAAACCACTCAACGAGTTCATCCTTGTTATAATTAGGATCAGTCCACCAATCGGTGATAGTCATACCTTCCTCAATTATTGACTTGGCTACCCCGTAATCAAACGTGGGTGCTTTCGCCTTCAATTGTCGGTATTTGGCTGTCTGTCGATTCTCCCCACAGACCCTTTTGTCGGATTCCATCTTCCATTGGTAGACGGCGCTACCGGCCTTACACTTACGGCTGGCTTCAGTCGCTTTTCCCGTCAGCTTGATCGCCTCTGTCTCACCGTCTTTGCCAGAGAACATGAGTTTATCCAATGTGACTGACTTGCCTATCAGATCATCGTTGCCGACGTAATCCCTACCCCGTCCTGGCTTGAGGTAAGCGACAGTCACGTGTGGCACGTACTCATCTTGCGTGTTAACGGTGTCCAGCACCCCAGCGATTTTGGCATTCAGATTGTGAAGTGCTGGGCTTTTCACGTCGTACTTCAGCACGTCAAAATCATCGTTCTCAAACAGCGAAGCAGGCCCAAAGGACGCCTTGACTGGCGGCTGGTCGATGAGCAAATCTTGTAGTATTTCCAGCGCATCTTCTGCTTGATCCTTAATCCCGTACTTGACCGTGATGTGTGGGTTATCCTCAACGCCATCAGGGGCCAAATCCTCGGGCGGAATGCTTTTTCCGAAAGCTAGAACAACATCGGCAATCTCTTTTGGCAAATCGAATTGCGTTGAACCGTACTTGTAGTCCTCGGCAATCAACTCCCGATATCTCTCCGCCTGCCTGTTCTCCCTCAACGCCAGTAGCGTTGCACTCGGTTTCCGTTCCAGTCTCGCCTCGCGCTCCAAGTCCTCCACACTCACTCCAAGTCGTCGCGCAATGACCTTGAACAAGTTGCTCAGCTTATCAGTGAATCCTTCACCATTCTTGCTTGCCACCCGCTCCAAAATCACCGCCGCTTCATCGGCTCCATCCTCAACCTTGGACAACTCCACAAACTCAGGCTTATGAATGATCTCATAAACTGGCTTGCCATTCCACGTAGAACCCTTGTAATACTGGATGTGGTAACACGGCTCCTGGTAATCGTCCGTGACGACATTCCCGCAAATCGAACAGGAAGCTGATTCGCAGACGCAACCCATCGACACGTCCAGGTTGCCCTGGTCAATGCTTGCAATCAAGTCAGGAAAGCTCGAAGTGTCGATGCCGACTAGGCATTCAACGTGCGCCTTGCACTCTGCCCCACAAACCTGGGGATACGCGCCTTGCGGATGCTCAACAAGCACGGCATCGAACACCTTGCCTCTCACAGCCTGATCGGAAATCTGATCGTGGTTCAGCCTAAAATGCTGACCGAGGAATGTCTTGTGGGCCTCGGTAAGTTCTGCAAGGGGAAAGCAATCTCCGTTAGAATTGGGGATATCGGCCCTGAGTGCAATGACACGGTAATAGCTCCAATCGCTCGGCGCCTCACCCGTCAACTGAATCGAATCGTAGGGATGCGCCTCTTTGAGGAGAGTACCGAATTTAACCCGTATAGCGTTGGGTCGAATCTTGACTGGCATCTCTGCTCCCAAACAAAAAGGCCACGCTTGGAACTATCCAAAAACGTGGCCTTCGGTCTACGACAAGCCGCAATGTTAAGTTGATGATATAATAACAGTTCTAAATCAAAGAAGCAAGCATAGTTTGCAAACTTCGCTAAGCATCCGTAATTTCCCCGTTTTTTAACCAGCCGTGCCACCGGTTGACGATATGAACTGACGGCGACACGTTGATATTGGGCGCCTCTCCCGATACTTCCCATCCTTTACCGTTGCCATCGCTCGTTGCTGAATCGACACAGAAGTGAATATTCCTCGGAAGGCAGACGAAGATGGGCTGCCGCTTGTCTTTGACATTGGCGACGTACTGGTCTGAAAGACGGTAACCATAGATGTACGAGCCGCCATCCTTGCCATTCTTGATGATCTCACCAGGTGCATACCACATATCCCCAGGCACAGGGCGATATTCACCTGTTCGAATCTTCTCGAAGTCAACCATTCGACACTTAATCATCGATGTTTCCCTCAGCCTCATAGTCAACATAATCCTCGCAGCTTTCGGGCTTACAAGGCACAACCACGCTGGGAGCGAACATCACCGTGCTGAGCGAGTACCGCTTTTCTCCCCAGCGCCCGGCCGCACAGTGAACCTTCTCCCCTCTCGTGACGCAAGCCTTATCGCACTTCCACACACGTGGTCGCTTGCAGAACATATCACTCTCCTATTCAGGGGGAGAGGCTAGTGGTGGACGAAGCCGCTAACCTCTCCGTTGGAGGATGCCTGCCGCAAGGTTGGAGGTGCGGCCTTGCGACAAGCTATACGGGAGCCCGGCGCGAGTCGGGCTTTTCCTTGGCGTCGGTCGAGACGCTTGGCAACACTATGTCTTTGCCTGGCCTGAGTGGGCTCGACGCTTTCAGCAGCCTCACCGCATCGTCGATGCGCATAACGTTCTGCTTAGAGATGGACTTGGGAACAGGTATACCGACTTTCTCTAAGTGCGAATACGCATCGACGAGTAACAAGCCAATAAGCACCAGCCAGGCCGCATTAGCTGCGTCCGCCAGATGCCAGGTATTATTCACATCGGCCTGAGCCAGGGCGAGCATCGCAACGTAGCCGAGCAGGGCAGGCACCAATCGCGTCTGGTAGAAACCTAACGCCTCTTCCAAATCTAGTTTCTTGCTGAAGATGCTAAAGGCGAGCAGGGATATAAGGTCGCCGATAAGCAACCAGAAGAGGACGCGAAGTTGATTGTTTTCCAGAATTGTCTGTAGAAACTGATTGAACATAAAGCATCCTTTCTAACTTCTTAAACTCTTGACCCAGGGAAGCACATACTTCCCCGGGCACACAGTATTGTTGCCAAAATCAGGCCCGCCGCCGTAGACATTCGGCGTTTCCCCGTGCCCCCAGACATTGCCTTTCGGAATGTTCACCCCCTGGCCTGGCAGCCACTCATTGAGCAACCAGGTAACAGCGAGCTTCTGACTTTCGCTCAACTCCTGGCTCTCGCCGTCAACCTGGCAGGTAACGCCGAGGCAGCTATCGTTGGCATTCGTGCCGTGCCAGGTGCGCTCCCAAAGATAGTTACAGAGCACAGCCACGCCTTTCGGCGGATTCTGCTCATCGCAGGCGATACCGTACGCAACCAGAAAGGCCATTGGCTCATAGGGAAGCCACAATGTATAAGCGATGTGCGGCGCCCGGCTACCCTCTCCCCAGTCCTTTTGTCTATGATAATTGTTATCAGCCTCAATGCTCTCCATTCCTCCAGTATTGTGAATCAATGCACCTGTAATCGGTTGGTTGCGCTTTCGGAAATAACGCCCGTTGCCATCCGTGCCAATGCTTCTTGCAATGAAGTCACTTTCCCGCCAGTCCAGTAGTATTACCTGACTGACTGACGGATCTAAGAGAAAGGGAGCTCTTCCTCACTAGTCGCAAACACCGCTTTGCTGCTCCGCTTGTCGTAGCAGAAGATGCCGACTGTCGTATACGCGTAGATGAAAGGCTCTTCGACGTGGTAGCCGCCCACGAAGACGCCGTATTCTCGATCGGGATTACTCTTGATGATCTGACCGAAAGCATCCCCAGGATTGTATCCCTGGCCGCCGAAGAGCTTCTGCCACTCGTCGTAGACTGCGTGCCTATCCCAAGCCACAGTTTCACCTCCATCAACATAGTTTCTCATCGCCGTTTCCATCGGCGTGTCTTTGATGCTTGCCGTAGTCGGCAACTTCATATCAGGATTGTTCCAAACCCAGATGAAGAACCCAAGAAAGTTGACCTTGTGCTTTCGTGCAACGGCCAAATATTCAGGCAAAGCAGCAGCATAAGCGTTCAAGTCCCATTGCCGCCCAGCGCCAAAATTGCATTCCGTGACGTTCAACGGCCCTTGCCAGTGGTGCCTAAAAACCGATAGAACCCCGTCGACCTCTTGAGGTGTACCATAGGCGTGCGCGTCAAGGCCGATAAACAGGTCAGGGTTTTCTCTCGCGCAATCAGCCATGCCCTGCACCCAATCGGGGGAATCTGCCATTCCAGGCGAAGGGGCAGGTAACCAAAGCGAGATGCCTGGTATCAACCTGTGCAACTCAAACGCAAAGTTCATTTGCCAGGCCATGTATTGCTGCGCTGTGTGTGGCGTCTCTAAATTGCCCTCATTTCCACAACGGGAAGAGGCAACATAGGCACCCCAAGTTGCCCACCAAGCTGCTGCCTTGCGTGCCTCTTGAAGTGAATCAGGCAATGCCCCTTTGTCAAGCCACCATCGCACGTGGAACCGAGCATTTGGATTGCTGGCTCGGATTGCTGGCATCTGCTGGGGGAAAATGCTCAGCACAATGAAGTCGTCACAGAGTGGCGCAACACGAGCAGCGTCGGTATCGGTTTGATTGGCGAGATGCAGAGCAAGCATCTACAATTCCCTCACCCTCATTACCACTTCACCCTCATACTTCTGATTAGCGCGTTTATGCACTAGATTGTAATACTGTCGCACTCCCGACGAGCAAAGGAATCTGATGATTATTAGCGAGCAAGGCTTCGATATAGAGCCCGTACGTTCTGGCGCGTAGAGCCGCCGTGTCGGCTGCTGCTAGATCAAGCCTGACCTTCTTGTTCGCACCTGTCGGAGTGATCACTGTTGCCGCCTTTGAGAAGCTCTCTCCGATGTGGACTGTGACTGTCGCGTTCGTGAGATCGGGCCAAGCAGCGCCTGTCGGATCAGTCCATTCGAGGGCCCGGTTCTCTTGGGTTGCGTAATCGGCGCCTTGATAAATCTCAATATCGCCGTTTGAGGCGACGGGCGAAGTAACCATTATCGTTGAGCCTCCGGCGAGGATTTTCGCGATCGCGGCTCCGGCAGTACCAGCAATATTATGATCTGCTGCTGCCTCATCCCAGACTTGGTCAGCAATCGCTGACACTGTCGGAGGCGTTATATACGCAGCTGAAGCAAGGCGGCTACTGATCATTGCATCGAGATTACTCAGGTTATCGAGCAGGGGTGCCCTGGCTGCGGTCAAGCGAGATTCGAGTTCATCGACATACGCAATGATCGCATTCAAGTCTGCAGAATTCATATCCATCTCGGTACGGATTGCCGCTACGGTTGGCGGAGCTACATAGCTCCCTGCCAACATCACGTCATCCATATCGACATCCCGCGTCCAAATTACAATAGACTGGTCATCCCATTGTGCCCCCACCGCGTCATGACAGACAATAATGACTGGATACTGCGAATTATCAGGGTTAAGCTCCGCCGCCGTCAGTGGTAAATAGTAGTACCCCAGCCCTAGTTCAGTAGGTGTTGTGGTTGCCGTGTTCGCTGCCGCTTGCCAAGCACCTGCTGAATGCGAGATGATCTTAACGTCGCCTGCCGCCAGTGTCGCCACAGTTTTGAATGCTGGACGGTTGGCACTGTCGATCAAGGGGAAAACAACCCCAGTCGCTTCGTTGCGTTTGCGGAAAATTTCCATCTACGCTATCCCCCTTCCGACGGCAACTAGAACGCCGCGACCAGCCCCACGCGATTCAGGAATATAACTACATTCAGCTGTGTCTGCCTGCAAATAGTTCACGCCCACCGTACCCCAGTCGTCCTGTCTATTAACGCCTTGGTAGCGGATCATTAGCCAATCGTCGCTCCGGGCGACATTGGATACCGTGAACTCGTCCAGCAACCCCTTGAACCAATCGCCCACGCTGCCGGATATGTTGCGAGCGTGGAGACAGAAACCTGTGTTCGGGTCTAAGGACGATGCGCCGTTGGTGTTGTTAATCACGCCTGCCCCATCCATCCAGATATGCATTCCTGTAGGTGTTTGTTTAAATGCAAGGTGATGCTTGTTGTTATCTGCGCCCCATGGGTAAAATAAATTGTACACGTTTATTTTTACGAAGCCAATGTTGTTTGCAAGGTGTAGGTTGAAGTCGAAGATGATGCCTGCATTACCGCCGGCCTGCGCCCCGGCGAAAGCCCAGGACGTGTCCCCATTGTTCTGGAACCAGAACTCCACGGTGAAGTTGTTGGAGTAGGGGAACATCAGCGAACTGACGCTAATGCTGTCGTCGATGCCATCTCCGAGTTGGCCCCTACCCGCCGCCCCCACGGCCTCGGCAGGATGACCTGCCGCCGCTTTGGCGCCGTCATAGTTGTTGGCCGTCAAATCCTGCACCGTGCCGTTGTCCGGGTCGTCCTTCATGCAGTAGACGGCCCTGGCATTGGCGTCGTATGTATTGGCGAAATCGCTCGCCCCCTTCGGGTACGTCCCGCCCGACACATAGCCGTAGTACAGGTAGATGATGGTGTCGGCCCCGCTCTGCCAGGTGTGCTCCACATCAACACACATATCCTGCGCGGCGTAATTCCAGTCCTTGATGGCGTAGTCCAGCACCGTTGAGCCATCGCTACTCGTGACGGCGATGTAGCCGCTGGTGCTGCTCACCTTGGCCCAAAAATTGTTCCCGCCAATGAACGTCGCAATGTTACCGATGTGGATATTTTGCGGCGCAGTCACATTGCCGCCCAAGCCGATGCCGTTGGTGTTGACACTGATCTTCTGGCGGTAGTTCCATTGCGAGCCGTCCGTGAGCGTCCAAGCCATCACTTCACCTCCAGCGCCCGAGCCTGGAGCAGGTTTTCTATAGCCTTGATGTTAGTCTTGCCTGTCAAGGGCAGTGTTGTTACTCTACCTAAGTTATCGACATGTCGGCATCCAATCGTCTTTTTTAGCGCCTCACTGTAGATGTACTGCACTCGTATCATTGTCCGACCACCTCGTAGACTACATCCTCTTGGCAGGCGCTGGCGTCATCGTGCCCGCAGGTGTGCTTGCGCACCATCGAGCCCGGCAGACAGCCATCCAGCACGCCAGCCAGCGCCCCAATGGTAGCGAAGTAGGCGTCCCGGTCGGCAGATGTGTGGAAGCGCACCATCGCGTGGCAGCGATATTGGCCCTTCTCATCCAGCACGACATTACTCACTTCGTATTGGGCCGTCCACACAGCAGCGTCGTTGACGCTTGGCAGTTTCCCCAACGCTGCGTCTAGGATGGTACGGTCTATCGTTACAAGTACAATATCTAAGGAGTGTTTCACGCTTTCTCCTTTAGTTAGCTTAAACATGTCCTATTATGGCGGTTAGTTCGCTTGCCTTCACGGGGCCACCCCTTCTTCGACCGCCTCATATGTTTGCTCGAAGATATCAGGCTTACAAGGATAAAACTCACCCTTCACGCCTTTGATGATGTAGTCGCCGTGCTTGGCGATGTGATCGCCTTCCAGGGTAGGGATTGTTAACTCGATGTACTGCGGGCCAACCTCGCCGCAAGTGTCAGAAAATGTTTCAACGTTCCTGCCTGGATTGGATGGTGAAATGATGTCGCCCAAGAACTCGCACACCTCGTTCCAGTTCTTCCAGTTCAGTTGAACCGCCTCAACAACTACCGGCCTCTTGCGAAACTTACCCATCACGCCATCTCCCACCGCTGCACCGCATCCATCGCTGTGAGCTTCGGCACTTCGGTATTGCCATACTTGCCCGATGTTGCGTAGCCAATTAAGCGAATAGCGCACCACATCACGAAGCGCTTAGGCATCCTCTTTGCCAGCCAAAGCCAGAAGTTGTCTCGCCTCTTGTTGAACTCGTAGCGAATGTCCATTGATGTTACCTCCATTTATTTTTGTTGCCCTTAATCAGGCATGCTATCCTCAACCACAAATGACCCGATATCCACCGGCTGCACGACATACCCCAAAGCCGGTAGCCGTGTCTCTGCTTTCTGCATTCGGAATTGCCGGACACGCTCGGCCTTTTCCTTGAAGGCAGGATTGGCTAGTGCCTCATCAGCAAACGCCATTCCTTCCGGGTCGTCTTGATAATCCCATATGCCACCGAGAGCCATTGAACCATCGTCGTTTACGGCAACCTCCAAGGCCAAACCCAAAGGATGCAGGAACTGACGATTGACTTCTTGCAGGAAGCCGAAGTCAACGAACTCTTTGATGTCGATGTATTTGATAATGCCCAAGGTGTTACCTCCTAACAAGGGTTAGCACTCTCGCCAGATTCCTCTTTCAAGAAAGCCGTGATAACGCTCCTCCTTATTCCAGACCAGTATTGAAGGACTGACGGTGATAGTGCCGTCCTCGTGCTCTTGAACGCTATGGTTGCTTAAGGTGCCCACCAATCCATTAGGCGTTATACAATGCCAAATGCCATCGGCGTCTTGACCGTAGTCGCCCGGCTCCATACCATAGTCATACTTATTTGCGTCTGCGTTAACCCTCTTGCCTTGAACGGTATTGCTCATCGCTACTTCCTCTCGTTTTCTGCGCAACCTGGCGTTGACTGCCTGAAGGTGGATTGATCGCTGAGATGGCATCAACTCACCTCGCTATACGTTCGTCCTTCAACGTCATCGCTGAGCACGCCGTTTTGTAGGAAGCCGTGATAGGCTCCTACGGCATTGATCGACGGTGAGCACGTGATATTCGGTGCTTCGCCTGTGACTGTCCAGCCGTGGGTCTCGCCTGGCCTTGTGTAATGCTCATCAATGGGAATCAACCGGTACCCCGCCTTGTTCTTGCCAGGCACAACGACGATTATCGGAGGCCGTTTCCCCTGCCAGTCGCGGCGGTATTCTTCAGACAAATCCGCTTGTATGGCTGGTGGGCAATCTTCGGATAGCTTCCAAGGGTCAAACCACATATCGCCTATCCGAATGTCCTTTGAACCGGGCCCGCCTTCGCGGAATGGGTTTTCAATCAACCTACACGGCCACGGCACTTTGCACCTCCATCAACTCAGCTTTGCGAGCCTCCCACCACTCGATCACCGCTGCAAGGTTCTCTGGCCTCGGTATCCCTGAATGCGGCCAGAACTCTACCTCCCTCTTAGCAACCAGGATGCGGAAGTCATTGGCGAATATCTCTCCGACGTGCTGATGCCAGGTGCCACCCTCAGCTAAGTCCTTACACTCCATCCCCCGCAGCGCCGCATACTCTTGGAGAATCTTCCGATTATCGGCGTGCTCGCCACGGCTGGCGTTGATGGCGTCCTCTACCAGATGCCCACATTCATGCGGTACGAGGTATCGGGTCATCGCTGGGTGAACAGGAATCCGCTTTCCCTGAAGGGCGATTGATGCGGCCCATTCCTTTACGCCGCCCTTGCCGTCATACTCGATAGCATCCATCTGTGCCCAGCCGTTAGTCCTATCGGGCGTCTCGAAGTGCAGCACATAGAACTTGGTCTCAAAAGGAATAGGCCAAAGCTCCGTAATCTCAGTAACCAGGTCTTTGACAAGGCCAAGGTCGTGCGGATAGCAAGGGAATGGATCGATGTTGGTGCGCCTTGGGTATCTGCCGCCGCCAATCATCAGATAGGGCGGATTATTGTCCATCGGCCAATGAACATCGGAAGCGGTAAGCTCGATGACTTGCGGTTCCTGCATCAAATCACCTCCCCAACCAACTGCCTCAAATCAGCCAGCAACCGCTCCACGTCAACCAACTCCCTGACCTTGGCGTCCTTGGCATCGACTAGCGAGTAACACTCGTCCATATATTTCCGCACATAGGCCCAAGTCATTGTCCGCCTCTTTGTGAAACCTGCCCACGTGTCAACGACGCGCAAACCAACGGAGCTATATGCATCAACGCACATGGCGTGTCCGCCCAAGATAGCCTGGTCGCCTTTCAGGTCAATCTTGCCACCGTCAGGCACGTCCATCATGTGCTGTGTGACCTGTACACCGATCTCACAAAGCCCGAACGTGTAGAGTGCCTGTTTGATTATGTCAGGTTCAATCGCAACCTCGGCAAAAGCATCAATGCAGTACTTGCTCTGCTCAAAAGGCAAGCCGTCCTTGCGCCATGCCTTCAGCACGTCGAGGATAAAGGCACCACCACCCGGTTGGGCGAACTGATTGTAGAAAGTCACCAAGTCCACAAACTGAGGAACGATGATCTTGCCCTGCTCTTTCTTCTCGAAACGCATCTGCGACGAAGCTGAGCTGAACACTGTACATGCTGGCACGTCACACTGATCGAGCGTCGGATATGGCCCCTTGACCTGTTTCTCGTAGTCGAAGGACTTGGGCACCTTGACGCCCGGCAGAAGGTAGCTGAGTGCTAAGAGATTGCGACTATCCTGCTTCTTAGGAAGCTTCCCTAAAAAGTAACTCATCTTCGCCACTTACCCCTAAATCGTTTTTCGCCTATCGTCTTTTCCCGCAAAGCCTTTATGCAAACTGAATCGTTATGTAGCTCATGCCCACACTGCAAACATGAACGGCGCCCGTACGAATTGAGTATCTGACCGCCGATGCACCTTGGGCAAGGCTCGAAGCCATGCCGTAGTTGCGGAGCGTTCACGGTCACACCTCACAGCGCACAGTCTCAAATAAATCTGGCAATCATGGCACCTATGGCACTAGCAGCCATGATTACACTACCGAGCATCGTGATCGTTTGCCACGTGTAACGCAGTGGTGCGGAATCCTGCTTAGCTGTCATCTTTTCCTGACACCCCTCAACTCGAACATAGCCCGTGAGGGAATTGCGCAATGTTTCCAGGTCGGCCTTCGCCGCAAACGTGAGGCTACCTGTCGCAAGTGACAAATTAACTGCGTTCATCGCATCAGTTAGCTTGTCTACTTTGGCCGCCAATATATTGTTGCTCGCTTCCAGTGTCTTGATACGTTCTGCTAGTACTTCTATGTCACTGGCCACCATAATGCCTCCCTTGCTACGTTTTAGCTTCGTCTCGCTCACAGTGCTACCAACCCATAACCGTGTTTCTCCAAAACTTCGTTCAACTCGTCAACACCAAGCATTCCCGCGAGTTTAGCGATTTGCTTTGCCGCTCGCTTGGATTGCTGCTTCTGTACAAAAGGCACAGGCTCTGCATTCTCCTCCCCTGGAATTCCACCCACAGGAACTTCGCTTGGTGCTTCCTCATCGACAGGCTCGCCAGTAGGTATTCCGCCAGTACCCAAGTCCTCGTCAAACGATTCATCGGGACTCGGCAGCGCATCCCTCGGCGCATTCGCATCAAACACGCTACTACGTTCCTTCTCGATTTCCTTAGCCTCAGTGGCACTGTCTAGGCCGTAAGCGTTAAGCATCGTCTTGGCAGAGATGTGCGGAGGCGCCATACTGCGCAAGCCTTTCAGTAACTCCTGCTTCTTGGCTTCGTCGTCAACGAGCTTATTCCACTCGAGATCCGCCGGCCAGGGATTGCCGTCTTTATCGACGAAACCCTGCAGCTTGGCGAAAGGCTCGTAAATCAGTCGCTCAATCACCCGCGCCACGAGGCGCTGCGCCGTGGCGAACTGACGAATGAGCGCTTCCAGCCCAACGGCGGCATTGGCGTAAGTCACTTCACCGCCCGTAATCAAGGAACGGTTGACGCCGAAGCTGACCAGAAACTCGTCTACCAGGGAATTGATATCCTGGTAAATGTGCCCCCATTGACTCGACGTTCCGAGCAATTGCGCGTTGACGTTGAAGTTCGTTACGACGGCCTGGCTCGGATCATCGTCAGCCATCTCCAACATATTCATGAAAGCGAGCACGTCGTTATTCGTCGGAGGACGTTGCCCGTCGATTCCTGTCAAAGCGAAAATCCTGATGGGCGTCGTGAACCTGTCGGCCATGACCCACTGCGCATCTCGGAGTTTGTCGCGTTGAATGAGTGCGCGGAACACACGGAAGCCAGGCGCCGCGCCCGTCAGAGAATAGCGCGAGTTGCCCCGCTTCAAGTGGTCGGCCTGCATCGGGTTCAATGGAATCGGCTGATTATTTCTGATGTAATAGCGCTGGTCAGCGCTAAGCCTGTCGTAGAGTTCCTTTGGCTTGCGACTAGACACCACATCCTTTAATTCCTGTGGTGGAATTATATATAGTTGCTCCTTGTCGGACGTAATAATTCGTTTGACGACCACATCATCGGGATTGAGTAGCGTCGTCTCGGTCACCTCGCCCGAAGATGGATTAATATAGACAAAGGGGAAAACATCGCCGAACAGGTAATAGTCAAAAAAGATGTCACGGAGATATGTATCAATATCAATGCGCGCACAGAGTTCGTCGTAGGCTTTTTTGATAGCAGGGTCAGGGTGCGTGTTATGTGTCCCCGTCTGCGGGAACTCCGAGAAGAAGTCGATAAGGTGCCCGAAATACGCATCTGAGATGTAGAAGTAACGCAACCACTTGCGCTGCTCTGTCGGGTCATGCGGAATGTTGATATTAGAGCTAGTCAGCCCCGGCTCATACATCTTCTCGCGCATACGCACGGTGTAGCCAATGGAGCCGTACTTGGTGACCTTATCACTTATAACCTTGGTCTTCACCACGCCTTGCTTCTTGCCCACTCCGACTTGTCTCCTAACCTTGCGTACGCCATTCGCTTCTTCGTCCATCCCGTCGCATCACCTCACACTGCCACATTTCAACCACTACACCCAGCCCTCAACGTAAACTTTCGGATTCTCCGCCGCGACCGCATTGACCACGGAAACCGCATTGCTGTTCCACGCCACAACCCGCCTCTCGTTCGCTGCAACGTAGATTCGACCGCCTGCCACACCAGTCGCCGCCACCGTTGGATCGGTTTCGTGCACCCAGATAGCCTTATCACTGATAATCGAGATGTGGTTGACAATTGTTCCAAACACGCCATCGACCTTCGTGCCAGCCACCGCGACAGTCAATTCCAACGGATAGCGAGTTTGCGGTAACTCAAACTCCAACGCCTCTAATTCACTTCTGAAACCTGACATTTCTCACCTCAAACAAATAGCCGACCTACTACCCCTTCTTGAAAAGGACTGGACAAGTCGGCTTCGTTCTTCGACAACCGATTAGTTATTTAGTTGACCGGATTATGCGCCAACCGCTACTTGTTGCTCTACTGCATCTGCGGGGCGCATCCCCGCCCCTTCGAATCTGGCACAGGTAAAGTTGGCATTCGTGAACTTATCGTAGCGCCTCGGATGAGTGCAGTATCCGATTTTACCGACCTGCACATCGAAGAACTTGCAGAAACGACAGCAAATCATCTTCTTGCCCCCTTCAGCGCCATGTCGGCACTCTCACGTCGCACTTTGCCAACAGCTACATCCATCATCAAATTTGCTCGGAAGTGGGCAATTCGATTATCGCGCACTTGAATCGTACACGTGATATCCCCCCAACCTGTAGGGAGATGGCCAATAAGAGAACGCAAGTGATGGACTATTTCCTGCTCTTCTTGGCTCAGGCCGACAGTCAATGCCGACAAAGAAGGCACAGATACAGTCTCCGAAGGCGCCGTCTCATTCACCATTGGCCCAGATTTAGCCAACAATTATCGCCTCCTCATTCTAACACCAAGCACGATACCCTGGTTCTGCGTCGCCTCCAGCTGCCCACTTATGACGTAACGCAGAGCAGCGCCATAGTGATACTTGTTGTCATCACGAATCTCGTCTGTCGGTTGTCCGCTTGCGTCCACCTTTCGACTGTACGTTGCAATGTCGTCCAGGAGGCCCTTACATGTGTCGAAGACGAATAGCCGATGCTGCTTCAACAACTCGATGACCTTATCCAACTGTAACTCGATTTCACTGACAAAGGGAGCCTGGACTGGCACACCTGCCAACTCCCACTCCTCGCGAAGTGCACCTTCTGACTTGGCGCCGCCAAACCACTTAACGACGTTCTCTTGCCTGGCAAGGCCCAGAGCTTGCATTGCGTGTTGGCGATTGGTCTTGCCCCCTTCCAAGCTCTCCCTGTAAACGTAAAACGCGCTTGGGTAACGGGTGTTGTCCTCGGCTACCCAGACAAGCGCTGTGTGCACTGGGCCAAAGTCCACGCCGACATAGCACGGCCACTGCCATGGAATCGGAAACGGTGTAACCTTGTGTCCGCCCTGCTCACGGTACTCGTCGACGAAATCACTGTAAATCATTCCCGCTGGGCGCGTAAAGAGTGCCTGGTAGAAAAGGCGAAACTTCCAGTTGGGAAGCGTGCGTTGGGCGCGTTCGTATTCGTCACGGGGAAAGGCGGGATTAGCCAGACTATCAAACTGAATCACGTCGATGTCTGAATCACCCCTCAACCAGGGATCGTAGATTTGTTGCTTCAGCCAACCCACGTTATACAAGGTCGTTGTCCCCAACACTCGCCCCCTATGCAGCGACAGTCGCCGGAGGATTGCTTCCCACGAATCTAGCTTGAAATCGTCCTGCCCCACTTCGTCGAGCCAGGCTCCTTTGGCTGTGGCGCTTTCCAGGCTCTCTGGATGCGTGGCGCTGCCGAAGATTACCCGCGTCGGCTCCCTGTGAAACTGGAATACCCTGTCTCCCGCTTTCCATTCGCCTAGGCGCAGCGTGTCCCTGAAAAGCGCCAGGAATTCGGGCAGCATCTTCAACTTCAAAAGCGGAAAGGTCGGCGTGACAGCCAGATAATCGCCCGGGCCAGTCTCTCTTATCTCCCTGTACAGGAAATGCGGGCCAAATACAGTTTTTCCGGACTGGGTGCCTGCCAACATAAAAACGAAGCGCCTTTTGGAAAGCCATGCCCTCGCCTGTCCCTCGTGCAAGTGTAAACGCATCTCGCCCTTCGGCGTTACATCCCAAAAGCCACTCATACATTGTTGACCTCAGCCAATCCTGCAGGAATCTCAGCCACGACCGTCTTAATGACCACGGGCTTTTCTTTGTTACCTGTCAACTCGGTCTTGCTCGGAGCATCGATACCCCAAATCTTACGGACGTCGGCCAAGGCTCCTCGAAGTTGCTCCATGAAACGCGGATCGCCGGCCTGGGCTACTCGTTCTGTTCTCACCTCATCAGGCAAATTGATCATGGTGCCATCCTTCTTGACAATCTGCCGACCCATGATAGTAACGATCTTCTCAGCGTCTAGCTTGCTGCGTTCCCAGGCCAACTCTGCCTCTTGGGCGATACGTTCTAAGCGCTCAAGTTGAGTGAACTTTTCGGTCTCAATGAGTTGGTCACTCTTGGCAAGGTAACGCTTGGCCATTCGATGAAGCATCGCCGTAACGGCCTGATGGGTAACGCCAAGAACCGCAGCTATCTCCCGATGCGTGAAGTACTTCTGGCGCATCTCCCAGGCGCGCATTTCCCGTTCCCTTGCTACCTCTGAAGGCACTTTCCCTGGCATTGGCAACTTCCCTCGGCAACTTCCCTCAGCAATAAGGCTAAGCGTCCCCGTACCTAGTCCGCTTTATCGGCGTCAATCCAACACGCTGACAATTAGATGCACTCCAACGATTCTGCTTGCACCTCTCCGCGCACCTCTCCCGATGCTCCCTGTAATCAGCAAGGAACTCGTTAGCCGCCGACTCCGATTCAGCATCCATCCTCACAAGGGGATTGCGAGAGGCTTGCGCCTCCTCTGGCACAGGCGGTTCACCCAAGCTCTCCAACTCATCCGTCGCGTTGCTCAGGAAGTCACTGAACTTCTGCCACATTCCAGTGAGTTTATCCCAGATATCCCTCAGGAAATCAAGTGGGCCAGCAGAAAGGTTCTTCCGAGCCACATCAAGTTTGATGTTCTCATATTCGGTCGTCTTGGACATATCCTTGACAGTCTGTTCCATGACAGCCTTGGTCTGAGCGTTCACCTTGGATAACACCAGTTTGAATGCCTCTTTCCAAGAAACAGTTGTACGCGATGTCTTGAGATACTTGAACGCCACATCTCCAAAACGAATCATATGACCATCGATATCTTTGAGAGTTGGCAGCAAGCGACCTTTAATCGCCTCTTGTCTGACTTCTATCGCTTCGACCTGCGATTGTAACTCCTCAATCTTGCGCTTGTTCTGCAAGAACTCCTGCAAATCGGAAACGATGTCAGGTGTTCTCAACTCGACAACCGCCTCTGCAGTTCTCTCAGCGCCCTGAGCCTTTTTATCGTCAACCTGATTTGGCATTTCAATCTCCTCATTCCCCCGCAGGTTTCTGCGCCTTGCGTTCGCCTCGCAAGTCATACGCAATGTCGGGCATCACATCATGCACCCGCTCCGTAAACTCGTCGTGGAAGTTGACCCTTCCATCGAAGGTCAGCAGGGCCAATACATCGGCTTCAATGTCCGCGATGCTTCTGCCCTCGGTATCTACCCCTAGCTTCTTGGCATCGGCGATGATGTCCTCATCAGTTGCTTCACCTCGCTCAACGCCGTTGTCGCCAAGCTCGTAGGCCCCCTGCATCCCAGCTTTCCCCAGAGTAGCCTTGAGGGCTTCGTCGGCCATATCGTCAAAGTCGTACCTGTCCAGCGACAACTTCATGCCCGGCTCGCTCATCATGTCCCCGATGATGTCGTCGACGTACCTGTTAGCCCTGACATCCTTGGAAGGCTTCTTGCTTGCCGTCTGCTTTTCATCGCCTGGCACGCTGCGCTCGTAATTATCCCATTGCTGCCAGGCTTCCAGCATACCAACCAGAGAGGAGTTTGCATCCTGCAATGCCTTCTGGATGTCGTCGAAGAATTGAGAGGCAGAGGCGATATCGGCGCGACGCAAATCGTCAGCTCTCCTGCCCAGGTAGGCCAAGTTCGATGCCAATATGCCCCGCTCAGCATCAAACTTCTGCTCGTAAGTGTCGTAACTGACACGCTGGAGTTTACTAGCAACCCTTCGGCCAGCCTTGAAATCCTCCCAGGTGTTTTTTAACTGGTCGGCTGATTGCCTTGCTAGCTGAGCCATAATAATGGCTTCAGGTATCCTGCGACCGGTCTTGGCGCACTCGGCAATACGGAAGAGAAAAGCTGGCGACGAAGAGGCGACGATGCGATTGATTAAGGATTGGCCGTAACCAGACAAGCGCAACTGAGCCGCGACAGTGGCAATGTGAGGATGGGCAAGTCTCATAGAAGATTCGTTTTGCTTGTCTGACACGGCAGTCTCTTTCCCGCTAGCCTTAGGCAATTTCAACGACGGCCATACATTGTCCGCAGAATCCATCAAACCCTGACCGATATCAGAAACCTCACGCACGACGCTAGACAAGTTATCAACAGACAAGTTATCAACGCCTGTCAGCTTATCCTCGGAATAATACAAATCAGAAGCTACTTTTTCAAGTCGCTTGGCTGCATCCCTAACGGCACCCGACAGGCTGTCAACAACGGCTTGAAACTCTTCGGAAAGAGCGACGCTCTTTCTTTGGGCCGTGCCGTTCTCCCACCTGACACAACTCGCAACCTGAGCAAGCGAGACAGGCTGCTCTACGTTCTCGTGGCAGGCAAGTTCAGAATCGTCACAGAAGCGGCACCCCGCATCCTCGCAACTAGCGATTTTCTCGTCGACTGGCGTGTCGTTCTCGCCAAGCACATAGCTAACGCGATTCCTCTCGGCGGTTCGCTCCATCTTCTCATCGTAATTAACCACTGGCCAGAGATTGACCATTGAGAATCTTCGAGCCATTTATTCCCTCCTACGGATCGGCGCATTGCGATGGGAAGCATTCAGCACTGCGAAGCCGCCCTCTACATTCGGCTTCTCAGGCTGCTTCTCAGGCTGCTTCTGCGCCTCTCGCTTGATGTCGCCAGCCACCGATGCTTGGCGAATTGCACCAACAGGTCGCAGTGTCATCGCGCTTGAACGCTTCGAATAAACATTGCAACCCTTGGCAAGAACGCGTGCCATGAGGGCATCGCCGGCAAGATTTGCTTCGACCTTGCAGCGACGCTTCTCGTCATTCCAGAGAGAGCAGCTCTCACAGGAAATGTGCTCACTCACGGAATACACTGCATCGGCCTGCGCGTCCTGCTGGCCCAATGCCCGTTCGCGGAAAACCTGCTTGATGTCCTCTATCTTCTGGGCCATTCGCTTCAAGGTCAACTCGTCAGGATCGTCGTCCCCCTCGCCTTTTATCATCGCTTCCATAAAACGCTCGAATGCCTGAGCGCCAGGCCCGTCGTGTCTATTCTGTGAAATGCGTGCTGGCATTATAACACCTCGTAGGTTGAACTTATCTACTCCTCAGTATTCACGGAAAGTGCTTTCCGTGTTATCTCTATCTGCGCTTCGCGAGTGAAGCTAGGATACTCTTTTCTCACCCAGGCGAAGAGTATAGCAAATCGCTCTGGGCTCTTTTCCTCTTTTGCAGATAGCACAGAGGGACGCACTCGCTTCGTGTTTATGATCGGACTGAGCATAAGACCAGATGAGTCGTCGTCCTCTTCTTGCAAGAGGGATGCAGCTATATTCCCCACGTCGAATTGCTGACAGACCATCTGCGCCTGCTCCTCGGAGAAACCCTGTGCGATTAGCTGGCCAACACAATCGCCGGCCGGCTGCTGTGTCGGCTGTAGTGAGGGCGTCCAGGGAACCGTCGTATCAGTCAGCGTTGAACCTGGAGCGCTTGGCGCTATCGGCACGGGTTGAAAGGGGATGGGATCAGCTCTCTTGGAAACTGGTTTCCCACTCTCTTCCAGGTCGGCTTCTCGCTCAATTCGGTCAAGTTGTTCTAAAGCGCTTTCGTCGAGTTTCGCATTTATTTCACGTCGTGCGATTGGCGGCGCACTCATTCGTCGTGGATTTCTCGCCTGGATGGTTTTCAGCTCTGTCATCTGAGCACCTCTGTTTGTTGTCTCTACACTAAGTATACAGACTTGACAGGCAAAAAGTGACAGGTTTTAGGGGGAAAGTTTGCAAAGTCAGTCGGGGCAATCGAGGTTTAGTTCGCCTTTCATCTTGCGAATACGCAGTTCTACCAACCATTTACGGGTCTCATCAGATAAATCTTCAAAGGGGAAAACGCCCTCATCGCCTGGCACGTATTCGCCTCGTTTAGTGCGGAAGTCCAGCCAATGCGGACAGCTATGCCGCCCAACCTCTCGCCTGAACTTTTCTGACCTGGGATTGAAAGTCGACTACGCCGCCACGATAGAAACGAATCTCAATCGGACTGATAGACTTCTCAACAAAAAATCCGCACATCTCGCAACCGATGCGAAATACGAGCACGTCCGCCTCTCCGATCTGCCTTGAAAACCAGCCAAACGCAATGCCTGTTTCCTTGGCCCATCCCTTCACTGTAGTTGAACATTTGCGCACCTCAAATGGACTCTTGAATTCTCCCAAGTACTGAATAACGTAGACTTGGCCGCTTATGCTCATCGCAAAACTTGTGTTGAGAATGGGGCTCCCACTGACGGAAATGAGGATCGTACACTTCTTTCAGATCAACAACAATCGAAGTAGCAGGCTTGCCGCACACTTCACAAGTACCCATTTCCTGCGATTCCAATGTAACCTCCTGGTGTCCAATTCTGCCTATTATATCACTTTCCTCTCTGTGGCTTTTCCGCCCCACAAAACGGACAATGCCTCAGCCTCACCCGCTTGTAGTTGCGCCATACATTTTTCCCGTCGTTCGGGTAGATACGCACATCCACCACGCCGGCCATGTGGCCATCCTCCTCAGCACAATTCAACATCAAGACTGCCCACTCGATGCAACAAGGTTTGCCCCACAACTCAGGCATCAACTCACGCAACTCGCACATCCGGTAGAAACGTCGACAGGTCTTAGCGCCAAGCTCCATATCGACAAGATTGCAGATGATTGGCCCGAAGGCTCTGTGCCAATCGCAAGTCCAGTTCTCCCCCTGTTTGTGTGGACAAGGGCCTTCTTTTGTGTCGGCCCAGTCGGAAGAGAATTTGTCAGTCACTCCCTCACCCACTCTCGCACTCTCCCATATGCTCTTTTGAGGCGTCTAATCACGGTGCGCTCAGAGACAGAAAGCTCTGTAGCAATCTCCACCACCTTCATTCCTGCACGGAAACGCAAGTCAACGACTTCCCGCTCAGCAGGGTTGAGAAGTTCCAGCAGCGTCTCAAAGGCGTTCGCCTTCTCAGGATCAACTTGTGGATCTGCGTCAGGAATGTTGTTAGTTATGTCGGACAATTCGATCACATCAACCCTCCTGCTTAGATTTGCTCGCCTTTTCCCGTTCCTCTCCCAACTTCCTGTACCTCTCTCTCAGCGCTATCCGCTTCTTGGGCAGCTCACCACGCTTAATGCTTTCCAGGAGCTGGGTGCGGATAGACTGGTATTCGACATCGATCTGCTCAAAGGTTCGCGTTGTTAGCATCATTCCTCACCTCGGCTCTGGCAAAACCAATCTCTTTTCCACCATCAACTGATACAGCGTGTGGCCGCTGTCGGCGATCAAATAAGGCAGCATAACCTCGTCGAAAGAGACCATCTCCGTTTCGATGATGGCGAGCTGGGCTTCCAGCCAGTCCTTGATGATGCGCCAGCCGACCCTAGCCGGCTGTTCCTTGTTGACGAATCGCGGCTGAATCTTACCCTGTCGACGCTGCTCCATCATCACCTTGTAGACTGCTTTGATGTTGGCGGGTAGCCTGAACTCTCGCTGCCCGAACGCCGTGGCAATGAGAAACGATATCGCCGTTGGGTTTCCTTGCCCGTCGTAATCAGTATAGATTGACCTCGCTCCGTGCCTAGCGAGCAAGCCCTGAATCTCGCCTAGTGTCTTGTCCACGCTGATCGTCGTGGAATAGTTAAGTAGCGCCATCACATCTCCTCGTAGCCCTTAATCTCAACATCCCGCCGCCCGTTGCTCAATAAATCGTCGATCGCGGCTGCGAGCATCAGGACACCAAAACAACTGATTGCCGAGAGAATCAAAAAACCCACCAAGAAAGGCACCAAAGACCAGGATAAGCCGATGCGTAGATGTCTCATTTCCTCACCTTCCTCAAAGCCCTTCGATCGATCACGACTTGCTCGCCGTCGTCGATAAACTCTACCAGCGCATTGTTCAGCTTTCCACAAGCCAGGAGCTTACAAAGTCGCCCGTGGTTTCTCTGTTGATGTGGCCACTTGCGCCAAGAGTAGCGGTAGAGCTGATTCAGGTCTCTCATTCAAATCCCGGCAGCATCTGAGCGCCCATCGCCATAAGCTTCATACTCTCAGGAAGAGGCTCTGAATGCTTACAATTTGGATATTGGCTGCATCCAAGAAACTGCTCTTCTGTCTCTCGGTTCGTCCTAATGACTAGCGGAGCCCCACACACAGGGCAATACTTGATTAGCTTCACGGTTCACCTCCATCATATCGCCATCTCCCATTGCAACTTCTTCCGATTCCAGTACAAATAGTCCGCCCATTTACACGATTTGTAGATTCGCCGATTCACCCATCGAGAAAAGCAGCGCTGTTCCCTCCCCGCATTTTGATGCACCATGATAATGGGGTACGACGCAGAAATTGCAACGCCTGATGCAACCACGCGAGGTGTACCCGATGCCGTAATCTATGCCGTAAAGGTCATAATCGGGCCTTATCGCTTCGATCTCGCTGGGCAAAGCGACCGACAAATCCCAGCCACTTCCACCAATCACAGCATCGGGATAGATTTGACGCAGCGCCTCCGCTTTTCGTCTGTGCTTCGAGAAGACACAGGAAACGTAAACCTCATCAGGCTTGCCACTCGGATGGAGAGATACAACATCGCCTCGTGCTCGATGATATGCGGAGATCCGCATCAGAGCCAAATTGGGTATTCGGCTGTCTACATCAAGCAACAGGACTTTCTTTCGCTTCATAATTCTCCCCGCAAATCGTCGACGTCGTACACAATTCGCAACCTTCGTTCAGTTCCTTGCGCACTTTGTGAGCTTTTATGTCGATATAGATCGATTCGTATGATCGCCAGCGAGTGCAAGAGTGGCACTTCACTATTTTGACGGGTATGGAATCGGCGTCAATCATTAACCCCTCACAGGCTAGGCAACGGTAAACAACTTCAGAGGCCTCTGCTGATAAACAGAAAAGGTATTGCGTTACCCATCCCTGGTTGTAACATCACGCCCAGGTCGGGACGAGGATTAGCGAGCATAGTTTGTGCGACACGGCCAGATAGATAGATCACTCCCCCTCGCTTTCCAAGCGTTGTGCTTTCTGGTACTCCAAATCCTTCGGGCAATAGCACTGGCCTTTCTTGCCCCAGCCACAAGCGCACTTTTCCTCTGGCTTCAAGGTAGCCAAGTACCGCATATATTCTTGCTGATCTTCGTTGAAATAACTCATCTTGAAATCCGCCATCACTCCACCTCCAGCGCTTCCACAAACCTTCTCAACTCATTAGCGTGGCCGGGAGGACACGCAGACAAATATTCTCGTGCTGCGTTGGCCACATCCTCCAATCGCTCCAACCTCGCGAGTAGGTCTGCCTTGTCAGCTTGTAGTTCCTCAACCACGCGACGCATGGTGTTGATGCCATCAATAACGCTTTGGGCACTAGATTCCAGATTATCCGATTGCCCACTCACCATGATTATGTCAGTCATATCCTTGCGCAGCTTCAGTAACTCAGCCAGAAGGTCACGGCCTGCGGTGGTGGACTTGAGCACTTCACAAGCCTGCTGATACAACATGTCGCCCCGTAGCAATCTATTGAATTGCTTGGCACGATATTCTGGATGCGACAGCCTTTGCCGCAACTTATAGTCATCCACAAACTCTGCGAGGAAATCACGCAAAACTGCAGCCTCAGCCTTTAGCTTTTGCATCTCGTCAAGCAGTTCTGCGCCTGCCCATGCCCTGTCCGTTCGCCACGATTGACCGAGTTCCCGTTCTAGGTTTTCGGCGTGTTCCACAAGTTCACTAATAGCGGTATACTTCTCGTTCACGCCCTCACCCTCTCCAAACACAACCCCGCCTGCCTCTGACATTCCCTATCGCAGTGCACATTCCATTTCGACACTGGCAGGTTCCGCTTTGCTCCAACGCCTCGCAACAAGTCTGCTTTGTTCGGATGCCCCTGCAAGAGAATCCCTCGAACGTCTCCGAGCCGAAACAGCGCATCTGTTGCGCGTCGCGCCCACTCAGAAGGAATGCCGTCGAGCTTCCAGCCTTGAAACAAACGACCGAGAGTGACTTGACTATCTGAGCATAGATAGCCTGACCAATTGTTAGGAACCGATTCCAGTGCCGACACAGCGGCGACATACTCCGCAACGTTATTGGTTATCTGCATGTCCAATGTTGCGAGGATGATGCTGCTGCCGTGATCGACGATCTGATCATCTTCGACATGACACCAAGCGTAAGTCCCGCCGATGTTTGAAGGATTGTGAAGTATGACGCCGCCGTCAGAGTACAAGGCTGAGATGCGCCACGGTGCGGTTGGGTCGGATTGCATTACGCTTTGACCTCCTGCGGGTATTCCTGAATGGGCTCAGGCCCCAAGTGCTTCCTTAAATCCTCTTTGAGGTAATACTTGCATCCTAGCCTCCCCAGCAACTCAACTGCCCTCATACCAAAATCCCGCCAGTCTATCTGCTTCGCTAGCGGGTGATGATTTAGCGTGCCAACCTTGAAGAGGTCAACATATTCGTGAGTGGCGCGAATGATGGAGAGCGTTTGCTCAGGATCGATTACGGGCTCTAGTGACACCCAGGTCGGAATGCCGAGTATGTGGGCAACCTTCATAGTGTCCATTCGATCAATCGGCTCGGCTGCGTTGGGTTCCCAATGGCGCGAATCAATCCCTGTATGAAAGGTCATCGTAGTTGCGAACGCATCGCCCTTGCCCAATAAATCGAAGTCCCTTCGAGCTCGGTTGCCGCCCTTGGTGAGTATCTGGACGAACAAACCGTGCTCGTGTAGCGTCTCAATGGCTTGGCGGGTCAGTTGATACTCAACATCCACAGGTGTATACGGATCACACGTGAAAGAGAGCAGCACTGACTTGCCAGAGCCTTTCAGCACTTCGCAGTCCCGCTTGAACTTCTCCATGACGCCTTCTCGCGGTGCAACCTGGCTATGGAATGCCGCCCGTTCTCGATGGGTGGCGCCAGGAGCAAAGCAGTAAAGACAACCGTGCTCGCAACCTCGATACAAATTAGCCGCCAGCTCTGCGTATTCCCTGGCTCTGCCTCTTGGCTCGTAGATCACATTGCCACTCACTTCTCACCTCTTCCCCGTCTCTCCTGACGGTATATGTCAACAGCTTCGCAGTGTTCGCATCGCATATTCCCGCTATTGCACCAATGGGACAAACAAACCAACCCGTCGCTAGTGTTTATTACGACAGCCGCAGTGCCGCCATCGTTGGGCGGTTTCACGAGATAGAAGCCCGAATGGTTAGTGTCAGGAATTACGGTTAGCATTTCGCCTCACTCCAACACGGTACGCTCTCACTGCCGCCTCGCAGTTTGTCTTTCTGCCAATCTCGCTGTTTCACTTCTGCCCAAGTCGTCTCAATGATCTCCTGGAAGTCGTAGCCACAAGCCGAGCAGTAATCCGACAGAAACACCACGATGTCACCGATTGCATCCTTGGCTTTGGCATGGTGTTCCTCAGCTGTGCCTCGAATCCCTTGCACTCGCTTTAGGTGGCTGTGCGCTAGCTTTCCTAGCTTCTTTGTTAGTTCCAGCAAGCGAGGATCATCGGTCGCTTCGGCCAATTCGCCCAGTTCTTCGACTACGCCTAATAGTGGCTGAAAGTCATGACGTCCTGGAAAGTTGTACTGTATCCAGGCACGTTGTTCTTGCTGTAACTGGCGGAATGTTAAGTCATTCAAGATAGCACCTCCGCTAACTCTAATTCACTCCCCAGACTTTCCAGCGCGAAGCCATGTCGAAAGGTAAACCCACTCTCCCGCTCCATCGCAACATACTCGCGATACAGTTCGGGATTGTGCTTGGCGCCGTTGATGATGTCGTTTTTCGAAGCGAGTATGCAGATTGCGCAACTCAGCCGCTCATTGCCGAAGACGTAAGCGGGATGGGCAGGCCAGCCATCAAGCGACCGGAGTTTCAGCCCTTCCCTGTACAGCCCTCGGCGTATCTCCAATGCATCTCTATCGGTTCCGCATGCATCCCAAACATCATCAACTTTCCAATCGTGAATCGCCAGCCAGTCGATGGTTAGATGTTGATTGGATTGCTGCTTGGCAAGAGCTTCGCCAGGGAGCAATCCCTTCAATACGGTCGACGTCGTTCTAGAACAGACAGAGGCGGCCTGCTTTTTCGCTCGAGCTGGGCTCTCCTCTGCCCTTAGCCCCATTGCCGCAACGACCAAGCGATGCTGACGGTGCTGCTTGACTATCTGATCTCGTTTCTGATCCGCTGTGCAATACCGCTGCGTCGAACTTGGCCAGTGTGAACGAATCGCCTTGTCGATCTGATTGCTCTTGTGGTGCGATGTGCAATAGCGACTGGTCGAGCTAGGCCAGTGCGGCACTCGGATAACTTTGTCGATCTGCCCTCGTTTTTGATCTGAAGTACAATAGCGGTTCGTGGCGCTGGGCCAATGCGGCTTGTAGGTGCCCGCGACCTTCTCCATTCGATCGTGAATTTCCTGCACCAGGTCGCCTTGGGGCCTGGAGACGACGACCAGCTCAATGCCCAGATCCCTCGTGATCTTCTCACAGTGCCCCAGTGTCTGCGGCCATTCCGCCCTGCCAAGGTGCGCGTGAATGGCGTAGATTGGCCCTGACCAGTTTTGACGCTTGTACTCTGCTGCGAGAACGTTCAACATTGCTTGCGAATCCTTGCCACCTGAAATGCTGATAGCGAGTGCAGCACCTTGTGACATTGCTTGTTGGATTTCTGAAGGGATTGTGAGCGTCAAGGTATTGCCTCCGATAGTAATGGTTGAATCACGCTATCAACCGGTAACAAGTCGCTGCCACAAAACCGCAAAAGCAACTGCCGCAACCAATGGGACGACTCCATTTCCCAAGACGCGAAGCTGATCGATTTGATAGGCAAGGCTGGATTTGACCAACCCAGGGGCCAGCCCATCAGCCATTCGACAAATCGCGGGTTCAAGACTCGGCTCGACCTCGAGGACGCGCCGCCACTCGTCGAGTTCGGAAGGGCCTGGCGGGAACAGCCCAAGAGTGTCGGGTTGCCTCGTTTGAACGTCTCGCTCCCCCGCGAAGCATCCGCACTCATCAGGCTGGGCCAGTGGTTCGCCATCCCCGGTAACGCCATCTTGCCCTTGCTGTCCCGTTGGTTCGGCCCTCCGTGATCGGCGTCCGATGATTTCGGTGTCGGCCACATCGCGCCCCTCGCCGTCGCATCGGTCAGCGTCATCCCTGCGTGCGACCTGCCCCTGCTGGGGTAGTTCTTGGATGCCCCACTGCCGTGGCTGTCCATGCCCGTTGGTGTGGGCCAGAGCGAATTGATTCGGCGTAACGATGGACGTACCGTTGCGTTGGGAGATAGGCTCTTGTTCGACCCCGAATCCCCTGCTTTTGGCGTGGGCCAGGATGAACACCCGTTCTCTAATCTGCGGTGCGCCGACTTGCGCCGCCGAAAACACATCCCATTCCGCATCGAACCCGCATAGGGCCAGGTCTCTGAGAACGTGTTCCAGCCCTCCCCGAACAAGGCCGGGTACGTTTTCCAGGAAGATCCATTCGGGCTCAACCTCGCGAACGATGCGAGCGATGTCGTCCCAAATCCATCGATCGTCGATCGTGCCGAGACGCTTTCCCGCTGCACTCCAAGGCTGGCAAGGGAAGCCTGCAGAGAGGATATCCACGATTCCACACCACGGTCGGCCATCGAAGGTTCGTAAATCCGACCAAATAGGTGCTTCATCCAGGCTTTCGTCTTCGATGCGCGAAGCCAAGACTTCACAGGCATAGGCATCGCGCTCAACGTAGCAGACGACGCGAGAAGTTGGGAGCGCCAATCTAAGGCTGATTTCGAGTCCGGCGGCTCCGGAACTGAGGGACAAAATTGCGAAGGAACATGTATCCACATTCACACACACCTCCTACGGATCACGATACCGCCTCCGATTCCCCCTCGGCCCACTGAAACAAATCAACTTGCTTGGCTAGGCGTTCGGCTTCACGGAGATTTTTGAGACCCGCCTGGAAATACTCAGGTTTTAACTCAACGCCAATGAATCGACGACCCAACTTAATGGCTTGGTATCCTTCGCTCGCAATTCCGCCAAAGGGAGAAAGAATCAACTCCCCCGGATTACTCCAAAGCCTGATGCAGCGCTCAATGGTGCCCAGTTGAAGTGGGCAAATGTGACGCTCATCGTCATCACTGCGAGCCTCAGAAGCATTCAATGTTTCACCCTCTTTGATTCCGTACCAGATTGGCCGGGCCCACTCTATCCATTCATCGTTGGTGATATCTGGATGAATCGGCACTTGATTTTCGCCGGGAGCACGAAAGACCAGGATATAGTCTGCAATCGTCGGACGCATCCAACTTGCATCCTTGCTAAGCTGAATGAAAGCCAAGCCCTTTGAGTGAGTGCGGATAGCAACGGCTTGGGGGTCTTTGTCGATACACACCTCTCCGTGAAACACGAACCCTGCTCGCTCAAAATGCCTGACAGTCTCACCCCTGAAATCGCGCAAGCCAATCACTCCATCCTTAGACTTTTGCTTAGCGATTTGAGCGACATGAACGCAGACATTACGCCCTGGCTTTGTCAGCTGAGCCAATTCCCTGATGATGAATCGAAAATGAGACCAAAACTGTCTAGTCGTGGAACTGTTGCCTAAGTCACGCTCCGTGTTGGAATATGTATATAGGTTCAGGAAAGGTGGACTGAAAATAGATAGGTCAACGCTATGCGATTCCAACTCTCGCAATCTCTCGGAACTATCCCCCAGCATGAAGCGCCAGCCTTGCCCGCTCTCATCTTTCGTTTCGTACATAAAACTACCCCTATCCACCGTGCTTATCTCGGCTTTCTCGAACTCAGCCACGTGCTTGACAAGCTCTGCCGCCGTGGCTTCAGCTTCCTTCTCTTTCCGTAAAACATTCTCGTAAATCGTTTCCTCCAAGTCGGTTAGGACAATGTGAACCTTGACTGGTCGCTTCTGACCGAAACGCCAGCAACGCCGGATTGCTTGAAAATACTGTTCATAGCTGTCACCGAGCCCAACGAAGACCATTCTGGCGCAACTCTGAAAATTCATTCCGAACCCCGCGATAGACACCTTACTGATAAGAACCTTAATTTCGCCGTTAGCGAATCTGGTTAACGCATCGGCTTTTTCGTCAGGCGACTGGCTACCTTCCACGAGTACTGAGCTTGGAATCATCTTCGCCAACTCTCGCCCTTCATCATTCAAGCCAACCCAGACTAGCCACTGCTCATTCGGCTCTGCTTTTATATGGTCTGCCGCTACCAGCACTCGTTGCATCATTGTGGCTTTTCGGACTCGAGCCCTGTCCGACACGCCTTTGAGTGAGATAGCGAACAACTGACCCTCAGGCACGTAATCGCTGGGAATGATGATGGGGTCAATGGTCAACTCTGGCAGGATATACCCATCATCCGAATACCCCAAGTCACTTGGTTTCTGTAATGACATCGCCCAAGAAGCCAACCACCGATAGAACGGCTCACGAGCATGGCCCTTCAATCTCCAACCCTTGTCATCATGGACAAAGAACGCCGCCAACATCTCAACTCGCGTCATAATCCCTAAGAACTCTGCGTGGTTAGCAATCTCGGCTATATCATTCGGAGCTGGCGTTGCGGAACAGCAAAGGCGCATAGGCGTATACCTGAATCTCTCAATCAGTGCGGTTCTAGTTTTCCCCTCAAAAGATTTCAGGATTCCGGATTCGTCGAGTATTACGGCTCCGAAATTGTCGGGGTCGAAATGTTCCAGTAATTCGTAGTTCGTGACCGTTATTCCTTGACGGGGAGCCTGGCTTTCATTTCGGGCATAGGTCACGTCAATTCCAAACTTCTCACCCTCTCTGACGGTCTGGTACGCTACGGCCAAGGGCGCAAGAATCAATGACCTTTCCGCAGCCTGCTGACCAAACATCAACTCCATCAGGGTCTTACCCATGCCCGTTGTGGCCAGAATCGCGGCGCGTCCCTTCCGAAGTGCCCACATCGTCAAGTCGACTTGATGGGGTTTTGCGGAAACATTCAACTCATCCAGGGAGACATCAATCCCCGTTGACCTGACAACCAGCCTCTTCGATTCAAGAAACGCCTTATAGTCGTCCACAGCCCTACCCTCTTATCTCCCCAGTCTCTTTGTCCACATCCCCGTCTCGGTAATCGAACAGCGATAATTGCTCCCAGGCGTTGCGACACAACTTCAGATTCTCATTCCAAGCACCGTAGCGCCGCACATTGGCGATAAACCCATCGAAGTCGTGCCCAATGACCTTGGCTTTCTTGTTCCCTTCTTTGTCGATCATCTCCCCGGCGTGGCAGAGCTCGTGATGGAGTAAAGCCTCGACTTGTCCCCTCATCAACGAGTAGCTATTGACATGATCCGCTGCCAGCCAGATAACCCATTCCGATTCCGCGAAGTGCTTGATGAGGCCGCTGGTTTTCTGGCACTTGCCCATCGTCGCAAGGCCTTGCTGCTCGCCGCCTTCGCGCCTCCAGAGATAGATGATCTTCTGGCCTAGCAGGTGCTCAAACTCAGTGCACCTATCAATGAGCACTTGCGCGATGTCCTGCAAATCCGGAGCTGGCAGAAAGTCCCCCTCACCGTCGATATCGAAAAGCTTCTCGCTCGGAGCTCCGTACAACTCACCTGGCTCCATGTTGAGTTTCTTGTGAGACGGGTAACGCATCGTGGTTGGCTTCGCTTCGGCTATCATCCCCAAATTCCCCTTACTTCATTTACTTAAAACAGGCAGCCATCCCGCTCCGACTCGCTCGGAATCGCTGTCCTCAATGCCTCAAAGGCGCTCTTGATCTGCTGGCCGATCATCTCGGCAACTGGCTCTACTCCTCTTGGTGCGTAATGCCTGACCGTGATCTTTGTCTCCAAGGTATCGGCATCTTCTTCACGAATGCGGATCGTTGCGTCAAACTCAACTATCACGGAAGATTCCTCCCAAAAACCTGCTATCCAGCCATCGCTTCTAACTTCGAATTACCGCCGATAATGTCGCCCAGCTCGCGCTGCTTCTCAGACGCTTTGAGATATTGCCTCTGCTTCTTGAAATCCATGTCTATCGACATCACTATTGCGTAAGCATCGTCTTGATAAGAGCGAATCACGAGCGGCTTACAGGGTTTATCGTAAACATCCAAAATGACGCATTTAGTCCCCGTCCGCTTCAACTTTCTCAGGACATCGATTAGGAAGTCAACGTTCACCGCGACACTAGCAACAGGCTCCCCTTCTGGTATGATTTGTTCATACCTCGGATAAGCACCTTCGATAGGCTTAACCGCGACGCTGCAACTCTCCGTGACAATACTCGGCTTACCCTCTGCATCTACACTCAGTTCCGCTTCGCCGTTTTTGCCGACTAGCGCCTTGGCTATATTGGTCAACGTCCGCGCTGGAATCATTACTTGCGGGTGGTAATCGGCACTGAGCGGTAATGTCTCTATGGCCCCGTCTTTTTGTTCCTTAGGATACGGGACAAACAAGAGCCTGAAACCGTCAGTCGAGACAGTGCCCTCCTGCGTAAAACAGATAGCCGTGAGAGCTGGGCGATAATCGTCTTTTGTTGTGACATGTGCGGTTAAGTTCCCCTTGCTGAGCCGAATTGACATCGAAACTCCCTTCCTTCCCGTCTATCTTCCCGCCTTAATCGACACGACCAGGTCAATCCATAGCGGCTTATAGTCACGATGCGCCGCTTTGCAGTAATGCCGTGGGAGTTGCAACCGTACTCCCTCGAAATACGCAGTCTTGACGCCGTGCTTGCGAAATGTGTTCACATCCGCGACATAGAGTTTCTTTGCTGGCTTGTCGTAGGCGTGAATCGCTGTGATTCCTCGCGCTTCGAGCCAGTCGAGGACTTCGGGAGCAACGGCGATGGAATCCAGTTTCCGCAATGCCCCGCCATCCTTCGTCTCAAAATAAAACAGCCAGCCGTGCTTCGGCGTCGTGAAGATTTTGCCCACGGTCATGCGCTTCCCGCTCGGGCCAATCAACTCCAGTGCCACGGGATAAGGCGTAACTCGCGCCGCTTGTTGTGAAATCATCTCTGATGTTGTGACCATAAATCCTCCCGAAACTTCCCCTGTTATCTGCGTCTGTAACTGACGCCACTCACCGCATCCCTCGCGTAGTCAACACCCCGCATTCGATAATCAATGTTGCCCTGACTTTCCTCGATAGACTTCCCCCTTTCATCTCGCGCCCTGGCTGCCTGCACGATGCTATTCGCTCGCTCGTTCTGCTCTCTCGGAATCCAGACGATGCAGTACTCCTCCAACTCGGTCAGGGCTTTCCAGACACGTGCCAGCCAGCATTCCAAGACACTATCCTTGCAGCGCCACGAGCCGTTCACCTGCGAGACAATGAGCTTGGAATCGCCGTAGAAGGTCACGGGTCGGAGCTTCATCTCGATGGCTGTCTTGATGCCCATGAGCAAAGCGCCGTACTCGCAGACATTGTTAGAGACCCAGTCCCCGATGCGAAACGCCTTTTCGACGAGCATCCTGTCCTCATCGTCCAGCGCGACGATTGCGCCGTAGCCGGGCCCAGGATTCGGCGAACAGCCACCGTCAAAGAAGATGCTTGGCACGTCTCTCCCCTTCCAGCTTCGCCTCATATTCCCCCATCGTTTGCTTGCCCTGGCACACGATGCACGGGCGCACGGTTTTCGGATCGCAGCACCTCGGATAGTCGCGACCGTGACAGACGCCTTTGCGCCCAGTTTGGCGATAGAGAGCCGAGAGACGAATCACGCCCTCCGTGGCCATCCGCTCGCATCTCTGACGATCCTCGGGACTGCGAGCCGTCAGTATGCTGCCCATCATGCCTGCTGTGTAGTTCTCGATTCTGATGATTTGGTCGTCGAGAGATAAGGCGGTGGTCATCGTGTTTTCCTCCGATCTACTCCGTCAAGTTGAATCACATCACACATCCCGATGAGACGTGAAACAGTACGCTCACCAATGCGAAGAGCCAACTCTTTCTGCGTCAGGTTCGTCGTCACCACAGTGAAACGACAGTTGCTATAGCGAGTATTGACGATCCTGAAAAGTTGCTCCTTGACCCATTCGCTTGGCTTTTCGGCCCCTAGGTCATCGAGAACCAAGACATCAACCTCGCAGACAGCACGAATCATCTGTTCGGCGCTGGCCCCATTCCCATTGAAAGTCTCCCTGATTCGAGCCAACATGTCAGGCACTTCGATAAACAGGCCAGGCGTGCCTACGTCAAGTTTTTCGGAGAGTACGGCCACGGCTAGATGAGTCTTGCCTGTGCCAGGCACACCCCATAGAAAGAGCCCTTGACGACACTTTTCGGCTCTTTCAACTTGCGCCAATAGTTGGGGCTGCTTGGCGAAGTCCGCGAGAGTAGCTTTCTCGAACAGCTGCGGGATTTTCGCCACGCCGAAAAGCCTATCTATCTCGGCTTGCTTTGATTGCTCCTCTCGCTTGGACTTTTCGGCCTCGTACATCAATTTGAGGCTTTGACCCAAAGGACAAGAGCAATATTGCTTGAAGTGCACCAGTCCGAAATCGTCAACATCCGTCCATGCCCCGCCGTAACCGTGACAATCAAGACAGGTGGTTTGGTCGTCAGCCCGGATTGAGTACGATTTTTGTGCTGGTTCCGTAATAGTCATCAGATTCACTAGAATCTCTTTGAGCGACTCCACTGGTCACCTCTCTCGCTAAAACTGTGACATGGCTAGAATTGCCATTTGGGGGAGATGGCCCGGATCGCGCATTGTTTCCCTTGGCGATCTTCTTGGCTGCTGTACGAATCGACGAGACTGACCGAATATTGTTCTCGGCAGCCCAGGTCAAAGCTCGCGCCAAAATTTCAAAGCCCACATCCGCTTCGATTTCGGCAATGGCTTTCGCCTGGTCTGCAGTCGCAAACCTTTTACGACCGAACTTAGAAAGAAATAGTTTTTGGCTGTCTGAAAGCAGGGTCAATGAATGCGCGTTGCTAGAAGGCTTGGGGTCTTCTGAGGAATTACAAACCAATGAAAGCGCGTCAGCGCAAATGGTATTATTTTCTTCTGGTTCTGGTTCATGGTTAAATTCTGGTTCTGGTTCTGGTTCTGGTTGGAAGGGGTTTCTAAGAACTTCTAAGGGATTACTAGGAGATTTATAAGGTAAAACTAAAGACACACTAAGAAGGTCAGTATTCAGGACATACTTGCCTGCACTCTTATTTGATGGATATGTCTCCCACGTTAGCCACCCTGGTAGAGGCACATCAGGGGGAGCAGGATTATCAAGTTTCTGATGCTTGTGAAAGTTGACAAGAAATAGGCATTGTTTGCCTCTAGCCTCATACGAAATAGCCTTTCCCTCAGCAATGAACTCTTCCACCCAAACGGACAGGGTGCTTGATGTAATGTCTGCATCACTCTCGTAGGGGAAGATGTTTGCCTTGAAAGCGCTGGCTCGATTCTCTAAGCAACCGCTATCATCGGCCAATTGAATCAGTCCCAGGTAGTAGAGGCGTTTATCACGGCCCCACTCCGCCACATCCGGATCATTAAAGAAACTAGCTTTGATCTGTCGATTGTGAAGCCTCATAGACCTATCCTCTCCAACATCCCCAAATAATCCACAACGCACCCCTCTGTACTCTCACACTTCGGTAGCGCCGTGATCTTCCCCATTGTGAGGCTCTTGTATCCTCTCTGCCTGGTCATCTCAGCCACGGATTGATGAGCTTCGTACAGGTCAATCGTCAGAACATGAACTGAATCAGTAGGCTTGTAGAAGAGCAGCACAAAGGCAATCCCGCCAAAAACCGAGTGCCACTTATTCAGAAAGTCGCGCTGATGCTCTTCGAGTTTGCTCAGTGGCCAGCGTTCAACGGAGCATTCTTTTACGTCGAAAGCTATGCCAGTTCCGCCGTGCGTTATTCCAACAAAGTCGACTATCGACTTCCGCTCAACGTGCGCCCCGACAATGCCTTCACCGCTTCGCCAGTGAGGGACAAACTTCGTTGGCACCTTCGTGATAAGTGCCAAGCCTTTGTTGAGATAGTACCGATTTGCCATCTCAACTCGTAACTCTGCGGCGAGTCCGCGGTTAGCCTGTTGCGCTATCATTGAACGCCCCTCAGTGATCTGATCTTCACGAAGTGATTCTCTCCAGGCCACTCAGTCAACTTTCCCTTGAAGAGGAGATACGACATAAAGAACAGGTGCTCCATCTGTTTGTTCGTGTGCAGGGAACGGTTGAAGTCGATCATCTCGCAAGTTTCCCCTGTCCAGTCTCTTTCGGGTGAACCACTGAACCTCTCTCAAAAGCACTCGGAGCCCTTCGAAACGTATGCCTAAACAAACATTCAAACCCGTTGCAAGTCGGTGTCTTGCGGCTTTCCAGATGCCAGTACAGTTGTTTGCAATAAGGGCAAAGGGATTGAGCGAGTTTCATCTCCGTGTTTCCTTCGCTTTGAGCCGGCTCACGAAAGTCTGGTAGATTACGTCTGGCAAGCAGCCGTGAAAAGGCCAATCGCCTCCATTTTCCGCATTGGTAATCACGTTGAAATAGATAATGTGATCCTTGCCTGAATCTTCCTCATAGGTAATTGTGACAAGAAACTCGACCTCATCCACATCAACAGACGCCTCTGCCTCAGTCCCCTTGCCCCTCGCTGTATTGATGAGGTTCTGCAACTCTCGCGTTGACAGCACTGACCACTGGCCCTTTGAATTGACCTTCCCGTGCAACGCCTTTTCGAGCCACGCTTGCGGATCATCTGTCTTGCTCGCGATCCTGTGGTGGGCCCACGTCAACTCAGGGATGCGTTGCGATTCAGGAAACGTGACTGACACTTTGCGCAACTCTCGAATCCAGCGTGCTGAGCAGCCGACTTGACCAGCCAACGCAGCGGCACTTTTCTTGTCAGCCCCAAACGATTCAGCAAAGGAAACAGCTACATCGCCTTGGCGCCAAAGGCAAGATTGCTTGTCTTGCTCAGCGCTCAGGAACTCGGAGACACATGATTCAAAATCGAGTTTCTGTATTTCGTCCATCCTTGGGCTCAGTGTGCCTTTCATCTGTTTCCCTCACAAACTGAATGAGCTTTCCTTTTGCTGTCCCGTCTTTGATTTCCTTTTCCTGCAAGACAAGGACAGCCCAACCTGCTGCAGTCCACGCTTCTATCTTGGCTCGGTCGCGTTCAGCCCTCTTATCGGCCTCTCCGTGCCAGTTATCGTTATGCCAGGCGTGCCCATTCGCTTCGATAAGTCGACGTCGTTTACCGTGACAGGAAACAGCAAAGTCAGCGTACCAATCCCTTATTTGCGCCTCGCGTTCGTATTTGGCTCCGATTTCATCCAGCCAGGCCGCAACGATCCTTTCCAGATTAGACGGGTTGCGTCGTCGCCACTTAGCTATACGATTTGCTAGTCCGTCTCTGCCGAGTTTAGAGAGGGTAGCCAAGCCGCCTTTGCGCGACATCAAGCCAATAGGATGCTTGGCATTCTTGGCTACTGCACCAAGGCGAGCAATATCGCTCCGTTGTTCTGGCGTGAGGATTTCGGATCTTCGATTTGCTGCAACTTTTGCTGTTTGGCTGGTAAACACCAACGATACCTCCCTGTTTTTCTATCAGGGTAAAGGCCCTGGACAGGTGAAGCCCTGTACTGTTCCCTGAGACGAGCAGGATTCGAACCTGCTTGGCCGGAGAAACCAGTCCCGAAACAGGACACGCACGGCTTGCCCCTGCGCAGGATTGCAACATCCCGTTCCGTGCCTATGTTGCCTAGCGTGTTCCCACCACGCCGCCGCCTCAATTCAAAACAGTCCCCTCTTCCTGCCCCATCATCCCCTGCGGACTGTTTCGGTGGGAGCGGCAAGAATCGGACTTACTCCTGAGCTTTTGGCCCTGGTCTACCATTAGCCTACGCTCCCTGCTCGTCTCTCCGAGCCGTCAAGCCTTGCATTCCCGCCGGCTTTCGCGGCCACGCAAAATATCATCATGGGCAAAGTTGCTACAACCTACGGGTTGCCACGACGTACAGTCGGTAGGCGTCGTTCCTGTTTCTCCGACAGAAGCCCTTGGCCCGTAGGCACCCCGCCCTATCGGCATCTAAGCGGCATGCTATTCCTCAGACTTAACCCCTACAGCATCCTCCCGCCTATAACTCTGGCGGCGTTTCAGGTGGCGGCGCATCATCCTCCCAGGGCGGCGGCTCATTGGCGTAATCGCTGTTGGGAGTGGCGCCGTTGCCGTTGCTCGGAGTGGTGCTATAGTCATCGGCCTCAATCTCGACGGTGACGTATTTCTGGAACTCATCACGCCATTTCCTGACCTGGTACATCTCTTCGATGATCAGGTTACGCACCTTCTCGAACCTGACCTTGGAGTAGTCCTGGCCGTCGGGATTGGACACCTTGTCCAGCGCCATCTTGGTTATGACAGCAAAGTAAGTCCTTTGGGGTTTGCTGGTCACAAGCCCAGAGCAGTACTCATCGAATGCGTTGATCGACGTGGGCGGAATACTGAGAATCACGGGAATCGGTGACTGCTCCAACTGGACGATGAGGCGCCGCATTTGTTTGCAAGCTTTCCCCCGCCCACCTTTTTGATCGCTTCCCCACTGGTTGAACTTGCACGCTGCACAGCGCTGACTGTGGTCGCTGCCACGGGGGATGCCATTGATGCCATCGGTGCTGCTGCAAACAGGGGCCTTTTCGCCCTCTATCCAGTAACCGCTTACCTCGCGACTGAAGATAACGACGCCTTCGAGCGTCTTGTAGGTATCGTTGGTCAGCTTGTTGACGAACAACTGAAGCTGAGAACTGATACCAAATCGAGGCGGCTTCAACTCAAACGCCTGACGCTCCCCGTCCCTGTTCATCTCATCGGCAAGCATCTGCTGTATCTCATCGGCTTCGGTCAAAGCCTGTTCGGGCCTGGTGATAAGTGATCTGTCGACTGCCATTGTGTAATTCCCTCCTATTGCGCTCTCAGCGCAAATCAAACAAGTAAAGAATCAGCCTCTACCGCCGTGTAATCACACTCGGAGCAAAGCTCCCAGGTGACCGGCATCGGTTCGTAAGTCCTGGTTTCCACGACCGCTATGGCTCCGCACTTGGGACACCTTCCCCGTACATCGTTGACGCTTTGGGAGAGGAGCGTTTGACGTAGCAACAACGTGATATGAATTGCTTTCACCGCTACTCCAACTCCGCAATGACGGCCAGTTCTGCTGTGTAGAGCTTCGTCACGGCCTTGAGCGCCGATACCTTCATCAATGCTGCTTGCTGCTCTAACTCAGCCTGGTCAAGGTCGCGCTGGCAGAATTCCGCTTCTGCCTTGCAGTTCTGATAGCTGATATCCTCATCAACGACTTGTGCAGACTGCATTGCGCGGATCTCTGCGTTGGCGCCGTTGATGCGTCCAGGTGCACCTTTCTCGATTGGCGTCTCGCGCAATACCGCTTCGATCTTGGCCCTGTCCAGCCGGTCTCTGGCATCCTGGAGCACGTCACGCTTCTCGCGCACCGTCGCGCAGCATTTGTTTACCGTGTCGATCATCTCCAGGTAGCGAGTGCTCAGTTCGTCGGCGCGACCAATCAGGCCAGTGATGTAGTTGCGTCTCTCGGCTAATCTGTTCGATTCCGCTTGTGCCTGGCTGATAAGCTCCCTGGTCTGTTTCTCAGCCAGAGTGAGCGCGTTGACCTGTTCCATTAGCGCCGTTGCTAGTCCGTTCGTTCCCATCGCCTTGATTACCTCCGTTCGTTACAGATTTGATTCACAGTGCAGCGTTTGGTATTCCCACGTGGTCAACGCTTTGCGGTCGGTAAACGTGACCATTGGCCCTCGCAGCCAGGGCATACCCATTCGCCCTTGTTAGTCTTGGGATTTATGGAGTAGTAGCGTTTCTCCGTGATTTTCCCGCATACTGCGCAGACACCCATCGATGCGTTTCCCTCCCCTAGACTTTCGCAGCCTTAGCGCGTCTCCGACCGCCAAGTTTGCCGATCTTGGAGTAGTAGTCCTCTCCGTGCTTTGCCTTAACGGCATCCCCGCCACGCTTGCCGATCTCGGAGTAGAACCCTGGGCTACTCTTGGCTTTTAGGGCTTCCCCGCCTTTGCGTCCGATCTCCTCGTAGAAGATGTGGCCACGCTCTTCGAGAACCGTCTCGCCGCCCTTCTTGCCGATCTTGGAATAGAATTCCGGGCCATAGAGCTTCTTGACCTTCTCGCCACCTAGTCGCCCAGCCTCCCTTACAGAAATGCTACCGTCTGACATTGCCTAACCCCCTTTCCTGAATAAACCGTAATGCTTTCCTGGCCCTCAACGCTTGACAATAAATGTTATGTAACGTATACTTGGCACGATGAGCCCGTTGTTGTGGGCTTCTTGAGTGCGGTCAGCCCTCCAAACTAGCCGCACTCTTTTCTTTTTCTCATCTGTATGCGGAATGGGCTATTCAGTTTGCAGCCTTACCATTTCACTCGGAGGTTATCCCCCTTTCCTCTTTCTTAATTCGCTAAACAGCTACGCGCTGTGAAAGCGCACGTCGTGAAAGATCTGGTTTCTCGAATGACTTGCAGGCGTTAAGCTGCAGGCAACTCTCGCAATGGCTCACGGCCTGCACTGACATTAGCTCAATTTCGATGTCCTGCATCTCCTCGGCTTTGTCCCGCTCCCCTGTTAGCTGCTCGATTCGTTCGTTGATCTCCTCGATGGCGTCCAGTTCCGCGAGGAGGTGTTGACGATCCGCACCGTTGCGAATAAGGCCTGCTAGGCGGATTTCGCGCTTATCGCGTGTGGCCGTGAGTGCCGCGACAACGGCTTCGATGTCCTCGATCTCACCGCGCACAGCTTTAAGATCTTCGGTTTCCTCAATGACCGCCTCGGGGTAAACGTAAGCATGTCTGCTCATCTGCTCACGCTTCCCACGGCCTTGGTGTCCTGTTCTTTAAGAAACTTGCGAAGCCAAAGATCGGTTAAGCCCTGCTGGAAGTCTCGCTTGTGGAACTCCGACCTGTAGTCGGAGTGAGTGAGCGTTGCCGCCTGCTTAATGAGTTTATCAATTGACGATTGCAGCCAGTGCCACAAGGCCCGTTCCACCTCTGCCCTGTCCATGTCGCCGTAGCGCTCGCTCATCAGTTCGTCCACGGCTTCGGACAGTCGGTTGCGATCGACGATGATCTGATCATTGCTCATCTCACTCATCCCTCGAAGATGTCCACGAGACTTTCATAGTCTCTCTTGACCTGCTCTGGGGTTCGCATCGCCATTCGCGCCTTTACCTGCTCCTTGTACGCCTTGCCCTGTTTGCAGTAGTCCAGTTTCTCTTGGCGGCTGCGAAGGGTGCCGGGATTGATGGTTGCGCGTGGGGTTTGCATTGGTTCCTCCTTCTATTTTGTGTCCAACTCAACGGATTCGTGTAACACAGCGATTGCGCCCTTGGGCTATGCTACGTGCGTCTTGTCATTGGTGATGGTCGTATCATCAGAAAGCAAAAAAGAAACGCAATCAGCAGTTAGGTCAGGAAACATCCCCATCGCCTTCAGGGCAAGTCTGCGACTAGGTTTCCTAATGCCCACTTTTGCATTTCTCCAAGTTGAACGAGGAACACTGAGCTTCCTTGCAAAATCAGTATCGTTCAACCCTAATTCTTGCTGTTTGATCTTCAATTTGTCTGTTAACATTGCCCCTCCGTTCCTGCGATACGAGAGTATCACAAGTAGAAACGCTTGTCAATACCTAAATCAGGCAATTTCTAAATATTTTTTATCACTTGTGCAAAGTCGTGATACAATCGTATCCAATGGGAGGTAGACAGTGAACGAGGAGACTGTGGGGCAGTTAATTAAGAGACTTAGGGATGAACGGGGATTGACGCAGGGACAGCTTGCTGAGTATGCCGGAGTCACGAGACCCTGGGTCTCCAAGGTGGAACGTGGAGCGACAGAAAAGCCAGAGGCTAATCGACTGGGGAAACTCGCACCTGTACTTCATGTACCGTCATCTGTTCTTTTGGCAGCAGCAGGATATCCTGCGCCATCGACACAGATTCCTACTCGAACTCGTACACCACAAGAGATACTTCGAGAACTTGAAGCAGCAACCCCTATCTTGGTTCCAGAAACCACTCAGCCTGCTTCTGCTGGAGCAGGTACTTTGGTAGAGGCTGAACTTTGGCCATATTTGCCTGAGGCAGGAGCACGTGGTCATAGATTTGTAGCCGTGCCAGTCTCAGGTGATTGCATGGAGCCAGAGATAATGGAGGGGCATAGGGTTATTGTAGACCTGGATGCTAGTCCAACATCAGGTGATATTGTCTTAGCTATTCACGATGGTGAAAGCTTGGTAAAGCAATTGGAACAAAGGAACGGAGATTTCTACTTGGTTGCACTACAAAAGCGTCCGCCGTTAAAGGTGAATGAGAATACAAGGATTCTTGGTGTCGTTAAGACGGTACAATATAGACCAAAATCGCAGAGGATACAAACTGATGGGGTCGTCATGGTTGCACGTATGCGTAGTAATAGGTTGTCTCCAAGGCCCAGGTTTTAAGCGTTGATCTTAGTGCCGTTGAAGCCACTACTTGGCCTTGTCAGGAAAGGCTACGAAATCAGAGAGATGGAGGAGTTTTTCGAGGTGCCAGGGGAGTTGATTGAGTTGAGGCTGAGAATGGATGGAGTAGGAACATGACAAACGAGGAAGGCGAAATCACTGAAATTGGAAACGCATTCAGGAAATTAGCTGACGAAATCAAGATTGCCGCAGATGAATTGGAAGCACTGGGAGAACCGCCTGTTGTGGCTGAAGATGCGTCTGAGTAACCTTAGTGGAACTAATTCTTATCTGGATGATATTCCCGTTCCTCGCAGCCTATGTATCTGGCAAGAAAGGGCATGGGTACATTAATGGCTTTCTCTTTGGTTTCTTCTTTGGCATCTTTGGGCTTCTTTTTATGATTTCCCGAGCGCCGAATGAGGAAGCCCTTGAATGGGAAGCTATCTATTCGGGAAGAAAAAAGAAGTGTCCTAGATGTGCTGAATTGGTGCAATCAGAGGCGCGTGTTTGTCGATACTGTAAGTATAAGTTTAGAGAAGGAGGGCAATCAAATGGCTAACGTGTATCGCAAGCAAAAAGGATCTGACACCTGGCACTTTTGTCGCAACTGCTCAAATTGGCCTACGAGCAACTACGATGAGCGGTACATCAAACCAAACAGCGGCGAACTTTGTAACCAGTGCAAGGACAAAGAGAAACTAGGGAATTGCCACTAATCATCGTCGATGGTAAGTGTCCTGATTGGTTTGAATGCAAAATGAGCGCGGTCGCCAACGAATAGCAGCTCGTTTATGAACGGCGCATAGTCTACCTGTCTCTGGCGCGCGAACTCGTCAAAGCAACTCAGACAGACAACGAGCTGCCGATACGGATAAGGGACAACGGCTCGCCAGATGTGATCGGGCACGTGGAAGTTGAACTTGTCCGCATGTCCGCAGACTTTGCACGTTTGTCTTTGCGGGTCGATGCGCATCCATAAGGTATTGGATTTCATTGAGAGTTGATTACCCATAGTCACATTATAGCACAGAGACAGAGAGAGGTGAATAAGGGGCCTTGTTGTGGCCCGCTCCATTGTATCCTACATCACCCTATCCGGCACGCTGAGCGCATGTCTTGGTTGCGAGGTTCGTGTTGTCGGAAGACCGAAGCATTAGCTGAGCGATTGAGACTGTGCGCTGAGAGGCGTATAAACTCAGCGTGCCGGATAAGGTGATGTGATGAGTATAACAGAAACAAGAAGAAATGCAACTTAACAACTGAAGATGCCCTGTTGCTGCTACATTTGTGCTACACGGCGAGGGGAAGATACTGATATATCAGCGGAACTGGTAGACGAGCATGACTTAGGATCATGTGCCGAAAGGCGTCGGGGTTCGAGTCCCCGCTTCCCCACCCACGAAAAGGGATGGCGTCACGCGGCAGTCTGCGTCGCGTAACGCCAGCGAGGGAGACTAAGGACTTCATGGTTCAGGGGCGACCAGATAGACGACATAGCCGTCTATTGAGATTACTGGAAGAGGACGTTGAACACCGAGCTTCCGCCGACATATGTCAGCAATAACCCCACGGCAAGGAAGACCTTGTTCACCGTCTCCTGAAGCACGGTAGTCCTGCTCTGGTTCCGCGTGCCGGCGATCAGATCGATCCTCACCTCGTAAGGCACGAGCCCAATCGCACCTTTCAGGATCAGAACGATCCCGACACTTAGCATCGCCCAGAACAGTAACAACGCCATCGCGATTCCCATCACATTCATTGTGCTAACCTCCTTGTCCAGGACTTCTTCGTCCCAGCAGGTTGCAGACCTACCCTTCCATATTCAATTGTAATCCCCCGCGACCCTGTTGGCTATAGTCTCAAGGCTCCATTCGCGGGCACAAAAAAGACCTATTCGGCAGAGCATTGAGGCCCGTGTCTCGGAAACAGACTAGTCCCAATGGCCCAAAGCAGTTCTCAGAAGCAACCGGCAGGCCCTCACCCTAACCCTCTCCCAGAGGGAACTTCGCCGCCAGCATCAAAGGCGGCCACGCTCTTTCGAAGACAGCTCCAAAGCTCGAAGCTACCGCCCTTCAAACTTTGGAGCACGCTTCTCCACAAACGCCTGCACAGCCTCACGAAAGTCGGCTGTCAGACCACAATCCGAAACTGAATGACGCTCGCTTTCCATGTGCGTCTCCAGCGTCTCCCCCAGGCCGCGATAGAACAACTGCTTGGTTCTACCAAAGGCCACAGTTGGTCCCTGCGCCAACTTGGCAGCCAAGTCATCGAGGCGGCCTGCAAACTCGTGGTCCGGCACAACCTCGTTCACCAGGCCGAGATCACAGGCTTCCATGGCGGTCAACGCACGGTTGCTCATCGTCAGGTCCATCGCCTTCTTCAGGCCAACATAGCGAGGCAGGAAATAGGTCGTGCCGCCATCCGGCGATAAGGCAACTGCATTGAAGGCCACTGTGAACTTCGCCTTCTCCGAGGCGATCGCCAGATCACAGGCCATAACCAGACCCATTCCTGCTCCCGCCACAGCGCCATTTACCCCCGCTATCACTGGCTTGGGCAACCGCGTGATGTTTGCGAAAGCGCTATGGAATATGCCCGTGAGAAGCCTCAGCGTTGCCGATGGGTCTGACGACTGGGCCATCGCCTTGACGTCGCCTCCCGACGAAAAAGCACGGCCAGCGCCAGTGATCACCACCACCCTGGCTTCGCTATCCGAATGGCACCTGACTATCGCGTCCAACAGTTCCTGGGCAAGAGGAGTGTTGAGGGCATTCAGGCTAGCCGGGCGATTCAACGTAACTCTTGCCACCCCATTGGATTTCTCAAAGAGAATGGTATCATAAGCCATAAGCCTACCTCCGCACCTATATTCGTGGCACGCTCGAATCGTGATTTGGCGCAGGAAACCAGGAAGTCAGCAGGGGACGTGACGCCTGCTCCGAGCAGTATAGCACGACGGGCAAAGCAGGTTCAATAGCATGCCGCCTGGCCGCACGCTATTTTTTGACATCTGTCCCACTGCAAGTGTAAAATGGGCAAGCCAGTCTCCTGTCTTGCCTCTAGAGCGGTTTCGAAAAGGTCTGGTCGTCGCCACGATGCTAGCGGCAATTCCCCTATCCCTCTAGGAGAGGAATAGGGTGAGGACCTGCCGAATGCGCCTGAGAACCGCCCTAACCACGCTTTCTGGCCGGTGGCAGGAGATTGCGAACTAACTGTGGAATCTTGCCAAGAGGCGATATGGCCGTACTGGTTGCGGGAGTTGGCTACATCGGCGCCAAGCTAGTCGAAGATTTGCTCGCCAGAGGAGAGAAAGTTGTGGCTATCGATAACTTCTTCTCGACGAGTCGCCGTGCCATCGAACGTTTCTGTCAGCACGAACGCTTCACCTTTATCAAGGGCAACATCACTGATTCCAGGGCTCTAAGCTCTGCCTTTTCCGTCGCTCCCATTTCAACTGTCTATGCCCTGGCAGCCCAGGCCAGCGCGCATCCAGCCGCGGCCACTCCGCGCTATACGGAGAATACTAACCTTATCGGCCATCGTCTGCTCCTCGATGCCAGCAAGGCGGCCGGCGCAAAGACCATAGCCTTCGCCAGCTCCTTCAAGGTCTACGGGGCAAACTTGCCACCAGTCGTCGACGAAAGCCTCCCCTACGGGCAATTCGCGGATCTGTCGCATCTCTCCAAATGTTACGCGGAAAAGCTATTGGAGCTGTACGCCACGACACACGGGATGCGCTGCCTGGCTTTGCGCCTGGGTATCGTTTACGGCATGGGGCCTGTGATGAAGCGCGATTATCGCTTCATCACGGCGCCAAACAAGTTTTGTTTGCAGGCCGTCAGAGGGGAACAGATCGAATTGAACCCTGGAGCTAACGCCCCCACAGGGTTTATCCACGTTTCAGACGCATCACGAGCCATGATCGACGCGGTCGATGAGCCACTTTTCGCAGGCTATACTCCCATCAATGCCGTTACGGAGGTGGCTTCCGTCAGGGAAGTAGCCACGATGGTTGCCACCGAGGCGAAGAAGAAGGGGCTGCCAGATGTTATCATCAAGCTGTATGGCATTGCGGAGCCATCGTCCAGCGGGCAAGGAGAGCAAACGAAGTCCGTGGCGCCCCGTCCACGTGTTATCTCTAGCTTAGGAGCACCTGGCGAACGGCCGCGACGCACGCTGTGGGAGAGCCTTGCCGAAGTCCTCGACTATTTCAAAGAAGCTGGAGGCAAAGATTGAGGGTCCTCGTCACCGGCGGCACTGGCTTCATCGGCAGCCATCTCATAAGAGAACTGGTCGATAGGGGGCGCGATGTTGTCACTATATCCCGACGATCTGCTCCACCTTTGCCTTTCGTCGAACACCACGCGCTCGACATAGAGGATCCCGCCGTGCAAGACGTGGCCGAAAGAGCAGATGCAATTGTCCATCTCGCCGCAAGCTCCGATGCTTCGTCGTCGTTCGCCAACCCGTTCCTATATTCACGCACCAACGCCCTGGGCACTCTGAACGTGCTCGAAGCAGCGCGCAGGTCTAACGCGCTCTTCGTGTTTGCCTCGTCCCAGCGAATTTACAGGCCGCAAAAGTGGCCGGTCGACGAAGACGCTCCAAAGCGCCCGGTGGACCCGTACGGCTACTCCAAGTTGATCGGCGAACACTGGGTGCAGATGCATCACCAGATCTACGATCTGCGGACAGTCGTGCTCAGGTTCTTTTCTGTCTACGGCCCAGGTCAAACGTTGCAGGGCGGCACGAGCGGCGTGGTTACCATCTTCGTAAGAAGGGCGATGCAAGGTGAAGAGCTCACGGTAAACGACGGCAATTTACGGGATTTCACCTACGTGGGCGACATCGTCAAAGGAATCGTTCTTGCCCTGGATAAGCCAGCGGCGATAGGCCAGACGTACAACATTGCCACTGGCGAGAGCACGTCCATAGAAACCTTGGCGCGAACGGTCAAAGAGATCGCCAAGTCAACCTCTTCGATCGTTGTGAAAGGGACTGGTGACGAAGAGAGCTACGTGGCAGACATCGCCAGGGCTCGTTCAGAGTTGGGGTATCAGCCCAGCGTCGATCTGCGCCGAGGATTGGAGCTTTATGTCGAGCACCTCAAGTAATCGGGCCAGGATACTGCTGAAAGCCAGGCCCACGCCGGAACAGCTACGTGACCGGCTCGCCGAGCCTCGGCCAGAAGGCATCGAGCTGTATCTTGACGTCTCCGATATCACGGGAGATAGCTGGTTGGCTGAGCTTAAGCATCGCGTCGCTGCACTCGAACTGCCATCGCACTTCGACTGGGTGGTTGAGGGGCCATTGCGATCGCTCGACGGCAAGTTTTTTGACATTAGCTGTCCTACGCCAGCCAATGTCGAGGTGCTTCGCCGGCTCACCAGTTTTGGACGTGCTATTGGCGCTAAGGCCGCGGTGATACACGCCATCGCCCTGGCCCAGAGCGCGGAGGCATTTGCCGCCGAGTTGGCCGAGGAGACGCTGCAGAAATCTCTCGCTGTGCTCAGGCTGTACGCAGACCTGTGTCTCGAAGCAGGGCTGGCTCCAACCATTGAGAACGTCCCGCCAGTGACGCAAATGCGCGAGTCTCGCTTCATGCATTCACTTATCGGAATGGAGCCTGCCGATCTGCTGTACCTGACATCGGCAGTGCAGGGTCTGAAAATCACCCTCGACGTCTCGCACGCCCAGTTGTATCTCAACGCGGCCTCGGCAAGCGGCTCAGACTTGCCCCGGGAAGTGGTTCCTTTAATCGGATATCTCTCCTCCCGGCGGCAGGTCGCGACGATCGATGAGTACATTGCCGCCATCGAGCATCTAATCTTTGAGGTTCATTTCTCCAACGCTCGTGGATTGGCGGCGGAGGGCCTGCCTTACGATGATGGGGATCTGGACCTGGACGAACTTGCGGTGCGGCTGCAGCGTATCGCGCGTTTCCTGGTCACGGAGACGATTGAGCCAAATCCCGACGAAGCTGTTCTAATGAGGGAAGCTCAACGACGAATGAAAACAGCCATCGAACAGAATGATGGCATTTCGGGGAGAGGAAGAGGTAGAGGTCGATGTTAGATGGGCTTTCCAGCCTGGAACCCTTTTTTCCGCAACTACTGGGCCGCGCACTGATTCAGGAAGACAACTCGACCGCCGAGGAATTCCTTTCGAGGCATCGAATCCTCGTGACAGGAGCAGGCGGGTCCATTGGCTCTGCCCTCACAGAGATGCTTCTCCACATCGGCCCATCGCAGCTTGTGCTCCTGGATCATCACGAGAACTCCCTTTTCCAATTGAGGCAGCGTGTGATGGCCGAGAGCCTGTGCGACCACGTGCCAACGCGCTTTATCCTCGCCGACGTTCGGGATCGAAGAAAGATAGCTGCAGTGCTGGACGAGCTGTCGCCCGAGATCGTTTTCCACCTGGCAGCCTACAAGCACGTGCCACTGGCCGAGGATTCGCCAGAAGAGTTCGTGTCCATTAACGTCCTCGGAACCTGGCATCTGCTCGCCGAGGCGCGCAGAGTTGGCGTAAAGAAAATAGTTTACCCTTCCACGGACAAGGCTGTGAATCCCCCGAGCATATACGGCGCGACCAAGAAGGCCGTGGAGATTATGTTACAAGCCGTCGCCGCCGAAGAGCCCAATACGAAGCTCACGGCCGTGCGACTCGTCAACGTCCTGGGGGCGCACGGAGGCGTAATCGAGATATTCGAGCGCCAGATACGAAGCGGTCGCTCTCCCACAATCACCGACCCAGCAATGACGAGATACTGGATTACGTTGCAAGAGGCTCTTTATCTCCTCGCTCAGGCAGCGGCCTCGAACGACAGCGGAAACATCCTGGTCCTCGACCTCGGCGACCCTGTCAAAGTTGCGGACATCGCGTTGGAGCTGTGGAAGATGCTCAGGCCGGCAAACGAAGAATTCCGCGCCCAATGCATCGGCATGCGCCCGGGAGAGAGACTGAGTGAATACCTGGTCGAAAGTGGCGAATTCACGGCACCAACGCCGTCGAAGGGCATCCTCCAGGTAAAGAACAGGAAGCCAAAACGATACAGCCTCGCACAGATGAAAGATTTGATTGGTGCGCTGCAGGAATTGATCGATGCCAACGCCAAGGCAGAATTGAGAGACAGGCTGTTTACGTTCGTGCAGTCGGCCAGGGAAAGCGAAGACTAGGAGGACGCGATTGCTTCTTTACTTCCTTGCTGCCCTCGTCTTTTTGATCGCGTTTGCCTCCTCGCTGGCGCTCGTGCCGATGGCGGGCAAATTGGGGATTCGCCTTGGCTTTATCGATAAGCCGCGGCCGGGCGAACTGCAAAAGAAGCCGATCGCGCGAACTGGCGGCTACGCCATCTTTATGGCCTTTATGCTTGCCCTTGCCGTCAGCCTGGTTATCTTCCCCCGCTTCGCCGACGAGTATTCGAGGTTGCTGGGGCTGATTCTCGGCGCCTTGCTGATCCTGCCCATCGCCTACCTCGACGACTTCAAGCGCATGGGGCCACTGCCGCAGATGGCGGGGCAGATCGTCGTGGCGCTGGTCGCGATGTCCTTCGGACTTATCCTCGACAACTTCGCCAGCCCGTTCGGCGGAATCGTAAGCTTCCCGCTCTTCGTAGCTATCCCGGTTACCCTCTTTTGGTACGTGGGCATGATCAACACGTTGAACTTCATCGACACGATGGATGGGCTGGCAGCTGGCGTCACGACGATCGCGGCGGCGATCCTTTTCATTCGTGCCGCCGATCTGGGGCAATACAGCATTGCCGTTTTAGTGCTAGCTCTGGCTGGAGCCTGCCTCGGGTTCTTGCCTTACAATCTGCATCCCGCCCGTATATTCATGGGCACTTCAGGCTCCATGTTCCTGGGCTACATGCTTGCCACCCTCGGCATTATCGGCGGCGCCAAGGTGGCGACCACCATCTTAGTTCTCGGCATTCCAATTCTGGATACGGCGCTCGTGATCGCCCGCCGTCTGCTCGCCGGTCGCTCCCCATTTAAGGGCGGCGACTCCGCCCATTTGCCTCACCGTTTGCTGGCCGTCGGCATACCCCAACCCCTGATCGTTTTCCTCCTCTATGTCTTCTGCCTCGTGCTCGGCTACTTCGCCCTTGCTCTTTCGGCGATCCAAAAGCTATACGCGTTCGGTGCGATGGGGCTTGCGCTAGGCATAGCTGTTACCGTGATCGCCTATCGCAGTCGCGCAACAGCCGGCGAGGAATAGTGATCCAGACGAAATTCAGAGCCTTCTGGCACGATGGTTGCACTTCACGAGAATCGGCGCGGTTACGAGGGTCGCTGGGCCGACGTTGTTCGTCTCGTATTCGTGCCAGGAGACAAAGTTGCTCGATCATATTGTGCGCCAGAGGGGCAAGATTGCCCGCTATCGTCAGATCGCCCAGGTTCTCGTCCGCCACGGTTTCGGTTACCTTGTTAGCCAGGTTGGACTTGGGTATCTCGTTCCTTTCCATTGGGGCCTCTTCGGCCATCCGCGGCGCGCTATCCCATACACTCAAGCAGAGCACCTACGACTGGCTTTTCAGGAACTGGGCGCAACCTTTATCAAGCTCGGACAAATCCTGTCCACAAGATCCGACCTCCTGCCACCTCAGTTCATAGCCGAACTATCAAAGCTTCAGGACGCTGTGCCGCCTCACCCCGGTTCTGTCATTATGGCGCAGATCACGCAGGACCTTGGTAAGCCCACGTCAGAAATCTTCGAGACATTCGACAAAGAGCCTCTGGGTTCTGCGTCTATCGGCCAGGTTCACGCGGCGCGCCTCTTTACTGGGGAAGAGGTGGTGATCAAGGTGCAGCGACCTGGCATTGAGAGACTGGTCGACGAGGATATCGCCATCCTTTACGATGTGGCGCGATTGGCATCAGGGCGCACAGTTTGGGGGCAAATATACGATCTGGTGGGAATTGTGGAGGAGTTCTCGGAGACGCTTCACGCTGAGTTGGATTACGTTCGGGAGGAGCAAAACGCCGAACGCATTCGGCGCAATTTCGCTGGAGACGCTGCCCTCATCGTTCCCAGGGTTTACAAAGAATACACGACCAAACACGTCCTTACGATGGAGCGCCTGCGCGGCATCAAGATAAGCGATCTGGAAGCTTTGGACGCTGCGGGCATCGATCGCCATCGCCTCGCCGAAACGCTCACGCGCATAATTCTCAAAATGGTTCTGGAGAATGGCTTCTTCCACGCCGACCCGCATCCAGGTAACTACCTGATCCAGAACGATGGAAGTATCGGCCTGCTTGACTACGGAATAGTGGGCCACCTGGACGTGGACACGAGGGACAATCTGGTACTGCTGTTCGCGTCCATCCTGGAAAGGGACACAGAGCGCGTGATCGATCGTCTCGTAGACATAGGGGTTGTTGGCACAACTTTTCAATTGGAGCGGCTGCAGCGGGATGTTGGCCACCTGATCTCGTCTTATTATGGCCGCCCGCTCGGAGAACTCGACATTACGCAGATACTGCAGGAATTCCTGGATACGGCGCGCCGGCATCGACTTCAGATTCCCTCCAAGCTAACGTTGCTGGGGAAGACTTTGTCTATGTACCAGGCCATCGCACGACAACTGGACCCAAAGTTCAACCTTGCCGAGATGTTGGGGCCCTACGTACAGAGGTTAGCTCTGGAAAGGTACTGGCCCCCACGACTGGCGAGCCGACTTGTGCCTGTTCTTACCGACCTCAGCAGGCTCGCCATCACTCTGCCGAGACGACTGGACCGCCTCTCGATTCAGGCAGAGAGGGGGAACTTCTCCATGAACATCCGCATTCCCGATGCTGAGCATTACCTTAGCGATCTCGATCGCATGGTTAATCGCCTGATCCTGGGAATCATCACGGCTGGCTTTATCGTCGGGCTTTCTTTCCTGTTAGTCTCCTACCAACAGCCACAACTGGCTCCCCTCATCGGCTGGCTTTTCGGCTTTGGCTTCCTGCTGGCGAGCGCAATCGGCTTCTGGCTGATGCTCATCATTATCCGTGGCGGACATCATTAGCGGCAAGAGTGGTATTTTTCTTGCAGTGTGAGGAAATGGCCACGACGAAACGATTGCTACGCGTCGATTAGCGCAACTGAGAGGACGTGAATTCCGTGCGAAATATCGCTGTTGAGCGCCTGGACATCCCCCCAGTGCCAGAGCAACCCGTCGAGATAGTGGAACGCAAGGGGATAGGACATCCAGATACCATTTGCGATGGCATAATGGAAGAGGTTTCGCTCGCTCTCTCCCACGAATATCGAAAGGCATTCGGCTTCATCCCGCACTACAACGTCGACAAAGGTCTCTTGATCGCCGGCACAGCAGACCATCGACTTGGCGGCGGTCGAATCATCAAACCGATGCGCTTCATCTTCGGTGACCGAGCTACCTTTGAGGTCAATGGAAAAAGGGTGCCTGTGGATGAGATCGCCATCAAGGCAGCAAAACAGTGGCTAGGCAGGAATCTCCCCCACATCGATCCAGAGCGCAATTTCATTTTTCAAGCAGAACTACGACCGGGCGCCCCAGAGCTGGTCAGCATCTTTCAACGGACGCGAGGCCCACTCAAGGCCAACGACACCTCGGCCGCGGTGGGCTATGCTCCGCTGAGCGAAACCGAGCAACTGGTGCTCGAATCCGAACGTTTCCTGAACTCAGTAAGCTTCAAGAACGCATTCCCAGAGACAGGACAGGACGTCAAAGTTATGGGATACAGGGTAGAGCAATGCCTCCACCTGACTGTGGCTATGCCTTTGATCGATCGCTTCGTCCTCGACGAGGAATTCTACTTCCGGCGCAAGGCACAGGCTATCGAGGCGCTGAAGGCTTATCTTGATTCCATAAGACACAGTACAACCTGCGTCCACGTCTATATGAATACTCTAGATTCGCCCAGCAAGGGTATCGAAGGCATGTACCTGAGTGTGTTGGGGACATCGGCAGAAGATGGAGATTCTGGTCAGGTTGGACGAGGCAACCGAGTCAACGGCGTTATCTCCATGAACCGGCCTGCATCAGCAGAGGCAGCCGCCGGCAAGAACCCCGTGAGCCACGTCGGCAAGATATATAACGTCTTGAGCCACAAACTGGCACAGCGCATCTATGGCGAAGTGCCGGGCCTTCGGGAAGTCTACCTCTTACTCTGCAGCCAGATCGGTTTGCCCATCGACCAGCCGCAGGTAGCCGTAGCACAACTCATCCTGGAACCAGGCATCCGCCTCGAGAGTGTGAAAAGCAAAGCGGAGGCGATAATCGACGACGAGTTGGCCGCGATCGAACGGCTGGTAGAAGATCTCACACAGGGGAGGTACGGACTCTATTGAGACCAACAACGGGAAATAAGGCAGAACGTATCTTCTGGGCAGGAGTGATCGCCGGCCTGCTTATCTACTGGCTCCTGTCTAGATCGCGTCTCGATCCCGATCGCATTGCTAAGGCAGGGTATAACCTCATCGCGCCGTTTTACGACTCAGCCCTGGAGGTTTTTGGCGGTCTAGACGAAGTACGACGGACGATGGTAGAAAGGCTGGAACTCGAGGCCGACGATCAGGTGCTGGAGGTGTGCGTGGGTACGGGGGCGAACCTGCCGTACATTGCTCAGCGCATCGGGCCAACAGGCAAGATCTACGGCATCGACATCAGCGAGGGCATGCTGGCTCAAGCCAAAAAGAAGCTACCTGCTATTCCATGCCCCGTCGAATTGCGTGAAGGCTACGCTCAAGCCCTACCATATCCAGATGATTATTTCGACGCCGTGATGAATTTGGGCGCCATGAACTTCATCACAGACCGCAGGAAGGCCATCGACGAGATGGTGCGGGTAGCAAAGCCAGGCGCAAGAATCGCGTTTTGTGACGAGACGCTTGCGCCTGACGGCAATTTGCGAAGCATCCTGTCTCGTCTGGTGCTGATGCTCGTTCCCCGCCTTCGCCCGCCAATCGACTTAGTCCCCGAACCAGGTGCTCGACTATCGTACGTGGCCAATGGCTTAATGTACATCGTCGATTGGCGCAAGTCATTCGCCGTCGTGTGAATCTGGCACGTTCTGTGCACTCTTGACTCCGATACTATAATATTGCCTAGATGGCGTGCGATCAGATACGCACTCTGACGTGACGGCTGGCCGCGCCATATTAGGTGGAGGTGGAGAGTGAAGCGCTTGCTTGTCTCGGCTATCCTTACCACGTTACTATCGACGCTTTTTCTCACTCCTGCAAGTACCGTGAAGGCAGAAGCCCCGTGGACCGGCATCGTCACCGCGGGCACATTGAACGTGCGACCTGCGCCCAACACACGCCAGGCTCCAATCGGCGAACTCAAGCACGGCGATACTGTGACCGTGCTGGCAGCCGTTCCAGGCGAGGTTGTGCGGGGTGATGAATGGTGGTATCAGATTGGCCCAGGACAGTACGTTTACGCGATGTACGTGGCCAGGGCAAGCTCAGGGTCCGCCGATTTCGGGCCAGGTGAGCGATGGATCGAAATCAACCTCACGAACAAGATAGGCAGGGCGATGGTCGATGAGCAGGCTGTTTACTCTGCAGACGTCACGATAGGCCGCCCAGGATGGGGCACACCGGTCGGAACTTTCAGCATCGTCAAACGCGTAGAGAGCGAGACAATGGACTCATCGACGATTGGCATTCCGCGCGAATCGCCCGACGGCTATTACCTAACAGACGTGCTCTACACACAATATTTCCTCTGGACAGGCCAGGCGTTGCACTATAACTACTGGGTGTCCGATGAAGCGTTTGGCAACGCGGCCAGTAGCCGAGGCTGCATCGGCCTGCGGCTGGAAGATGCCAGGTTCTTCTGGGAGTTCGCCCGCGTCGGCACACCCGTTGTGATTCACTATTAGGCGCCAGACCAGCGCAAGCGCTACAACCAGTTTCCCGTGTGTGATTTGCAAATATTGGCATTTGCAAATCATTGCAGTTCTGCCTCCGCTATTGTAGAATTGAGGTATACGGCAGTGGCGCTTTCCGACAATTGAACGCAGGTGGCTTCAATGGAAGACAGGGTATGCAGTTCGACAGAAACCCTTGATAAACTCGGCTATCGGCTCACCCCGCAGCGGACGCTAGTTCTCCAGGCTGTAGACGAAAGCAGCGGACACGTGGGAGTTGACCAGATATTCGCGCGCGTCAGAGCGCACTTCCCTCGTGTAAGCCTGTCAACCATCTATCGCACCCTCGATTTGCTGGGCCAACTTGGACTGGTTACGAAGTCCGATCTGGGCGCAGGACGAGTGCAGTACCATCGGGCTGGCGATGCGAATCACCATCATCTGGTTTGCCAGAACTGTGGTTACGTCATCGACCTTGACGAAAATGAGCTAGACTCTCTGTGGCAGACTCTGGAACAGCGCCACGGCTTCAAGGTGCGCCAGCCACACATGGCGATTTTCGGTCACTGCAGCAGATGTCTGGGAGAGAAGCAATCGTGACAGAATTGGCAGCCACCCAGCATCCCGCACACAAGTCCAGGCCGGCGCCAGGAGCATTCGTCGCAAGAACTGTAACAGGAATCACGGGCGCGCTCGAGCGAAACGTCTTCAGCGTGGAGAACGCGCGTCTGCCTGGTGTTCTACAACAAACGGACCCGCGGGTTAAGCTCGTCAGTATCCTTATCCTGCTGGCTGCGACCAGCCTTGCACGGCATCTGTTAGTGGTCATTGCCGTCTACCTGGCGTCGCTGCTACTTGCGCGTCTTTCAAGACTGCATCTGCCAACATTTGCAAGGGGAGTTTGGCTGGGGATTCCATTGCTGGGGGCTGTCGTGGCAATCCCATCTTTGTTTCTACTGCCTGGACACACGCTTATTGCGACGCCAGAATTTGGAGGAATGCGCTTGGCAGTCACAGACAGCGGTGTCTCAAGCGCTGCGATGCTCCTCGCGCGAGTGGGCACATCGGTTTCCTTGGGAGCATTGTTGATCCTGACCACACGTTGGGCCGATCTGCTGAAGGCGCTGCAGGTTCTTCACGTTCCTGCTGTGTTCATTGTCGTGCTGGGAATTACCTATCGTTATCTTTTTCTCTTGTTGCACACGACGAATAACATGTTTCTTTCCCGTACGAGTCGAACCGTGGGTCAAACTTCAGGATTCGAGCAGCGACGCTGGATCGGGGCGCTCACCGGCACACTAGTAGGCAAATCGCTCAAGATGAGCGATGATGTCTACCAGGCGATGTTATCACGCGGCTTCGCGGGAGAGATCAGAACGTTCGCCAGTTTTCGCGCCAGGGATCAGGACCGGTTGTTTCTTGGGCTCGCAGCGGTGTTTGCCGCCGGCATCCTGCTAGTCGATAGGAGCATGATGTGACAAGGCGAGATTGTCCACCGATCTTCCGCCTGGAAGGGGTGTCCTACAGTTACCTGGGGCGCTACCCTGCGTTGCAAGACGTGAATCTTACAATATGTCAGGGCGAGAAAGTGGTGATTCTGGGCGCAAATGGCTGTGGCAAGTCCACTTTGCTTAAGATTCTCGACGGACTGTATCCGCCCAGCGCTGGCCGTATTGAAGCTTTCGGTGAGGACCTAAGCAGGGTCGGCGATGATCCAGCGCAATCTCAAAGATTACATCGTCGCGTCGGCTTCGTATTTCAGGATGCCGACATTCAGCTTTTCTCGCCCACCGTCTGGGATGACGTCGCTTTTGGGCCTCTGCAAATGGGATGGGAACAAGATGAGGTGCGGCGAAGGGTTCAAGAAGCGCTCCGGCTAATGGACGTGGAGGATCTGGCAGATCGCGCTCCCTACGAACTCAGCGGCGGAGAGAAGAAGCGAGCTGCCATCGCCACAGCGCTGGCAATCGACCCCGAGGTGCTTCTGCTGGACGAGCCTACTGCAAACCTCGATCCTCGCACCAAAGCAGTATTAGTGGAGCTGATAGCGCGGCTGGGCGAGATGGGCAAATCCGTCGTCACCACAACTCAGGAACTGGAGATAGTGCCATCCATAGCAGGCCGCGTCATCGTTTTCGGCGACAAGGAACGAAGGCCAATAGCAGAAGGCGACGCCGATACTATTCTGGACGACACGGACCTGTTGGTTCGCGCCAACCTCATTCACCAGCATCTGCACCTCCACGGCAGGCGAGCTCACTCGCACCAACACTCTCACGCCGGTGACCACGATCACCACTAGTCACGCAAGCGGCGCCAATGCGCTAAGAACTCTCAGCGAGAGACCAATCGAGCTATAGCTGCCAGTCATCGTGTCCAACTCCGGTACGTCTCGGTGGTGTCGTCCTCCCGTAAGGAACAGGTATGTATTGAACGGACGGACGACGCTGCGCTGTCTGAGGATAGAGGTCCATTAGCGAATGAACTTCGTCTGGCACGCCGATGCTTACAGGCAGGCCAAGCTCCCTGGCCTGGGCAGCGTGAATGGGATAATCGTGGGTCCATTGCCCGCTTGATAAAATGCCGGCGATTACCTCAGCATTCTCTGGAGGCACGCCGTTGGTCTTCAGCAGGCTGGCAGCTGCATCCCCCACCTGGATCATGGCCTTCTCCGCCAGGTCAGCCAATATTAGCGTTCGATCGTCCACCCTGGCGATAGGTTTGGTATGGGCGATTTTGAGGAGGGAAACCGCTGGAAACTCACCAATCTGAGGATCGATAGTGCCCAGCACAGCGCCCTCGTCCATAACGATCTCATCCGCAGAGAGAGCGATGAAAGTCCCACCGGACATGGCGTAATGAGGGACAAACACAGTCACACGCCCGGGACGCTTAGCCAAGATGTGCGCGATTTGCTCGGCAGCCAGCGCCAGGCCTCCGGGGGTGTGAAGGATGAGGTCGATGGGAATTTCTGGATCTGTCAGTCGAATGGCACGAAGCACAGCTTCCGAATCGTCGATGTCGATGTAGCGAGCAACTGGAATCCCCAGGAATGAGACAGATTCCTGCCGATGAATTAGAGTAATCACCCGGCTGCCACGCGAACGCTCCAGGCGCTGTATAAGCCGCGTTCGTGCCGCATCGATCCAGTACTGACGGATCACTGGCGAAAGAAGCAATATTAGGATAACGATAAAGATTATGTCGGTGAAGCTCAACCAGCTACCTCGCAATCGTGGCCCCGTGTGTACGCGCAGGCAAATTAGCGGACAGGGAAAGGGCATTTGGTTTCAACGTTCGCGGCCCAGAAAAGGCCACTTGTCCAAACGACTTGCTCTGCATATCACGTGCCACTCGAAAGAGGATCATCTTGTTAGTAATTCTTAAGATACCGTAACCTCCAACGAGTTGTCCAAACGTTTCATCTCTGTGCCCATCTCAGCCGAAAGCTCCTGGATGCGACGGCAGATACCTTCGAAATCTTCTCCCACCGCCAGGTTCGCCTGAAAACCGGAAATTAGCACAGGGAAGAGCTCAACTCGCTCCACTCTCGTTGCGGTTGCGGTAAGTTTGTACAGCAAGGACCAGTCGTTACGAAGTACGTCGTCCACAGCGTAATCGTCGACAAAGTCTCCCGCATCGTAGATAATTGGTCTTCCCTTATATATCTCGATGCCTTGAAACACATGCGCACTGTGGCCATGGAAGATGTCGACACCTTCGTCGATAACGGCGTGGGCAAAACTCCTGAACTGCGATGTCGGTCGCAACCTCATGTTCGGGCCCCAATGGCTCGAAAGAACGATCAGGTCTGCGCCGCCGTCGCGTGCTTCCTGGATGCTCCGCTTGACTCGTTGAAAATACCGGCCACGCGTCGTTATCGCCACATAGTTGACACCTGGCGTTTTCTCCGTAGCCTCCCACGCCGGCTCATTATCGGTTAGCGAGATTACTCCCAGTTTGATGCCTTGGGCATCGATAAATGACGGACGCATTGCTTCGAGGATATTTTGCCCCGCGCCGGCGTGGGCGATGCCATTTGCTTCCAGGATTCCAATCATCTCCAGCATTGCGTCCTCTCGATAATCCAAGGAGTGGTTGTTGGCCAGAGAGACACAGTCTATCCCAGCCACGTTGAGGACGTCGACCGCAATAGGGTCGGCGCGGAAGAAGAAGGCTTTGGGTGTTCGGGTCCAAGGGTGTCCGTCGGTGGCGATGACGCACTCCAGATTAATAAGACTCAGGTCCGCACCGCTCAGGAGAGGAAGCGTATTGCCCCACGGGTAACTGGGCCCGTAGGCGTGGATGATATCGTTCATCAGGCGGCCGAGCATCACGTCGCCCGTGAGCGCGAGCGTAATGCGCCGTAAGCCGTCCTCCGTTGTCACTTGTAGGCGCGTACGTCTAGATTCTCGCAAACTCGATCAGTCCATCTGCGGTCAGCCTGAAATCCCTTCAGGTCTACCGCTTACAGGTCGTCAGGCTCGTCATCTGGTTCCGCCACTGACGAGCCCATGCCTGGCTTCACCTGAGGCAAGACTGGAGCCATCTCGCCACGCTTCTTCCGCACCCTGGGCCCTAATTTAGAGATCGCTTCGTGGTAAGTAAGGGTCGCATCCTTGATCGCCTTGGAATCTCCGCCAGTAACGGTACCGTCGATCACGAGGCATTCGACGCCGATATCGCGCAAGATGGAGATATCTTCCGGCCTGATGCTGCGCTCACCGCGAACCACTATTGGCTTGCGCAAGAGCATCCGCAACAGCTTATAATGCATCACGTCACGAATGCTGAAGTGTTTCCCGAAGTTCTCAGGACGAGCGAGGGACACCTCGACTGCGTCGACATCCAGTTCATTTATCGTTCTTACCAGTTCGGTATCGATAGTATGGTCGACCACTATGACTTTGCCCAGCCCTTCCAGTGAAAGGATCTTGGGACTATCGTGCGACGAGACAACCACAAAATCGAACCCCATCGTCTGCAACTGGCGAATGTTCTCGATCTCGTGTTCAGAAATGCCCACTGGCACAATTCCGCAAGGCCTGTCGCCAGCCGCGATCAGGACATCTCGTAACCTATTCATTTCCTTGGCCACATCATCCTGAACACTCACACGCACCAATAAAGCCTCGGCTCCTGCTTGAATCGCCGCAGTGGCGAGATCAACTTCAATGCTCGGCAGCACCACGGCAAGCAGCAACGCTGGAGGTGGCGGAGCCTGTACGGCCTTGAATCCAATGCTCGGCGTGAACCCAACCGAAACGTCGTGTAGTCTCCTGCAGAACTTGCTTTGCGGCATAAACAGCTCCTCCTGACGAGTGAAAGTTGCGTGATAGATGTGCTTTATGCTAAACTAGGTCGCGCCGAGAGATCAAGGGGCGCGAGAGCGCGCGTGTTATATTTAAGGGGGTATTCTATGCCTGGCATCGGTGTACCTGAGCTACTCATCGTTCTGGTCATCATCATCGTAGTGTTCGGCGTTGGCCGTCTTCCCGAGATTGGTGGGGCATTGGGCAAGGGCATCCGTGAATTCCGACACTCTGTGAAAGACGAACCAGAGGCGGATGAGCACAAGGGGAAGAGCGCTTAGGAAGAAATGAAGGCATAGCCACTAACTGTAAACCTCCGGCCTTAGCGCGCAAATAAAGGGTAGGTTACGATAGCGCTGCGCGTAATCAAGACCATAGCCCACGACGAACCTGTCCGGAAGATCGAAGCCTCTGTACCTCAGCTTGATATCGATCAAGCGACGTGCTTGCTTATCCAACAGCGTACCTACTTCCAGGCTGGCTGGATATCTGCCCCTCAAGACCCGCAATATGTAGCTCAACGTCAACCCTGTGTCGATGATGTCCTCCATCACCAGAACGTGTCTTCCTTCTATGCTAAAGTCAAGATCTTTCAGGAAACGCACAAGCCCGCTCGAACGAGTAGCTGGACCGTAACTGCTCACCGAGATGAAATCGACAGTCACAGGAATCGTTATCCTTCGCAGCAAATCCGCCACCAGAGGTCCGCTGCCTTTCAGCACGCCAACGATCACAGGACACGAGCCCTTGTAGTCTTTAGATATTGCCTGTCCCATTTCATTGACCTTGGCCAGAATCTCGTTTTCGCCGATGAGAACGTCTTCAATATCCTGCTGTATCGAAGTGAACACAGGAAAGCCATCCTCCTCCAGGTTCCTTCTTTGACAAAGTATGACACCTGAACCGTTTTTTGTCAAATTGGCACGCGGGCAATCGGCCTTGTATTATTGACATAGCTTGCTCGGTGTACTATTATTTGGATGGCGTTATTGGGACGATATGACCCAAGAATGCGATACTGGCTCAGTTGTTCAACGACAATCAATTCCGCCAGAGCACAAGCGTGATTGAGCAATGAGCGGCCCAAGCGTGGCCCCACAAGATTGGCAAGGCCGAAATCGGCGTCGCTGCACAAAGTGGACACGACTTGGGGGAAATGATATAATGCTTTGCTGGCAGTGTGACTCTCTGGCCAGCTCCTGTCCCTGCTTGTGCAAAGTGGCAGTTCTTGCAGGGTAGTTGACAGAGGTAGCAGAGGTTTCTCAGTTCCCGACTCCACGCCCGGCAATACCGAAGAGCGGCTTCGGACCCTGGGCCTGGCGCCTGGGCATGGCGACTAACGAGCGGCAAAGATGCGGCACGTCGGCTACACAGTGAAGTGCCTCCTGGCGTCCCCTTTCGTCGCACATTCTCTAACTCTAACCACAAGCAAACGGGAGGAAAACGTATGTCCAAGTTCATCGCCACGGCAGCGATCAAAGGTGCGCGTGCCATTGTGGCTCAGGCCGAGGACGAAGTCAAGAAAGCCATCGAGAAGTATGGCACCGATCAGCGCGTAGCGTTCACTAACACGGCCTATTATTTGCCTACCATTTATGGTCTCACGGGAAACAAAATCGAGACACTGGGTGATATGTTGCCCACCATCGAGCACTGTAAGGCCCTCGTGCCCGAAGTGCCCTCAGACAGGCTTTGGCTACCGTATTTGGGCAACGCTCTCGACGCTGGAATGGCAACACTTTTTGCCGAAGAGTTGATCGAGGGCGTTCGTTCTATTGGCGCCGCTAGCGGCACCTGGCCAGAGAAAGCCCCGTGGGGACAATACAACGGCTCCATTGACGACATTCAGCTCCGGTCTTGGGGCATCCAACTCGTCGATGGGCGTATGCCTGGATTTGCGGCCATCGTCGGCACGGCTAAGAGCACCGAGGTGGCTGTTAAGATCGTTCGCGAGCTGCAGGCAAGAGGTATCCTGATCTTCCTCAGCGCCAAATCGGAAGGCCGCGACGGCAAGAAGAGTATCACCGACCAGCTTATGGAAGCGGGCGTGGAACTGGGCTATGATACCTTCACCGTGCCCTTCGGTTCAGACACAATTTCCGCCGTTCACGCCCTGGGCTTTGCCACTCGTGCCGCTCTAACGTTCGGTGGCGTCAAAGCCGGACAGGCTGAAGACATCCTCCTGTATAACAAGTACCGCAGCATGGCTTTCGTTCTGGCACTTGGCGAGGTCGATGAGCTCAAGTACGCCACTGCCGCGGGCGCAGTCAGCTATGGATTCCCGACAATCGCCGACACGGCGATTCCCAACATCTATCCTAACGGCTTAACCATTTACGAGGCCGTCGTCAGCATGCCCTTCGACGAGATACCAGGCGAGAACGACCTCGAACGAGCCGAGAAACTGGTGCAGCGCTGCATCGAAGTCCGCGGCCTAAGAATCAAGGTGACGAAGATCCCCATCCCTGTAGCCTATGGCTCAGCCTTCGAGGGCGAGCGGGTGCGGAAGGATCAACTCCGAGTCGAGTTCGGCGGCAAGCGCTCACAGTGCTTCGAGTACCTGCGAACCGTCGATTCCGAAAGCATCGAGGACGGCAAGATCACCCTTGAAGGCCCAGACCTGGACGAAGTGCCAGATGGTGCTGCTCTAAACCTCGCCATCGTCGTGGACGTGGCAGGCCGCAAGATGGAGAAGGACTTCGAGCCAGTGCTCGAGCGGCAGATACACCACTTCATCAATGGCGCGGAGGGTATACAACATATCGGCCAGCGCGACATCGCCTGGGTCCGCATCGCCAAGTCATCTACCGATAAAGGCTTCAGGATCAAGCATCTGGGCGAGATCCTTCGGGCCAGGATGCTCGGCGAGTTCGGAGCGATTATCCAGAAGGTTCAGGTCAGGCTTTACACCGATCCGGCCAGGGTCGAGGAGATGCTCAAAGTCGCTCGACAGGCATACCACGAGCGCAACGTGCGTCTTGCCGATATGACCGACGAATCCGTAGATACCTTCTACTCTTGCACGCTGTGCCAGAGCTTTGCGCCGACACACGTGTGCGTCGTTTCTCCAGAACGGCTCGGGCTCTGTGGCGCCTACAACTGGCTCGACTGCAAGGCTTCGTACGAGATCAACCCATCCGGTCCAAACAAGCCGATCGCGAAGGGCCGTTTGATCGATCCGGTTAAGGGCATTTGGGAAGGCTCGAACGAGTTCGTTTACAACAACTCCCAGCGTGCAATCGAGAACGTCACTCTCTACTCGATCATGGAGTCGCCGATGACCGCCTGCGGCTGTTTCGAGTGCATCGTGATGATCATCCCCGAAGCGAACGGCGTGATGGTAGTGTCTCGCGAGGATTCCAGCATGACACCTGCGGGAATGACGTTCTCCACCCTGGCAGGTATGGCGGGCGGCGGCTTGCAGACGCCAGGCGTGATGGGTGTTGGCAAGTACTATCTGACGAGCAAGAAGTTCATATCGGCAGAGGGCGGCATGAAGAGGATCGTCTGGATGTCCTCCTTCCTGAAGGAATCGATGCCAGAGGAGCTGAAAGCCGCGGCCGAGAGGGAAGGCGATCCCGAGCTGATCGACAAGATCGCCGACGAGCGCTCGGTGACGACCGTCGAAGAGCTGTTGGCCTGGCTGGAAGAGAAGGGTCACCCAGCGTTGACGATGGACCCACTCTTCTAGTGAGAGGGTTGACAACAACGTGTTTCGAAAGATGTGACATTCAGACCGCCGACGTTGCAGTTGCAGCGTCGGCGTTCGGATGCGAAGCAAGAGAACTTTAGAAGACAATCATCGTGTAGTTAGCGTAATTAACAGTCCTGGCATAGCTTGGCAAAGGCGCGTGAAACGCTGTCGGGACGCAAATCTAACCGTGGAGCGGAAAGGAGAAAGACTAGTGCCAGTCACAGTCGAAACACCCATCGAGAAATGGAATGGTAAAGTACGAGAGGTAACTCTAGGGGCAACACAAGCCGAAGGGGGCACCAGGACCAGTACAGTTACCGTTGGCGGCTCCGCTACGCTACCCTTCTTGCATTTCGAGGGATCGGTTCCACATCGGCCCGTTATCGCCATACAGATTCAAGATGTCGATCCGCAAGACTGGTCGCCAGCGCTTCGAGCGGCTTGGGGTGACACAACAAAAGATGTTGTCGCTTGGGCCAAGAAGGCAGCAGAGCTTGGGCCTGATCTTATCGCGCTGAATTTGCGCAGCGCACATCCAGACGCTGGTAACAGAGGAGCCGATGAAGTTGCCCAAACTGTAAAGAGCGTTTTGGGTGCAGTTGGTCTGCCCCTCATCGTCTATGGCCCTGGCGTTGCTGAGAAAGACAACGACGTTCTGGTCAGAGTGGCTGAGGTCACGGCTGGCGAGCGTCTCGCCATCGGCCTTTGCGAGCAAGGCAATTATCGCACGATCGTTGCCGCGTGTCTGGCAAACGGCCACATCGCCATTGCCCGCGCACCCATCGACGTCAATATTCAGAAACAGATTAACATTCTGATCAACGATATGGGCCTTCCACTGGATCGTATTCTGATGGACCCCACGACGGGAGCCCTGGGATATGGCCTGGAATACTCGTATTCAGTGCTGGAGCGTCTACGCCTCTCATCCCTACAGGGCGACGGCATGACCCAGATGCCCACAATCTGCACCGTCGGCGAGGAGGCCTGGAGGGCCAAGGAATCTAAGGTCAGCGAGGGCGTGCCCGAGGCATGGGGCAATTACGCGGAGCGCGGCGTAATCTGGGAAACCATAACCGCCACGACACAGCTTCAGGCTGGGGCCGACATCGTCGTCCTGCGCCATCCCAAGGCGGTCGGGCTCATTCGGAAGACTATAGACCTGATGATGGCTCAGTAGGCCCTAGCACAGATCAAGTTTGTTAAAGGAGAAATAACATGGCACTTAGTGGCCTAGAAATCTATAAACTACTTCCCAAGACGAACTGCAAAGAATGCGGTCAGCCAACGTGTTTGGCGTTCGCAATGAAGCTGGCTTCCAAGGCTGCCGAGTTGTCCGCCTGCCCGTACGTTTCGGATGAGTCCAAAGCAGCTCTCGAGTCCGCTGGCGCGCCGCCAATTCGCCTTGTCGTGATCGGCGCTGGCAACAAGAAGATTGAGATTGGTAACGAAACCGTTTGTTTCCGACACGAGAAAACCTTCTTCCACCAGCCAGGAATTGTGGTGAGGGTCAAGGATACCCAGAGCCCTGAGGCAATCGCCGCTTTGGTGCAAAAGGTGAGCGACTACTCTGTCGAGCGTGTCGGCATCCAGATTACCCTCGATGGTATTGCAGTTGAGAACGCCTCTGGCAATGCTCAGACCTTCGCCAAGGCTGTCGAGCTGGTGAAGTCCAAGACTAGCCTGCCGCTGGTTCTCCTGTCGCAAGATGCTGCGACTATGGAGGCAGGCCTCGGCGCCGCGGGCGACAGCAAGCCGCTGATCTACGCTGCCACTTCCGAGAACTGGGAGGACATGGCAGCCCTGGCCAAGAAGTTCAATGCTCCTCTGGCCGTGCACAGCAACCAGGGATTAAGCGGACTGGCCACTCTTGCCGATCAAATCAGCAAGGCAGGCGTCGTAGACCTGGTGCTCGATCCGGAAACCCCAAGTGCCAACAACTCGCTGGCGTTAATGACGCAAGTTCGCCGTCTTGCGCTGAAGAAGAACTTCCGGCCACTGGGATTCCCGATGATCACGTTCCCGTCTCGCTTCGCGAGCTCACCAGAGGAAGAGACAATTGTAGCGGCGCAGAATATCGCCAAATACAGCGGCGTGATCGTACTGGACAATTTCGATCCTACCCTGGTCTACCCATTGCTCACGCTGCGCCAGAACGTTTACACCGACCCGCAGAAGCCAATTCAGGTCAAGCCAGATATCTACACCTTTGGCGACCCAGGGCCAAATTCACCGCTGCTCATAACGACGAACTTCTCGCTCACGTACTTTACAGTGGCTGGTGAGATCGAGGCCAGTGGCATCTCTACCTGGTTGCTCATCGCCGATTCTGAAGGGATGTCGGTCCTTACAGCCTGGGCAGCCGGCAAGTTCGACGCCGAGAAGATCGCCAAGGCGGTCAAGACCTCCAACATCGTCGACAAGATCGGCCATCGCAAGCTCGTTCTCCCAGGATTCGTCGCTGGTATGTCAGGCGAAGTCGAAGAGGAATTGCCTGGTTGGAAGATAGCAGTCGGTCCGCGTGAGGCGGTCGATATCTCTGCGTACCTTAAGGGGATATGGACGCCTAACTAAACGCCGAGAGACGCGGGACGGCGGTCTTTCCTGGGAAGATAATCGTCGATCCAGTCAGTCCTTCGCATATCGACCGCTATGTTCTTAGCATCGCGGTCGTACGCCGGGCTGCCGCGTCATATTCACTGGAACAACGCAAAACACGGCGAGGCCATACTATGGATAAGTCTGGAGTGAGAAAGAATCCTGACGGCAAATGTATTATCGTCTTCAAGCCGTCGGGAAAAATAGTCGAAGCTGAACAGGGTACGCTCTTGCTGGACGCAGCAAAGCGTGCGGGTGTTGAGGTGCAAACCCCCTGTGGGGGATTTGGCCGTTGCGGCAGATGCAAAGTCCAGATCGAAATGGGCGAAGTAGCGCGTAGACAAGGCCCGCATCTTACCCAGGCCGAAATCGAGCGCGGCGTTGCGCTGGCCTGTATGACAGTGGTCAAGGGCGACGTCATAGTGTACGTCGAGCCGAAAGAGGTGACCAGGCTGGCACCTCCTCAGGAGACGACCGCCGAGAAGATTGCGCTGCCGATTGCTTGCGAATGGCAGCGCAATCCGCGCATCCGCAAGTACTTCCTGAACATCGAGCCGCCAACCCTGGCAGATGCCACCAACGACTTCGACAGATTGCGACGCGAGTTGAAGCGCCAGGCAGGCGTGGACAACGTATTCGCTTCCTTGCAGGTTCTGAAAAACCTGCCTACGGTCCTCCGCCAGGACGAATGGAATGTAACCGCCGTGCTTGAGTCCGACAATACGGACAACGGCAATGGGTCGCAGCCATCCAGACTCATAAACGTGCAAAGCGGAGACAAGACTAAGACGTCCTGGGGCGTGGCCGTCGACATTGGAACTACTACTGTCGTAGCCTACTTAGTGGACCTGCTCACAAGCAAGGTAGTGGACATCGCGTCGGCCTACAACGGGCAGATAAACGCCGGCGACGACATTATCTCTCGCATCATCTATTCACAGCGAGGCGACGGGCAATCACAGCTTCAGGCAATGATTGTTAAGACAATCAACGATCTCCTGATCGAACTCGGCGGCAGAAACCGAGTCAAGCTGCCCGAAATCAACGAGATGGTCGTGGCTGGCAATACAACTATGACCCATCTGTTCCTTGGCATCAATCCCAAGTACATCCGTGAGGAACCCTACGTGCCTCTCACGACCCATCCTCCCATAGTAAGGGCTAGCGAGCTAGGCATTCGCATCAATCCAGAGGGAGGAATCTACGCCTTCCCGAGCGTGGGGAGCTACGTCGGGGGCGACATCGTCGCGGGTGTCCTCAGCTCGGGCACGTTCCAGAGCGGCAAGTTGACTCTCTTCATAGACGTCGGCACAAACGGCGAAATCGTCCTTGGCAACGCGGATTGGTTGATCACCTGCGCCTGCTCGGCTGGGCCAGCGTTCGAAGGAGCCGGCGTCAGGAACGGGATGAGAGCGGTCCCCGGGGCCATCGAGGAAATCTGGGTCAATACCGAAACCTACGAGCCAACATACCGTGTCATGGGCAATCTGCCCCCACAGGGGATATGTGGCTCAGGACTACTATCGTCTCTGGCCGAGCTATTTGTGTCCGGCGTTATCGACAAGGGCGGGCGTATCAACCGAGCGCTGAAAACACCTCGGGTGCGCGTAGGAGAACACGGCGCCGAGTACGTCATCGCCTGGGCATCCGAGACACAGCACGAACAGGACATAGTTCTAACTGAGGCAGATATCAACAATCTTGTACGCGCTAAGGCAGCGATCTACGCTGGATTCTCGGTCCTTGTGAACAGCGTGGGCGTGACGCTGGCCGATGTAGAACAAATTCTCATCGCCGGCGGATTCGGGCGCCACATCAACATCGAGAAGGCGATCCAAATCGGTCTCTTGCCTGACATGCCCTGGGATAGGTTCAAGTATCTCGGCAATACCTCTGCCCTTGGCGCTTACACGACCCTCGTCTGCCAGGATATGCGCCTTCTCGCCAATGAAATCGCAGCGAAAATGACTTACCTGGAACTCTCAGCCGACAACTCATTCATGAACGAGTATACTTCTGCGCTGTTCCTGCCGCACACGGACACGACTGCTTTCCCAACGGTACAAAGTCTACTCGATAGCACCAGGGAGAGGCTTGCCCTCTCTGGCACGAGCGTGGAAACTTAACATCAGTGAACATCTTGGGCTTTAGGCTTGGGACTAGGAAGGAGTAGGTCGTGACAACCACAATTGCAGTAGCTGGCAAAGGGGGGACGGGTAAGACCACGATAGCAGGCCTCCTAATCAGGTATCTGCAGGAAAACAAGCGGGGCAGCGTTTTGGCCATCGACGCGGACCCAAGCTCTAATCTCAACGCAGTCCTGGGGCTGTCCCTTGACGGAACCGTCGGTGATGTCAGAGAAGAAATGCTGACGAAAGTTGGCGCAGGGTCCATGGCGCCGGGAATTAGTAAACAGGATTACCTGGAATACAAGGTCAATGAGGTTCTTGTCGAAGGCTCTGGCGTTGACCTTCTCGCGATGGGACGGCCCGAAGGAGCGGGATGCTACTGCGCTGCAAACAATATCCTCCGCGCACTCATAGATCGCCTCGGCAAGGACTACGACTACGTGGTGATCGACAACGAGGCTGGACTCGAGCACTTAAGTCGTCGGACAACACGCGACGTTGACGTCTTGCTCGCCGTAACCGATCCAACTATGCGCGGCCTGACAGCTGCCGAGAGAGTAATTGAGCTGATCGACGAGCTGAAAACGAAGATTGGCCACGCGTATCTCGTCGTCAATCGTGTGGATGGGGATTTGCCAGTCGCGATGCAAGACGAGATCCAGAAGTTAAACATCGAACTACTGGGAACCGTTCCACGTGACGAAGAACTCGCCAAGCTAGACGCCGCGGGGCGCCCATTGGTGGAAGTCTCCGATGATTCGTCAGCATACAAAGCGATAAAGCGCATCGCAGAAAGAATCGTGGCGTAAACCCTGGCTATCGCATCTCAAAGCTTAAGCAGCCGTGCGCTGCAAATAGGAGGTTTAGAAATGATTGTTGTTGGAGAGCGCATTCACATCATATCTCCGAAGGTGAAGGCGGCCATCGAAGCCCGTGACACAAAGGCTATTCAGGAGATGGCGCTGCGGCAGGTAGAGGCTGGATCTCATTATCTGGATCTGAACATCGGTCCGTCGAAGAAGAGCGGCGTCGAAGTTATGGGATGGATCGTCGACGCAGTCCAACAAGTTACCGACCTGCCTCTATCGCTGGATACCACAAATGCCGCTGCTATGGAAGCTGGACTCAAGGCATGCGTTCGGCCGGCAATGGTGAACTCAGCATCGGCTGAACAGGTACGCCTAACGAATATGATGCCGCTGGCCGCCAAGTTCAACGCCGAGCTAATCGCCTTGACTATGACTGAGCAAGGCATTCCTGGCACGGCAGATGGGCGAGCCGCTGTAGCTCTCGATCTGATCAACGCCGCGATGGAATATGGCATTAGCTCTGATAAGCTCTACCTCGATCCGCTGGTTCTGCCAGTTTCGGCAGATCAGCCTGGCGTGAAGGAGACTATCGAGGCTATCCGCGTCTTCAAACAGCTCGTCGAACCCGCGCCAAAGACCATCGTCGGCCTCAGCAACGTTTCCAACGGCGCGCCGAACGAGAATCGTGGCTTGATCAACAGAGTGTTTATGGTTATGTGTCTCGGCGCTGGCCTTGATTCCGCAATCGTCGATCCGCTGGATTACGAGCTCATCGAGTGGGCCAAGATAGTCGAGGCCAGAGACGCTAGCTCCCCACGAAACCGCATCCTTGTATCGCTCTACGACAGCGTGGCGAACATGGAGGACTTTGACCCATCCATCGTCGACATGAGCGATCCCGAGCAGGTTGCGATATACAAGACCGTGCAGATACTGAACAACCAGATTATCTACGCGCACTCCTACTTGAAAGTATAAACAGGGAGCAGGGAATAGGGGACAGGGGACAGGGAATGAGTGATACGCGATAATCCCTGATCCCTATTCCCTGTTCCCTTTTCCTTATTCCCTATTCTATAGCTTGGCAGCCAAATTGATTAAGGCGGCGTGAACTAAGACGTGCGGGAAGTTCCCCAGGAACTCCCGCGTTTTTGCGTCGACCTCTTCGGAGTAGAGGCTAAGATAGTTTCCCAGGTCTAGCAATCTCTCAAATACTTGCTCTGCATCTCGAATCCTACCCGCTCGAATAAGATACTCCGCAAGCCAGAAGGAGCACAGGAGGTGCGCTCCCTCGCCTTCTCCGATGGGGATTCCGTCCTCTTTGCACCTGTATACCAGGCCGTTAAGGCTCAGATGCCTCGTGATCTGGTCGACTGTCGAGATCATCTTCGGATCATCCGCAGCTACAAAACCATACATTGGGAAAAGAAGTGCGCTGGGGTCCAGCTCGTCGCTCCCGAAGTGTTTCACGAAACGCTGGAGTCGGTAGTTCCATCCCTTTTCTATAACTTCGGAGCAGATTAGTTCTCGTTCCTTCTTCCACGCCCTAACGTCACCGGGTTTCTTCAGATTCTCAGCCAACACAATCGCAGCGTCCAGACCCGCCGCACACATCGCCTTGGAATAAGTATACTGTCTCGGCACCTGCCTTTCTTCCCAGATACCGTAGTCGCTGTCGCGCCAGTGACGAACGATGAAATCCGCCAGTAGCCGCAACGATGGCCAGACGCCAGGTGGCAGCTTCCCTGTCCGCTGCCAGTAAATGCGACCGCAGTGCAATACCTCGCCAACAACATCCAGAGGTCGTTGCTTTGCCGCAACGTTCCCTGTTCGCACCGGCCGAGAGCCTTTGTAGCCCTCGAGATGTGGCAACTCCCTTTCCTCAATTCCTTCCTTGCCGCCGATCTCATACATCGCCCTTAGCTTCCCCGGAGCTTTTCCAGCTAACTTCGCCAGAGCCACCATAAAGCGGGTGGCCTCATCCAGGGGATTTCCGAGATTGAAAACGGCCTCCAGGATCGTGGAAGCGTGCCGAATCCAGATGTAGCGATAATCGTAATTCTCGCTGCCCCCAATCCTCTCCGGTAGCGATGTCGTCAGTGCGCCTATCATCATCCCTAGCTTGTCGTATGTGAGCACCTTCATTGCCAAGCCACAGCGTATAACGTGATCTCGCCATCCTCCCTCGTAATGACAGGCCTCCACCCAGGTGCGCCAGTACTGTTCCGTCTCGGCCAACCTATCCAACGAATGATAGTCGGTGATACCTTTGGGCTCCTGCTCTCCGTAGATCATTACAATAGGAAATACAGCGTCGGTGTTGATTCTGACTGTCGCCACCGCCGTCTTGTCGTGCAAATCGAACTTAAGAAGTGGTGTCGAAAGAGACAGCGCGAATTCCTCGTTGCTGGCTACTACGCCATGCCTGTGGTGCGTGAGCATTGGCACGAGGTTGCCATAGTCGAATCGTGGGCGAAAAACCACGTTGATGTCCATTTCTCCACGCACTCCGCACATTAGACGGTGAATCTCCGAGTGCGCCTCGTCGATGTCGTGACTAGGCATAGGCATGAAGTCCACTACCTCGACCTCACCCGAGCCGTCCAGAGTCTCGAAAGTGGTGACGAGTATATTAGTGTCGAAGATGTATCTCTGGCTGGAACGATAAGGGACGGCAGGCGAGATGGCAAAATGCCCCCCTTTTCGAGTATCCAGAATTGCGGCGAACGTTGACGGAGAGTCGAATAGGGGAAGGCAACACCAATCGATCGAGCCATCACGAGCTACCAGCGCTCCCGTGCAAGAGTTGCCAATGATTCCGTAGTCGCTTATTGGCTTATATCCGGCAATCAACTGACCAGGCTGTAAAGCCTCGGGAGGCTCACCTATGGCCAGGATTTCGCGCTTTCGTTGACCCCCACGCCGCGCCATTTCCCTGCCCTCCTTTGTCGTTGTTCCTTAGCTTAACGACTTATGCTTTCTCTTGCTATTCTGCCTGCAACGACTGAGAAGAGATGCAAGTACCGTGCCATTCGATGTGGACGTCAGTTTCTGGCACAGCTATTGCACCGTCAACGACGAGATGCGGTTTCGAGATCTTTCCGAAGGCACAATAAGGCTCATATTAGTTGCAGGCTTCATCGCAAGTGCGCTTTTCGTCATTGGCCTGGCATCCCTGGTAAGGCAGGTTCTCTTCCCGCCACCATGCGTCAGCGATCCGGCAAAACTACCCCCACCTCCTGCCGATTCCTATGGAGGAAGGCCCAACTATCTGCATACTTGCGGCAACCGCATCTACGATTCCCTTGGACACGAGGCCAGGCTGACGGGCATAAACTGGTTCGGAATGGAGACCGGCACTTACGTTCCCCACGGTCTCTGGTCTAGAAACTACAAGGCCGTTCTCGATCAGATAGCCCAGCTAGGCTACAATTCCATACGTCTACCCTATTCAAACGAGGCGCTGGACCCTGGCCGCAAGCCCCAGGGGATAAACTATCAGGCCAATCCGGACCTTCAAGGGCTTACCAGCATTGAGGTGATGGACAAGATCATCGCCGCCGCTCGCCAGCGCCACCTCAAGATTATTCTCGATCGCCACCGCCCCAATTCACAGGCGCAGTCCTCCCTCTGGTATACCGAGGACGTCAGCGAAGAACGATGGATCGAGGATTGGAAAATGCTGGCGCTGCGCTACCTTGGCGACGACACAGTAATCGGTGTGGATCTCCACAACGAACCCAAAGACGAAGCAACATGGGGCACTGGCGATATAGCCACTGACTGGAGCCTCGCCGCGCAAAGAGCTGGGGACGCTATTCTCGAAACAAACCCTTATCTACTGATTTTCGTTCAAGGCATTGACCACTTCGGCAGCGATTACTACTGGTGGGGTGGCAACCTCCAGGGCGTGGCCAAACACCCTGTCAAACTCAATATCCCTAACAGAGTCGTCTACTCCCCTCACGATTATGGGCCAGAAGTATTTCCGCAGGGCTGGTTCTTCGATCCAACTTTTCCAAGCAACCTTCCCAAGGTTTGGGACAAGTACTGGGGATACATCCACAAGAACAGATTTGCACCAATCGTCCTGGGAGAGTTCGGCGGCCGTTCAGTAGGTAGCGATGCCGAGGGCCAGTGGCAGCAGGCCCTGCTAAACTATCTTCATCAAAACCGCATTGGATTCATCAACTGGACCCTAAACCCCAACTCCTCTGATACTGGCGGCCTGCTGAGCGACGATTGGCTAACTGTTGTTGAAGAGAAACAGGATTTATATAGGAGATATCTGGCTCCACCCATCGGCAGCGCGAACGTTCCTACCCACCCCTCGAACGCAATCAAGCTCACCTATCATCCCTCAAGACAGGAATACACAGCCAACAACATAGGTATTCATCTTCAGATTATCAACGAAGGCGCTACCCCAATTGCCTACTCCCGCCTTGAAATACGATACTGGTTTAGCGCTGGACAGCTTCGTGGTCGGTCGCAGGAGCTTAACGTGGACTTTGCCCCGATGGGAGAGTCGCGCGTCAAGGGAAAATTCGTGCCAGTTAACGTGGGCGGGCAGGACAATTACTTGAGCATCACGTTTGACGATAAGGCTGGAATGCTCCAGCCGTATGGCTCGTCAGGCGAGATCATGATGCGCGTGCACAAATCAGACTGGAGCAATTACGATCAGTCCAATGACTACAGCTACGGATCTTTCGAGGATTTTCAAGAATGGGATAGGATTGCGCTCTATCTTGACGGCAATCTGGTCTGGGGCACGCAGCCTTAAGAGCCTGAGCCTGATACTACTGAGGATAATTCATCTCCCGAATTGCTTCTCTAACTGTGCCTGGCTGAGGTGCACCATCGTGGGAGAACCGTGCGGACAAGTAGGTGGGATGGTCGTAGCTTCCAGTTGAAGCAGCAGCTCGCGCATCTCGATTGAAGTAAGCGCCTGGCCGGCCTTGATCGCGCCCTTGCAGGCCAGGGTCGCCATCAGCCGTTCACGCCAGTCGCCATTGCCGCGCTCGTCGACGGCCTGTTCGAGGATCTCTGTGATAGCGTCGGCAACGTTTGCCTGGCCCAACACCGCGGGCACGGCCCGAACCAGGTACGTACGCTCACCAAACGGCTCGATAGCAAAGCCGAGTTGCGACAGGACTTCAATGCGCGTCGCCAGCAACTCAGCTTGCTGGGGCGCTATCTCTACCGTGACGGGCTCCAGGAGCAACTGGGAATCTTCGCGCGTTCCGCTCCGCACGCGCTGCAAGCGCTCGAAGAGCACTCGCTCGTGGGCACGATGTTGATCGACAAGATACATGCCGCTCTGCCCCTCGGCAATGATGAAAGTGTTAGCCATTTGTCCAATGACACGAAGTATCGGCACCTGGCGGTCGGCAGGCGGCAATGGTTGCACTTCCAGGCCTTCGCCGCGCGCGCTTTGCGCTTCCCGTTCAGGAAGCGCGGGCATAGAGTATTTCTCGTCCACGACCTCGAGGCGATGTTGGACAGAGGGCACGGAAAGGCTGGCATTGCTGACGAGCACGCTCATCGAAACATTCTCTGTCAAGGCTCGCCGCACGGCCTTTTGCACCAGCGCGAAGACCTCACGATCCCGCAGAAATCGCACCTCGCTCTTCGCGGGATGCACGTTGACGTCGACCTCCCCCGGCAGCACCTCTATCTCCATCACCACCACGGGATGTCTGTCCCCAGTGAGAAGAGGGTGATAAGCCTCCTCGACGGCAAAAGTGAGCGTTCTGCTTTGTATCCAGCGTCGATTGACAAAGAAGGACAGATAGTTCCTGTTAGATCGAGAAACGCTCGGTCGCCCGATGAATCCACTGATTCTCACACTAGAAGCCGATTCATCGTCTGATCCGACCGGCAGCATAGCCTCGGCAGTCGTCACTCCGTACACCTTCACGAGCGCTGAAAAGAGATCGCCATCTCCAACAGACTGAAAACTGAGCCGGCCTTCGTTGACCAGAGTGAGGCGTATTTCGGGGTATGCCAGGGCGAACTGAGAAACCAGATGGCTGATATGCCCGAATTCGGTGCTGGCCGCCCTCATGTACTTCAGCCTGGCTGGTATGTTCCAGAACAGATTCTGCACGCTTACAGTCGTTCCTTCTGGGCTCCCTCGCTTGCCCTTTTCAACAATCCTGCCACCTTCTGCCACTACAAACATTCCTGCCGCGTCGTCGGGGCGTCTAGTCACGAGCGTAACTCTGGCCACAGCGGCGATGCTCGGCAGCGCCTCGCCGCGAAAGCCGAGAGTTTCGATGCGTATAAGGTCGTCGTCTGACTCTATCTTGCTCGTCGCGTGTCGCTGAAAGCACAACTCAGCTTCCTCAGCGGACATGCCCCAACCGTTATCGACAACGCGAATCAGTTGAAGTCCGCCGCCACGCACCTCTATGCGGATGTCCGTCGACGCCGCGTCGATGGCATTCTCGACCAGTTCCTTAACCACTGAAGCAGGCCGCTCGACAACCTCCCCCGCGGCAATCTTATTAGCCACAACAGGTTCGAGGATCTTGATCGGTTTCGGGTAGCGCATTTTCACCAGCCAGTGCTTCGTTAGTGCTTTGATTTTACTATAACTTCGATGAAAGCGTCCAATCTCCGGAAAACCTTGAAATATGCCACGCTGTGATGTTATCATCAGCTTAACCTTCGAATGGGATCACAGAGGATTGAGCATTAGATGGAGACAAGAGCCCTGGTTATCGTCGACGTGCAGAACGATTTCTGCCCAGGGGGAACACTTTCAGTCCCAGAGGCAGACAGAATAATCTCGACACTCAACGAGTACATTCGACGATTCAAGGCCGCGGGCTTGCCGATCTACGCGACCAGGGATTGGCATCCGTCAGTGACGAAACATTTCGCGGAACACGGTGGGGTGTGGCCGCCTCATTGTGTTCAGCAGACAGCCGGCGCCGAGTTCCATCCCGATCTCAGCCTTCCCGACGACGCGATAATCGTTTCAAAAGGGATGGATCCAAATGAGGACAGCTACTCTGGTTTCCACGCCTTCGACGATGGCGGCACAGACCTGGCAACATCTTTAAGGTCACGTGGCATACAACACATCTTCGTCGGTGGCCTGGCGACTGATTACTGCGTGAAATGGACCGTTCTCGACGCGCTGAAGGCGGATTTCCGAGTCACCGCCCTGATAGACATTTCTCTGGGAGTAAACTTGCAGCCGCACGACTCGGAGCGCGCCATTCAGGAAATGGTGGCAGCCGGCGCGAGCGTGGCAACGCTCAACCAGATGCTGATGCCAGTTCCTTCCTAGTCGACCAGGGAATGTTGTTCGGAAGTGGCCAGATCACCTGTGTGGCTCGACGATAACCTTAATGGACTCCCTGGCATCGACGACCAGTTGGAAGCCAAGACCTGTCTCCGCCAGGCTCAACCGATGAGTGATCATCTCGGCAACCGGTAATCTTCGGGCCCGGATAAGTTCTATTGCCACCTCAATGTCTAGAGGACTGGCCCCATATGTGGGCAGCATCGTGATTCCGTTGCGCCAGAAATCATTGACAGCAACAGGGATGTCGACGCCCGGCTGTGCAGGCGCGAAGAAGAGCACAGTTCCTCCACGGTCAACCGACTGCAAAGCCTGCACAAAGGCAGGAAATGCCCCGGTGCAAACGATCACGAGATCGGCCAGCCTGCCGCCGTTGGCCTGTCGCAACAGAGTTGGCACGTCTTCCTCGGCGTGGATCACGGCATCAGCCCCGAAGCGACGCGCTGCGTTCAGACGGTATTCGTTGACATCTGTAGCCACGATCTGCCCCGCTCCTGAAGATCGAGCCAGGGCCACGTTCAGCAAACCGGAGATGCCGCTGCCGAGCACGAGGACGCTCTGTCCTGGCTGAAAGCGCGCAAGCCTTTGCCCACGCACCACGCACGCCAGGGGTTCGATAAACACACCATCTTCGAACGACACTTCATCAGGCAGCGCGAACACGCCACGATCCACGTTTATCCCTGGCACCCGCAAATACTCAGCAAAGCCGCCGGGATCGTAATTCGTGTTGTGCAGGGTGTCGCAGACCGTGTGGTAGCCGTTCAAACAGTAGCGGCAAGTGTTGCACGGGACGTGGTGCGAGGCGAATACTCTGTCGCCGACTTTGTAGCGGTGCACGCCTTCGCCGACGTCCACTATCTCGCCCGATATCTCGTGGCCCAGGACGCGGGGAGCGCTCTTGATGCGATACCATTCCATCACATCGCTGCCGCAGATGCCGCTGGCCACGACCTTCACCAGTAGCTCGCCGGGCCCAATTCGCGGCGTCGGCATCTCCTCCAGCCGCACGTCCCGGTTATTGTAGTACATCGCTACGCGCACGATATCCCCCCGCCAATCAATAGCTTTGCCTGCCAACATTCAGGGCATCAGGGGCGCGATTCATCGCGCCCGCACGAGGCTATTCGCCGGCATCCTTGAAACTCTTAAACACATCGAAAGCTTCCCTTGGAGTAGCGTTTTCGTGGATCACGGCCTGCAAAGCCCTGGCCACGGCAACCGGGTGCTCGTTCTGCCACACGTTCCGGCCCAGGTTCACACCTATCGCACCTTTTTGCATACCGTCGTGGACAAACTCGAACACCTCGAGCTCGGTTTCGCACTTAGGACCACCGGCCATTACCACAGGAACCGGACACCCATTCGTGACCTTGTCGAAGTTCTCACACCAGTACGTCTTTACCACGCGAGCACCGAGCTCGGCGGCGATGCGGCAGCAAAGGGCAAGATAGCGCGCCTCGCGCTTCTCCAATTCCTTGCCCACGGCGGTGACGGCCATAACGGGGATGCCGTACTTCTCGCATTCGTTCACGAGGTTCGCCACATTCAAGAGCGATTCCCGCTCGTACTCGGTGCCGACGAAGATCGAAAGCCCCACGGCGGCAACGTTGAGACGAATGGCTTCTTCGACAGAAGTAGTGATTCCCTCGTTCGCCAGGTCTTTGCCGATGACGCTTGTGCCACCTGAAACCCTGAGAATAATGGGCTTCGTTATGGCAGGATCGATGGACGAGCGCAGCACGCCTCTCGTCACAAAAAGAGCGTCAAAGTAAGGCAAAAGCTGGTTCACGGTGTCGCCCGGCCTCTCCAGATTGTGAGTCGGTCCCTGAAAATACCCGTGGTCGATCGGCATGAAAAAACAGTGGCCATCAGGTTGGATCAGTTGAGCTAAGCGATTGGACATTCCCCAATCCATTCAAGTCACCTCCTGAGAATTACTGCATCTGGAAGGTTCTGGAGCCTCGGACATTCCAATTGTTCGTGAACAAGCTTCAACTATGATAACACAATAGACGATGCGAAGGAAATTGATTTGAGTCGATGGTAGTGTCAAGTTAATTGTGTAGAATTAGGCGATCCTCCCAGCGCTTGTTGGGATGACTGAATACGCCGTAGAATATGCGTCTACAGCTGGCGTTGTTGTTGAAGCAGCTCATCGGCCTAATTCTTCGTCGCACCTCCCTGAAAGATCGCTCTATGGCATTAGTTGTTCGCACTTTGCGCCAGTCCTCCTTCGGACAGCTCATGAAGGCTAGCAATTGCTCCAGATCCCTCTCAATGCAGGCCACTGCCTCTGGAACCTGTCCTCGCCATTGGCCTGCCCAGTTCTTGAACGCCCTGATAGCCTCCCGGCGGTTGTCCGCAAGGTAAATCTTCTTGGCCCCAGCCAAGCATTCCTGCTGAATCGCTTTCGGCACTCGCTTGGTTAGATTGCGCATCTTGTGTACCCAACACAGTTGTCTATCCACATAAGGATACACCGTGTCCAACGCTTTATGCAGCCCAGGACACCCATCGGTCACCACCAACTTCAATGCGTTTCCCTCCAACCCACGCCGATACAGGTCGTTTAGAAAGGCCTCCCACTCCGCCTCACTCTCAGAGTTGGCTATTCTGAACGAGATTATCCGTCGTTTGCCCTCTCCAGTGATCCCATAGGCTGTCAGCACCAGTTTCTTCTGCACCCCTTGGGCTGTTTTGACCTTCAGAGTGATGCCGTCAAGCAACAAATAGTCGAATTCGTCAGCGATCCTACTGGAGAGGAAAGCCGCAACCTCACGATCAAGAGCGGAAGTGATTGCCGACACCGAGGAGGCGCTAATGGCTTTGCCTAAAACTGGCTCCAGCACCTCTCCCACCCGTCGAGCGCTCACCCCTGCCAGAAAAGCTTCTCTCACCAGTGTTTTGACCTGGCCTTGCTCAGCCTTGTAGGCCTCTAGCAATTCCGAAGGCCCTACCCGCTGCCTGGCTACGGGAACGTGCAGGTCTGTGATGAGTCCCATCTCAATCAGTAAACTGCGGGTGTAGTGTCCGTTCCTCCACCCACACCTGTCAGGATTGCGCTGATAGATATTGGCTCCTAGTCTTTCCACCATCTCAGCCTCAAGGTGGGTCTCGATCAGGGCCTTGGCTATCCCCAGAGTCTCTTCCTTAAGGTCTCCCCAGAAATCATCTGCATCCTGATCCTTGACTTCCCTCCACAAATCGGCTAGTTTTGTCTCGGTAAGGGCTGTTACCTTTGCCACGGGCGTGTCCTCCTCTTTCGACAGTTTGCTTCTGTCTGCGAGGATACGCCTTTTCCTTTTTAAAGGAAACTACACAATTTATCGTACACTACCGAGTCGCTTGCGGTGCCCCACTTTGTGATTGGGGGTTGAAGAAACGGCGTTCCTGTTAGACACTATAGGTGCCACCCAAAATAGTGCCCCACCTGGAAGGAACGCCGATGGGAATATCTTACGGCGCAGTGTTAGGTTTTGCCCAGCATCTTGCACCAACTTGGCGCAAGACTCAGCATGTCAACTTGGCACTACTCTTGGCCGCACTGTTGGACCGTCCTGCCCTCTGCCTCTCGGATTTGGCCCGAGCCTACCCCTCTCCAAGCCAACCCTTGCATGGCCGCCTTAAGCGTCTTATGCGCTTTCTGGATAATCCTCACTTGGATGAGGGCGCCCTATTCGTGCGCTGGCTAAAGCTTGCCTACCGCCTCGGTGACGACCTACCGACCCAGGACAATGAGCGTCCCATCCTACCCGTGCTACCCGATACCACCTACTTCGAGCCATTTGCTCTGCTCATCGCCACTGTGCCCTGCGGAAGTCGTGGTCTTCCCGTCGCCTTGACCACTTATCACCGCTCCGAGCTTAATGCCTGCTTCCCCCCTCAGACATGCTGGCCTCACCCCAAAGATGATCCTTCGCCACCCCTTCCCAGACGAAGTCACCGAAACCCACCCGCCGCCTCTATCTCTACCGCGTTTCTCAGCCAGAATTACATTGAGGAGGAACTCATCGACTATGTGTTTTCCTTGATGTCCGACGCATTGCGTGGGGTGCTGGTGGCAGATCGTGGCTTTGCTCGGGCTAGCCTCTTGCAGCGTCTGCATGCCCAACAGCGCGACTTCGATATCCGGATGGATGCCCAGACTCACATTCGGATACCATCTCCACTTGGCGACGATCGCCCTGCCCAAGGGCTACCATCTGATGTGTTGGGCTTATGCCCAGGTCAGCGCTTGTGGTATCCCGAGGCGTGGTACGGTAAGGAAGAGCAGGTGCCCATCAAGCTTCTGGCAGTGTGGGATGAAGGTCAGAAGGAACCTTGGTATTTGGCCAGCACTTTGCAGAGGCCAGAGGACATAGAGACCCTGTATCGCTGGCGAATGCGTCTGGAGTGCGCCAATCGGGACGAGAAGACCGGGGTTCTACTGCGGGAGAGCGGTGACAACCACGCTCTAAAGAGTCTGACGCACGTGCATCGGCTGATGCTGGCCTTAGCCATGGGGGAATGGCTCTGCGCTCTAACTGGACTGCAGGCATGGAAGGATCTACCCGTCTTGCAGAGTGAGGACACTCCAGGAAGGTCAACTGCATCGTTGCCCCAAGAGTCGACTTCGGTCAGCCCTTACGAACAAGCATCAGCCGAACCATTAACACCGGAATCGCCTGCCGTTTCTGTGATTCCGACGACCACCTCCAATGGACCGAAGGGCAGCCACGAAATGCCAGAACAGGGTCCAAGCCAGCCACCACCAGTGCTGCCGCACCGTGGGCAGATCCCCAAGTTGCCAGGTTGGATGAAGCGCTTCGCTGCCCGTGGACACTTAAGCTACGTCAGGCTTGGACTGGAAGTCCTGCGCGCCGTTGACCTAGGCCACATCTTGCGGAGGTTGATACGTTGGCTTGGCAGCTATCTCTCAACGTGGACACCATCATGGCGACCGTATCAGGTCCGTTACCGCCAAAAACACTGGTGGCCTAACTCGGGCTAACCAAAAGTGGGGCACCGCAAGGTTTGAGTCGTTCTTGACCCATTTGTTGGGCAACATAACAAGGATTCCCGCCCAATAATCGAGCCACCAAGCAGGGATCCCAGCCTGATACGTGGTATAATGACCCAGTAGATTCAGGGAACGTGCTGTGCCAAGAAAGGGGAGGCAAGAACTGGGGGAAGCCCAGGTCTGGCTCTTTTGGTACAATCTGATAGAATACGCACAGAACGAATTCTTCGGAGGATAGAAAATGCCCAAGCACCCCCTGGCAGAGGTATTTGGCTACCCCACTGACAATTTCTCGTCCGAAGCGGTAAGACACAGACAAAAACGGCTGTGTCCATTTAACAATAAGGTCCCTTCTTGCACCAAGGACAAAGCTCAGGATCCGTTGGGAACGTGTAGCATCTATCAGCACCATAAAGTGGCGATTACCTGTCCCATCCGTTTTCGCGAGGATTGGCTGGTCGCAGACGACGCGGCGGATTTCTTCTTTCCTTCTGGCACGAAGTGGACCTCCGTTACAGAGGTCCGTCTCAATGACAAGTATGGCAAGTCTGCGGGCAACATCGACGTTGTGCTCATCTCCTACGACGAGCGCGGACGCTTAACCGATTTTGGCGCCCTTGAAGTTCAGGCAGTGTACATTTCTGGCAATATTCGGGCACCCTTCGAGCATTATATGCAAAACCCCAGTGCACACCACGACATGGATTGGACGAAAAAGAAGAACTACCCGTGCCCCGACTACCTCTCATCTTCAAGAAAGCGGCTGGCGCCGCAGCTAATCTACAAAGGCGGAATCTTACACGGCTGGAATAAGAAAATGGCAGTGGCGGTGCACAGTGGCTTCTTCGACACGCTACCAAGGCTTCTGGAGTGCAAGCAGAAAGAGGCAGACATCGCTTGGCTGGTGTATGATCTTGTCTACTCATCAGAGCAGAAACGCTTTAACCTGGTTAGAAACCGCACAGTATTTAGTTCTTTCGATTCCGCACTTGAGAAGATAACAGTCGCGGAGCCCGGCCCAATCGAGGACTTCATCGCCCAGTTGCAGGAGAAGCTGACCGAGGAGGTCCCGAGAAACGAACCAGGGACACCACCAGAGGCACGTGCACTAACTGACATTTTGGAGCAATAATATGCAAACGGCAAGGCAATTGCCCCTATTACCAATCACAGATATCGTCGTGAATGTAGCCATGGTGCCGATGCGAAGCCCCTTCCGCTACCCAGGAGGCAAGACATGGCTTGTACCGCGTATCAGGGAATGGCTGGGGTCGTTACCCAAACAGCCTGGGGAGTTTTACGAGCCGTTTACAGGCGGGGGGATTATCGGTCTTACTGTGGCGTTTGAGGGACTTGCAGATCACGTGACAATGGTGGAGATTGATAGTCAGGTAGCTGCCGTCTGGCAAGCAATCTTAGGAGGGGACGCGGAGTGGTTGGCCAATCGGATCATTGAGTTTGAACCTACCCGCGACTCTGTTCAAGCTGAGCTAGCCAGAACAAACCTTCCCGTCAGGGAACGGGCGTTTGCAACCATCCTAAAGAACCGCACTCATCACGGCGGCATTCTCGCGGAAGGTTCGCGCATGGTCAGGTACGGGGAAAACGGAAAGGGCTTGCAGTCTCGGTGGTATCCGCAAACACTGAAGAAGCGGATACTTGATATCGCTGCGATAAAGGATAAGTTCTCTTTCTTGGAGGGTGATGGGCTAGAGATTCTAAGACAAAGTGCTCATAGGTCGAACGCGGTCTTTTTTATCGACCCTCCCTACACTGCCGGCGGTAAGCGTGCCGGCAGGCGCCTGTACACTCATTCAGAGCTAGATCACGAGGAGCTTTTCAGAATAACGAGCACGCTTTCAGGCGATTTCCTGATGACATATGACGATGCTCCAGAGCTTCGTGAAATGGCAGCCAGGTACGGTTTTGATACCGAAACCGTCTCAATGAAAAACACCCACCACGCTAGGTTGACTGAACTGCTGATTGGACGATGCCTTGACTGGGTAAGACCCCCGTCGGGGCTGATTTGAATTCGCTGAAACCGCACGCTACCGTTCCGAAGACTCCTTTGCCCTTGCCTTCTTCTGCAACTCGAACAGCTTCGTAATCGCCTCGAGCGGCGTCATTGAGAGCACGTCGAGCGACTTCAGTTCTTCCAGGGCGGGGTCGGGCTCGCCGAACATGGTCAGTTGCAGCGACCCGACGCCAGCTTCACTCTTTGAAACCTCATCGCGCCTGGTCGAGCCTGCCTCGAGCTCTTTCAGCACCTCTTCTGCGCGGCGAATCACTGCCTTCGGAATTCCTGCCAGCTTAGCCACGTGGATGCCGTAGCTGCGGTCCGCGCCTCCAGAAACAACCTTGTGCAGGAAAACGACCCCGCCGCCTTCTTCGAGCACGTCGACGCGGCAGTTCTTGACCCTGGGAAGGATTTCCTCTAGCTCAGTAAGCTCGTGATAATGAGTGGCAAACAGCGTCTTGCAGCCTAACCTGGGATGGTTGTGGATGTGCTCGACGATGGCGCGGGCTATGGCCATCCCATCGTAGGTGCTCGTGCCCCGACCGATCTCGTCGAGGATGACCAGGCTGCGTGGTGTGGCATTATTGAGTATATTTGCTGCTTCGGCCATTTCGACCAGGAAGGTGCTCTGGCCAGCGGTGATGTCGTGCTGGGCTCCCACTCTCGTGAAAACCCTATCGACCAACCCGATGGTCGCCGACTCTGCGGGTACGAAGCTACCTATCTGCGCCATCAAGACTATCAATCCCACCATCAAGCCGTACGTCGATTTGCCGGCCATGTTCGGCCCAGTTAGGATGATCAACTGAGCATCGCTGTTAGACAAGCACACGTCATTGGCAACGAACTGCGCGTCAGACAGCGTGAGCTCGACGACGGGATGCCTCCCGGCCACGATCTTGATTTCATCGCCGTCGGTGATCTTCGGGCAGACGTAGCCATTTTGCACTGCCACCTCAGCCAGCGCGCAGAAAACGTCGCAATGGGCCAGGGTCTTCGCAACCTTGAGAACCATCTGGCGCGAGTCGGCTACTTGCTGGCAGACCTGCCTGAAAATGCGCGTCTCCAGCTCGACGATTCGCTCCTGGGCGCCAAGGATCAATGCCTCTTGCTCCTTCAGTTCCGGCGTGATGAACCGTTCTGCTCCCACCAGCGTCTGCTTCCTGATGTAACCGTGGCAGCGCTCCAAGTGCTCGCGATTGATCTTGCAACCGCAAGAATGTGTAGGCTCCAGGCCTGGCGTTTGACGCAAGATACCGTTGCCGACCGGCTGATCGAGGTTGGGATTGGTAACTTCGATGTAGTAACCGAATACCCTGTTATATCCTACCTTTAGAGACCGTATTCCAGTGCGCTCGCGTTCCTGCCCCTCAAGCCGTGCTACCCACTGGCGGGCGTCCTTCGAGCCCGCGTGCAAGTTGTCCAGCTCATCGGAGAACCCAGGCCTGATCACGCCCCCATCGGCGAGCGAATTTGGGGGATCTGGGCTGATGGACTGGCCGATTAGCGACACCACTTCCTCACAGGGATCAATCTGATCGACCAACCACGCGATGCTGGAGACATCCTTTGGCCTCTCGCGACCTGCGTCTGCCGCACCGCTATTTCCGTTGTCTGCCCCCAAACCCAGCCTAGCGTGCCTGAATCCACCCCGGCTGTCACCCGCACCCTGCTCCAGGTTCGAACCCTGGCTGAGTACCTGGCGAATCAGAGGCACGGCCTCCAGGCTTGATCTCAAACCAACTAACTCGCGGGGTGAAGCAACGCCCTGGCTCACTCTATTAATCAGCCTCTCCAGGTCACCAACTTTGTTCAACAAATCGACGACTTTTGCGCGCATCGCGGTATCGCCGACAAACCAGGCAACAACACGCTGCCGTGCATCCAGTCGATTTATGTCGAGCAGGGGTTGCGCTATCCACTTCCGCAGCAACCTACCCCCCATCGGCGTTCGCGCCTTATCTAGAACCCAGAGCAGAGACCCTTTGGTCGTCCCCAGGCGAGAAGTTCGCGTCAACTCCAGGCTATAGCGAGTCGCGGCGTCGAGAATCATGTACGAGCCAGTCGAATAGGTTCGGAGCCTATCCAGTTGGGCCAGTGAAGCCTTTTGAGTCTCGCCGAGGTACTGTAGCAAGGCGCCGGCGGCGCGTATCGCTAGAGGCAGACCAGCGCACCCAAAGCCCTCAAGCGACGTCACTCCGAAATGATCCTGCAGCGCCTCGCGACAAGCCTCAAGATCGAACCTCAAGGCATCGTAAGGGGTAACGTGAGTTGAGGAGCTAGTAGCAAGGCCTAGATCAATCAGAGAGAATGGCCTCCGCGGATTATCCCTGGGAACAAGGCACTCCGCGGGAGAGAGTCGGGCCAGCTCTTCACGAACAAGCCCGGCGATGTCGCTCCCGGCCAACTGAGTGGTGTAGAACTCGCCAGTTGTTATATCAGCGTAGGCCACTCCGGCCCGATCACCATCAGCCAGCACAGATGCGAGGTAGTTGTTCGATCTGGCGTCGAGCATGCTTGGTTCGACCACAGTGCCTGGTGTAACAACTCGAACGACCTCTCTATCGACGATACCTCTAGAAGTTGCGGGATCGCTCACTTGCTCACAGATCGCGACCTTATAGCCTCTGTTGACTAACTTGGTGAGATGCCCTTCGAGTGAATGGTAAGGGATGCCAGCCAGTGGCACACGCTGGCCCTTCCCCATTTCGCGCGAGGTCAGCACGATTTCCAATTCAGATGACACTGCTTTCGCATCGTCGTCGAACGTTTCGTAGAAATCGCCCAGACGGAACAGGAGGATTGCGTCGGGATACTTTCTCTTAAGCGCCAGGTATTGTTGTCGGATAGGCGTCATAGACAAGATTATAGCCCGCTCGTTCCGACCAGCGCAAGATACCTGGCAACCATTGCCGAGCGTAAATAAGTCCCAGATGATGTCTTTTACAAGGAGTCATCATCTGGGACCTGGACAACGCTTAGACCTGAGACTTGTGGGAGGTAATGTCTGTAACCTCGACAAGACCTCTCTTGCTACTTAAGCGACTGGACGTACGCAGCCAGGCTGTTGAGCTGCTCGTCGCTGATCTTATCAGGCCCGAAAGCAGGCATCGACCCAACACCGTTCCGGACGGCTTTCTTGGTAACATCCGGAGCTGCGCCCTTGATGTCGGGCCCGACGCCACGGCCACCATTTGGATGGCAAGCGTTGCAGTTCGCCGCAAAAACCGCGGCTCCTGCTGCAGCCTCTCCTGGCTTGGCCGCTGGCGTCGCCGCGGCAGGCGTTGCTGGCGCTGGCGTTGGCTTGGCAGGTGCAGTCGTAGCTGTCGGCGCAGCCGTTGGCGTAGCTGGCACCGTAGGCGATACTGCTGCCGGTGGCGTTACAGCCACCTTAGGAGTCGCGACAGCCGGTTTCGTGGCTGTCGGGGTCGGCGCAGCTGCTGGAGCGCAGGCGACCGCTAACAACGCAAGCATCAAAGTAATCGCCAAGATAATTGACCTCGTCCTTGAACTCATTCATGTACCTCCTTTTCTTCTGAGTTCCTCGTGATCGCACAGCCCAAAACCTCACCACAACCTGGTCTCTATACCAAAACAACAACGCTATTGTGCAAGAGTCGTGCCACAAGCTGGCAACTTTCGCCTTGGGAAGCTGCCCGTGGAACTGGAGCGTGAGGCTCTGGGCAATGAGAATGTCAAGGCCAGCCCTTACCCAGATTCATTTAACCTCCTCCTTTTGCGTCGTGGACGATTGAGGCAACAGGCCCTCCATACCTATGCCTCCCAAACCCATTGTATGACAGGTAGCTGCCCTGATGCAAGGCGAATTCGTCGTCACGCACCCACAAAATGGCCGGGGCCTAACGGCCCCGGCCATTTGCAACATCGCAAACCAGGAGAACGTTCGGAAGGTCTTACCGCAACAAGCCAAGCTTCGCAGGAGTTCTTGAAATGAGGTACTCATGAATGGCTGCGGCCGCCCTCTTCCCAGCGCCCATTGCCGAGATAACCGTGGCAGCGCCGGTGACCGCATCACCGCCGGCCCAAACGCCTTCCATCGACGTTGCGCCAGTGCTCTCGTCGGCGACGATGGTCCCGTGTTTGCCTGTCTTGAGCCCTTTCGTAGATTGAGGAATTAGAGGATTCGGGCTAGTGCCGATAGCAACGATCACCGAATCGGTATCTAGAACAAACTCAGACCCGGGCTTTGGCACCGGTCTGCGTCGTCCGCTGGCATCTGGCTCGCCAAGATCCATCCCTTGACATTCCAGACCAACTACCCATCCCTTTTCGTTGCCAAGCACTCTTGTGGGAGCGGTGAGCAGCTTGAAGGCGACACCCTCTTCCCTGGCGTTCACCAGCTCCTCATGTCTGGCCGGTATCTCGGCCTCGGAACGTCTGTAGACGATAGTAACCTGCTCCGCCCCAAGACGAAGTGAAACTCGTGCGGCATCCATGGCAACGTTGCCAGCTCCGATCACGGCCACGCGCTTGCCGATTTTCACTGGCGTATCATATTCGGGAAACAGGTAAGCCTTCATCAGGTTCACTCGGACCAGGAACTCGTTGGCGGAGAACACGCCGTTCAGGTTCTCACCTGGAACGCCCATAAACTGTGGAAGGCCAGCGCCTGTACCCAGGAAGACGGCCTCGAAACCCTCAGAAAACATCTCCTCGACGTCGATCGTCTTGCCAACAATCCAGTTAGTCTGTATCTCCACACCGAGACTGCGGACGTAATCGATCTCAGATCGCGTTACATCTCTGGGCAAACGGAAAGGTGGAATGCCATACGACAATACGCCCCCAGGCACATGCAGCGCCTCGAAAATGGTGACGGAATGGCCCAATCGGGCCAGGTCGGCGGCAGCAGTCAAGCCGGCGGGCCCAGAGCCCACAATAGCAACTTTTCTTCCCGTCGCAGGCAGCAGCTCGGGCACCGTGATCCCCTGAGATCCCTCCCAATCAGCCACAAAGCGCTCAAGACGGCCAATTGCCACAGAAGTACCCTTCTTGGCGAGGATACATTGAGCTTCGCACTGAGTCTCTTGGGGGCAAACACGACCGCAGATGGCAGGAAGATTGTTCTTGCTTTTCAGCGCCTTGACCGCGTTGGGCAGATCCCCATCTCTCAAATGCTTAATGAACTGCGGGATTTCAACCTCTACGGGACATCCCATTCTACACGTGGGCTTCTTGCACTGGATGCAGCGCGAGGCTTCGGCTTGAGCTTGCTCTGGAGAATATCCTAGCGCCACCTCATCGAAGTTCCTGGCACGTACTCCAGGATCTTGTACCGGCATAGGCTGTCGTTCTGGTTTAAGCGGCATCGCCTCAATTCCTCCTAAGGTTCCAAACTACTAATTTGCTTCGCCCCCGGCCATATCACGATCAAGTGTGGTATAGCACCTTACCGGACTACGCGCTCTTACAAGCCTCGCACTGGTACTTCTCCAGCGCAACCTTTTCCTCCGGTTGGTAGATCGTCAACCGCGCCATCAACTCGTCCCAGGCGACCTCGTGTCCATCGAAGTCAGGTCCGTGCACACATACGAACCTCTGTTCACCGCCTACGGTGACGCGGCAACCACCACACATGCCAGTGCCATCGATCATGATCGGATTGAGACTGACCATCGTCTTAACACCGTATGGCCTGGTGATGTTGGCCACAGCGCGCATCATTATCACCGGCCCGACAGCCACTACTAAGTCAAGCTTGCGGCCCTCAGCCAACACGTCCTTCAGCGCATCGATCACCATGCCCTTGCGCCCTTTAGAGCCGTCATCAGTCGTGATAAGCATCTCGTCCGCAATCTCGCGCATTCGATCTTCCCAGAGGAGCAGGCTTTCGTTCCGAGCTCCGATAACGGCAATTAGCTTGTTACCCGCTTCTTTGAACGCTTGCGCGACAGGGAACATCGCGGCCATTCCGAAGCCTCCACCAATACAAAGGACAGTGCCGTACTTCTCGATTTCCGTAGCCAGACCTAGAGGCCCGACGACGTCGGCAACCGAATCCCCCGCGTTGAGCTCACTTAGTTTTCGCGTTGTCTTTCCAATCGCCTGAACGATGATCGTTATGGTGCCATTCTCCGGGTCGTGATCGGCAATAGTTAGAGGGATACGCTCACCTGCTTCACTTACCCTGATCACCACGAACTGACCCGCTTTCGCCCTCCGGGCGATCCGAGGAGCGTCGATCATGAAAAGCTTGCTGTTGGGAGTTGGAACCTCTGTCGCGACAATTCTGTACACCTATCAAACCTCCTGTTAGCTTTGCCATCTAGCATTTTCCGAGCCATACAGAGCACGCCACTTGGCAACACCACCAGCGTGGCCCAGTCGACTAGTCATCAACGACTGTTACTCTCAAGGGTTACTCGACATTGCGTTGTTCCAGCCTGCTTTGACCCGCGCGCACCTCATTCATCGCTGCTACACTGTAGATCAGGCGGCGCTCTGAACTCTTCAAACGACGTTGGCCGTGCGACCTATACTCTGATGTTACGGTGTCAGAAGGATGAACGAACCGTGGGGCATTTGACACAAATACCCAGGGGTTCCCGTCCATATACTCAGAGTCTGAGCGGAGATAGAGAGGAGGAGTTTTCCTCAAGATACGGCGCCAGCTAATATTATACTACGAGCCTATCTCGGTCGGATGCGTTTCAAGAACACCCTGTCCGCCCCGATACTTTACGAAATACCTGCAGCACTTGGAACGCATCGGGGCTCGCACTAATCCGCCAGCTTCCTCGCTAACTCCCGCGACCCCATCGTCGGGGACGGATAACGCAACCCTCCAGAGAAAAACCCTGCTAATCTAACAGGGCTTCATCGTTTGCTTCCTCGCCTCCTGGATCTTCAGGCATCTCCCCTGCCTCCATCCTTTCGACCATCTGGTCGAAGTCGTCTCCAAGGTCCTCGCCTAGCTCCTTCCCCATCTTCCTGGCCCAGCGAGCGATGCTGCGAGGATCGTTTTCGTCGACACCTGCAAAGGCACTGGGATCTGCAAGAGATTCCAGGCGGCTTTCCTCAGACCTCACCACAGCAAAACGCGATACCAGTTTCCTCAGGCCAGTGCGCCCACAGCTTGTACACGTCACCATACGCGGCGCGGAGTAGCCCCGTTCAAGAACGCTCGATATTCGGCCGCAATTGTCGCACTTGTACTCGTAAATGGGCATCTGTCACCCGGATGAAACACCACTTAAGGCTTGGTTTTCTGAGTTATTATAACGCATCAATACTTTTCTGACAACCAAACTTGGCCGAACTTATGCTCGCCGACGAACCTGGTAAAAGAGCAATGCGCACGACGAAAGCACCAGGACAAGCGTTACAACGCTGATGTTTCTACCTATCTCGAAGGTGAGAGGGCGGAAAACGAACTCCACGGTGTGCGATCCAGGCGGCAGGAATACCGACCTGAACAGGTAATCTGCGCGGTACATCTTTGCCTCCTCACCATCGACGTATGCCTTCCAGCCTGGATAGAAGGAATCCGTGATGACCAGGAACGACTCTCTCGGGGCATCTGCGTGAACCATTACGTCCTCGCGTTGGTAACTGACAACATCGACAGCAGGACGCCTCTCCGTACTGGACGACGTCTGGCCGGCAGCGCTTGCAACAGCATATGGCAAAGAAGGTTTCGCCACACGTGAATCCTCTCGTCTGCCCTCCAGCACGACGACGCTTCTCGGATCAAAACCCTTATCCTCCACCTTATCCAGGGCTGCCTCGTTTGAGTCCACCATCGTCGCGGCATCGACAACGAAGATGCGAGGCAAGTAATTCGTGTTCTCGTAAATCACCACATCGCCTTCCTGGAAGACGACTGGATAGGAGGGCGACAAAGGCGGCTGTCCAGACCTACTGACGATATAGCGCACGTTCCAGAGATCGAGTAAACGCGTGTTCCCTTTTTCAATTGCCTTGACGAAATTCTTATGCCGCTCCATCTCCAACGAGCTGTAACCGCCTGCAATTGCGATCTTAAAAGGCAGCAGGCGATTAGGCTCGGTCCGCTTGCCTGTATAACGATTGTAAACACGATGTAGTCCGTTGTTCTCTGCCAGGAAGCGCGTCGGACCAGAAGCTCCTGCCAGCGTATCCCAGGTGATAGTCGGGTGGAACTGCAGCGCGAACGACATCAAATCGGCAGCGATTAGCACGACGACCGCGCCCTTCCATAAGTTAGACTGAGAACGAAAACGGAACCAGAGCAGCAAGATGACGAATATCAGAGCAAGAGCAGCTAAAGGCTGCGCCGTCTTGGGGTTCGACGGATCAAGCGTCAACCTGAGCGCATTGTAGATGCTCTCAGGCGACAAGCCCCACCAGTTCTCATTCCTCATCGTGATGTAACTGGTCTTGAGCAGTTCGATGATTCCTTGCTTGTCGTTCAACACCCACTCGCGTGCATCCCAAAGTCCAGCAACCAGAAGAATGAAAAACGCGGCGATGGCTGATAAAAGGCCGACCAGCCATCTGTTCGATACGTGTCTCAGCGACTTTGCTGTGCGGTCAGATCGTGCAAGTTGACCGCCGAGCCAATCTAAACCAAAGCCAGCCAACACTGCCGCGGAAAAAACGAAGAGATACGTGAAACGTGATGGCACTCGCAACACATCGAAGCCTGGGAGCTGCCATACGAGCCAATACAACTTCACAGGAAGGTAGTCGCCGAACGCAAATAGCAGGCTCGCCAGCGCGAGGAATGCATAGAACGCGACAAGCTTCTTCCTCACCCAGATGACCGCCAGCAGCGCCAGGATCAACGGAAAGATGCCCACGTATACCGTGGATTCCCACTGAATCCACAACGACCACGTCGAGCCATCCGCCTTCCTGAAAAAGTACGGGAAAATCAACGTGATAAGGTTCTGCAGGGGAAGGGAGAATCGTGTCGCAAACCAGTAGCTAACGCCGTGCCCGCGGAACGAGAACGCCCCGAGCTCTTGCAGCGGCAGGAGTTGGATGGCCGCAATGCCAAGCCCTACGGTAGGTACTATCGCCAGCACCAAAGCTAGCAACGACAGTTTCGGCCGCAACTTCTCCCAACCGACGCGTAGCTTCGCAAGTCTCGGCTGTTCGCCAGAAAGAGCGGTATCTTTCTTCCTTAGCCCTGGAGAGTCCAACGCAACGTCTGTGAAAAGCACGCGGAAGGGTACATAAAGCGACAACGCAAACATGGTAAGCAGGACAGGCTGAACGTGGACGCCCAGACACTGGATACCTACGGCCAGTCCAGAACACAGAAGAAAGAACAATCGCCTGGGACCTCTTGATTGTAGGGCTAACTCCACGGAGAACAGAATGGCTGGGAGCCAGATGGCGCTGTTGGTCACGTTGGTATGATGGAGTTGAATGACCATAAAGCTGCTGAAAGCAAAGACGATGCCTGATGCCAATGCTGCCATTCTGCTCCTGGCTAACGTGCGCAAGTAGGCATAAGTGAACGCCCCAGCCAGAAAGAAACGGATCACCATGGACCACACAAGTGCCTGCTGCGCGGGCAACAGCCACAGAAGCAGAAGATTGAAAGGATATAGCATGCCCCCCTCGCCGTCGGCAAAGAGGGGATAGCCGCCAAAAATATACGGTGTCCACAGCGGGATTGTGTTCCGCCCCAGGGCGCTATCAACGGACGACATTACTGGATAGTAGAAGCTCGTGGTGTCCGGCTCGAAGTATATCTGCCCGTCGACTATGCCGTTCTTAAAGTAGATAAGCGACAGAAGAAGCAGGACGCAAAGCGCGAGCAGATCCTTTCTCCAGGCCGCACCAAAGAAGAGCCCGTCGATTTTCTCGATTAGAACACGCGGAATTAGTGGAGCCACAATACCTCAACCCCCGACTTTCACACCGCAGCTATTGCGATGGTACAGTTGCGAAGTCCCTGGCTAAAGACACGGTGACAGTATCGCCATCTTCTATCTGCAACTGGGTCTTAACTCTTACCGCAGAAATAATCTCAAGCTTGTCGGGCGGATAACCATCTACCTCTGGGAACACGATTGCACCTGCTAGCTTGCCCTCTAACAGGACGGGGAAGCATTTGGCCGAGCAAAACTGTGGCGATTCAGGTACGATCTCAATACCAGCCTGGCTGCGTAGCACGGCGACGCTCCTGAGGTCTTCGGGCTGTTCCAGCAGCAAATTGAGGGTGCCAGGATAAGGGTTGATATCAAGCTTCTCAATGAATTGGGCCCTGGCCCAGGCAAGCTCGGTAAAGGACCGTCCCTGCCCGAGTCCAGGCATTACCCGTCCTTTCAGCACAATCGCCTGCGTGGGGTCGTTTTCACTCACGGACCTTGTCAAGTTACACCCCAAGAATCGTGGTCTGGACGTGCGTCGCTACCTGAATAGTTTACCCCACGCGGCTTTCCCCGTCAAATCAGGTAAGCTTGCTGCTTGCGGCGTCGACTAATAGGTGTTATAGTTATCCTGTGCTGAGCAAACACCTTTTCGACTGCCTCGATTCAATTCGCGATATCTTATCAAGCCGTCCTCGCTGTTTGGCATTCGATATTGATGGCACCATCAGCGAGATAGCTCCCACGCCCCAGCAAGCATTTGTGACCGCAGCTTGCAGAAACTCCTTGAGAGCGCTTGTACCCTACTTCGACGTTGTCGCGGCCGTGTCAGGCCGGTCTGCCGACGATGCTCGGGCAATGATCGCCGTAGATGGCCTGATCTACATCGGAAACCACGGTCTGGAGGAATGGGCAGGCGGCAGTGTCCTATCGCGTCCTGACGCAGAGTTCTACAAGTCCAGGATCGAAGAGGTTCTGCACGAGCTAGCCCGCAGATCGCAGATAGCCGGCGTGCTGATCGAGAACAAGGGCGTTACAGCCTCGATTCATTACAGGAGAGCGACACAGCCGAAGGTGGCAAGAGCCGCTATCTTGCAGGCGATCCAAGAAGTCAAGGCGGCGAAGACACTGGAGGTCTTCGAAGGCAAGATGGTCGTCGAACTTCGACCGCAGGTAAAAGGGGCAAAAGGTAGCGCACTCAGGCGACTCGTAGAGTTCTACAAGCTGGCCAGCGTAATCTACCTTGGCGACGATGTGACCGACGTAGACGCGTTCATTATGCTCCAGAAGTTGCGAGCGGCCAGAGGCTTGAGCACTCTGGCCATCGCCGTGCTTGGCTTCGAAACGCCCCCACAAGTCTTGGATCACGCCGAGGTTACACTGGACGGCGTCTCGGAGGTCGAGCGATTTCTAGTGTGGCTCGCTAAGGAAGCCGCCGGCAAAGACACGCCCACTATCTAGGCCGACACCCAATCAAGAGTTTCTCTTGATTGTGTTCTTCTCCCCATCAAACGTCAGCACGACATTGCTGCTGTCTACAATCGTCTCCAGGTGTACCGCTCTCCCCCAAAGCTTGTGCACGTATCGCAACGTCTTCTCTGCGTACTCAATGTCGAGCTCCATGCCCTCGTAAGAGTGTTTCAGATATAGCTCGCGATTGCGGTTCCAGTCGGCGTCCTCGACCATTATGACAGGGCTCCCAAAGTTGGTCATGCTCGCTACGAGCATGTCCCTGATCTTTTCCCAGTCTTTCTCGACGATCTTCCACTCTTCGCCTTCCAGCTTGTATATGTAAAGGTCGAGATCTTCTACCAGATGCTTCGTCAAGTACGTCCTGAGGAAAGAAACGTCGTTATCGACTTCGCGAACGTCGAGAATCTTCTGGCGCCCCTCGCCTCCTTTGCGGCCAAAAGCTCGCCTTTCCTCGTCAGAGGGCTCGTTCCACCTCTTCTCAATGTCCTCGAAGATTTTCATCCCAATGTAATACGGGTTAACTTCCGTTTTGGAGGGAGAGAGGACGCTAGAGTGCAGTGACGCGAACTCCACATATTCGGCTTCCGTGAGGTCCAGTTCCCGCAATATGCGGGCATGCCAGAAGCTGGCCCATCCCTCGTTCATAATCTTGGTCTGCATCTGAGGCACGAAATAGAGCATCTCATTGCGAACGATGTAGATAATATCACGCTGCCAGTCTTGAAGGTGAGCGGCATTCTCGGCTATGAACAGCAGCAGATCCTTCTCAGGAGAGAGCGGGAACTTCTCCTGCTTGTTGTCAGGTTTCTCTGTCAGACCTTTTTCCAGACCAAAGAGGTCGTCGTACGGTGTCTGTCGCTCGGGCCTAACCTTGTTTTCTTCAGCCTTGTTGCGCTTGATGAACACGTCAGGATCTACGTGTTCCTGAATAGAAAGCACCGCATCGAGAAACTCCTCGACCTCCAGCTTACCGTGCAAGAACTCGTAACGGCGAATGCGATCGGCGTTATTGCTGGCAGTCTCCACCATCTGCCGCGAAGTAGGGGCGAAATAAGCGTTGTTCTTGAAGAAGTCGCAGTGAGCGAGAACGTGGGCAATCACCAGCTTGTTTTGTAGCGGCGAGTTCCCTTCGAGAAGGAAGGCATAGCACGGATTGCTGTTGATAACCAACTCGTAGATCTTGCTCAGGCCATAGTCGTACATAGTCCTGAGACGGTGGTATGCTTTGCCGTGTGTCCAGTGAGCGAACCTACCTGGCAGCCCATAGGCGCCGAACTCGTACATTATCGATGCTGGAACGATCTCGAAGTGGGTAGGATAAGGATCTAAGCCCACCTTCAGAGCGATGTCCCAGATTTTTTCGGCGGCTTCTTCCAGGTCTCTAAACTCTATGTCAACTTGCATTTACGATTCACCCTTCTCTTCTAGCGAAGAACTTGCGCAGCGAAGGATACACGTCGGCTTTGTCCGCTATGGTCACAGGTATGAATCTTTCGTTTTGGATCGACAGGAAGGCAGACATTAAGGTGCTTGGGGAGCTATGTCGACTTTCCTGTATCTCGCCATAGCCAAAGATATTGCAGGTTTCGATGAGTTTGTTAACCAGTTCCACGCAGAGCTTATTATCGCCATCACCCCAGTTATCGCCATCGGAGAAATGGAACGGATAGATGTTCCAGCTCTCCGGGTCGTAACGCATCTTGATTATGTCCAGAGCCAGCTTGTAAGCCGACGAGACCTTCGTGCCACCGCTTTCTCCCAGCTTGAAGAAAGTTTCTTCGTCAACTTCTTTCGCTTCGGTGTGGTGTGTTATGAAGACTATCCGGACGTTGTTGTACTTGCTCCGCAGGAATCTCACCATCCAGAAATAGAAACTGCGCGTGATGTACTTTTCGAACTCTCCCATGCTGGCGGACACATCGCGCATAGCAATTACGACTGCGTTTGTCTCGCGCTGCACGTCGGGATTCCAGGTGCGGAATCGCAAATCTTCCTGCCTCACCTTCTGAAATACGGGTACGTGGCCCGTCAAAGCATTACGTCGGATGTTCTCCATGATCGTCCGTTTCTTATCCAGGTTCGACATAATGCCCACTTTGTGAATGTCGTTGTAGCGAATCCCGGCGCCTTCTACTTCCGCTCCCAGCTTTCGCTGTAAATTAGGCAGGCCGAGATCTTCAAACAGAAGTCCAGCCAGCTCCTCGATGGTAATCTCGGCTTCATAGTAATCGATCCCCGGTTGGTCTCCCGCCTGTTTCCCCTTTCCCTGGCCTTTCTGGCCTGGATTCAGCACGTCGCCGACGCCAGAATCCCCTTCTCCTTGCCCAACCTGTTGCTTCTTGCGAAACTCATAGCGAAACCTGGGCAATTCTAGGGACTTGATTGGGACCTTAACGATTCTGTTGCCATCAGAAGTAATGATGGCCTCCTGACTGATGATGTTGGCAAGATTACCCTTTATAGCTTCCTTCACCTTCTCGGCGTGCCTGGCTTGATCGGCCGGGCCCTTTCGGTGAAGTGACCAATCGTGCTTCGATAGTGAGATTGACTGCAACACTTGTCCGAACCTCCTTGGACTGGGGAGAGACAGGACCAGGGGCCCTGGCCTGGAAACACCGCGACCAGGACTGCGCATAAGCGCCTGTTGAGGTCTTTCAGTCCCGTGGATTACCGAGTCATGCTCCCCTTGTCCCTACCGATTCAGAAGAGTCCCAACGTACTTCAGAAGCTCGTTGGCGCACACTGGGCAGTAGCCATGTTTCTCGATCAGCCTGTCGACGACGTCGTTAATGCGGCGAAGTTGCTCGGCATCGGGCGTCTTCGACGACGTAGTTATCTTCACGACGTCCCGCAGATCGGCAAAGAGCTTCTTCTCGATTGCCTCGCGCAGACGCTCGTGGGACGAATAGTTGAACTTCTGCCCTTTCCTGGCCAGCGACGAGAGCCTGATTAGAATCTCTTCGCGGAACGCCTTCTTGGCATTCTCGGTGATGCCAATTTGCTCTTCGATAGAGCGCATTAGCTTCTCATCAGGCTCCATTTCCTCCTCCGTGATCGGATCCTTTATCTTCTGGGCATTGCAAAATGCCTCGACGTTATCCAGATAGTTGTTCAATAGTGTTCTCGCCGACTCCTCGAAAGCGTAGACGAATGCCTTCTGCACTTCCGTCTTCGCCAACTCGTCGTACTCTCTCCTGGTTTCGGCAATCAAATTCAGATATCGCTCGTGATCTTCCCTGCTGATACTCGTGTGCTGATCGAATCCATCACGTAACGCGCGCAAAGTATCGAGGGCGTTAATGCAAGAAACGTTGTCGCGCACCAACGCTGTGGACAACCGGTTGATGACGTAGCGAGGTGAGATGCCCTCCATACCTTCCCTCGGAGCTTCCTCTCGCAGTTCACGCACATCCTTCTGTGTAAAATTCTCCACATCCTCGCCGTCGTAGAGCTTCAGCTTCTTCATCAGGCTCATGCCGGCTTTCTTCGACTCCTGAAGCCGCGAAAGGACCGCGAAAATGCTCGCTACTCTCAGAGTGTAGGGCGCGATGTGGACACCCTTGAGGTCGCTCTGCGACACCAGCTTTTGATAGATCTTCACCTCGTCAGAAACTCTTAGGTTGTAAGGTACCTTGATGACGATGATGCGATCCTGCAACGCTTCCGATTTCTTATTGGCGATGAAAGCGTTGTATTCGCTCTCGTTAGTGTGCGAGATAATGACCTCGTCGGCATAGATCATTGCAAAACGACCGGTCTTAATATTCTGCTCTTGCGACAGGGTAAGAAGCCCGTACAGGAACTTCTCGTCGCATTTCAGCATTTCGATAAACTCCATTAGTCCGCGGTTAGCTATGTTAAGCTCCCCGTCGAAACGGTACGCACGTGGGTCCGACTCTACACCATACTGCCCGATGGTAGACAGGTCTATCGATCCCGTAAGTTCAGAGATATCCTGGGATTTAGGATCGCTGGGCGAGAAAGTACCAATGCCTATCCTGTTTTTCTCTGTGAAGCTGATGCGCTGCACGACCACGTCCTCGATCTTGCCGTGGTAAACATCCTGGACCATTTGCCGGCACGCAGGGCAGAGATCGCCCTCGATATAAAGGTCATACTCCTTTTCTACTTCCTGGCGAAGCTCTTCCGGAATGAGGTGCAGCGGCTCCTCATGCATAGGACACCCTTTTATCGCGTAGACACCGCCCTCTTCCGTGCGCGTATACTTCTCAAGGCCGCGCTTCAGCATGGCCACGATGGTCGATTTGCCGCCCCCAACAGGCCCCATTAGCAGCAATATTCGCTTTCGAACCTCTAGCCTTTTTGCGGCAGAGTGGAAATAGTCGACTAGCTGCTGCAGCGTTTTATCAAGGCCGAAAAGCTCTGATGTGAAGAACTTGTAGGTCGGTTCGCCATATCGCCCCGTCTCCGTCCCAGCATCCATCACCATGTCGTAGATTCTGGCGTGGGACAATTGTGCTGCCCTGGCGTCTTTGGCCACGATGTCGAAGTAATCTTTGAACGACCCTTCCCAAGCTAGCTTCTGCTCTTCGGCTCGGTGTTGCTCTAGTCTGGAGACAAGATCCACGGCCTCCTCACTTCCTTTCCGAGATTGTTGCCACGTTGCGGAGGTTTTCTTGGATTCCCCCCGTCCTCGATCACTCTTTTTCTTCATTCCGACTTCCCACAAAAATAGGCCGTGCCAATCACTCATTTTAGTCGAGGAAATAGCCGGCCCTTTAGGTCGCCACCATGCACACGGTCAACGTGACTAGCGTTACGTCAACTTCAAGCTCCTTCGCGTTCTCTTTAGCCCTGTAGCCTCGACTGCGAAACCGTGTCTGCTTCGCATTGGTGCAAGAACTGTGCCATTCCTGCCAAAGAAAAATCAGACGTGAATGTGCGGCACAGTTCGTGCAGTATTCGGCAGTTGGAACGAAATGAGCCAGAGGAACGGATAAGGGGATAACTGTCGAAAGGTTGATGATGTCCGTGTTGTCAGCGCGCGTCTTCAAGCGGCTCTTGGTTCGGGGTATCAGGTTTCTCGCTCAGCACAAAACTAGCAGCTCGCTCACGTTTCTTCTTACGATAGCCCTCTTGCTGTCACTCATCGGACACCTGGCAGCGCAGCCTTCTTCGTCAACGTATACTTCCGCCGATTCCAAATATCCCTCCCCTTTCGTAGAAGAGTATCTAAAGGGGCACGCAGATTTCAACGCCAAACGCGTTTGGAACGCCATGAGCCAGGCTGCGCAAAGGTCGGCCCTGGAAAGAGGAGAGAGCATCGACACTTTGCAGAAGCAACTGACTGAGATAAGGGACAAGGGCACCAGATTCGAGGATGCAGTATTCGTCGGCGGTTATCCTTTGCAAGACGGCCACCATTTGTACTTCTACGTAGTTTCCGCCCGCAACATCAGTAAAGCGGGCGAGTTACAACAAATTCCTTTTGTGTTCACAGTAGATCGAGATGGCAAGATAAGCAAGGTGGAATGAGGGGAGGCGAGAATTGAGCGACCTGAACGATATGACTGATAGGATTGGTGACAGAAAGGAAGATGAGATCGATGAGGCCATCGATCGCGTCTTGAACCGTGCACAAAGGCATTGGAAGGCCATTGTTTTTTGGATCGCGTTGTTCGCAGGTTCATACTTACTCGTGGTGCCGAACTTAAGTGCCTGGGCACCGTATATACTGTACGCCCTTATGATGCTTTTCCAGATCGCGTTCGCTATCGTCTTCGTCGTTATCCAGTTTGGCGCGATGTTCTGGTTTCTTGGGCGAGGACGAACGTACTGGGTCGAGCCAGGCGAATCAGGGATTTCATTCAAAGATGTTAAAGGAGCCGAAGACATTGTGGAGGTGGCGCGGCGCGTGGTTACGCTGCTGCGAGGTGTCAAATCGTTCAAAGAGATGGGAGGCGAGGTGCACAGAGGTCTTCTGCTGGTAGGTCCGCCAGGAACGGGCAAGACGTACCTCGCGCAGGCCATCTCCACCGAAGCCGGCGTCCCTTTCTGCTACGCCTCTGCGCCGAGCTTTCAGAACATGTTCTTTGGCATCTCTAACCTGCGAATAATGATGCTGTACAGCAAGGCACGCAAGAAGGCCAGGCAGTATGGCGCGTGCATCGTCTTCATCGACGAGATCGACGCCATAGGCCAGAGCCGCGCGGCACAGGCCGGAGCTGGGGCAGGAGGCTTCCTCGGAGGAATGATGGGGGCCGGCGGCATGGGTCTGCTCAACGAGCTTCTGCTTCAGATGGACCCGCCAAACATCGATCAAGGCTGGATTAATAAGCTGCTCAGGAAGATGGGCCTACGCAGTGGCAAAGCCCACGTGCCCAATGTGCTTACCATCGGCGCAACCAACCTCCCAGACATTCTCGACCCTGCCCTCGTTCGGCCAGGCCGTTTCGACCGCAAAATAGTCGTCGACCTGCCCGACTACGACGGACGCAAGGACATCATCCAGTATTACCTGGACAAAGTTAAGCACAAGGAAATGCCGATCAATAAGATGGCGTCAGACACTATCGGCTACTCACCCGTTTCTATCAAGTACGTGATCAACGAAGCTGTCGTAATGGCTCATTTCGATAGCCGCGATGCCATCGAATACCACGACTTCACCGCAGCCCGGGAGGCCCACGAGTGGGGCTTGCGACAGCCCATTCGCAGCATATCTGAAGAGGAAAAATACCGCATCGCCTATCACGAAGCGGGGCACTGCTTCGCGCAATACAAGCTGTTGCCCAACGAGCGAATGTCTAAAGTGACGATAATCCGTCACGGACAGGCTCTGGGCTTGTCTGCCACCAAGCCGCGAGAAGAGAGGCACACTAGAGACAAGCAAGAGATACTAGCCGACATCCAGTCCTCGCTCGCGAGTCGAGCGGCGGAACAGATCTTCCTGGGAACCGAGCTGTCGGGCGTTACTTCCGATCTGGAGCAGGCCACACGGATGGCTGCGGCCTGCATCGGCTGGTTTGGCATGGATGGCTCTCTCTACTCTACAAGGGCGTTCAACGAGATAGCTCCGGACGAGCGCACGAAAAGGAAGATCGAGAAACTCCTCGACGATCAGTTCAAGCAAGTCAAGAAGCTGCTGGAGGACAACAGGGAAGCCGTTATGTCTATCGCTCAGGGTCTTCTGGCAAAAGGCGAGCTTGACGGCGACGAGATTATGCAGATCATTAAGAACGCGGAGGAATCGAGATCTAAGTCCGCCGCGCTGCAGAGGGTTCCCGAGTTGAACGCCGCTGACGAGCCACCGCAGCAGAATTCGGGACAGATCGAGTTTGCAGCCTAGGTAGAAGAGGTTCCCTACCCCAACAGAAACGGCAACGTTGCCTTGCCGAGATACGCCAGGAGCAGGCACTTAAGCACCTTGCCGATGGCTACTGCAAAGAGGAACCTCTTGGCAGGATAGCCTAGCGAGCCAGCGGCGACGCCTGCCAGATCGAAAAAGGGATTGGGGACCGCTGCGAACACAACCAGTGTGAGGAAGCCGTAGCTTCGGAGCCACCTCTCGAAATACTTGAGAAATCGAACGTTCCTGTCATCTATAATCGACCTGCCGCCGTACCCCGCGGCGTATCCTGTCATCTCGCCAATGGCGCTGCCCATTCCCCCGAAAATGGCTACCAGGAAGGGGTTTGCAATGGAACCGGCAGCCACGACTGTGGCAAGTCCCGGCAACGGCACAAAAATACTGGCGCTCGACGCTGCCATTATGAGAAACAGTCCGGGATAGCCGTAAACGCCAAGGCTCTCGAAATCGGGGCGAGCGAAGGCAAGCCAGCCTGAGATGGCAAGCACCAGCAGAATCAAAGCTGCGCCCGCAAGTCTTTTCGCCCAGGCGCTCCTGGAGGCTACTAAGATGCCTTCTTTCATCTCCAGCATCCCTTATCACAAAGAATCGCAATACCTCAAAGGATCGCAGCCTTCAATGCCCAGAGGTTGGCTTCTGGACAGGTTGTGGGGATAGAGCAACCTGGTGCAAGCAGAAAACGTATTCCGTTGGTCTGTCTCAATGCCTCGCGCGCCTCAGTTGCTACCTGCGCTGGTGTGCCAGACCGCAGCGTGGTCTTTTCGCTGATACCGCCCATAAGGGCTTTGTCGGTAAGGTCAAACGCATCTTTGAGTCTGGGATTGCCAGGCAAAGTTGCTGCCCAACTGATCGCGTGCACAGGATAATAGGACAGAAGGTTGAAGAAGATGTTCTGGCCGCAGTTGTGAAGAACGTTGAAGGTGCCCCGATCACGTACGGCTTCCAGCACCTCCAGATCATATTTCTTGCCAAAGAGCACGTAATCTTCCTCGCCGAGCGCATCCGAACTCGCCCATCCTGTTGTGGCGAAGAAGATGCCGCTTGCTCCTAGTTCGAGGCACCGCGTCGCGTACTCGGCGAAGGTTCTGGCAATCACCGACAGTCCGTAGTGGACGCTGTTGGCATCCTCGCGCATATGCGCTCGAACGATGTCCATGTTATTGCCCACAAGGTACTTCGCCACCCCCAGAGGAGAGAAAACAGTTTGTAGCCAGGGCGCATTTCCGGCCAAACCATCTCTGATCGACTCCAGAGCCTTCAGATGCTCGCCCAGCACGCCTTTATGTGGATCGAGGACCCAAAGATTGTTCCAGTCGCGGACAGCCTTGATGGGCCCGCCAACAAAGACAGGAGCCCTGTGGGGATCGCCAGTGGGCTCGTACTTTGCGCCCCAGTCCTCTACGTGGTAGCTTGCCCGCGGGTTGACCTTCATGTAGTCCCAGTCGTACTTCCTGTGAAAATCGAGCATCGCCTCAGCCAATCCATCAGGTGTCCATTCTTTCAGGTAATTATGGCCCCACAGACTGACAGGAACGTGATCGACTGGCTCTCCTCGCAAGGCGGCCATGACCCGTTCGGTTTTCGTCATAGCGGACACGAGCGACCTCCATCTCGGAGCGATTACACAATTCTAACATCAGAGCCTGCGCCTTGTCTAGCAAGTTGCAGCGCCCGATCCAATGTGCTATCCTATCGTTACCCCCATAGGAGAGAAAGAATTGAAAGCCGAGATACTTTCCGTCGGCACTGAGCTGCTTCTTGGACAGATCGTCGACACAAACGCTGCCTTCATCGCTCAGCAACTGCCCTCGCTGGGCATCGACCTGTATTGGATCTCTCAGGTTGGAGACAACCAGGCCAGGCTGGTCGAAGTCCTTCGACGCGCCTGGTCCCGATCAGACGTAATCATCATCACTGGCGGAGTCGGCCCCACCGAGGACGATCTCACCAGGGAATCGATTGCCGAATTGTTGGGCGAGCAAATGGCCATCATTCCCGAGCTGGAGCGCGAGCTTCGGGAGAAGTTCGCCAGGCTCAAATCCAAGATGCCAGAACACAACGTCAAACAGGCGACCCTGATTCCATCAGCCCAGGCGCTAGCCAATCCTATCGGCACCGCCCCTGGATGGTGGGTCGAGCGCGACCGCAAGATCATCGTAGCAATGCCAGGCGTTCCTGCCGAGATGCGCCGGATGTGGCAGGAGCAGGCTTCGCCCCGACTCCGCGCGAAGTCCACTGGGGCTGTAATTGTCTCCCGCACTCTTAAGGTCATTGGCAAAGGCGAGTCAGCCGCCGAAGATATGGTCAGGTCACTGGTTTCGTCTACCAACCCCACTCTTGCAACTTACGCCAAAGCCGATGGGGTGCACCTGCGCGTAACGGCCAAAGCGACAAACGTCGACGAAGCGCGGCAGATGATCGCCGAAATGGAGGCCAGCATTCGCGACATTCTCGGCACGTATGTCTATGGCGTGGACGACGACACGTTAGAAGGAGTGGTGGGCAAGTTGCTGGCCGGCGCGGGACTGACGTTGGCGACCATGGAGTCTTGCTCTGGCGGCTATCTGGCCAATACCATCACCGAAGCTCCAGGAGCGTCCAGGTACTTCAAAGGAGGTATGATCGCCTACTCAACGGAAGCAAAGATCAAATGGGGAGTCAGTG
>JAMCWX010000007.1 GCA_023480885.1 Chloroflexota bacterium | reverse complement strand
GTGGCTACGGGAGCCGTAGCTGCAGTGTCATCAGGGGCCTTGCCGTTTTTCGTCGGGAGCGCGGCCCTGCTCGCCGTCGCCGCTGGAGCTTACTTCTCGCCCTGCCTGAAGTTGAAGCCGTCGGGGAACGTTCTTACGTGGTGTAAGATTCGCTACCTGACCAACTGGGCCTTTATCAGGGGGGCGCTGGACGGCTGCAAGAAGTTCGGCACGATCTGCATCGAGCCAAGCTGGTAGGGAAAGCAGTGAAATGGGACACCTGACGGCATCCCATTTCACTGCGTAAGCACTCGGGCCATCACATTCACTAGTAGTGAGTGTGAACCCGCGTACCGTAGTCTGCGAAGTCCCAGAAGAACGCAGCGTCGCCGTACTCCATGCCGACGCAACCAGCCGAAGTTGGTCGGTTGCCGAATACGTCGCGGGATGCCCAGTAGTTGTAGTGTAAAGAATAGCCACCCGCCGCGAAGTACTGGGTGAAGTAAACGTTCGGCAAGTACCACCCTCCTGGTCCATCGCTCGGGATTCCAATGGTCGAGGAATCCATCACCTCGTCGTAGACCCGGGAGAAGATGTAGAAATCGCCCACCGGGGTTCTACCGTTTATGCCAGTAGTGACTAACGCGGTATGTACCGGCTCCGAGCCGATATAAGCCGTGGCCGTCTGGTTACTCAAATCAACGTCGATCCAGCGCTCACCTTCGTAGTACGGGTACGCGGCAGGGGCAGCTTCAACACGTGGAGCCAACACTGCCAGCAGCGCAACCGCCAGAATTATGGCAAGTATGCTCGGCCAGACGCATCGTCTGGCGCCAAATGCTAGATTACGCATCGCTTTTCACCCCCTTGTCAACCACTACTCTGCATTCGATGCGAACGCCACGACCTTTGGGTCGTGGCGGGTCTGCCATGCACTGCAATAATCGTGCCTGGCCGTGTCCCTCACAGCATTTTGCATTGCGGTTGGCCCAGACCGAGGCCCCAGCGCCGTTCAGCCCTACGCAATGCCGGCTTATGGGGTTCTGCCCACGTGTCTCTCTACTATACTTATGAGATCGCTAATATCGAACGGCTTGCCAAGATAGCTCTCTGCTCCTATCTCCTGAGCTCTCTTCCTGGCGTCCTCAGCCGCGGTAAACACTATGATAGGGGCGAGATTATCGTGCCTGGCGTGGAACTCACGGGCGAATTCCCAACCGTCCATGCCCGGCATCTTCATGTCCAACAAGATTACCTCGGGCATCCCTTTGGCCACCTTGTCCAGGGCCTCCTGTCCTTCCGCAGCGGTGATCACCCGGTAGCCAGCCCCCTCCAGCAGTATCTCCACCATCTTCACCAGCTCGACGTCGTCGTCTACCACTAGCACCGCCTTACGCTCCTCGGCCATTGCCATCCCCTTTTGTCAGAGGCAGCGAGAAGTAGAAAGTCGATCCTTTTCCCTCCTCGCTCTCGAACCAAATGCGACCCTTGTGACGCTCTATGGTGAGTTTACTAAGGTACAGGCTGAGAGCCACAACGCCACGGTAGCCCGGCGCGCCCGAGGGCACTGGCTCGTAGAATGGCTCGAAGATGTATCGCTGTCGCTCCTCCGGTATGCCCACACCGTGGTCCGTCACCGAAACCAGCCCTTCGCCCTTTTCAGCCCAGACCCTCACTTCGATGCCCCCACCCCTGGGCGAGAATTTGATAGCGTTATCCAGCAAGCTCACCAGCACTTCCTCAATCCGCTCCCGATCAGCCTCGACGGGAACTGGCTCCTCGCGCTTGAGCGCCAGGAGGTGTAACTCGGTCGTGGTCTGCATCCGCTGCACGACCTGAGCGGTGAGATCGCCCAGATCGAAGCGCTCTAGATACAGCTCCGGCGGCGCCTTGCGGAAACGAATAGCCTCCAGCATTTCCTGCACTCGGCGGGTGATGCGGTCCGTTTGAGTATTGATTACTTCGACAGCCGCGGCGTGGCGCATCTCGTGCGGCTCCCACTGGCGCATCAACTGAGCATAGCCTTTGATGATGGCAACTGGGCTTTTGAGCTCGTGAGCAGCGGCGGAGATGAACTCATCCCGCAGTTGCTCCTGCTCCCTGATAGCAGTGATGTCCTGGAAGGCGACGATGGCACCAACGATCCGCCCCTTTGCATTGCGCAACGGGGCTGCGTTATTCAAGATGTGCACCTCACGCCCCGATGATTGGCGGACGAGTATCTCCACCCCGACACTCGTCTCTCCGCGCAACGCGCGGACGCACGGCAGCTCTTCAGCCGGCCACGGCTCGCCGGTGGGCCGGTAGAGGCCGTAGTAGGCTGGTTCGTCACTAACGCTTACCTCTGGTGGCGGCGGAGGTCGGCCCAGCATGACCTCAGATGCCTCGTTCGAGGCAAGCACACGGGGACGAGGCCCCGGGCCATAGATGACTATGCCGACGGGAGCGGTGTTGATGACCGCTTGCAGTCGGTTGCGCTCCTCCTGCGCCTCCTCCAGACTCTCGCGCTCCCGACGATACAGGCCCACATACTCGGAGAGCAGGCCGAAGAGCAGTACCGATACGCCGCCGATCCAGAGGGGACGTTGCCAGTACCACCAGAGGTCGTAGAACCTGCCACCAATAACGGACGTGAGGACGGCGAAGCCGAACTGCAGTTCTGCCAAAGCCACGTAGCCGAAAAGTGAATCCCTCGTCTGTTGGTAGCGATGAGCAGAAAGCGCCGCGGTCACCAGGAACGCCACGACCAGAAGGCAGTTCCAGGCTAAGGTGAGCGAGGTGAAAGACAAGCCGACCACGAGCAAGGGGAGCAGCGGCTCGTAGACCAGCGATAACCAGCCAACTAAGACAGAGGCCACCATCCCAGCCAGCACCAGCCAGAACCACCAGCGCTCGCCCGCGGCTCCCTCTCGCGGCCAGCGGGCAAAGACCGCTGCCAACAAGAAGATCGCCAGGGCGCTGAACTGCAGGTGGTAGAACCATCCCATGGTGTTTGTCATCTGGGAGATGAGTCCACGGCCGTCAGGCAGAAGGCCAGGAAAGGATAGCACGTAGAGCACGACAAAGACGGTGAACAAGCTGAAGGCTGCGCCTATCCAGAAGGGGGCAGGTTGGCGCAGCACCTGATAGCGCTCGAAGCTGAGAAAGGCGATGCTGACCGCGGCCAGGGCCACGAAGCTGTGCACTGCCGGCACGAACCAGGGCAGAGCGATAATCACTGGCCCAGGGCCCCAATAGAGAAACAGGGCGACGGTAAACACCGTCAGGCCGATGGCCACGCCAACGATCCAGCGCAGCAATGGGTCATCAACCCACCGAGGACTCCGATCTTTGTTAGCCATAGCGCTGGATTCTCCTCGTGGCTAGAGTCGCTGGCTCCAGCGACCGTGTACGCAACTCACCGTATCTGGATTGCCACGCCGTGATGCAAGAGGCCAGAACGACGAGCGCATTGGCTTGGTTGCAGGAATCGTGCCACGCCTTCTATTATCTTTGATTACAGCCGCTGGTCGTGTATAATTGCGGCTATGGAGCTTGTTTTCGAGATCGGGAACGTTCAGGCGCCCAAGGGGCACGCCCTCGTGTACTTCCGCGGCCTGAACAGCTATTCAACCATACTGGCAACCTATTTGGTCGTGCCGCCGATTCGGCTGGACCTCACGAAGTACATGCCGCCGATGCTGGCTTCCAGCGTGCCACAGGCAGAGGCGGGGAACGTTTCGTTCGTCGCCATCCCACCTGTCGCGGAGAGCGCCGATAGCATCGAGCAGTTGAGGGAACTTGCGGAGACGCGAGGCGACGACCTTGCCTTCGCCGGCACGGTGGATGCTTCGCGTCCTGACTCCATCCTTCTGGCTGTCAACGAGGCGGCCCGCGCATACGCGGACCTCTATGGCAAGCGCGCGCTGGTAAGTCCCGCGGAAGACGATCTCACCGTCCAGAGAGTGCTGTTCGAAATGATGAGCGAGCGCGATCGTCTGGGTGAGCTTGGCAAGTCGATTGGCAAGCTGCGATACGCAATCGAAGGCGGCGACAAGGCTTCGGCTGAGGAAACGATCCGCGAGATAAGGATCCTCGCCGATCTCTTGCCAGGTAAGTTCAAGGTCGATGCGCTCATCAAGGCCGCCCAAACACCAGGCGATCTGGGCGGAAAGATCGCCAGCCTGTACATAGACAGGTGCTATTTCCTGTTGAATGAGGATTACGCCGGGGTTCCCAAGATCGAGGAGCAGATTCGGGCGCTGGAGATAGAGTTAGCGGACCAGAAATAGCTGGTTCTACGGGCGCACATCGCAAGCTGTCGCGATCGAGGGGCCGAAAGTGCCCAGTTCGAAAATACTCTAAACCGCAAGGAGCGCAAAGATCGCAAAGGGGATTATGAAGAATTCTTTGCGTCCTTCGCGCCCTTTGCGGTGGATGTTCGTTGGTTTTCATCATTGGTGGCGCTCTGCCGAGGGAATGTAACTGGTAGCAGCATTTGCAGATCGATGGGAGTACAAACATAGTGGACGACTTCGACAAATTCCAAGGGACCAACAAGTATATCGTCTCCGAGGCGCTGCGGAACGACGTGAACGTCGCCATAGCCCTCGGGCGACCTCTTCTAGTGAAAGGGGAGCCAGGCACAGGCAAGACGCTTCTGGCTCACAACATCGCCCTGGGGTTGGGCAAACAGCTCATCGTCTGGAACATCAAGTCCACCAGCAAAGCCGCCGACGGGCTGTATGTCTACGACACTGTGCAGCGTCTGAACGACAGCCGCTTTGGGGACAAGGACGTATCGAACATTCGGCAGTATATAAAGCTGGGACCTCTCGGGCGCGCTTTCGCCTCCGAAGAGCAGGTCGTGCTCCTGATTGACGAGGTCGACAAGGCCGACCTGGAGTTCCCCAACGACTTGCTGAACGAGCTCGACGAAATGGCATTCACTGTCATCGAAACTGGCGATTACATCGCGGCCAGGCACCGCCCCATCGTCGTGATCACCAGCAACTCGGAAAAAGAGCTGCCCGACGCGTTCCTGCGCCGCTGCATTTTCCATTACATCGAGTTCCCCGACGAGACGATGATGGAAAGGATCGTGAGAGTTCATTTCCCAGACATCGAAAGCGAGCTGCTGCAGGCGTCGCTGAAGAAGTTCTACGATCTGCGCAAGATCGAGGACTTCCGCAAGAAGCCGTCCACGAGCGAGCTGCTGGACTGGGTGCAGGCGTTGATCGTGGGGGGAATCGACTACACAGCCATCGAGAAGGAGATACCATTCATCAGCGCGTTGGTGAAAAAGGAGCAAGATATGGACTTGCTCGTCGGCGGCAGGCGTAGCAAAGCGACGCCCAACGTTTACAGGCGATACTACTAAGAAGCGGTCCCGCAGATGTTCGCTAGCTTCTTTTACACGCTCAGGAAGCATAAGGTTTCGGTCTCGCTAATGGAGTGGATGACCCTGATGGAGGCGCTATCGAAGGGCTACGCCTTTTCGAGCCTGACGAATTTCTATTACCTGGCCAGAGCAATCCTGGTCAAGAGCGAGACGCACTACGACCAGTACGACGTCGCCTTCAAGGAATACTTTCACGGCATCGAGACCCCCGAGGAGATCGCGAATCAGATTCTCGACTGGCTGCAGGAACCGATTCGGCGCCTGGAGATATCCCCCGAAGAGATTGCGCAGCTAGAAAAGATGAACTGGGAAGAACTGATGAAGACGTTCGAAGAACGGCTGCGCGAGCAAAAGGAGAGACACAACGGCGGATCGCGGTGGATAGGGACAGGGGGAACGTCACCCTTTGGACACTCGGGGCGCAATCCCGCAGGCATTCGCATCGGCGGCTCGGCCTGGGGACGCTCCGCGGTTCAAGTGGCCGCCGAGAGGCATTTCCAGAACTACAGGTCGGACGTCGTGCTCGACATTCGGCAAATGCAATTGGCGCTCAAAGAGCTGCGCCAGTTGAGTCGCGTCGGCCCGAAGGAAGAGCTGAATTTAAGAGGAACCATCGACGCGACCTGCAAGAACGCTGGCGAGCTAGAGTTCATCTGGGAAGCGCAGCGAAAGAACAACGTCAAGCTGCTGCTGCTAATGGACGTGGGCGGCTCGATGGACCCTTACGCCCACCTCTGCAGCCTGTTGTTCAGCGCGGCCAACTCGGCCACTCACTTCAAGGACTTCAAGTATTTCTATTTTCACAACTGCATCTACGGCCATCTCTACACCGACATCGAGCTGCGCGAGGCACAGAGCACGAATCAAGTGCTCAAAACGATGGACCACGACTACAAGGTGATCCTCGTCGGCGATGCGACGATGTCGCCCACCGAGTTGACCATGGTCAACGGCGCCATCGATTACTGGGAGATGAACGAGACCCCAGGCATTGTCTGGCTGAAAAGGATCGCCGACCATTTCAAGCGCTGCACCTGGCTAAATCCAGAGCCGCCACGCAACTGGATACATCCTACAGTACAGATGATCGGGCGCTTGTTCCCGATGTACGAGCTGACGCTGGAAGGGCTGGATCAGGGGATCAAGAAGCTGGTTGCGGCATCATAGGTGGCGCTCTACCAAGGGCATGACTAACTAATTAGTGATTTCGAGAACTGCCGTGGGCAGCAAAGGAAGTCGATGGACGGTCTGATCTTCTCCGTGTCTCTGTGTCTCCGTGGTGCATTGCGCTGAAAAGGGGTACGCTGTTCACCACGGAGGTACGGAGGGGAACCTTCTGTCTGTTAACATCCTGCCACCTCCCCTTTTTGAATGCTGCTCAAAATAAGATGAAGGAGAAGGTCGAAAAGTTCCACTCGGGCGCGAGCGTTTTGGCACTTATCTTGCACCGTTTCGGGGATGTCCCGCGGGCCGGTCACAACCAAGGTGGACAGATGGGTAACAGAGACGTCGCAGATTTGTTAGAGAACATAGCGAACCTGCTGGAGATAAGAGGTGAGAACCCGTATCGCGTGCGGGCGTATCGCGAGGCGGGCAGGCACATCGCGAACATGGCCGAGGATATAAACAAGGTCGCCGAAGCGGGCAGGCTGCAGGATATTCCTGGCGTAGGCGAATCGATCGCGAACAAGATTCGCGAGTTTCTCACGACAGGACGGCTCGCTTACTACGAAGACCTGAAAAGGCAGGTTGCGCCAGGCGTGTCGCAGCTCCTGGAGGTGCCGGGGCTGGGTCCGCGCAAGGCTCAGGAGATCAATCGCGCGCTGGGCATCACCAGCATCGCGGAATTGGAGAAAGCAGCCAGAGAGCACAAGCTCAGCAAGCTGCCAGGGATACGTGAGAAGACCGAGCAGAAGATACTGCGGGAGATCGAGCGTCTGCAGCAGCGCACGCGGCGCATTCTCCTCGGCGTTGCCCTTCCCGCGGCGGAAGAGGTCGTGAACCTGTTGAAGGTGCATCCGCAAGTGCAGCGGATCGACCCAGCGGGCAGCATCCGCAGGATGAAGGAAACGATCGGCGACATCGACGTTCTGGTGGCCTCTACAAAGCCCGTGGAAGTGATGGACGCCCTTTGCTCCCTACGCATCGTCAAGGAGGTGCTGGCGAAAGGCACTACCAAATCAAGCATCCTGACGAGGGCGAATTTGCAGATAGACGTTCGCGTTATTCACCCGGACGAGTACGGCTCGGCTTTGCAATACTTCACCGGCTCGAAGGATCACAACATCGCGCTGCGCGATATCGCCATTCGTAAAGGTCTGAAGCTCAACGAGTACGGCATCTTCGACGTAAAGACGGGGCGGCGGCTGGGGGGAGAGACGGAGGAGCAAGTATATCACATCCTCGGCTTGCGGTGGATGCCGCCCGAGTTGCGAGAGAATCGCGGGGAAATAGAGGCAGCCGCCAAAGGGAAGCTGCCAAAGCTAATCGAAATCGGCGACATTCGCGGCGACCTGCACGTGCACACAGATTGGAGCGACGGCACCGATTCGCTAGATGACATGGTTGAGGCAGCGCTGGAGCGGGGCTATGAATACGTCGCCATCACAGACCATTCCATAGGCCTGGGCGTGGCACGAGGGCTGTCGGTCGAGCGAATACGCGAGCAGCGGCGCATCGTCGACCAACTCAACCGCAAGTACGCTCCTTTTATGATACTTCACGGCATCGAGGTCAACATTCGCGGCGACGGAACGCTGGACTACGACGACGAAGTGCTGGCTGAGTTCGACATCGTCACAGCCTCGATTCACAGCGGCTTTGGCCAGCCACGGGAGAAGATAACCGCGCGAATCATCAGGGCGATGCAGAATCCAAACGTCGACGCCTTCAACCATCCTCGGGGACGCTTGATCGGCAAGCGAGAAGGGTACGCCGTGGATCTCGAGGCCGTGATCAGAGAGGGCGCGAAAAGGGGAGTGGCCATCGAGATCAACAGCCAGCCAGACCGAATGGACTTAGACGACGTTTGGGCGCGAAGAGCGAAGGAACTGGGGGCTACGCTGGTCATAGACACCGACTCTCATAGCAAGGGCCAACTGGATTTCATACGCTATGGCGTGGCGGTGGCCAGGCGAGGGTGGCTGGAGCGGTCAGACGTCCTAAATGCCCTTTCGCTGAAGGATTTGCTGAAGAGGCTGCACCCGGCGCGCATGGCGGCGTGAACTGGGCGGGGGTTGACTGAGGGTCCACCAGTCCCACGAGGGCAAACACGAGGTTCGCCCCTACGTATCTGGGTTAGGGCCAAACTCTTCTGAATTGCGGGTCAATGTTGTCGGAGCGCAAAGGGGAGTGCAAATGATAATACGGCAGGTGGCGGAGGCGTTTCAGGCGCTGGAGGGAACGACCAAACGACTCGAAATGAGTCGCATCCTGGCAAGCCTGTTCCGCGCAACGCCTAAGGAGGAAGTCGACAAGCTTATTTATATACTGGATGGACGGCTGGGACCTCCGTACACGGCGCTGGACTTTGGCGTCGACGAAAAGTTCCTCATCGTCGCGCTGGCCGACGCCGCTCGAGCGTCCCGGTCACGAGTCGAGGAGATTTATAAGAAGAAAGGGGATCTCGGTCTGGCCGCAGAAGAGTTGCTGCGGGGCGCTGGACGTGGACTGAACTTCCGTGAAGCGTTCGAGGCGCTGTCTAGAGTCGCCGAGGCAACCGGTCCAAGGGCTCACGAGCGAAAGACCGCCATCATCAGCGACCTGCTGCAGCGTTCGAGCGGGCTCGAAGCGCGCTACATAGTGCGCATCCTCCAGGGGCGGCTGCGCCTTGGCGTCGGGGACGCGATGGTGATGGACGCCCTTTCGGAGGCTGTCGTGGGCGACCGCAGCGTCAGGGCCGACATCGAGCGCGCGTACAGCATTTGCTCCGATCTCGGGCTTATCGGCCGCATCCTGTTCATCGATGGCCCGCGGGCGCTCGAGCAGATTCGCCCGCAGGTTGGCAGGCCCATCCTATCGGCCCTTGCCGAACGGCTACCCACGCCTCAGGTGGTGATCGACAAGATGGGGCCAGTTCAGGCCGAACCGAAGTACGATGGCTTGCGGCTGCAACTGCACAAGGACGGCGATAACGTGCGGTTCTTCACGCGGAGGCTCGAAGATGTCACGGGCATGTTCCCTGAGTTGGCGAAGGCAGCGCGGCAACAACTGAAGTCCGAACGAGCTATCGTCGACGGCGAGGCGCTGGTTTACAACCCTGAGACCGGCGAGTATCTCCCATTCCAGATCACGGTGCGCCGCAAGCGCAAGTACGGCATCGAGGAGATGGAACTGAGGTACCCGTTGCGATACTTCGCGTTCGATCTGCTCTACGTCGACGACCAGGACCTCACGCGCAAGCCTCTTACGCAGAGAAGGCGGCAACTCGAGGCGCTCGTCCAACGACACGTAGACGATCCGATCCAGGTCACCGAGCAGATCACGACGGGCGATCCGAAGGCGCTGGAGCGGTATTTTGTAGATCAGGTTGCGCTTGGACTCGAGGGTCTGGTGGTGAAGAAGCCGGATTCGACTTATCAGGCAGGCCAGCGCAGCTTCAACTGGGTGAAACTCAAGCGAGCCTACAGGGCCGAACTGCGTGACACTGTCGACCTGGCCGTCGTGGGCTATCTCGTCGGCAAGGGCAAACGAGCACAGTTTGGCATCGGTTCACTCTTAGCAGCCGTCTACGATCCCGAGCACGAACGCTTCCGAACGATAACGAAGATCGGTTCCGGCCTGACTGAGGTCGAGTGGGCAGAGATGAGGCGTATGCTCGACGAGAACCGAACGCCAACCAGGCCACCACAGGTGGATTCCTTGATCGAGCCCGACGTATGGTCGTGGCCGAAGTACGTGCTCGAAGTGCAGGCTGACGAGATAACCCGCAGCCCGCGGCACACTTGCGGCAAGACGGGCGATGAGCCCGGATATGCCCTCCGCTTCCCCCGCGTCGTGACCTTCAGGTGGGACAAGCGCCCCGAAGACGCGACGACGGAGAAGGAGATACTCGAAATGTATAGCATGCAAACGGCTACAGAAGTGGAGAAGCCACGGAGGGTTGCAGGGGGGAGGAAGAGGGCGGCATAGCGAGCATTGCAGCATATCCGTCCGTAATTCTTGCTAGGGAATTGGAGCCGTGCTATACTAACCTCTGCTGAAGGTCGGCAGCAAGTGCGTGTTATGCCGAACGTTGGAGGAGGTAGCAACGGAAGGCTATGGACGAGGCAATGGCTCAAACGCTAAGGAACGCGGCGATTTTTGCCGTGGGTATCCCTGTGATGCTCTTCGTTTTCTTCTGGATGTGGTCGAAGGTGACCGGATAGGTCAACTGCAGGCGCGAGCCAGGACGTAATTCATCCCACCCAGATGCTTAACCATTCCCTTTAGTTCCATCATCGCCAGCGCAGAGCTGACTTCCGCGACTGGCAGGCCGCTGCTTCTGATGATTTCGTCGATGTGCAGCGGCTCGGCGGAGAGCGCCTTCAACAGAGCGCTCTCTGTGTCGTTCTCGGGAATTAGCTCGCGAATCTCCATCTGCTGCGGAGCAGACTGGAGGTTCAGCTCCTCCAGGATGTCCTGCGCCGTAACGACCAGCTTCGCTCCAGATCGCTGGATCAGCCTGTTAGTGCCCTGACTGCTGCGGTGAAAGATGTTGCCAGGAACGGCGAAGACCTCACGGCCCTGGTCGAGGGCATAACCGGCAGTGAGCATAGCACCACTGTTCGTGTCTCCTTCGACGACCAGTGTTCCCAAGGTCATGCCGCTTACGATGCGATTGCGCTGTGGGAAGTTCACAGCATCGGGCTTGGTTCCCAGAGGATGCTCGGACAGTACGGCGCCATTCTCCACAATCTGGCGCGCCAATCTCGCGTTCTCGGGAGGGTAGATGACGTCAACACCGCTGCCGAGCACGGCGATAGTGCGCCCTCCAGCCTGCAGACATGCCTGGTGAGCAAAAGTATCGATGCCTCGGGCCAGGCCGCTCACAATAGTGATGCTGCTCGCCACCAACCCAGCCACCATCTGTTCGGCAATCTGTTTGCCATAGATCGTGGCCCGTCTGGTACCGACGACCGCGATCGACCAATCGTCGCACGGAAGAAGCGAGCCTTTCATGTAGAGGACAGGGGGAGGAGCGTAGATATTCTTCAAGCGCTCGGGATAGCGCGGGTCTTCCCACGTGATGACGTCGATCGACTGACGCCCGATCTTTTCCAGTCGATCATCCAGGTCGATCTGCCGCCTGGCCGCAACTACGGCATCGGCAGATTTGCTGTCGAGGCCGGCCTTGATCAGCTCGGCAAGGTCCGCGTGCCACGCCGTCTCGATCTGGCCGAAATAATCGAGCAGGCGGCGCAGCCTGGCTGGGCCAATACCTGGAACCAGGGTGAGGCCGATCCAGTATCGAGGATCGCCCACTAACTGTCTCCCAGAAGAGACCTGGCCGCTCCCACGACCAGGTCCACAGCAGTATCCATGTCCAGCCTGCCGGTATTGATCATCAGGGCGTAGAGCTCCGGGTTCTGCCAGTCCATCTTGTAATAAGTCTTCAAGTAGCCAGCGCGATTGCGGTCGGAATCGTGGACGCGTTTCTCGGCGTCTACCCGGCTCAGTCCTTCTCTTTCCATCACTCGCTTTACGCGCAAATCAACAGGAGCAATAACGTGCACGTGCATTGCCCTGGGAAAGTTACGTAGAATCATCTGGCCGCCTCGGCCGACGATGACGGCGCTCCCTTTGTTGGCGACGTCTCTAATGACGTCCTCGAAAAGGCTGCGGTAGGCGTCCTGTCCCACCGGGGGCTCGATGTCCACCGCAGGCATCCCCAGCTCAGATGCGGTTGGATATCGAGCCAGCAGGTCCGCCATGAAGTCCAGCAGCGTGGGCCGGCGCTCGTCGACGTCAGCCAGGATTTCCTCAGAAACACCAGCCAGACCTGCAGCCCTGGTGATGATCTCGTGGTCAAGGTAGGCAATGCCAAGCTTCTCAGCCACCCGACGGCCAATCTCCCTACCCCCACAGCCTAGCTGCCGCGAAACAGTGATTACGATCATCTTCACCCTCCGTTTCCCAGTATAAGCGACGCTTGTTAACTGACAGTGTGCGACAATGGCTCGGGCATCAAGCTGCAGGTTTATGACAAGTTTCACACGCGCCGCGAGCAGGATCATTCATCTTGGGAACTCCGCCACGGGTTCGCTCCCCTATCATAGCTAGTTTTGGGCCGATGTCAAGAGCTCTTGGTTGACAGTGCACCGATGCCAGCGTATAATCGGTCCAGGTCGCGCGACGAACTGCCAGAAGACTATGTGGCATACCGAGCGCTTTCCTGTTTGAATAGAGAGGAATCTGCTCGATGGAGAGATGGATGCCCGCCTCTCAGCGCTATGCAGTTCAATCCAGGCTTTTGGCCTCGCTGGCTGGAATGAGCATTCTTGTTCTCCTCCAGGTTTCCTTTCGTAATGGCCTTCTATCAAAGCGGGAGACAGACCCCCGCGCTACGTTTTGTCGTCTCTGTCAATTGATTGCGTCCAACTTCTATCTTCAGGACGGTGGTGATTATGCTGGAATATGACGTGGTGGTGGTCGGGGCTGGATTGGCTGGCATGCGCGCGGCCATCGAGGCCTCGAAGAAGACAGCAAAGGTTGCTGTTCTTACCAAAGTCCATCCTGTCAGGAGTCACTCCGGTGCAGCCCAGGGAGGCATTAACGCGGCGCTAAGCCCCGCTGACTCTCCCGAGAGCCACGCCTTCGATACGGTCAAGGGCAGCGACTACCTCGGAGATCAGGATGCCATCGAGGTACTCTGCAGCGAGGCTCCTGGCGACATTATCGAGCTGGAACATATGGGCACGGTCTTCTCACGCGCTTCGGATGGCAGAATCGCCCAGCGACCTTTCGGCGGCGCCGGGTTTCCCCGGACCTGCTACGCTTCTGACATCACAGGGCTGGTCATCCTTCACGCCCTCTACGAACAGATGCTGAAGCTTGGGATAAAGGTATACGACGAGTGGTTCGTGACGTCGCTGGCCGTGGACGACGGCGTCTGCCGAGGTATCATAGCCATCGACCTGAAGTCGGGGAAGTTAGAGGCGGTAAAGGCCAAGGCGGTGATACTGGCCACGGGCGGCTGCGCGCCAGTGTTTCACAACAGCTCCAACGCGCTGATAAGCACTGGAGACGGGATGAGCCTGGCTTATCGCGCGGGCGCGACGTTGATGGACATGGAATTTCTGCAGTTCCATCCCACCACGCTCAAAGCCAACGGCGTCTTAATCACCGAGGGCGCGCGCGGCGAAGGGGGGTACCTGCTCAACGCGTTGGGCGAGCGGTTCATGGCCAAGTATGCGCCCAACAAGATGGAGCTGGCCAGCCGCGACGTAGTTTCTCGCGCCGAGCAGACTGAGATAGAAGAGGGCCGAGGCATAGATGGATGCGTGCTGATCGATCTGCGGCACCTGGGAGCGCAGAAAATCAAGGAACGCTTGATGCAGATTCGCGAGCTGGCGATGGACATTGCCGGGGTGGATCCAATCGAACAGCCAATACCAATTAGACCTGGCGCCCACTACTCGATGGGCGGAATCAAGACGGACGTGCACGGCGCGACGATGCTCAAGGGATTGTACGCCGCGGGCGAATGCGCCTGCGTCAGCGTCCACGGCGCCAACAGGCTGGGCGGCAATTCCCTTCTTGAGACGATCGTCTTTGGCCGACGCGCCGGACGAGCGGCCAGCGAACTAGCCTGTAGCGTTGCCGGGGCTAGTTTTCCGGAGGCAGCGCTGTCTGACGAAGAGCGGCGCATATCGGAACTGCTCAAGAGAGAAAAGGGGGAGCGAGCGCACGTCTTGCGCAAGGAGCTTCAGGAGGCCGCCAACACCAATCTGGGAATCTTCCGCGTAGCGAAGAAGATGCAGAACTGCGTCGAGAAGGTGCGAGAGCTCAAGGAACGCTACGCCAGGGCCATCGTGCAGGACAGGGGCAGGATCTTCAATACCGACCTCACCAACGCGCTGCAAACGGGATACCTGATCGACCTGGGCGAGGCGATGGCGCTCGGCGCGCTCGCACGCGAGGAGAGCCGAGGCGCTCACTCTCGGCTCGACTTTCCTAAGCGAGACGACGAGAAATGGCTCAAGCACACGCTGGCCTATTGGACTCCCAACGGCCCCAGGCTCGGTTACCTCGACGTAACCATGACGAAGTGGCCGCCGGCAGAGAGGAGCTACTAGATGCTTGTTAGCTTCAAGATTCAGAAGTTCAACCCTGAAGTAGACGCGAAGCCGTACTATCGGGATTACGAGATCGAATTGCCTGAACGGGCGACAGTGCTGGAGTCGATCATCGCCATCAAAGAGGAGATAGATGGCACTCTAAGCTTTCGCTGCTCCTGCCGCAGCGCTATCTGCGGCTCGTGTGCCATGCGCATCAATCGCTGCGCCAAGCTGGCGTGTAAGGCGAGGGTGGCGGATGAGGTGAATCGGCACGGGTCGATTCTGATCGAGCCGCTGCAGAAGCTGAAAGTCATCAAGGACCTCGTGGTCGACATGGACCCGTTCTGGCGCATGATCGAGAAGGTCAAGCCGTACTTGATGCCCGATCCGAATGAAGCGGCACCAGAAAGAGAGCGGCTGGTCGATCCAAGCACCACCGAGGACGTGATCAGGAACTCGCTCTGCATCCTCTGCGCCTGCTGCCACACCGACTGCAACGTGGCGGAGCTCGAGCCAGGCTTCGTCGGTCCCGCGGCGCTGGCAAAAGGCCAGCGGTACGTCGCCGACACGAGAGACGGGGCAACCGACGAGAGGCTCAAGTCGTTGAGCGAGCCGCACGGTTTGTGGGAATGCGCGCGCTGCTTCGCCTGCACGCAGGTCTGTCCCAAGGGGGTCGATCCAAGGGAATCCATCAGGAGGATCGGCCACCTGGCCTACGAGCGTGGGATCAGGAGCGATGAAGGCATCAAACACGCTCAAGCGTTCCTGGATTCGGTCAAGGCCAGCGGGCGCCTCAACGAGGCGACGCTGCCCTTGAAGACGAAGGGCCTGGGCGTGGTCGGGATGACGCCGATGGCGCTCCAGATGTTTCTGAAGGGCAAGGTTCCTTTTCCGATACAAAGGCCAGTGCCCGACATGGAAGAGATCAGAAAGATCTTCGAGCTGACGGAGAAACAGAGATGAGATACGCCTACTTTACGGGCTGCGTGGCCGATAAGAGCGCGAGCGAGCTGGACTACTCGACCCGAAAGGTCTGCGAGAAGCTGGGTATCAAGTTGGAGAAGATGGAGTCGGCGAGCTGCTGCGGTGCGGGTGACATCGACGAGGTGAATCTCGACCTGTCTCGCGCCTTGAATGGCAGAACGCTCGCTATCGCGGAACGAGACGGCCTCGACGTGCTCACCATCTGCAACGTTTGTACGTTGACCCTGAGGAAAGTGAACCAGGACCTCAAGGAAAACCCCGAAGCATTGGAGAAGACGAACCAGGTTCTCGCCGAAATCGGCATGAAATACAGCGGCGGGGTCGAGGTGACGCATTTCCTGTGGGTGCTGATGAGGGAGTTCGGCGTCGACCGCCTGAAGAGCTACGTCCAGCGGCCGCTCGCGGGTCTCAGGGTGGCGCCCTTCTACGGGTGTCAGATACTCAGGCCGGAGAGCAGGCTCGGATTCGAAGACCCGAACAACCCGAAGTCCCTCGAAACTATCATCACGGCCCTCGGAGGCACGCCGGTCGACTACGCGGGCAAGACCAAGTGTTGTGCCTTTCTGATCTCCCTCGCCAGAGAGAAGACGGCGTCGAAGGTGTTAGGACAGCAACTGTGGGGTGCCAAGACGGAGATGGCTGATTGCATTGTCACGCCCTGTCCGCTGTGCCACCTGTCGCTCGACGCGTTTCAGGGCATGGCCGAGAAAGAATTAGACAGAAGCATCCGCCTGCCGATTCTGCATCTGCCGCAGCTAATCGGCCTGGCTATCGGATTGCAGCCAAGCGAGTTGAAACTGTCACGCCACGTGGTAGGGGTCGACGGCGTTCTGGCGAAGATTCCGAGCAGGGTGCCGGCAGGGCCAGTGCCAGCGGCGGGGAGCTGACAGGCACGCGCGGGAGATGCCCACGCTGCTCACAGTGGCTTCACGGCAACGTGGCGAATACAAGTCTTCTGAGCCAGGCCACACAGTGCGCAAATAAACGAACTCCTGAAAAGGGTTGCAGGGGGCGAGCCCGAGGCTCGCCCCTACGGTTTTCGAGGTAGGGCGTCGGTGGATGGGAACGGATAGGCGTTTGTCTTTCGGATGCGAGGGCTGACTGGAAGTGCTTCCTAGTCCCCTGGCGGCGCGGGGATGTAGCCCTCCTTCATCATGGTCTGGGTCAGGTCGCGCGCTCGCTTTATCATCCTGGCTGCCTGCTGATAAAGCTCTTCGCGGCTGGCCTGGATGCGCGCTATTCCCTGCTCCTGTGCCATGACCCCCACGGCCGCAGCTTCCCGGGGGAAGACCTCCCAGTCGTCCATGGTCGGAGCCAAAAAGTCCTCGCTCAACCCGCGCTCTTCGGCGCATTTCGCTAGCTCGGTGGCGGCGGCGATGCACATTTCGTCGGTTATCGTCTTTGCTCGGACGTCCAGCGTGCCGCGAAAGATGCCAGGGAAGCCGAGGGAGTTATTCAACTGATTGGGGAAGTCGGAGCGGCCGGTGGCGACGATGCGCGCACCTGCCTCTTTCGCATCCCAGGGCCAGATCTCAGGCACAGGATTGGCGCAGGCGAACAGGATGGCATCCTTAGCCATGCTCGCCACCCATTCCTTCTTGATAGTGTCGGGCCCAGCCTTCGAGAGGGCGATGCAGACATCCGCACCCTTCATAGCCTCGGCAATGCCGCCTATAACCCGGTCGGCGTTGGTTATCTGGCAGAACCGCCACTTATCGACGAACTCGTGCTGCCTGGCGGCGATGTCGTCGCGGCCCGGATGCAAGGTTCCCTTACTGTCGACGATGATTGTGTTCCCCGGGGTCACGCCCGCGCTGAAGAGAAGGCGGGTAATGGCAATGTTAGCTGCGCCTGCTCCGATCATAGCCAGCTTGACATCGCGCATCGACTTGTCGACGACCTTTAGAGCGTTGATCAAGCCAGCAAGCAGAACTGTGGCCGTTCCCTGCTGGTCGTCGTGCCAAACGGGAATGTCCATCTGCGCACGAAGGGTATCCAGAATCTCAAAGCACTTGGGCTGGGCGATGTCTTCGAGATTGATGCCGCCGAAAGAGGGCTGTAGCCACCGGACCGCGGAGATGATGTTCGCGGGGTCCTTGGTGTCGAGGCAGATTGGCACGGCGTCGACGCCTCCGAGGTACTTAAAGAGGAGCGCCTTGCCTTCCATAACGGGCATGCCGGCCTCTGGACCGATGTCGCCGAGGCCCAGAACGCGCGTGCCGTCGGATACGACCGCAATAGTGTTCCATTTGTTAGTGTACTCGTACACTGCCTCTTTGTCGGCCTTGATGGCCTTGCAAGGCTCGGCAACGCCGGGCGTGTACCAGATGGAAAAGTCGTTGACATCGCGCACGGCGCACTTGGGGACTACCTCGGTCTTGCCACGATAGAAAGGATGCAAACGCATTGCATCCTCCCCCGGCTTGCGCGCCTTGGCCAACAGTTCGTCAGTCGTCGACATAGCTATTCCTCCTCGAATTATTCACCCTGGGCCGAGGTCCAGGGCGTGCGGTGCTCAGCACGCTCTATTCTAGCATTTATACAGGTTTGCGCAAAGAACTCTTGATCTCTGCGGCCTTGGCGACGATGGCGACGAACTCGTCGGCCTTCAGGCTTGCGCCGCCCACAAGGCCGCCGTCGATGTGCGGCTGAGAAATGAACTCGGCTATGTTAGCTGCCGTCACGCTGCCGCCGTATTGAATGCGAAGCTGGCTGGCCGCTTCTTCGCCATACAACTCGGCCATTGTCGAGCGAATCAAGCCGATAACCTGGTTCGCACCCGCTCCAGTCGCCGGCTTGCCTGTGCCGATCGCCCAGATAGGCTCGTAGGCGACGACTACGTTGTCGATAGAAGGAACGTCAGCGAAACCGCGCCGAATTTGGCCTGTCACGATTTCGGTAGTCTTGCCAGCCTCGTTTTGCTTCAGGTTCTCACCTACGCAGACGATGGGCGAGAGCCCGTGATTGAGCGCCGAGAGAATCTTCTTGTTGACGATTTCGTCGGTCTCTCCGAAGTACTGGCGACGCTCGGAGTGGCCGAGGATGACGTACTGGCACAACGGCGCCAGCATAAGGGGTGAAACCTCTCCGGTATAGGCGCCCTTGTCCTGAAAATACATGTTCTGGGCGCCGAGCTTTATCGAGGTACCGCCGATTAGCTCCCTGACGGAAACGAGAGACACAAATGGAGGGCAGAGAACCTTCTCCGCCCCTGAGATCTTGTCCAGGGCATCCTTCATCTGTTTGACGAGAGCAACGGCCTCGTCGATGCTGGTGTTCATCTTCCAGTTACCAGCGATGATGGGTGTGCGCATTTATGTTACCTCCAGTGATTTCCTGAAGCCAGTCTGGCTACGCCCCGAACTTGTTGAGCTTCAGGGCGTTCGCCATTGCCAAGGGCATGAGCTGATTTGCCGGGAACCTGCCGAGAGAGCCGAGTGCGCAGGCGCGCTCGGAGAACTCCTTGACAACATCGGGCCGACAATACTTCGAGTATAGCAGCACGGGTACAGGGTGCCAACTGTGGCCCCTGAGCACCGACGGCGTCGAGTGATCTCCAGTGACGATCATCACATCCGGCTTGAGTCCGAGCAACTCGGGGATGTACTTATCTGCCTCCTCGATTGCTTTGACTTTGCGATCGAAGTCGCCGTCCTCGCCCGAGCTATCAGTCTTCTTGTAATGGATGTAGAGATAGTCAAATCGGTCGTAGGTACATGGGATAAGCTGCTACAGCCGCCGCGCGCAGACCGTAGATGTCTTGCACGGTCGGGATGTTAGGATACTTGGCGAAGCCGCGTAGCATCACGAAATTGGCGGGGAAGTGCCCGGCGAGAATCTTCTCGGCCTGCTCGATGAACATGTTGGCCAGATCGGCGGAGCGCTGAGCGGCGGGGTCCAGCGCCTCCACTTTCGGCGCCGGCCGGCCTTCCTTCTCGGGATCGGTTTCGGTCAGCTTATCCGAGAGACCTTCACCTCGCAAGACGAGCGCGAACCTGTGCTCTTTGACTGGCTCGACGAAGGCCTGCACCCCGGGCAGCGAGACGTTCTTTTGCAGCAATTCGCACAGCTTGGAAGAGCTTTCGGTATCGATGCGGCCCGCTCGGCGATCCACGATGAGGCCATCTTTTTTCGACGCGAAGTTGCCGCGCGCGGCGACGTCGGTCTTCTTGAGATCGAAGTTGATGCCCAGGGCCTCCAGCACGCCCCTGCCGAACTCGAACTTGAGCGGATCGTAGCCGAACAAGGCCAGGTGGCCAGGGCCGCTGCCCGGCGTGATGCCTGGCCCCACTGGCTCGTGGAGTCCGCAGATGGATTTGGCCGCCAACGCGTCGAGGTTGGGAGTATTGGCGGTTTCAAGCTCCGTTAGCCCCCCCTCTTCCCTTGGCAATCCACCGAGTCCGTCCATCACGAGCAGAAGAATCTTGGAGGGGCTCTGCGTCGACAGCCCTCTCAGTTCTTGTAGCTCCATCAGTCCGAGCCACCTGCCTTCTTCTGAAGTACGGCGACGCCTGGCAGCACCCGACCCTCAAGGAATTCGAGAGTTGCCCCGCCGCCGGTGGAAACGTGGGTGATCTTGTCGGCCACGCCCATTTGCTCCACCGCGGCCACCGATTCGCCGCCGCCGACAATCGTGACCGCCTGGCTCCTGGCCAGCGACTCAGCGATAGCCCTGGTGCCCTGGGCAAACGGGGAGATCTCGAACACGCCCATGGGCCCATTCCACACGACGGTTTTCGCCTTGGAGATGATGTCGCTGAACCTGGCGACCGTCCTGGGGCCGATGTCGACGATGATCCAATCGTCGGGCACGCCCTCGATGTCCACGGTCTTGTAGTTTGCGGTCGCATCGAGCTTATCGGCAACTACCACGTCGACGGGCAACACGAGCTTCTCGTCGCCACGCAGCATCAGGTCCCTGGCCAGATCGAGGTGTTGATCCTCGACCAGCGACTTGCCAATGCGATAACCCTCCACCTTGAGGAAGGTATTTGCCATGCCTCCGCCGATGAGCAGATAATCGACCTTGTCGAGCAGATTGGTGATGACGCCGATCTTCGACGAAATCTTGGCGCCGCCGATGATGGCGACGAAGAGGCGAGCGGGGACCTCAAGGGCCCTGCCCATTACGGTCACTTCCTTCTCCATCAAGAAGCCAGCAACGGCAGGCAGGAAGTCCGCGACGCCCGCGGTGGAGGCGTGGGCGCGATGAGCTGTGCCGAAGGCGTCGTCGACGTAGATGTCGCCCAGATTGGCCAGCTTCTGCGCGAAGCCCCTGTCGTTCTTTTCCTCGTCGGGATAGAAGCGCAGGTTCTCCAGGAGGATGACGTCGCCGGGCCTCATGCCGCCCACCAGCGCTTCGACCTGAGGCCCGATGCAATCGGGCGCCTTCACGACTGGCTTCCCAAGGAGTTGCGTCAGGCGCTCGGCGACGGGCGTGAGGCGCAGGCGCTCGACAACCTTGCCATCTGGCCGACCAAGGTGCGACATCAGGATGACTCTGGCATTGTGGTCGATCAGGTATTTGATGGTGGGCAAAGCAGCCCGAATCCGCGTATCGTCTGTGATGTTCCCAGCCTTGTCCAGAGGAACGTTGAAGTCAACGCGAAGGCCAATCTGGGCGACATCTACGTCGACGTCGCGAACGGTTTTTATTTCAGTAACTTGTGGTTGGTCCATAATTCACCCCGCAGGTTACATTCGAACCGAGGAGCCAAGACCCTTGCGACTCATGAACATGCAGAGATCGGCGACGCGGCAACTGAAGCCCCACTCGTTGTCGTACCAGGAAACGACTTTGACCATATTGCCGCCGATGGCCATGGTGGACAGCGCGTCCACGATCGAGGATCGGCTGTCGCCCTTAAAGTCCATCGAAACGAGCGGCTCCTCGGTGTAGCCCAGAATGCCCTTCATCGGTCCCTCGGCAGCCTCCTTCAGAGCGGCGTTGACCTCGTCGACAGTAACGTTGCGACCCACCTCGGCGACGAAGTCGACGACCGAAACGGTGGGTGTGGGCACGCGCAGCGAGAAGCCGTGGAACTTGCCCTGCAACTCAGGGATGACCAGGGCGACGGCCTTAGCGGCGCCGGTAGTCGTGGGGATGATGTTGAGCGCAGCAGCGCGAGCGCGGCGCAGGTCGGGATGCACCATATCCAGGATTCTCTGGTCGTTGGTGTAGGAGTGGATGGTCGTCATCAGGCCCTTGACCACGCCGAATTTGTCGTTGACAACCTTGACGGCCGGAGCGAGGCAGTTCGTCGTGCAGGAGGCATTGGAGATGATTTTGTGCTTGGCGGGATCATACTTATCCTGGTTGACGCCCATCACGATAGTGAGGTCTTCGCCCTTCGCCGGCGCGCTGATGATCACTTTCTTAGCGCCGCCAGCCAGGTGGGCCGCTGCCTTCGCCGCGTCGGTGAACAGGCCAGTGGATTCGATCACGACGTCCACGCCCACGTCTCCCCAGGGCAGCTTGCCTGGATCGCGTTCCGCGAAGACTTTGATGGGTTTCCCGTCGACGACGATGGCATCCGCTCTAGCCTCTACCGTGCCGGAATAAATGCCGTAGTTGGAGTCATACTTAAAGAGGTGAGCGTTGGTCTGAGTATCCGCTAAGTCGTTGATAGCCACGACCTCGAGGTCGTTAGGATAGAAATCACGCATTGCCTTCAAAACTTGCCGGCCGATTCTGCCAAACCCGTTGATACCGATTTTTGTCGCCATTGAGTTTCCTCCTTTGTACTGTTTTGTTTGTAGTTTGCCAGTGAAAAAGGATCGCGGGTGTACGCTATCTGAGGTTGTAGAAAGCGCTCTTTCCAGCGTACTGGGCAACAGGGCCAAGCTCCTCTTCGATTCTGAGCAGCTCGTTGTACTTGGCCACGCGCTCGCCTCGCGATGGAGCGCCCGTTTTGATCTGGCCCGCGTTAGTCGCGACGGCGATGTGAGCTACGGTCACATCCTCCGTCTCGCCAGAGCGGTGCGACACGACCGCGGTGAACCTGGCGCGCTCCGCCGTTTGCATGGTCGTCAAGGTCTCAGTCAGGGTGCCGATCTGATTGACCTTGATGAGGATAGAGTTGGCCGATCCTTCTTTGATGCCACGCTCCAGCCTGTTGACGCTGGTCACGAAGAGATCGTCGCCGACTATCTGAACTTTGCTTCCCAGCCTTTGCGTGAGGAGCTTCCAGCCTTCCCAGTCGTCTTCGGCCAGGCCATCTTCGATCGAGATGATCGGATACTTGGAGACCCAGTCCGCGTAGAAGTCCACCATCTCCGCCGACGTCAGCGTCCTTCCCTCTTTGGCAAGAACGTACTTGCCGTCGCTATAGAACTCGGAAGCTGCGGGATCGAGCGCGACGAAGATATCTTCGCCAGGTTTATAACCCGCGGCTTCGATTGCCTGAAGGATGAGCTCGACCGCCTCGTGATTCGACTTCAGGCTAGGAGCGAATCCGCCCTCATCGCCGACGCCGGTGGCGAGACCGCGGTCCTTGAGCACCTTCTTGAGAGCGTGGAACGTCTCAGCTCCCCAGCGCAGAGCCTCGCGAAACGAGGGCGCTCCCACCGGCGCGATCATGAACTCCTGCAGGTCGGTGGAGTCTTCGGCGTGCTTGCCGCCGTTAAGGATGTTCATCAGAGGCACTGGCAGAGTTCGTGCGAGCGCGCCGCCGATGTGCCTGTAGAGGGGCATACCGAGGAAGATTGCCGCCGCGTGGGCCGTGGCGAGCGACACGCCCAGGATCGCGTTCGCACCGAGGTTAGACTTGTTGGGGGTGCCATCCAGCTCGATCATACGCTCGTCGACGCGAATCTGCTCGAACGCAGATAGGCCGATCAGCTTGGGTGCGATCTTGTCGTTAACGTTGCTCACAGCCTTGAGCACGCCCATGCCACGGTAGCGCGAGGGGTCGTTATCGCGCAGCTCCAGGGCCTCGTGTACTCCGGTAGACGCTCCTGAAGGAACCGCCGCCCGGCCGATCGTGCCGTCGACCAGGGCGACCTCCACTTCCACAGTGGGATTGCCGCGCGAATCAAGTATCTCGCGCGCCTTAATGTTTTCTATAGCTATCACCTTTTCCTCCCGAGATTAAAGTTCGAGGATTCTCCGAAGGTCGCAAATGTTTACGTCAGCCTTGACCATCTCGACCAGACGATTGATTTGACGCGGGCTGGTGAGGCGGATATGACCGAGAGCGCGCTCGACAGATGCCACGGTCGTCATTGTATCAGCCTTGACAAGTATCATCGGAACGCCCAACTCGGTAGCCCTCCCAAGGATTATCGCATCAGGATAGAGGTTACCCGTAAGAATTATACACTTGGTCGAGGTTTGCAGGGCAGCCAGTTGAATATCCGCACGATCCCCACCAGTGATCACGGCCTTGTTCGCCGATCGCAGAAAGTACTTCAGCGCGGTGTCGACGTTCATGGCGCCGATGCTGAAGTTCTCCACCAGCTCATCTTGCTTATCCGCGGCGCACAGGATATCGCCGTTGAGAAGTCGAGCTAGCTCGCGGACGGGAATCGCCGTCAGGAGCCTGTCCAGAGGCAGGACGCCAATGAGCTGCAGCCCGCTGCGATTCAGAAATGATGGGAATCGCTCTTTCACCACAGACAAGGCATCCTGCGGCACGCTGTTGACGATGACGCCGACCATGCGCTCGCCGAAAGCATCCTTGGCCATCAAGATTTCGTCCATAGCCAGATCGGGCTGGTACTTGACGACCACGATCACCCTGGACTGTGTGAGCTCGGCCAGCAGCGTCTGGGGGACGCCCAGGGAATAGCCGTCGGCGAGGTCTGCGCCTCCCTCCAGGATCATCAGATCAACGTCCTTCGCGAGCCTGTCGAAAGCCGCGCGCACGATGTCGGCATTCGACGTCGCCCCTGGCACTTGCGCCTCGAACAACCCTGTAGTCTTCAGGAGTGGGCAGGCAAGATTGAAGGGCTCGTCGATGTCGAGAGTGCGGAGGACGAAGACGACGTCTTCGTCAGTCACCTGGCCCCCGACTTCCGTAGCGAGCGTTCCAATCGGCTTCATGTAGCCGACGGAAACACCCTGCGCCTTGAGCTCGAGTCCAATACCCAGACAGACGGCGGTCTTGCCTGAGTAGGGCTGCAGAGAAATCACATATAGTGCAGACATGCTGGCCTCACCACCTTAAGTAAGGGCTATGCCCATCCTCGTGAAAAACATGCGCAATGAAGTACGCAGTCTTGCCCAGGGCGCAATGAATTGCGCCCCTACAAATACCGTTCCACCAGGTAGGGGCGCGATGAATCGCGCCCGTTGTCCGAATTGGTAGCAAATCGTCATCACGCAGAAACATCCTCAGGCAGCCACGGTCGAGAGGCCGATTCGGACGTCGACGGCGGTGGCACCCTGTCCCTCTTCGTGAACGACCAAGGGATTAATGTCCATCTCAATGATTTCCGGAAAGTCGGTGACCAACTGCGAGACCCGCAGCAGGGCATCGACGATGGCGTCGACGTCGGCGGGTTTCTCGCGGCGAACGCCTTTCAACAATAAATACGAGCGAATCTCTTTGACCATTTGGTCGGCCTCACGCGGCGTGATCGGCGCCACGCGGAAGGCGATATCCTTAAGCACCTCGACGTAGATGCCCCCAAGTCCGAAGGCGAGCAAATGGCCGAACTGGGGATCGAGGCTCACGCCGACGATGGTCTCCTTGCCAGGCAAGACCATCTCCTGGAGGGCCACGCCCCATAGCCGCGCGCCGGGAGCGTATCGACGGGCGTTGCGCATAATAGCCTGATCGGCTGCGCGAACTTCATCGATGGTGCTGACGCCCAGCTTGACGCCGCCGACGTCGGATTTGTGCAGGATATCGGGCGAGACTATCTTCATGGCCACGGGCAGTCCGATTTCCTGAGCCAGGGCAACGGCCTCGTCGGTCGAACGAGCCAGCGCTGATCGGGGCGGACGGAGTCCGTAAGCCTCGACAACTTCCCGCGCCTCGATATCGCCGAGGGTATCTCGACCGCTGTCGCGCACGCGCTTGATGACCTCCCGCACCGCGGCTCTGTTGACGCGGAAGCTCTTGACCTTCTCCCCAGGTCGCAACATCCATTCCCGCTGCTGGTTCATGGCGCTAAAGGCGGCCACTCCCTGCTCGGGGAACGGATAGTTGGGTATCTTCGCCTCTCGCAGCCTGTCCACGCCGGCTTTCACCGACGCCGTGCCCATAAAGCTTGTGAGCACCGTCTTGCGGGTCTTCTTAGCCGCGTTGATGACCACGTTCGCGGTCCTGACCGCATCCGTCAGCCGCTGGGGCGTGAGAAGCACCAGGAGTCCATCGACGTTAGCGTCTTTGAGAACGGCTTCGATGGCGACCTGGTATCTCTCGGGACCGGCATCGCCGATAACGTCGACAGGATTATAGACGCTCGCCGTTGGCGGCAGCTTGCTGCGCAGCGCATCGATCGTCCCTGGCTGGAAGTGAGCCAGGTCGACCCCGGCCTTCCCGCAGGCGTCGGTGGCCATGATGCCTGGACCGCCAGCGTTGGTCACGATGGCAAGGCGCTTGCCTTTGGGCAAGGGCTGATAGGCGAAGGCGATGGCGAAATCGAACATCGTCTCCAGCGTATTGACCCTGATCGCGCCAGTTTGTTTGAAAGCGGCAGAGTAGGCGGCATCAGAGCCGGCCAGGGTGCCGGTGTGGGAAGACACCGCGCGAGAGCCTTCGGACGTGACGCCCGACTTGAGGACGATCAATGGCTTGGCCTTGGTCAGATCGCGAGCGACCGCAATGAACCTGTGGCCTTCGCTAATGCCTTCGAGGTAGGCGATGACGACATTTGAAAGTTCGTCTTCACGCCAGGAGTCGAGCAAGTCGATCTCGTTGATATCAGCTTTGTTGCCCAGGCTGACGAATTTGGCGAAGCCGACGCGTTCACTGTCGGCCATGTCGAGGATAGCGCTGAAGAGGGCGCCGGACTGCGAAATGAAGGAGATGTTACCCGTCAGCGGCATCCCGGCCGCAAAGGTCGCGTTGAGGCGGCTGTGGGTGTCGATGTGGCCGAGACAGTTAGGGCCAAGAAGCCGGAGTCCACCCTCTTTGGCGATGCGCACGATCTCTTTCTCGGCCTTCACGCCTTCAGGACCGATCTCACGGAAGCCAGCGGTGATCACGACCGCAGCCTTTACCGCTTTGTCGACACAGTCTTGAATCACCTCAGCGACCGCATCACGGGGAACGACTACCACCGCGACATCCACGGGGCCGGGCACAGCGCTGACCGAAGGATAGCAGCGCAGCCCAAGCACGACATCCGCTAGAGGATTGACGGGATAGACCTGGCCTTGATAGCCACCTTCGACGATATTCTTCAGCACGACGTGGCCTAGCTTTTCAGGATTTCCGGAAGCGCCGACGACCGCGACAGATTCTGGCGAGAAAAGCGCCTCCAGGGCAAGCCTTGTTTTCTCTTTCTCTGCAAGTACTGGAACTCTATGAGCCATAGCTTAACCGACCTAAGGAATTATATCATAAACTTACTGGCCCCCAAAGCACTGATCGACCTCCTGCCAGCGTTCGAGCAAATAGGGCTTGCGAGCCTCGAAAGTCTGGGCCTGACTCTCGACGATCGACTGCTCGAACTGCAACGTGTTCATGTCGCGCGCGTCGGCAACCATGGCGGCGGTGCGGCCATAATAGAGGGGCGACAGTCCCTCGACGACCTCGTTTCGTTCCACCCCCAGGCTGCGGGCGTGATGATACGAAGCCGCGAAATCGTAGACCACGCGCGCCCAGAGGTCAATCGGGAAGAAGAACTCGTCGTAGCCGAGCTTTATCAGGTTCATCACCTCGTCGAAGACCTCGGGGGCAAGAACCCTGCCCCAGAGCGGGTACAACCGCTGCGCTCCGGCTCGAAACTTGTCGACCATCGCTCGCAGGGTGACGGCGACGGGCTCTGGCTCGATCGCTTCGAGCTTCCCGTATACAGGGGTGGGTTGGCTGCCCTCAATCGCCTGCCACCTGGCGGCGTATGTTTCCATCAGAGCAAAAAGCGTGCCCACGACTTGAACAAACATAGGGCCCAGCGTCGCGGCCGGGTCCTTTACGTCGTGAATCTTCGCGCCGAGCCTCGACTGGCAGATATTGAAGCCTTCGTTGATGGCGACCGTGGTCATGAATATGTCGATCCCGAAGCGTGCGACGTCACTATGCCACACGTCGCTGGCGAGATACCTGGCGGACAGTTCGGTGCTCACGCCGAAATCGCCGCCGATAGGCTGGCGGATGCGCTGTCCGTAAAGGGCTCTCGTCACCGGGTAGGCGATGTTGTTGGTGATCGTACCATCGTGCTTGTGGCGAAGATAAAGAGGAGCGACGAAGTCATAGCCCTCGTTGACGATAGGCGCGGCGAGCAACTCGATCCATTCCGGGGTAATGCTGCGCAGGTCGGAATCGACGACGATGCACGCCTGGGCTCCCAAACGATTGGCGGCCTCGAAAACAGCTCGCAGGGCGCTGCCCTTGCCTGGGATGCCCTGGTAAGCGAAAGAGACCTTCTCGACAGGCGAGGGAACCTCAGTCTCGAGGACGACGTGGCGGGTATCGTCGGATGAGCCGCCATCGGAATTGACGATCACGGGCCTGAGATCGGGGAAGTGCTTGACCACGCCTTCGGCGACGGTGCGAACCACGTGTCCAATAGTATCGCCGTTATTGAAGCTCGGTATGCCGACGACCACATCGGCGAGACAGATCTGGTCTAGTTGCCGACGCGCGTCGTCGGGGATAGCCGATTCCATACACATCTCAGAGCCTCTATCCGAGCAGAAAAAAGGGGCCTGTTAGCTCTTGGCGAATGAGCTTTGACAGCGCCCATCCTGAACCACAACTTCCTCAGCCCCCAGACAGCACTTCGACGGTTTGCAGAGAGCTTGCGCCGACGGCGCGAACAGGCCAAGTCCCGCGAGAAGCGCCAGGCGGGCTTGCACAAGTTAAGGATAGCACGAGAGGTCCGGTCTGTCAAATGTCGCCGCCGAGTTGCAACTTAACCCCATTAGATATAGAATAGGCGCAACTTAAGCTGGGAGGTCGTGGTTATCGATGAGAAGCAAGTTGCTCCAATATGCGATCAGTCTTTCACTGCTCACCTGGTTGGCGTTCAGCATGGGCTGTGCGCAACCAGCCGCTCAGTCTCCTACCCCTGCTTCGCCCGCAGCGGCGCCCAAGGCGCCCGTTGCCCCGGCCACACCCGCAACATCGGCACCTTCGGCAGCGCAGTCCTCGCCTCGGCCAGCCGTGTCGCCAACATCCGGCTCTAGCACAGGCCAGGGGCTGACGACGCTCAAGATAGCCCACGCGCCATCGACGCTTTTCGCGCCGCTTTACGTGGCCATAGACCGCGGCTACCTGCGGGAGGAAGGGATCGGCGTCGATCTCAGCGTGGTGCCAGCGGGACAGGACGCGATGGCCTTTGTGGCCACGGGCCAGTTGGACGCCGCAGTGGCAGGGATCGCATCGGCCACGTTCAACGCCGTTAACCGAGGGCTGGACATCCGCATCGTGGCCTCTATGGGGGAATCGCCGGAGAAAGGCGACCCCTCGGCGCTTATGGTTCGCAGCGACCTTCTCAAGGGAGGCGCGGTGAAGGGGCCGGCGGACTTGAAGGGAAAGAAGATCGCCATAGCCGGCGGCCTCGGCGCTACTTCTTCGTATTACCTGGCCGCGATACTTCAGCCGGCAGGACTGACACTGAAGGACATCGAGGGGGTTAACATGGCGTTCCCTGACATGATAGCGGCTTTCAAGAACAAGTCGATCGACGCTGCCATACCCCCGGCGCCATTCTCGACTCAGATAGCAAACGATGGGTTGGCAGAAATCCCTGCCTTCGGGCATCTGAAGCCCCACGTCAGCGGCGTCGGCGTAGTTTTCGGTCCCAGACTGCTGAGAGAGAAGCCCGAGTTGGGCCAGAAACTGATGGCAGCTCTGGTCAAAGGAGCCCGCGATATTCAGGGCGATAAGTTCTACGATCCAAAGAACCTTGAGATATTCTCCAAATACACCAAGCAAAAGGTCCAACAGCTAAAGGACATGCCTTCCTACAATTATCGGCGGGATCTCGCGCCAGATGTCGAGACGTACCAGAACATGCAGAAGGCTTTCATCCAAGCTGGACTGCTTTCGTATTCAGAGCCGCTGCCTACTGACAAAGTGGTGGACGATCGGTTCGTCCGTTTCGCGGCGCAGAAGCTAGGTCAGTAGCAGGAACATGTTTCCGAACGTACAGCCTGAAACCCTGAGCGCCGACGTTCTCGTTCTTGGCGGAGGCGCGGCGGGGCTGGCGGCAGCGGTGAGCGCGGCGGAGAGGAATGCACGGGTCCTCTTGCTGGCGAAGGGCTCGACGTTGTCGACGGCAACCGCGCTCTCCGATGTTTCGTTCGAGATGCAGGGGGGAAACGGAAGTGGCTTTGCAGCCCCGATTCATCCCGAGGATAGCGCTGAGCAATTCCTTTCAGATCTGTTGGGAGCGTCATTCGGCCTTGGCAGCGAGCGACACCTGGCGCTCGTGGCCGAACGATCGCTCCCGATGCTCCAGTATCTGACTGGGATTGGGGTTCCGTTCGCCCTTGGCAGCGACCGCCAACTTGAAGCGTATTCCGCTGCGGGCCACGGACATCCCAGGCTGTGTTTCTGTCGTGGAGGCACAGGCAAAGCCATCTCACGTCGCCTGGCAATGCGCGCAAGGCAGTTGGACGTCACTATCGTTCACAAGGCGCAAGCCGTCAAGCTACTCATAACAGCAAGGCAGGTGGTAGGATGCATGGCCGTCGATCGATCGAGCCTTCAGCCGATGACGATAGCGGCCAAAGCTGTTGTGCTTGCCACGGGTGGGGCGAGTGGGCTCTTCGCCCTGCATACGAACCCGCCTGGCAACACTGGCGACGGAATGGCCCTGGCATACGAGGCGGGCGCTGAGCTAGTAGATCTCGAGTTTCAGTCGCCAATGCTGGTCGCGCTGGTGCGAGGCAAGTGCCACGGGCTTTCGGGCTCGGCTCTCAAGATGGGAGAGTTCTACGGCCCCACGGCGAGTCAGATCGTGAACGATCCGCGGTTCGAGGAACTCGTGACGCAGCCTGTGGAGGCGGGAAGGCTTCCACGCGGGGCGTCGGCGCTATGGAGATTGCGCCCCGAAAACCTTCAGCGCTTCGAGGATCATTTCCCCCATACGCATCGCTTCCTGAGTCGACATGGCGTCGATCTGTGCCGAGACCACGTTCCGATAGCGCACGCTGCCCATTTCTCCCTCGGAGGCGTAGCTATCTCGCCGAGCGCTGCCACGACCGTGCCAGGGCTGTTCGCCGCGGGCGAGGTCAGCGGAGGATTCACGGGAGCAGGCAGAATACTTGGCACTGGCATCTCCACGGGCCTCATCTTCGGGCAAGTAGCTGGGGCAAACGCTGCGCTGCGAGCGCAAGCGACACCTGATTCATTGTTGCGAGAAGCTGTGCGCCAACAGATGATTCCGGCAACTGGAAGGCGTCCTGGCCGGATTCGTGAAGCGACGAGGGAGATGATCTGGGTACTGCAGGGCGTGCTGGCCCACCGCGACCAGGCGGAGCTGGAGGATTCGTTGGAGATTCTCGACCAGGTGGAGGCAGATCTGGCGTCGGCGGCGAATGGGGAAGAGGCTGTGTTCGCCTCGCCAGAGTTACACAGCCTGCTGGTCGTGGGCAGGGGTTATCTGCAAATGGCATTGATGCGAGAGGAAAGCCGCGGAGCCCACGTCAGGGATGACTTCCGATCGAGGAACGATGCCTCGTTTGGCGGCAGTTTCGTGATGTCGAAAGGCAAGGCTGTGTCGTTTCGTCCGGCGGTGCGGTGAGGTAGCGTGGGGTAACTTGCTAACGAGTGCCCACGTGATGAAGCAGACGGGATCGACTCCCTATCTGCTGTCAGACATTTGGAGACAAGGGGTCCAATGCAGTAGACCAGCACCGAGCGGTGGTTAGGACAGGAGAAGGTTGGAGGGGGAGTGGAATGAGGTAGCTAACCCATACGCTGGCGTCGACGATCACCGGCGCTCCTCCTGCATCAGGGTGGAGGAGTCGATAGGCTCGGTGATGTGCTCGCCGACCCTGGCCATCAGCTGATGTGCGCGGGCGATCGCCCGCTTCAGGTCGCCCGAAGTGAGGGCATTGGGCGGTGGGGCACCAGGTGCGCCATCACCCTGCCATGGAGGGTTACCTGGATGCTCTGCCCTTCCAGTTGAAAAAGAGTTGACACGCCGTCGTTCTGTAGATATAATAATCCCAAGTAAAGTACTCGGAATTAGCGGTCGGGGGGCTCCCACGGCCAGCCTGCAGAATGAGCGAGGTGTGAACCGATATGTATAGCGATCTGGTTATGGACCACTTCAGCAATCCACGCAACGTGGGGGAGATTCCTGACGCGGATGGTGTGGGAACTGAAGGGAATCCCGTTTGCGGCGATATTATGAAGATATACATCAAGGTCAAGGACGGGATTATCGAGGACGTCAAGTTCAAGACGTTCGGCTGCGGCGCTGCCATAGCCACCAGCAGCATGGTCACGGAGATGGTCAAGGGCAAGACGCTCGACGAGGCTCTGGCTATCTCGAATAAGGCGGTAGCTGAGGCGCTGGGCGGTCTGCCCACCCAGAAGATGCACTGCTCGAACCTGGCCGCCGATGCCCTGCACAGGGCCATCGAGGACTTCAGGAGCAAGGAGAAGGCCGGCGCGGCTAGAAGTTAACCGCCACGCCTTGTTAGTTTCCGGTGCAAAATGGGCGCTTTACCCTACCCCCGGCGGACAGGGACGTACGCCACTACGGAGACGGTATTTCGCACCGAAAACTAGTTAGCGCGCCCCTGCGCCGCGCTCGCGGGGTCGTAACCGGCCCGCTCGCGGACATTGTTGACGATGTAATCGTATTGCTCCATCAGAACGAGAAGCTGCTCGTGGGTCAGATTCGGATTTGCCATTCGCTTTAACAGGCCAGACTTGGCCTCTTCGATGTTGCCCTTGGTCACAGGATTGATCTTGCACATTTTGTTTACCTCGCTTTCTAGTCTGCCCGCAGCCCTGGCCGCAACCTTCTAACTGGCCGCACAATCTGGGCAAAGGCCCAGGAACATGGTGTATTGACTCTCGACTTGAAATCCCGCCTGATTCTCGCTTTCCGCCGGAACGCCTGGACTGTCGCCGTGTCTGGCGTCGAAGTCCCAGACCCGACGACAGACACGACACATAAAGTGATCGTGTGGAGACACGTTGCCATCGTAGCGGACGAAGTCTCCACAATAGATCTCCACCGCCGTCCCCTCACCCTGCAAACGATCGAGGTTTCGATATACGGTCCCCAGGCTCACGTGCGGCAGCCGCTGGCGGACGAGAGTATAGAGCTCATCGCTACGCGGATGAGTTTTCAGCTTCCTCAACTCCTCCAAAATCACCTCACGCTGCTTGCTTCGTCTCAGCCTGATGCCTTCTCGTCCGCCAGTCATGCCTACATCACCCTCCGAAATAGCGCTTTAGCAGTCCGTCGAGCGTTCTCGCGTGGCGGGCTTCGTCACGGCTGGTATCGTCGAAGACCTCGTGGGTTTCGTCACCCGCCGCGTCCCTTGCCCTCACCGCCGCCTCCCGCTTGGCTTTGTTGGCCATTTGCTCGCCGACTAGCATTTTTTCAAGGTTTTCTTTCGTGTTGCTAGAGATCATACCATTTAGGACGGCATAACGTACAGCGTGCTGCGCCTCGTCGAGTGCGATGGACTTCAAAGCCTCGGCTATCTCGCCGTAGCCCTCGCGCTGAGCCTGCCAGGACATGGCCAGGTACAGCCCGACTTCGCTGGTCTCGCCCTGGAAGTTCCTCAGCACATCCTCCTCCACTGCCGTGCCCTTAGCTTCGCCGATCTTGTTCTCGTTGATCAGTTCAAGCGCCACTGGAATCCTCCTACTAAATAGTAATAGTTTCTATTCGCAGAATATCACCTTTTCAGCGCGTTGTCAATACCCGAGTAGACCAAATTCAGCTTTTCGAATTCCTTCTTGGCCACTATATCCGAACAGACAGCAGGCCAATGTAACCAAGGTCACCATTTGTGAGTAAGTTGAGAATACTGCTCTTGAACGCTCGCCCGGCCGAAAAGATATGGAGTTTACTCTGGTCCTATGGATAAACTCCAGAAAAGGTGGCTTGACCTTGGCTGCCTGTTCATGATATACTGGCCACATCAGGCAAGATGGGGAACAAGCCGGCGCAAGCCACGCGCGCCGCCTAAGCGAGCGCGCTGACCCAACGAAGCCCGCTCAAGCGGGCTGGGTTGCGCCGCCCCCCAACCACAGCGGGGCTTTGTTGACTTAGCGGGGGCTTCAGCCCACCGCGGGACTCCGTGCCCACACTCCCGCAATTGTTCGTATAGTCCCGGCTGTATCTGAAGCGCATGTCTACCCTGGCCAGAGCAGGCAGGTAACGCGATGACGAACGAAGAGCTATCGACAGACTTGGCTCGTGTGGCCGAGCAACTGAAAGAATCGACTGAACGAGGGGTTCGGCAAATAATGAGCGCCGCCCAGGAAGAATGCCAGCGCTTGATCGAGCAGGCGAAGCAGCAAGCCATAGAAATCATGACGGCTGCCGAACAAGATGCGGCTCGCATCGAGCAGGCGTGGACTGTAGAGGGCACGCCGCTCAACGCCAAAGCGCAGAGAAGGACCGAGGAGATTCGCCTTCTGTCGAGGCAGCTTGAGGATGCGCTGAGAGCACTCGAGGAAGCTTGCGAGACAGCCGCCGCGTCTACCTCAGTGTTGCGACAGGTCGGCGTCGAACCTGCTGCCCCCACCTTCGATGGCAGCAGCATCTATAAGGCAGGCGACGAGGCATTTGACCGTGCCCGTGCGCGAGAACGCAGGCCCGCCTCCAAACCCAGCTCGGAGACGATCGTCGATCCGGCGAGCTTCGAGATTCCTCTGGCGCTGGGATCGGTCGGCCTTGTCGTGTCGCCATTTGGCAGCTTCCGCTCGCTGGCGGCCTTTCAAAAAGCCGTGGAAGAGCTCGACGGGGTCCGCAGCGCCAAGGTTCGACGTTTTCATCGTGGCACGCTTTATCAGGTCGTGCAGTACGACGGGGCTGTTCCACTGGAGGAGCGCCTCGAAAACCTCGTTCAGTTCAGGCCCAGGGTCGTATCTCGCAGCGCGAGCAGCATCGAGCTCAAGCTTGATTTGGAAGAGAACAAGGTTCTGGAAGCATCGATGCTCGACTGATCGGAGATGGAGGCTTCCGGCCTTCCCAACGTCCGAGGTTAGCATCGCGTAAAACGGCAAGGTCACGAGAGGTATCGTATCGTGCGTAAATGGGTCGAGCAGCGCGCCAGACACCACGCGGACAGATGGTCGGTCGAAAGAGGTCTCGATGCGATCGGCCTCCTCTGGATGCTCGTGCGCATTTCCCTCGTCATCTTCGTGTGGATATTGCTGTTCCTCGGCGTTTTCACTGGCTACCTGACCATCTCGTTGGTGCTCTTGATAGCCTTCATACTGGCATACATGGCACTTGACCTCCGTCGACCAATTCGTAAGTTGCTGGCTCGCCGCCGAATCGACGTGAAATAACGATGATGCGCCAACTTGACGAAGACGCCGAAGTCTCTGCCCAGCCGATCTACGCGCCCATCAGTTATCACGCGGCCAGTCCACACCTCGCACGCCTCGTACCTGAATCGTTTGCGCGCGCACACAAGATAGTTCCCCTGGTTCGACACGGCGATGTTCTGACCGTGGCCATGGCAGATACCCAGGATGCCGAAGCGCTCGCGGAACTGCGCCGCCTGATGGCCTGCGAAATTCGAATCGTGCTGAGCAGCGGCACCGAGATAGACGCCGCGCTGAACCGTTTTCTGACCTCCGAGGAATCCCCGAACGTGTGGCCCGCCGCCATCTCCGTGCTGCGTGAAACAGGCTTTCTGACACCTCTTCAGATCGCGGCGCTGGAAAGAAGGCATCTGGCGACCGAGGCCAGAGCAGGCTTGTGGGACGACGTGTTGGCCGAGGAAGACTACGTCGAGGCTCTGGGATTGGCCTTTCATCTGCCGCGGATACGCCTGGATAATTACAGGATCGTTCCCGCGTTCGGCCACCTGATACCCCACGATTTGGCGGAACGCTGGCAACTGATCGCGGTGTTCCCTATCGACGGCGAAATGGTGGTGGCGAGCCCTGGCCTACCACCGCCAGCCGTGCTCGACGACCTCAAGACCCTGACTGGCCTCGAGCCACGCCTTGCTCTCTGCACGCCATCGGAAGCGCGGCGAGGGCAGGAGAGGGTCTACAGTCCGTCAGGAAGCAAAGGGAAGTCGAACGGCAAGAACGTTTGGGAGCAACTGGTTCGCGATCGCGCGGTCGACGGCGACCAGGTGGCAGCCGCCCAGCTAATCGGCGTGCAAACTGGCGAGCCTATCGAGCAAGTTCTCTTGCGCCTGGGCCAGGTGAACCAGCTTCAGATTCTCGTGGCCCGCGCCCGCCTGCACGACACCAAAGTGGCGAGGGTAGGGAAGATACCCATCGATCGGTCGGTGGCTGCCGCGATCCCCGAGCCTATTGCCCGCGCCCGACGGTGTGTAGCGTTTCGCAGACTCCCGCAGGGTGTGCTTGTGGCGATGGTCGACCTGGCGGATGGCGAAACAAAGAAACTGCTAGAGGTCTTGTTCGGCCAGCCGGTCCAGACAGTGATTTGCGGCGAGGCCGAGCTTGAAGAAGCCTTGAGCCGCGTTTACGAAGTTTCTCACGCCGATCTCAGCGCTAAACGTCCGCTGCTTGGCGAATACTTGACAAGAAGTGGGTGGCTTAACCACGAGCAATTGCAGGAAGGCCTGGAGCTGCAGCGTCGGGCCGGCGGGTATCTGGGCAGGCGCTTGCTCGATCTGGGTCTGATAACCGAAGAACGCCTGGCCGAGATGCTTGGACTGCAGCTTCGGCTGCCATCTGTGACGCTCTCGCGACACAACACACCAGCCCAGACGCTTGGCATTCTTCCCGAGGAAGTCGCTTCGCTGCACGGACTCGTGCCCCTGTATCGCGAGGGGCGGCTTCTGACCGTGGCGACGTCAGAGCCCCAAAACGCGGCCGCCCTTCGGGCAGCGGCGGAATACTCGGGGCTACAAGTTCGGGCAGTTCTGGCAGGCGAAGACGCCATCAGGACGGCCGTCACGAGACTGTATGAGGCAGATATCTCGAGAATCAGCGACGAATTGCGGGAGTTTGGGCAGAGCCTGGTGAAGGAAGGGCTCCTGACCCGCGATCAGTTGCTTCAGGTCTGGCATCGCCAGCTTCAAGCGGACGTGCCTTTCGATGTAGCCGTGGCAGAACTGGGCTTACTTTCTGACCAGCAATTGGCCGCGGCGATGGCCGATTATTTGAAGCTGCCGCAAGCCGATTTATCTTACAGCCAGGTTCCCGTGTCAATCGTCGACGGCATAGGAATTCAGCGCGAGGTGCTACAATGGGCTGAACCTCTCGATTCGGATGTCGCTCGCCTTCTCCCCGAAAACTACGCGCGGAGCTTCGCCGCCATTCCCGTCAGGCGCCAGGGACACGCGATCGTCGTCGCCTTCGTGAATCCGCTGGAAGAAGCTACACGGCGCACCATTCAGGAGCAACTGGGCCGTCCTATCTCGACACTGATCAGCACGCGCGCTCAGGTGAGCGAGGCGATACGGCGGGTTTTCAATCGCAAATCGCTGGGCGATCTTTTGCTCGAGGCCGACGCGATAAATCGACGCCAGTTAGAAGAGGGCCTGGAGCTACACCGGCGCACCGGCGTGCGCCTGGGCAGGGCATTGATCAGCCTGGGCTACGTAACTCAAGAACAGATGGTCGCCTGCCTTTCCCAGCAGCAAGACATCCCTTACTTCAGCCTGTCGGGAATCGACATACCTGAAGACGTAGCCCGCAGCGTGCCCGAAAGCCTCGCGCGCAAGCACGGCCTCATACCTTTGGATCGAGAGGACAGCGCTATCACGCTGGCCATGAGCAACCCCCTCGACGTCGAGGCCATCGAGGCCGTCGAGAGTGCCACAGGCTGTCGCGTCAAGCCAGTGATCACGACCGAGGAAGACATAGAGGGGGCGCTGGAGAGGGTCTATCATTCCGAGTACCTGTGGCGCAGCGCCAACGACCTGGTGTTTCGCTACCCCGAGGAATCGGCAATCAAGGTGCTGTCGACCTGGCAGAAGATATTCTTCCTGGCGTTTCTGGGCGTATCGGCCTTACTGGTGGCTCTCAATCCGGTGGCCTACTTCTCGACGCTGGTGATTCTCAGCACCATATTCTACGTCAGCTTCTCGGCTTATAAGTTCTACCTGGTCTACAAGGCGCTGGCTTACAGCCTCGAGGTGGACGTTTCAGGCGAAGAGGTCGCGGCTTTGGACGACCGTGCGCTGCCGGTTTACACGGTGCTGGTGCCGCTTTATCGCGAAGTGGAAGTGCTGCCTAACCTCTTGAAGGCCATCGATAATCTGGACTATCCCAAGGCCAAGCTCGACGTCAAACTGCTGCTCGAAGGAGACGACGAGGAGACGATCGCCGCCGTGCGCGGCCAGCAACTGCCAGCGCATTTCAAGGTGGTCATAGTGCCAAACTCGACGCCGAAGGGCAAGCCGAAAGCCTGCAACTACGGCTTGATTCACGCCCAGGGCGAGTTTGTCGTGATCTACGATGCCGAGGATATCCCGGATCGAGATCAACTAAAGAAGGCGCTGGTGGCTTTTAGAAAGGCTCCCGCGAAGATAGGATGCATCCAGGCTAAGCTCAATTACTACAATCGCGACCAGAACCTGTTGACTCGCTGGTTCACGACCGAGTATTCCATGTGGTTCGACCTGTTCATGCCTGGTCTCGACGCCAGCAACTCACCCGTTCCGTTGGGAGGCACCTCCAATCACTTCCGCACTTCGCACCTGCAGGCTTTGGGGGCCTGGGACCCGTTCAATGTGACCGAGGACGCGGACCTGGGCGTGCGAATGTTCAAGGCGGGTTGGAAGACGGCGATAATCGACTCCACGACGTACGAGGAGGCCAACAGCGAGCTATACAACTGGATTCGGCAGCGCTCACGCTGGGTCAAGGGATACATCCAAACGTACCTGGTCCACATGCGCCATCCCATCAAGCTGCTGCGGGCGATTGGTCCGTACCAGTTCTTCAGCTTCAACATGGTCGTCGGCGGCACCTTCTTCGGATTTCTGATGAATCCGTTCTACTGGCTGTTGACGGCGCTGTGGTTTCTGACGCGCTGGGGGGTCATCCAGCAACTCTTCCCTGGCCCGGTCTTTTACATAGGTGCATTGGGCCTTTACTTTGGCAACTTCGCCTTCACTTACGGAAACGTCGCCGGGTGCATGCGACGCCAGTACTATGAAATGGTGAAGTACGCGCTGCTTTCACCGCTCTACTGGGCGTTTATGAGCGTGGGGGCGTGGAAGGGATTCCTGCAACTATTCTACAGGCCATCGTACTGGGAGAAGACAGTGCACGGGCTGTACCAGGGTCAGGTGAAGATCGAACCAGCCACGAACCTGGAGGATACGCTCTGGGAGGCGCCGCCCAGACTGGACTCCAGTCTGGACCCCTGTCTGGACAACAAAGGAGAGCTCGAAACCTGATGTCCACCGCTACCCAGTCGCTAGCAACGCCTCACGTTGGTCTCATCGATAGATTGCGCGTTCGAGCCAGCCAGAGCACCGGCAGGCTAGTTGTCCTGATGGCCTCGATTCTCAGCGTCAGCTCGTTTGCGTTCTATTACAGCCAGGGTCTGACGCTGATCTATGGGGACGCCGTGTCCCATCTCAACATCGCGCGCCGGGTAGTCGACAACATTTCGCCTGGCCTGGCACATTTAGGCACAATCTGGCTTCCGCTTCCACACTTGCTTATGCTTCCGCTAGTCTGGATCGATCCGTTGTGGAATAGCGGCCTTGCAGGAATCTGGGTGTCGATGGTCGCATATGTGGTGGCGGCTTCCGCAATTTACGGTGCCGTTGCCGAGATAACAGAGGACAAAGCCGCTGGTCTCGTGGGTGCATTTGCCTTTATGGCCAGCCCTAGCATGCTTTATATGCAAACGACACCGATGACCGAATCGTTGATGATTGGAACCTCCACGATAGCGCTTTACTTCCTGGTCAAGTGGGGGAAATCCCTGGAGACGCGGTACCTTCACATGGTCGGGGCCGCGATCTTTCTCGCGGTCCAAAGTCGCTACGATGGATGGTTTTACGTGCCAGCCGTAGCGCTTTGCATACTGCTCGTGGCGATGCTTGCAAGGGGGAATGCTTTCGCAGAGGCATCAGGCCTCGCGTTTCTTTCCTTCGGCGCCTATAGCATCTTCCTCTGGATGTTTTATAACTGGCTCATCACGGGAAATCCGCTTAACTTCGCCTTGGGCACTGGTTCGGCAAGTTGGTTTGCTCAGCAGCAAGCTGCGGGTGGCGTAGGCATCTTGAAAGGCGATCTCGTTCTCACTGCGATTACATATGGATGGGCAATGGTCGATGTAATCGGGTGGGTTGCTTTGGCGGCCCTCCTGTCAGGTTTACTGGCATACTTATACAGGCACGGGTTTCGGGGCAAGTATCTAGCTGGCTACATCTTTTTGACCCCAATTGCCTTCAACATCGTGTCACTCTTTATCGGACAGTCTGTTCTGACAGTCGGCCAGATGCCGCCCTACGGGCTATATAACGTTCGCTACGGGCTTATGGCCCTGCCTGCGGCAGCTTTCTTTGCCGGCTGTCTGGCATCCGGCAGCCAGTGGAAGAAGGTCTTGCTGGTAATCGTCATTCTTTTTCAGGCGACGTTGTTCTGGCCAATCCGCAGCATGCCTGTCGTCGCGGAGCCACTTCAAAACATGGTGACAACCGAGAAAGCCCAGGACGTAGCGGCAGTGTTGCGCAGCAGGTATGAAGGGGGGAAGATGCTGATTAGCACCGATAACGATAATCTAATCTTCTTCCTGGATCTGCCTTTCAAGAACATCATTTACGAAGGGAATCACCCTTATTGGGACATTTCCCTCGAACATCCGGAGACGTATGCCACGTGGATAGTGGTGAGGGATACGCAGGCAGGTGGGGACACGCTTTATCGTGCGATTCGCGCCAACCCAGAGCTTGCCTCAGATTTCGACCTTGTCTACGAAAACGCTCCGTATCGCCTGTATCGCAACCGACATAAGGCAAAACCCATCCCCTAGCCACATAAACTACTTGACTTCCAACCTATCCTATGTTACCCTGTTACAGGGCGAAATCACCCTGCTAACAGGGTGAAGTCACCAGGTGGTAACAGGGAATTCACAAGAGTAAACTCGTAGAGGACAGATCATTGAAACAACTCATTAGGCTGGCGACCAGCGCCGCGACAATGGCGGTTATCGGCGTCTTATTCTGTGCGTTGCCGGTCTTCGCGGAGCCACTGACCCCCGAGCCAGACCTCACCTTGAGGAGAATCGGCGCGGGGGATATGACGGCGTACGGGCACAGGGCAACGCTCGACATCTGGTTCCCAGGATACGGCGATTACGAGCTAGACGAAGGCAGCTACCTTTATCTGGATTACGACCACTCTGAGCTGCTGGACCCCAAAGACTCGACGATGACGGCCTTCATAGACGATCTCCCTCTGGCCAGCGTGCTGCTTACGTCGAGCAATGCCAAGCGCACAACCTGGAGAATTAGCCTGCCGAAAGACCGGCTGAAACGCAATATCAACCACATCGCGCTGAAATACTACATGCATCTACCTGACGACATATGTGAGGACATCGACGAGTCCGCGCTGTTCAGCACCGTTTACCGCGACTCGTACATTCACTACCAGTACAAGTCTCCGCTGGCGTTCATCGACCTGCCGCCGTCGGACCTGGGTCGTTTCCCCGCGCCGTTTCTCAGGTCGTCGCGGCCGGCAGGCGAGGTCGCTTTCATCCTGCCCGATAACCCCACAGTCGAGGACTACAGCGCCGCGGCCAGCGTGGCAGCGCGCTTCGGCCAGGTGGCAGGGGGTAAGCCTTTCACGGCGACGCTCCACTTTGCCAGCCAGGTGGACAACACCCTCCGCACGGACAGGGATATCGCGGTCGTTGGCCGCCCCGACGCGAACGCGTTCCTCGACCAGCTATCCGCGAGCCTTCCTCTGAAGCACAGGCAGCAAGATGGCACAACGGGGTTCGTGGACGAGACGGGATCGCAGATCGCCCCAGACAGCGGGGTTCTGCAAGAGATGGTCTCGCCGTGGGACAAGCGCTATTCCGTGCTCGTCGTGAGTGGCAACGGCGACGAGGGACTGCGCCGAGCGGCTCGCACCGTGAGCACACGCCTGGGCATGAAGACCCTGCAGGGGGCGTACGCCATCGTGACGAAAGCCTCGGAGGAACTGAGCCGCGGCGAGAACGCCGGCGATAGTGGCTCGCCAGTCAAGCTGAGCCTACGGCAGCTCGGGGTCTCCGATTCCCCCGCGAACGGCATTGGCGAACACACGATAACGTTCTCTTTCGATGCCCCACCGCCTGACAACCAGCAGGGAGCGTTCCTCGATCTGGTTTTGGCCGCCTCGCCACTGCTCGACCAGGACCGCTCGTCGGTCACGGTCCTGCTCAACTGGGTCCCGGTGCGCAGCTACTTGTTGAAGACGGAAAACAGCGACCGACTCACCTACAGGCTTCAGCTGCCGGCGAAAAGCCTGCGGCCTGGCATCAACTCGATGGCAGTCAGATTCAACCTATACGCGCGGCGCGCCGAGTGGTGTGGGCCTCTCGCTCCAGAGCGCGCCTGGGCCGTGCTTTACAGCGATTCGGCGCTCGTGCTGCCAGTCGGCTCGGATAAGATGCCTCTGAACCTGGCGAATCTGCCTTACCCGTTCGTCAAGAACGGCACGACTTCTGGCGCGTACCTGGCGCTGCCCGACGATCCTGCTCTCCTGACGGATAGCTTACAGGTGGCTGTAATTCTCGGGCGGCAGGCGCTGGGTGACAGCACGGAATTACGGGCTGGATTGGCTGCGGAGCTATCGAACGAAGACAAGCGCAATCACGACATCGTCGTGCAGGGGTTGCCTCAAGGCACAAACCTGCTGGCAACCATCGGACCAAAGCTCCCACTGTCGCTAGAGGTAGATGCGCAGCGCGCGCTCCAAAAGCCCGAGCTAGTATTGCTGGGCTTGAAAGACGCCGCCAATCTGGGAATCATCGAGATAGTTCCGTCGCCCTGGAACCCCGAAAGAAGCCTCCTGGTAGTTTCGGGGACATCGGAGGAAATGGCCAGAAAATCGTATCGAGCCCTACGCGACAGGATTCCACAAGGCAATGTCGCTACTGTCGCCGAGGATGGCAGGCTTGCCACAGTCATGATCGCTGGCGACGTCGAGCGGCCAGTCACAGCCGGGCTTCTACAACGGCGGACGTACTCGGTAGCCGCCATTCCGGCGGTATTGCTGATCGTGGGGCTGCTCGGGATAATGCTCACTCGCACCGCGAGGCGGCCGAAATAAGCCATTCGGGAGTGCCCTAATTTTATGGAAGCAAGATCAGAGAATAACACCTCAAACGAAAAGCAGGATGCGCTCGTGCCCCTCCTGGTGAGCTTATTGGCGCTCTGGGGCATCGCCGCGGCAGGCGTGTTTGCGCAGATGGACGTCGCCGATATCGCCCTGCTGGGTTGGGCGATGACGGGAGTCGTGATCGCGGCCTCGCTGGCGAGGCCATTTCGCGGGGCAGGAATAGTCACCTCGGTATTGGCCGCGGCCATTTTCTTCGGCATCCAGGTATACCGAACGTTCAGCGCGGTCGACGCAGGGCTGGTGGCCAACTACTATCCACTGGCCTTTGCAGGTGCCCTGTGCTTCATCGTCACGGGCTTACTTGGCGAGGCGGTTTCACGACGGCTCGAAAAGATGGAGGCGCGACTGGCACACAACGCCACGGTTATCCAGGAGCTTACGCTTCGCGACGGCCTGACAGGCACACTGAAGAGCGTATACGCGGAAAGAATGCTGTCCGAGGAACTGGAGCGATCGCGTCGCTACAACCATCCGATGAGCATAATCCTGTTCAGCACAGATGACTGGCAGACGATCGTCAAGGATCGCGGCAGCGACGAAGCCGCCGAAACGCTCAAGATGATCGGCCAGGCATTGACACAGAACCTGCGGAATATGGATACCGTGTCACGCTATCAGGAATCGAGATTCCTCGCCCTCCTGCCGGAAACGCGACTGGCCGGGGCGCAGACAACAGCCACACGACTCTGCAAGACGGTGGCTGAGCGGGCTTCGATCCAGTTGCGAGCCGGCGTGGCCGAGTTCCCCAGCGACGCGGTTAGCAAGCACGAGCTAATCGGCGAAGCGGAGGCAGCGCTGAAATTCGCTCGCAGCGCCAGCGTGACGGTGGCGAGCCGCAGCTTGCTGGCGTAGACCGACTCGCGCCAGCATTTGTGGCCAGCGGCCTATGGGGTTCCCCTTTTGTTGGCGGTACGGCCCTCATCCTTGCCCTCTCCCAGAGGGTTCATCGTTGTACATAAGTCTGGTGCCGTTCCTCGCCATCGCCCGGCGAATGAATTCGCGGGCAACCCACACCAAGTCGGCCTTCGCCGACTCCCCGCCCCCCAACCCGCCGCAGGGCGGGTTTCGTTTGCGTAGCCCGCGACTTCAGTCGCCGGGCGCCCATAATCGGTCGGGCACACTTATGTATGACGATGAGCCCCAAGGGAGAGGGGAATACCGCTCACCCTTCCTGAACTCCTGGTGGGAGATGGGATCTGGCGTCCGACGAGGAATCACGTTGCGGATATGCCACGATAGGCGTTATCATTACTCCACAAGCTAAGATCCTCCGGAAAACAGGATTCATATTATGTCTAGCGCAAGAGCGGTTGTCCTTCTTTCAGGGGGGCTAGATTCCACGACTGTGACGGCTGTGGCGAAGAATCAGGGATACGAGCTGTACGCGCTGTCGTTCGATTACAGCCAGCGGCACGGGCGCGAATTGGAGGCGGCCAGGATGGTGGCCCAGTATTTCGGCTGCGCCCAATGGCACGTGATCCCTCTTTCGCTGTCGCTATGGGGTGGCTCAGCTCTCACGATGGATGCCGAGGTTCCCAAGGGGCGCAGCCTCGAAGAGATGGAGAGCGCCATCCCCGCCACTTACGTTCCGGCCCGCAACACACTGTTCATCGCCTACGGACTGGCGTACGCCGAGGCCATCGACGCCGAAGCTATCTTCGTCGGCGTCAACGCCGTCGACTATAGCGGCTATCCTGATTGCCGGCCTGAATACGTCGCGAAGTATCGGGAACTAATCGATCTGGCGACGAAGAAAACCGTCGAGGGCGGCAGGATCGAGCTGAAAACCCCACTCATCCATCTGACCAAGGCGGAGATCATCCGCCTGGGGATGGAGAATGGCGCGCCCTATCACCTCACGTGGTCGTGCTACGAAGGTGGCGAGAAGGCGTGTGGGCAGTGTGATAGCTGCCAGTTAAGGCTGCGTGGTTTCCAGGAGGCCGGGCTAGCAGACCCTATCGCCTATACAGAGCCCTACTTGCGATAGGTCGCGCAGGCATCTGGCGACTCCCAGACGGTGACGTGGCTCAGGCCCGCTCTCTCATCCTTCAGTTTCGATTCCAGCAGCTCGTAAATTGTGCGCGCGATATTCTCGGTGCTCGGGTTGATGTCCTTGAACGACTGAATGTCGTTCAAACAGACGTGATCGAATCCGCCAAGGATATCCTTCAATATCGCTTTCAACTCGGTGAAATCGAAGGCCAGTCCGATTTCGTTCAACTCGGTCGCGCGCAATCCGACCTCCACCTGCCAACGGTGGCCGTGCAGGTTTTCGCAGCGGCCCTGGTAGCCACGCAGGTAATGGGCAGAGTCGAAATGCGAGCGTATCGCTAGCTCGTACATACCTTGTCTTCCTTCCATAAACGCACTTGAGACGAATCGCCCAATCGATGCATTAGATCGTCGACGCTGGTTCCAAGCCGCGGGTGGACGATGTGTCCGCCGATCTCCGCCAGTGGAACAAGGACGAAGGCTCGCTTCGCCATCTCGGGATGCGGAATCCGCAAGTCAGGCTCGTCGATAACGCAATTGTCGTACAGCAAGATGTCGACGTCGATCGTTCGCGGGCCATATCGAACCGTTCGCTGCCGTCCCAGTTCCTGCTCGACGCGGTTCGCCAGCGCGAGCGTTTCACGCGGGCTCAATTCCGTCTCTATCTGGCAAACGGCATTGAGAAACCACGGTTGGTCGAGGTAATCTACAGGCTCGGTCTCGTAGATCGAGGACACCCTGTTTACCGTTACCTCGTGGGCCAGGAGCTGCAAGGCCATCCGCAGGTTTTGCATCCTGTCCCCTTGATTCGAGCCGAGACCTAGGAAGACTGTGGCCATCTTTGCCTCACAATGGCATCGCTCACGCGGGCGACTCTCGCCATCTCGCGAACGTCGTGTACCCTGACGATGTCTACCCCTTTGGCAATGCCCAGGGCTACCGAAGCCGCCGTGCCTTCCTGGCGCTGGTCTGGAGGGAGGTCGAGCAACCAGCCGATGAACGACTTGCGAGACGTGCCGAGCAGGATTGGCCTCCCGAGCACCTTCAGCTCGTCGAGTCGGTTGAGCAACTCGAGGTTATGAATCTTCGTCTTTCCGAAGCCGATCCCAGGATCGACGATGATGTTCTCCCATCTGATGCCAGCCTCCAGGGCGTGCTCGACGCAGTCCCACAACTGGTGGATCACTTCCGACATCAAGTTACGGTATTCTGCCTTATGCTTATTGTGCATAAGCACGACGGGCGCTTCGTACTCGGCGACAACCTTGGCTAGCTCAGGATCCGCCATCAGGCCCCAGACATCGTTCACCATCGACGCGCCGGCGTCCAGGGCAGCGCGAGCCACGCTGGCCTTGTAGGTGTCGATGGAGATGGGCACCTTCAACTCACGAGACAGGAGCTTCACGACAGGTATGACTCGTGCTAGCTCGGTTGACGCGTCCGTGGACGTCGCTCCGGGGTACGTGAACGAGGGTCGCGTCGACTCGCCGCCGATATCGATGATATCGGCGCCCTGCTCCACAAAACTGAGCGCCTGAGCCACGGCCGCCTCTAAATCCATTACGCCATCGCCTGAAAATGAATCTGGCGTCACATTGACGATGCCCATGATATAGGTGCGAGTTCCCCACTCGAACCGCATCTGTCCGCAGACAGTCGTCCCAAGCTGACCGTGCGAATCATCGTTGCGAATCACAGGGATTTACCTTTCAGCACGAGAGAGAAGAATTCGCTGCGGGTGATGGAATTGCTTCGGAACACGCCGCGGTTAGCCGAAGTCATCACCTTACTCCCGGCCTTCTCGACACCGCGCATAATCATGCACATGTGCTCCGCCTCTATGACGACGGCAACGCCTTTCGGCTCGAGTCCCTCGACGATGCTATTGGCGATCTGCGTCGTCAAGCGCTCCTGAAGCTGAGGTCGACGAGCGAATATCTCCACGACGCGAGCGAGCTTGCTTATTCCCACAACGCGGCCATTGGGAATGTAGCCGATGTGCACCACGCCAAAGAACGGCAAGAGATGATGCTCGCACATCGAATAGAATGGGATGTCCTTGATGACCACCATTTCCTGGTGGCCCTCTTCGAAGCCGACAGAAAGCACCTCCAGGGGATCCTGTTCGACGCCCGCGAACAGATCGGCGTACATCTCCGAGACGCGGCGCGGGGTGCCGACCAGGCCCTCTCGTGATGGGTCCTCTCCGATCGCCACGAGGATATCGTGCAACGCAGCTTGTATTTTTTCTTGATCCATTTAGCCTCATTCCCCAGACTACAAAGTGTGTATCCCAGCGAAATCCTATTTTACCGTGTAAGTGACATTGAATGCAAATAGGGGGCATATTTCTTGCTCCCAACACCAGCGGACTGCATCGCAGTCTTCGAGCGAATCGCGTTTTCGGAGTTAGACTTCCAGGAGGGAACAAGCACTATGTACTGGGTAAGCAGGTATCGACTGCAGGAAGAGGCGCTGCGAGATATGTCGACATTCTGGTCGTGGCTGCGCTCGTGGGATGACGCGTTTTTCGGCGCCCAGAAGCAGATGGCCGCCCAGGTAGGTGGGCCTGGCAAGCCAGCGTATCAATCTAGCGCGTACTATTACAATCTGGTCGGCGAGCCAGGCCTCGAAATCTGGCTGCAGGCGCCTGATATGGCAGCCTTCGAGGAAGGTCGCAAGATGACGCACGCGATGGCGACCGGGCCTGACTGGCAGCGAAGGATCGCCGAGTTCTCGAAATATCTGGAGCTTGTCGAGTCCAGGTTAGTGGACGACGCACCGATTATGAGACGGTAGCATCACGACACGACGGCGCCGGTTGGGAGCGTTACAGGTTTGGGACATCGCCGCGACGTCAGATAATCTATTATGCGCGACCAACTCGCCGTTCTCCGGCGCAGACCGCCTCGGTCTCGGAGCCCGCGGCGGTCTATAGCCCGCCGCGAGATATCCCCAACTCGAAACGCTCACACTGGCTGCTGGCCTGCCGATTTCATCGGCAGTTAGCCAACGGCTGACTCGGCCCTCCTAGCGGGCGCGGCCTTCGAGTATCTAGACATTAGTCTAGACATGGCGTATAATGTCGACAGAAAGGAGGCTCCGCCATGGTCACGGCACGCAAAGACTATCCCGACCCCACGCCCAAACCGCGCCAGATACGCGAGGACCTTAAGATATCACGCGAGCGCATGGCTCGCCTCCTGGATGTTAGCTCTAAGACAATCGAGCGCTGGGAGGAACGCAATTTGCTCCCGAGCACTCGTGTTCTAATGGATAGGCTGGCCAAAATACAGGAGATCGTCGAGGTGGGACGTGCGGTATACACGCAGGAAGGGTTCCGGCGGTTCCTGGCGACGCCGATGGCCGAGTTCGACGGCCGCACCGCGCTGCAACTGATCGAGATGGAGCAGGGTGATAGGGTATTGTCAGCGCTAGCTGCCGACTACGAGGGGCTTGGCTATTGAGCCTCGAATCGCTCCTGCGTCCGTGGCGTGGCCCGGCTTTTCGTCACATTCCGTGCGAATCCCCTTACGACGTCTTGGACTTCCGTTTTGCCACGTCGGCATCTGGCAACCGCTGGAACTACCCTGGTGAAGCCACTCTCTACCTTGCCAGCGGTGGCGGCGTAGCCCTAGCCGAATTTGCACGCCATCTCAAGGTGAATCGTCCGGACGGGATCGCTCCTCTGGCAATTACGCGCAGCCTGCACCGTCTGGAGGTGTCTTTGGAGCGCGTGCTTGATTTGCGCGACGACGCCTGCACCGCAGCCCTATCCCTCGGCGACGCACCGCACTGTTTCCTGGACAATGGTGTGGCGCGAGCGACGGCCAATTTCATACGCGTCACCACAGGCGCGCAGGCGATCCTGGTCCCGTCCGTAGCCTTACTCGATCATACGGATCGCTGGATTCTGGTGGTTTTCCTCGACAAGTTAGCCCCCGATCCCAAGCGATTTCTGCTTCAGGCGGCCTCAGCGGGCACGTTCAGGGTGTCGCTTTGATACATCTCTTGGAACAGGGCGCGCGGCCGAAATCTACTCCACCGTCACCGACTTGGCCAGATTCCGCGGCTGATCGACGTCGCAGCCTCGCCGCACGGCGATGTGATAGGCCAGAAGCTGTAACGGCACGACGGCTAGCACCGGCGTCAAGTAGGACGAGGACCGAGGAATGTACAATACGTGGTCTGTGTTGCCCTCGATGTCTTTGTCGCCGTCGCTGGCAACGGCGATCACCGTCCCGCGCCTCGTCTTCGCTTCCTTCACGTTGCTGATGATCTTGTCGTAGACTTTATCACGCGGTGCGATGGCCACCACAGGTATGTCCTCGTCGATAAGCGCTATCGGCCCGTGCTTCATCTCACCTGCCGGGTATCCCTCGGCGTGGATGTACGAGATCTCTTTGAGCTTTAGCGCCCCTTCCAGGGCGATCGGATAGTTGATGCCTCGCCCGATATAAAGGAAGTTCTGGCGCTTGAAATAAGCATCCGCCAGCGCCTCACATTCGCTCTCCCGCGTCAACGTCTCGCCGATGAGTTGCGGCAATTCGGCAAGCTCCTGCAAGTGGCGCGCAAGGTTGTCGTCAGGCAGGGTTCCCTTCGCTTTGCCAAGGTACAACGCCAGCAGGTAGATAGCAATCAACTGCGAGGTGAATGCCTTCGTGGACGCAACGCCTATCTCGGGCCCAGCGTGGGTGTAAATCACCGCGTCGGACATGCGCGTCGCCTGGCTGCCCACGACGTTGACGATGCTGACCAGCTTCGCGCCCAGCTTCTTCGCGGCCTCCATCGACACGAGCGTATCGGCAGTCTCGCCCGACTGGGTCACGGCGACGACTAGCGTGTGCTCGTCGACGAGAGGGTCGCGATAGTGGAACTCCGAGGCGTAGTCGACCTCCACAGGCAAACGCGCGAGGTCCTCGATCATGAACTTCCCAACCAGGCTGGCGTGAAGCGAGGTGCCACAGGCGATGAACATGACCTTGCGAAACGTGGCTACGTCCCTCTTCGAGAACTTGATATCTTCGAGGTAGACATTAGGTGGCTGTAACTCGACCCTCGTACGAATGGTATCGGTTGTCGACCTCGTCTGCTCGTGAATCTCCTTGAGCATGAAGTGTTTGTAGCCACCCTTGGCAGCGGATACGGCGTCTAGAGCCACGAGCTGTGGTGTCTTCTCGACGATATCCCCGGCCAACGTGCAGCAGGACAAGGAGTCCCTGGTAATGATAGCCATTTCCTGGTTGTCGAGGAAGGCCATCTGGCGCGTGTGCCCTAGAATGGCAGGCATATCCGACGCCACGAACATTTCGTCCTCGCCAAAGCCGATGACGACGCCTCCAGCGAACCCGAGCCTGGCGACGACGATCTTTCCTGGCTCGTTTGCGCTCATCACGGCCACCGCGTTAGCTCCCTTGACGCGGTTCAAAGCACGTCGCACGGACTCTTCGAGCGAATTCCCCGCGCTAATGAATTCCTCCACCAGATGTACTATGACTTCGGTGTCGGTTTCCGATGCGAAGCTATGGCCTCGCTCCCGCAGCTCGCGCCGCAGGGCAATGTAGTTCTCGACTATTCCGTTGTGGATGATCACAGTTTGCCGCTTGCAGTCGATGTGGGGATGAGCATTTATCTCGGAGGGCTTGCCGTGCGTGGCCCAGCGGGTGTGGCCGATGCCTGCAGCGCCAGTGGTTGGGGAGGCGCCTAAGACAGTTTCCAGATTTCCCAGCTTGCCCGCAGCCCGGCGCAGCTCGATCTTTCCATCATCTAGTACCGCTATGCCAGCCGAGTCGTACCCTCGATACTCAAGGCTGCGCAGCCCATCGAGAACGATTCTCGCCGCGTCTTTGCCGCCGACGTAACCAACAATACCGCACACTTTCTCACCTCACGTAAGGCTAGGTCTTCCATCAGATAAGGGGAATGCCCGCTATGGAAGCCGAGGCGCAGATTCTCACCATTTCGGATACGTTATTGGCGAACCAGACAGGAACGCCAAGCCATCGCGCGAACTCTTCGGGCGTCACGTCGTCCAGAGATCGCGCTCCATCGCTGTCTAACATCGATCGAGGTAGGACCACGCAATCACCAAGGTCGCGACCCTTCAGAGCATCGAGGACATCCCTGCCCGACAGCAGGCCGGAAACGTTGATGTTCGAGCCAAACAGCTTATTCTCCACAGGTACAAGCTCGACCGTCCAACCGGTAAGCTCACCGAGCTCCCGCAGGATGTCGTGTAACACGGGTGCAATAAGCTTGCCACAGACCGCGGTGATTTTTGAGGGACGGGCGCGCTGCATCCTAATACACAACCTTCCCCAGTCATCCTTGAGGCTCCGCACCATTCCGATTCCATTCTCGTATTGAGGGAAGCCATCGTAGCTCCGCGCGGAAGGGATCGGGCTGTCTGCCATCAGATACAGTTCGTCGGCCAGATAAACGAGGCCGACGCCAAGCTGCTTCCGATGCTCGGCTTGCAGCGCCTTGACTTGATCGACAACACGCTTTGCTTTGCCTGAATCGAAGGGCTTCAGTTGCGCCATCAAGGACTTACGGCCCTGTCCCAGGGCCACCGGCACCACGCCGATAGATTGCACCTTAGGGTAAAGGTCAGCCAGGTCGCGAACTGTGCGGCTGAGAACGTCGCCGTCGTTGATGTCTGGACAAAGAACCACTTGCGCGTGAACTCGAATGCCAGCGTCAGCCAGACGGCGCAACTGGGGCAACACATCGGGCGCCTTACGGTTTCCAAGCAAGAGCCTGCGAACGTCCGTGTCTGTGCAATGAACCGAAACGTGCAGCGGTCCGAGGCGCTGCTCTGCCAATCGTTCCCAGTCTGCATCCTTCAAATTCGTCAGCGTTACGAAGTTGCCGTAGAGCGCGGAATATCGGTAATCGTCGTCCTTCACGTAAAGGCTTTGCCGCATGGTTGGCGGCAACTGGTCGACGAAGCAAAAGAGACAGCGATTGGCGCAGCGTCGAATGCCGTCAAAACAGGGTTCCTCAAACTCAACGCCAAGCGCCTCGTCACCTGTAGCGTACACGGTGAAGCGACGGCCGTCCCGCTCGACCCGGATATCCAGATTCTCGTCAGTCTCATAGAATTGATAATCTACGACATCGCGCAGGATGTGGCCGTTTATGGCTACGATCCTGTCGCCAGGTCGCAGTCCCAGGCTCTCGGCAGCGCTGCCTGGTCGAACTAACGCGACGATGCCAGCACGATCTCGTGCCGTGCGCTTTTCTGATGGCCTTGTCAATGTCTCTTGTCGGGCAACCGCGGATTTCAATCGGCTACCTCCATCGCTTCGAGCCTCTTGACGACCTCGTCGATAACCCAATCTGGTGTGGAGGCGCCGGCGGTCACACCAACGGTGTTGCACGCGGCGAACCACGACGTCTGCAGCTCGCCGGCGTCCTCGACGTGGTGAGTGGGAACGCCTTTAGCCTGGCAAAGCTCCGCGAGTCGCCGCGTATTGGCGCTGTTCTTGCCACCGACGACAACCATCACGTCGACAGAATCGGCCAGCTTGACAGCGGCCGACTGGCGCAGGGCCGTCGCGTTGCAGATGGTATTGTGTATTCTTAACTCGATGCTGCGCGGCAGGCAACGCGCCACCAGACGCGAGATCACTTTCTCGTAGGCATCGATGCTTTGCGTAGTTTGCGCGACGATGCCGACTTTCTTAGCGCGCGGCAGCGCCGAAATCTCTTCGGGGGCGCTCACCACGATCGCCCTGCCCTTCGTCCACCCGACGATGCCAATGACCTCTGTGTGACCACGATCGCCAAACACGACGACCTGGAAGCCGGCTTCGTGCATCTGCCTGGCCTTTTCCTGAATGAGCTTGACATACGGGCAGGTGACGTCGATGACTTCAATGCCTCTTGCCTTAGCCTCCTCGATAACCTCGCGAGCAACGCCATGCGTGGCGATGGCTACCGTCTCGCCCTTGACCTCGTCGAGATCGTGCACGGCCTTCACTCCCGACTCACCAAGCCGATCGACGACCTGCTGATTGTGCACTAGCGAGCCCAAAGTTTGCAGGGGACCGCGCTCCTGGGCCGCGCGTTCGACCTGGGAAACCCCACGGCGCACGCCGAAGCAAAACCCCATTTCTTTAGCTAGCTTTACTTGCATCCTTCGCAAGACTGTAAACTCCCCGATACTCTGGCGGCAGAAGCGCGGCGATGCGCAACATTAACTGGTCCACCGCCCTGTAAATGTCTTCTCTCGATCCTGTGTCTACTGGCGAGAGGTTGAAAACAGGCCCAATGTTTACCTGAAACGACGGTCGCGTCAGAATGTTAGGGAAACGAAACACGTTCTGAGTACCCGAGATGCCGACCGGCAGGATTGGAACGCCAGCCCTGAGCGCCAGCAAAGCCGCTCCCGCGCGACCTTGCTGCAAAGTAGCCGTCTTGCTCCTGGTTCCTTCCGGAAACATTCCCAGAACGCTGCCCTCTCGCAATATCTCTATAGCTGCTTGCATCGCCTGTCGATCGCGCTCGCCACGGCGCACGGGAAAAGCCTCGTAGCCCGCAACAGCCCAACCGACTATCGGAATTTGAAAGAGCTCGATCTTCGCCATAAACCGGATTCGCCGTGGCAAATACGCTCCCAGCACTGGCGGGTCCAGCCAGTTTATGTGATTGGCCGCTACGATCAAGGGACCGCTCTGAGGAACGTTCTCCAGGCCCACAATCTTGGGCCGAGACACTATCCATAGCAGAACTCGGGCGAACAAATTCGCTAGATCGTAGAACATTACCCCTCTCGCTGCCTGATCATCCCCCTGACCAGGTCCACCTCCTGATCGATAGTCACGTTGTCCGTGTTGATCGGCGTTGCGTCGTCGGCCATTTTCAGCGGTGCGGCCTCACGCTCGCTATCTATCTTATCACGGCGCTTCAGGTCGGCCAAAATCTTCTCGTAGCTCGCTTCGATACCGCGGCTTTGCGACTGGAGGAGCCGCCGCTGCGCTCGGACCTCTGCCGACGCGTCGAGATAGATTTTGAGATCTGCGTCTGGAGCGACTACTGTGCCAATGTCGCGCCCAACCATCACGACCTGTCCCTGCCGCGCTATGGCCTGCTGCTGCGCAAGCAGAGCGCGCCTGACCTCAGGATACGCTGACACAGCCGAGACGTTCCTATCAACCTCCGGCAGGAAGATCTGCCAGGTGACATCCTCGTCGTCGGCCATCACGGTGTATTGTCGACCATCGTCTTTCGTCGGTCGCAGGACAGAGATCTTAATGGCCTTCGCCAGGCTGGTCATCGCTTCCTCGTCGGCGAGATCGGTGCCCCGCTGCAATCCCACCCACGTGACCGTCCGATAGACGACGCCAGTATCAAAAAACACGTATCCAAGCTGCTTGGCCAGCCTCTCGGCCAACGCGCTCTTGCCCGAGCCAGCGGGACCATCGATAGCAATCACCGACACTTTAGGCACTTGGTTCCTCCACTATCAAATTCCCAATGATAATGCGCCGCGTAGCCTCTCAACTTCGGCAGCCGTCAAGTGGCGAAATCGACCAGACGGCAGATCGCCCAGCCTTTGTGGGCCGACGCGGACGCGGATCAACCTGAGCGTGTTGAACCCGATGGACGCGACCATCCGCCTTATTTGGCGCTTGCGCCCTTCGTGAATGACCACGCGGAGCCACGTCGCTTCTTTTCCAGGACGTACGCTCACCTTTCGCAAACGCTCCACAATCGCTGGCGCCGTTACCTTCCCGTCCAGGCTCACCCCACGGCGCAGCAACTCCAACTGAGATTCGGTCGGGCTGCCATCCACCAACGCGTGGTACTCCTTGTCAAGCTCAAACCGCGGATGAGTCAGGCGGTACGCAAAATCGCCGTCGTTGCTGAGAAGCAATAACCCTTCGCTGTCCGCATCCAACCGTCCGACCGGATATATTCGCCCCTCTCCAGGCACAAGATGCATTACCGTTG
>JAMCWX010000059.1 GCA_023480885.1 Chloroflexota bacterium | reverse complement strand
CTCCGCTCAGGCGAGAGGCGATGGTGGCGTAGCGACGGTTGGCCTCGCGAAAGTCGTCGGGACTCGCCCGAAGGAGCAACGCCCGAGCCTCAGCGTTGATGCCTGCCTGCTCTGAAACATCGCTTGAACCATGATGTATCGTGGCCTGCCCCCGCTCGACGGCTCCGATCAGCTTGCCCTGGCCGATCAATGCTTCGAGCGTGACATGGGGCAGCTCGACCAGCGTTCCATCCTTGGCGAGGAGGGCGGTCGCCGTCTGCCCGGAGTTGACGATCGTCCAGTGTCGGCTGTCCCAGATCACTGGGGAGCCGACAGCAAGCGACACACTCCGGAAGTGGCTAGCTGGCGCCTCGGATGATACCTCGGAAATTACCGCGTAGGCACGGGCGGTTTCCTTGTCGCGGAAGACACGCACGCGCTCCTGCTCGGCCAATGGAGTGGCGTGCAGGTCGACGTAGAGCCGCTCTCTGGCGATCAGGGTGTAGACGTCGTCGCTACTCCACCCTCGGGCCCGCCCAAGCAACTCGTCCAGACCAAGCCCAGGCGTGTTTGTGACCAGTGTGAGGATGGCCTCGGCGTCCTTTTCGTGGACTGCCGTGGAATCTGTGTGGAGATAGTCCCCGAGGAAGAGCAGGTTGCGCTGGAGGATCCAATCAATCTCGGCCGAGGAGCGCACCCGTTAGTAGAAGCCGAACTGCTCCGCGTATCGTTCGCCTGGCGGACAGCGCCAGCGGCCATCCTCATCTCGGACGTAACGGTTCGGCATCTTCACCAACAGCCGGAGTAACTCCTCCTCGGTCTTCCACTCTTCCCGGCCGATTGAGTCAGTGCGGATCACGAAGTAGTCCGGGGTGTGCAGGACACCGACTTGCTGGCCGTTCTTTGCCCTGTAGACCAGCTTGATCGGGGGTGACTGGTCGAAGTACTCCAGAGTCTCCGGATCGTGCTCCTTCTCGTAGACGCCTGCTAGTTCGTTGCGGTGGCTCTCAGCCTGGATCGTTACGCCCATCTTCCGACTAGGGTAGCGAACGCTGACATTGCCGGCTGCGCTGCGCACCCGGCGGGCAGGAGGTGATGAAGGAATAGATTCGATAGTCGCCTTGGCCTGTTCCGACAAACCAAGGCGCTGACAAAGGTCGGTGAGCTCCTGGCTACCAAGCATCGAGTTCCTCCAAACAAGGGATAGGGTAACTCAATACTTCCATGGTAACACAAGCATCTGTGGAGGCGAGAACTTATGGCAAGACTATGGTTCCAATCGCAACTTTCGGCAAAACTATGGTTCCACCGACTAGGGGAAAAGCGGCCCCGAAGCGGAGAAATCCCCACCGTCTGGGGACTCAAGCGGCAAAACTATGTTTCCAACGCGGCAAAGGTATGGGTAAAGTTACACCCCAGAAGATAGGCGTGTAAGGTGTCCTGGCGAGTGAACGAAAGAAGACAGAGCGTAGAGAGCGACGAGGATCATCCCCAGGGCAGCGGGGGTGCGGGCGCACGACGCTCTTCCGATCTGCGGGCGCCGATCTTATCGTTGAGCCGTTCGCTCGGGAGCGGAGCCGCCACGAATGCCAGGGACAAGGGGACAACAAACTGGCCCATCTCGCCGGATACCCCCTGTCTTGAAGGAAGAAGGGAATCGGGAAAAAAGAATCCTGAAAAACCAGAAACGAAACAAGTACGAGACTGCAGCAAGAGCAAGATCCCTTACTGTGCGTTGACTGCATGAAGCCAATGGGCTATAATGTCACCATTGTTACATGTAGCGAGGATTACATTCGTGAATGGAGAAGCTCCACGACAATGGCTGCTGCTAATCTACCGTTTGCCTGCAGAGCCTTCGCGTATGCGTACCTACATCTGGCGACAGCTCAAGGCTTTGGGATCTCTTTACTTTCAGCAGGCTGTGTGGATCCTGCCAAATACCGAACACGTCGCAGAGGAGTTTGGGCGGATAGTAGCCAAGGTCGAGGAGTTCGGTGGCGAGGCCAGCTTGCTCACGACCGTTTCACCAAGCCAAGCCTGGGAGGAACGGGTTGTCAGCGGCTTCAACGAGGCCCGGAATGAGGAGTACGCCGAGATAGCGGAAAGCGAAGAACGCTTCGAGGACGAGATTCGGCGTGAGACGCGCAAGGAGAAATTTACCTTTGCTGAGCTGGAAGAAGGCGAAGCGGAATGGGAGCGCCTGAAACGCTGGCACGAGCGAGTCCGAGAACGCGACTTCTTCCATGCGCCGGGCCTCAAGGAGGCTGAAGCGCGGCTAGGGGAAGGAGAGCGACTTCTCGAGGAGTTCGCCCAGCGCGTTTACGAGCGTCAAGGGGTGGAAGACAACCCGAAGGATAAGGAGTAAGTGCTAGTGGCGAAGCGGGCAACGGATCAGATGATGACAACAGAGGATTCCTCAACAATGAGCCAGCACACGGCGCCGTGGCACGCGCTCAATAGCGATGAGATAACGGCCAAGTTAGAAACGGACCCTCTCACGGGTCTTTCCGAAGCCGAGGCCGAGCAACGGCTACAGAGGTTTGGGCGCAATAGGCTCGCCGAGGAGCGGCGGATCACGTTCTGGGCAGTGGCACGAGAAGAGGTCTTCGAGGAACCAATGATCCTTCTGCTACTCGTAGTGGCTGGGGTTTATGCGCTCTCTGGAGAAATCCGAGATGCCCTGGCTATTTTCCTGGTGATTCTAGGGGTCGTTTCTGTTGAGGTCTTCAACGAGTATCGTGCCAAGGCGGCCATCGTATCGCTACGGCAGCTTGCTGCGCCTGCAGCCTCGACACTGCGCGACGGACACTACCAGGAGATACCCACGGAGAAACTCGTGCCCGGTGACGTGGTGCTGCTGCATCCCGGCGAACGAGTACCGGCGGACTTACGCCTTTTGAAGGCCATCGGCTTACGAATTGACGAATCTAGCCTGACTGGGGAATCAGCCCCGGTGGCCAAAAATGTTGAAGTAGTCGAAGCGGAGACGGAACTCGGTGATCGACGCGACATGGCCTATGCTGGGACGGTGGTCACGTCTGGGAAGGGCTCAGGACTAGTGGTGGCCACGGGCATGTCTACTGAAGTCGGACGAATTGCTGGGCTGGTACGTACGGCTCGTGAGCCTCGAACTCCCCTCCAGCTCGCTATGCGGCAGCTCGCGGGATGGCTCGTATGGCTCGCGCTCGGCTTCAGCCTGCTGGTCCCGGCGCTCGGATTCCTCTTCGGCCAGCCGCTGCGTGAAATGATCCTCACCGGGCTGACGCTCGCTTTTGCCACGATCCCGGAGGAGTTGCCCATCCTGATCACGATAGTACTCGGACTGGGAGCGCTGAGATTATCGCGCCGGCAGGCCATCGTTAAGCGGCTGCGAGCCGCGGAGACGCTGGGGAGCGTTTCGACCATCGCCAGCGACAAGACGGGCACCATTACCGAGAACCGGATGGCCGTGATTGAGCTGCGCCTGGCTGGACGGGCCGAGGCGAGGTCGATCGAAGGAGCGGCCAAGACACCCGATGGGCGGAAATTCCTGGAATTAGGTGCCCTGGCCAGCGATGCAACGATTGCCCGAATGAACGGCGGTGAAGGCTTTGCCGGGGACCCTACCGATACAGCGTTTCTGGCTGCTGCAAGATCGGCAGGCATAGATCTGACACGGCTGCTGGGCGATGGTCCGGTTGAGGAGTTCACCTTCGATGAGCGTCGCCGCCTGATGTCGGCTGTATACCGGCGCGATAACCAGCTGCTGGTCGTCGCCAAGGGCGCACCAGAGGCAGTTCTGGCTCGCTGTGATCGGCAGCTTAGCGATGGGGCGGAGCTATCTCTGAATGAGGATACCCGGCACGAGATACTGGCCTTGGCCGAGCAGATGGCCGGGCGGGGCCTGCGAGTGCTGGCGCTGGCCTACAGAAAAGCACCGGATGCGGCCAGAGCTGGCCAGACAAATGGGTCTGATGGCGTGCAGCCGTCAGACACGGTTGAAGCGAACCTGGTATTTGCCGGCTTGGCTGGGCTCCTCGACCCTCCACGTGGCGAGGTCCCTGGCGCGTTAAGAGAGTTGCGTGAAGCTGGCATTCGCGTACTCATGCTTACTGGTGACCATCCCGCCACGGCAAGAGCCATTGGAAACGCGGTGGACATCGACGGAGGGCGCGTTCTCTTGGGACGCGATATCGAGATGCTCGACGAAGTGGGACTTCAGCGGACGTTGGAAGAGGCATCTATCTACGCCCGCATATCACCACAACATAAGCTGCAGATCGTGCGAGCACTTCAGGCTGCGGGTGAGGTTGTAGCCGTGACTGGCGACGGGGTGAACGATGCTCCTGCCCTGAAGGAGGCTGCTATCGGAGTGGCGATGGGCCAGACCGGCAGCGACATAGCCAAAGAAGCGGCGGATATGGTACTCGGCGACGACAGCTTCACCACCATCGCCGTAGCCGTCCGGGAAGGCCGCAAACTGTTCGAGAACCTTCGCAAGTCAGTCCGGTATTACCTGGCGGCTAAAGTGGCTCTTGTAAGCGTCTCCCTCTTGGCGGTGCTGGCCCATCTCCCGGTTCCTTTCGCTCCCATCCAGATTATTGCGATGGAACTGTTTATGGATTTGGGAGCCTCGGTACCTTTCACGACCGAGCCAGCCGAGGGGGATTTGATGGCTCGCCCACCGCGCGACCCCAAACACCCGTTTATGGACAGGGCAATGCAGCTGGGGATATTTGCGGGTGGAATCTCCCTCTGCGCCGCAGTCATCATCGTCTACGTTTGGGCCTTCTGGCATGGTGCCCGGCCTGCCGAAGCGCAGACCCTGGCTTTTTCCACCTGGATGGTCGGCCATATCGTGTTGGCGCTACACATGCGCACGGAGCGGCAGCCGCTAGTCCTAGCCGGGCCGTTCTCGAACCGAGCGCTGGATATCTGGGCGGTGGCCGCCATAGTTGTGATAGGGGTCTCGCCAAGCGTGCCCATTTTGAGCCAGTCCCTAAAGGTGACTCCTCTCAGCCTCCGGGAGTGGATAATAGCCATCATGACCCCAATCGTCACGACTTCCTGGTGGGAGGCGTGGAAGCTGTTGCGCCGGAGCACCAAATCCGCTAAGAGTAGTCGCTGGCGAAGGTAGTTCTAAATGAGGGGCCAGAAAGCATATGCCTGAACTAACCCCGTCTATCATCGTGACGCTGACGACATTGGTAGCTAGTTCGTTGGCAGCAGTGACTGGTTTTGGTGGCGCCGTGATCCTGTTGCCCGTCCTCGTTTGGGCTTTAGGCGTCCGCGACGCCGTACCCATCCCCACGGTTGCGCACTGATCGCCAATCTTTCGCGTGCTTATTTCAATCGCAAGGAGTTAGTGGAGTAGGGCGCGCATAACCGAACGTGCCTCACAATCTGCATAAACATGATCGCAATGCCCCCTCGTGGTTCCGAATTGTGTGCGCCAAAATGTGACACTCCAGCGATGCCGCTTCACTTCAACTTCCTGCTCCCATGCCATTAATGCGAGTGTAAATGTCGATTGAAGTCGCTCGTCGCCAATTCGCACTGGACCCGGACCACTCCGCAGAGTCGAAGCCGGTTCTTCGATACCGGGGAGGATGAAGGTTCTAGCTCGTTGACATACCAAATATGGCGAGAATGCTGATGTTCGCGAGACCCTTAAGATCGTTTCTTACCCCCGCGGACTGGAAGTCGGTGTCGGAGCCACTGGCGTAGCCAGTCCGTATTGACCCATCTCGCCCATGCTAGCCCCTGGCCGCACTGGTGCCACGCCTGCAGAAGGCGTACCAGCAGTGGGAGTCGCCATTGAAGGGGTCGGGCTGGCTGATGTGGACGATGGCGTGGGCTACTGGGGCTTGGCCGTGACAGTGGGGGCAACCGGCGATGTTGGCTTAGCGGCGGATGTCGGCGTGGCAGGGACGGCAGCAGTGGCGCAGCTTGATATCAGAACGAGTGCGATCACGACTCCGATACCCGTGACGAATGCTGGTGGAAGACGCATACGAACCCTCCTTGAAGGCGAAAAGTATCTGGCCGTCGACATAGGAATAGTGGGAGAACTGGCCATTCTTATCCTCACGAATCTCCGCATTTGTCGTGCCAACGTCGTGACCACGTTGCCGGAGCTGCCGTTCCAAACGGCACTGCGCAAGTTAATCTCGATCAATCGTCACTGTAAGTCTCAGTGCCGATTCAGGTTAGTTTAAGCTCAAGATGCTAAGTTAACCCATAGGTATGGAAGTGTACGGATGTCAGAAGAAAGTTGTGGCTTTATCGACGGTTGCGACAAACATTCTCCTTGTGCTGTTGGGAGGGGAAGGGCCTACACTGCTTCCCCTCTCACTCTCTTCAGACTTGCTAGTGACGGCAACCTGAATAAAGAGGTATCAACAGTGATAGTCGGCGGTTTCGACAACTAGCCAGATTGGAGGTGGGAATCCTATGTATCGGATGAACGGGGTAGACCGCAGGGCACTTTCCAGAAGACGCTTCCTTAGTCTAGGGGTCGGCGCTATTGCCGGCCTCATAGGCGCGGCCCTGGGCATTCCCCTCGTGGGCTACGCCGTTTCGCCCGCGCTGCGCAAGAGCAAGACCGAGTGGGTGGAGATTGGACCAGTGAAGGATTTCGCTACGAGTATCCCTCAGAAGGCCGAATACACCCTATTCAAACGTGACGGATGGGTGGAGGAAACGGCAAAAAAAGCGGTGTGGGTCCTATCAAAAGATGGTCAGCAATTCACAGCTTACGATCCCAGATGCACCCATCTGGGCTGTGCCTATTCCTGGCAGGGGGACAGGAACCGTTTCTTCTGCCCCTGCCACGATGGGATCTATGACATAGATGGAAGGGTGATCGGAGGCCCTCCTCCACGACCCTTGGACCGCTATGAGACGAAGGTCGAGCATGGCAAGCTACTCATCGGGGCGATGTACAGCGTCAACGCCAATCTCGAACGGGTTGGCTGATGAACAGCGAAGGTAAGAAAACCGATGAATGAGATCACTCGCTTGTTTAAGGGTAACCACACGCTCCTGATGGTCATTTGCTGCGTGGTGCCTATAGCATTTCTGGCAGATGTCTTCGTGTTCAACGTATTCACGACTTCCTGGTCTGAGAGGCGATGTCGAGTGGAATCTAGGCTATACACCCACCGTTCAGATCACCGTCGACCCAGTCGCCTTTCAACCCACTCTGTTATCGCCGAGCGCAACACTGCGGGTTAGCGCGACCGTTCGAAATACAGGGACAGCCACAGTCATCACCCAGGGCCCCGGGCCCGGCTTCGTCTACGAGGAGGGGGATACGTACGTAGGTCGAGGCTATCCAGGGGTCCCTGGAGCATTCCGGGTCGGGGTTGACTTCGGCGACAACCGCACGGGAGTAGACCATCCGTACCGCTGGGGACTGCCAGATGCGCTTCAACCCGGCGAGTCTGCAAGTATTGTCGGATACGTGCGGCCAAAGACGCGCCAAAGACAAGAATACTGGGCGGGGTTGGTGGAGGAAGGCGTCAAATGGGGGCAGGATAGAGTGGGAATAACCGCGGTGGCATCGGTGGACACGCCGTACAAGGTGTTCTTCCCCAAAGTGCTCAACGGAGGCACAGAGCCATAGATTTCGGCTCGTGGCTGGCTCTCCTTACCTTTCGTGAAGCAAGCTCCGCTACCGAGACGTGTAGCAGCCTGGCAGGACTTGCCAGGACACTATTTCCGGTGACTATAGCGTGGGCGAGAACGCCCTCTTCCAGCGTCAGCGCAGATTGCAGTGCTCATCCCGCCATCAAAGTCTCAGGTACGGGTCAGCCACGATTCAGACTGGATTAAGATTCCGCGATTAGACTTCAATAGTGGAGACATCAAGTTCGTCTTGAACGAAGGCCAAGGGAAACGTGGCAAAACCCGAATCAACCTGATCGGAGACGTGGAGTTCGGCAGATGCATCGCTTCGTTCGTATCCTTGGCTCTTCCCTGATCGTGCTAGGAATTGGTCTGCTAGTGGTTGTAGGTGCGCTTTACCTCTACGGGGTCTACGAGCGGTATCGTTTCGAGCATACGTTGGCGATGCAGACGATGGCAGAAGCAGCCCTGGGCATCGACATCCTGGAGGGCGAGAGGGCGACACCCTCGCCACCCGAACAAGTCCTGCTGGAGGATCCCCGTCCAGCGGACGATACCGTGCGAGAACCATTCATTCCGACTCCCGAGCAACCGAAGCGAATGCCGCCCGCAAAGTGGACTCGCATCCCGAAGATCGAGGTCGATTCGCCAGCGGTCGAAGCTCCTCTGGAGAAGGGCGAATGGCAGGCGCCTAAGTTCGTGGCGGGCCATTTGGAAGGAACCGCGAATCCTGGCGAGGTAGGCAACGTCGCGCTTTCTGGCCACGTGGAGAGCATTGCCAGCGGCAATGTTTTCGCTCGGCTCAAAGAAGTATCCGTCGGGGATGAGGTAATCCTCGTCGCCGGGGGCAACACACTTACCTACACTGTTGCGGAAATCAAGGTGCTGAAGAACGACGACCTGGCTGTGGTGATGCCAACAACCGAGCCGGTTCTGACCCTGATCACCTGCACGGGAACGTGGAATCCCTTGACCAGAGACTATTCCGAACGATTAGTCGTGGTCGCCAAGCCTACTGACAAGGGGGGACCGTGATGACGGCATTGCCTGCGATCATTATCACAGTCGGCGTCGTCGTGGCCCTGACCGTCTGGTTCTTCGTCCTGAGGCTGCGGCACGTTCACGCCAGGTTGACTCCAGAAGGGTTTCAAGAACTGGAGATCGTGGTAAAGGGCCGCTACCATCCAGATTTCGTGGTGGTGAGGCGCGGGATCCCTGTACGGCTGAACTTCAGACGTGAAGAAGACACGCGCTGCTCGGAGCGAGTTATCTTCTCCGATTTTCACACGGGTTCTCACCTCCCTGCCCACCAGACCACATCCTTATCATTTGTTCCGACCAGGTGCGGCGACTTCATGTTCACCTGCGAGTTCGGAATGTACCTGGGAAGACTGGTAGTCGTCGAGCCCAGCAGACGGGGCCTGGCAAGGATGCGATGGGTTGCCTCGGGGAAAACTGGGGATAGATTACCTCGACCGGCGAACGGAACCTCCACCTCGTTGGGCTTCGTCTCTGGTCCGATAGACCACGGCAGGCAAGAGAAAGACAACGTCTGACCGCAGTTATCTATCTATGGAGCAGGGACACGGCCGTCGGAACACTCAGATTCCTCTCAGCGTGAGTTAAGGACGCATCAAGGCGAGGCTGCTAGCATGAGAACCGCTGGAAACGTGATTCGGAGAGGAGGTGAACACGATGGCCAAAGATCCAGTGTGCGGGATGCAGGTAGACGAGAAGAAGGCGACGCCCAAGACCCAGCACAACGGCCAGACCTACTACTTCTGCTGCGCCGGGTGCAAATGGGCCTTTGAGAAGGAGCCAGCCAAGTACGCTGGGAAATCCGGTGCTGGTGGGCAGAGCGGCCACAAGGGGCATTAGGCCGACTAACGCCAAGTTGGAGCGCCCAACCATCTCTCGGTCGATTTGGCGCTCCGATAACACTCGAAAACACGGCGGCCACTTTCGGCCGATCGTTGCATCATAATCTTGGAGGGGCATGTTTTGAGACTACTATTCGGCAACAACAAAGGGTTAACAAGGAAAGTCGCGCTCCCATTAGCGGCTACAGCGCTAATGGCCGTGGGATTGGCTCTGTTGAGCGCTTGCAGCACCGGTACATCCGTGGCTCCGTCCGCCCCGACTGTAACATCCAAGGCTCAGCAGTCTCCTTCCCCGGCAGCCCAGCCGACCAAAGCTGGCTCAGCCGCAACTACGCCCACCGTGACCACTGCGACAACCCCACAGTCTAAGCCTACGGGCACGCCGGACAAAGACGCGACGGTAGGGCCCAAGCCGACAACTACCGGCTCCGTTCCAACGCCTGGCCCGCAGACCGCAGCATCGTCAACCGGGACCGCGCCGTCCTCCGCAGGAGGATCGCCTGGGGTGCCAGTGCCCACCGACAAGTTGCGGAAGAACCGGGCTGGCAACGTAACCATCGACGTCACATGGGAAGGCAATCAGGCTTCTGGCGAATCTTTGCGCTTCGCCGTGGCTATGGATACACATTCAGTCGACCTCGACAAATACGATCTCTCGAAATTGGCCACTCTGCGGACCGATAAGGGGCGGCAGGTGACCCCGACCGCCTGGGATGGACCACCAGGCGGAGGGCATCACCGCTCCGGAACACTCGTCTTCCCCACAACCGAGGGCGGCAAGCCGTTGGTCGATGCGGAAACCAAATATGTGGAGCTTACCATTCGCGACGTGGCCAACGTCAAGGAGCGAGTACTGCGATGGGACTTGGAAGCCAACAAGTAATGCCTGGCAGAGACACGGGCGAGGACTCGCAAAGGATAGGCAAGTCTGGAAGCTGGAATGGCGTGGATGGGGCAGGCTGGCCATTCCGGCACGAGAGGCTGGCCGTGGAAGGTATGACGTGTGGTAGCTGTGTCACGCGGGTCGAGAAGGCGCTTCTAAGTGTACGTGGAGTAGCCAGCGCCAGGGTCGACCTGGCAGCAGGAGCAGCAATCGTTAGCTACGATTCGTCACTCGTGGCGCTTCCCGCGTTGAGAGGGGCCGTCAGGGCTGCTGGTTACGACCTGCACGAGATGGCCGCTACCGACAGATTGGAGGAACCACCTCTTGTTCAACAGCGACGGTTCCAGATATGGCCATTTGTGGCCGGTATCGTGGCGGCTGGTCTATTGGCCAGCCTCTACATTGGAATCGTCGGGGTGGCTCAGGGTCTCGACCACGCCTTTGAGCTAGTCACCGGCGACTGGTATTTCGTGATCCCGATCGTGATCGGCTTTGGCATTCAGGTCGGGCTGTTCGCCTACGTTCGGTCGGGGCTACACCTACGCAAGGGCACCGGTTCGACGACGGCGCTGACCGGAGCAGGAACTGGCACCTCCACGGTATCCATGGTCGCGTGCTGTGCCCACCACCTCACGGATGTGCTGCCCATTATGGGCCTATCTGGAGCGGCGCTGTTCCTAAACGAGTATCGTGGACCACTGATGGGGCTGGGTATACTCACGAATGCCGTTGGCATCGCCGTGATGATGCGACTGATCCGCAAGTCGCGCCGGGACATTTGCACAGGAAACTGAAATTACAAACGGAGGAGTCAACGTGGAAGTTGTGAACTACAAGGAAGCCAAGGACTGGAGTGATGGGCTTTCGGTGTGATTCGCTTGGCTGCGGTCGTTCACGACATCGGCAAGGTCGGCGTGCCGGCGGAGATCCTGAGCAAGCCGGGCCAGATAAGCGACATCGAGTTCTCCCTGATCAAAGCACACCCCCAAATCGCCTTCGACATTTTGGGTAAGGCGGGACTTCCCTGGCCTATCGCGCAGATCGTGCTGCAACACCACGAGCGAATAGATGGTTCAGGCTATCCGTCGGGACTTAGAGGCGAAGACACTCCATTGGGAGCAAGAATTCTGGCTGTGGCTTTCCTTCTTCACATTCAGCACCCTGGTAATAGGTATTCCCACGGCCATTCGGGCCTACGTCTCAGGCGCTATGGAGGAGCGTCTGGCCACACTGGAAGTACTGAACGGAACCGTGCTGCTGCAGGCCGCGGTTGCAAAAAAGTGTTGCTGGATTTTGCAAATTCTGTTGCTGGACCCTCTGGTTGCTTCTCGCAGCAGGCTTGGCAGGTCACCTTCAATCTTTAGGCACGAGCCCTGCCTAATACCTGCTATCACCCTTACTTTGGAAGGGGCAGATTCTCAACGTATCCAACCAGCTTACCATCCCGATCACCCCATCATACGCACCGCCCCCGTCAGAAAGCCAGACCTTGATATCCTCCAGACGCAGTCCCACCTCATCGGCCAGACTCTCTAGCGCCAATTGCAGAGAAGCCTGGTCGGCTGTGGTGCTGCTCAAACGACGCAGCCGCCACACCAGCCGACTCGCCCCGTCCACCAAGACCTGCAGCCCCGCAGATATCCCTCTTATCAGGATGCCCGTCTTGTCGCAACCTAAGATTCCGCTGCTCTTGGCCTCGCCACACTTGCCGCGCATCGCCCTGGCGCGTTCTCCTGCCAATTGGGCTATGCGCCACAACGTTGTATGCGGCAGGCGCACCTTGGGCGCTTTGGGCTTTCTCTTCTTGCGCCGCAGAGCCCAGCCCAACGGGTTCCAGACTAGACTCCGCTCGCTACCCACGCCGATCTCCGAGCGAATCCACTCCGTCACCTTGCGCCACGAGCCCCCGATGTTGAAATACATGTCCAACCCCTTGCGATAAACCTGCCTGGCGTACCATTTGCCCTTCTCTCGCTTGGGATCGGACACATAATACGAACTTTGGCAGTCATGACACCAATAGTTCTGATGCCTGGCCGGCTTCGCCCCACCGAGGTCGCGATCGATGGTGGGGCGAGTGCCATTCATCTTGGTGTGCCAGCCTCCACACTTGGTGCATCGGCGAGGGTTAGGCGGGAACAGGTATTCGAAGCAAATAGGGAGAGGGCGTCATTAGCATGTGCAACGCTGGGCAGTTGGTCTCCGCGTTTTGTGCGTTGATGCCAATCTACCACCTGCTTGAGCTTTTGTTTCGATTCGAAGCAAATCCAGTGGCCGAATTGACCATTGGTGTTTTGGCGGGGTTTCAGCTTGGTTTGCTCCTTTGAGTCCTCTTATCCATTAGCTCTGCCCTTTGGCTCACGGCATTTTCGTCACGAAGGACGTGCCCCCGCAAGGCACGGGCGTGGTTTTCCCTTACCGCCTGTTGGCCACGCGGCGAAATCTCGTGATTGTGTATGATAGCACCTTCGTGAATATTCCCTTATGGCGGCGATAGCCCCTTCGCTGCCAGGGTCGCCTCCCGAATCAGGCGCAAAATCGTCTTGATGTTGATCCACATATCCACTACCGTGGCTACCGCCTGTACTCGCTCCCAGCCGTACACTGGCATTCGCTTCAGCCCCAAAGCCTCGAACTCCGAGTTGCGCTCCTCCGCTGCGTTGCGCGCCTGGGCGTATAGCTTCTTGGCGAAAGGCGAACCGTAGGGAAAGTCTCGCACAAGCCGCGTGCTTCTATCAGGGAAGCTCCGCCCCACATCTCTCACCAATCCGTGTTTGTGTCCCTCCAAACAGTACGGGCAATCTGGCGGCAAGCAGACCTTTGCCTAGCACTAAACTGGTGCGGTAGATGCGATCAACCAGCCTGCCGCAGACGGTGCGGTAGCCGTAGCGCGGGTCCCCGTGGGGGACCTTCCCACTGGCGACGGACGACGGCGTGAACGAGGCGCTCATGGTGGGTCACGGTTGGCCCGCAACTTGCAGGGGCAGGGGACGAGTGGGTGCTTGAGCTTGCTGACATGGCAATCTCTCCTTACCCTGGGCTGGGTTCCAGGTTGGACAAAGGTATCCACACGACATCGGGCATGACGTAAGTGCCATCAGGATTTGGTGTGAGAGTATCTTCCATGGTCTGCCCTCCTCAACACAGGCTTCGATCCCAGCCCTCCCCCCGGCGCTACTAAGATCGAGGACAAGAGAGTAACAGTAGACGACATCCGTGCCTGGACTAGCTACGAGCAAGACAGCGTCAGTGGCACCACCAACGCACCGCCGGGTTAGCAAGTGATCGTAACCGCGGGCGCCAGTGGTTCTGTCAGCCTTTCACAGTACCTCACGCCAGGTAGTTCAGTAACCTATGCTGAGCTGACGGCAGGTCCTGACGGCAGTTTCTCCACTTCTACTTTCCGTACCAGCACCGACCCGACCTACAAGAAGATAGGCCTGCAGCAAGGGAGCACCGGGTTTGTCCGAGTGCGCCATTCAGACGGCAATGAGGTTTACACTGTGCATGGCCAGAACATGGTAGTTCTGGAGAATTCATCTACCATGCACGGCAACACCTCTTCGGCTTTATCTGAGCAGCCAGAGGCTCTACGTCAATACCTATTACCAGATGGTGACTTCACAGTTCATCGCGCCCGGCGATACTGTGACTCCATGCACGTCAACCAGAACGAGAACTATCTCGAACTTTACCTGTACGCTACGAGAGACCTTGATTGGTTTTCGGTACCCCCGCAGACAGTGACTGTCACGCCCACACCGAAGCAGGGTTCGCCGGCCACAGTCTATCCCACTTCCGATGCTTCGCGCCAAGGCAAAACCAGAGTCTACATCACGGATGCGCTTAGCCAAAAGGTGCTCATCCGAGCGGGAGATAGCATCCTGGCAAATTTCTTTGAGGGGGTGGGTGCCACAACACGTCAGGTAAGCCTGACCATGACCTCGCTGCCCCTGATTACGGGCAGTCCTGACATTGATACCAGCACAGTAGCCGGCGTGGGTCCTCAGGGATGGGGCGGTACCGCGCTGCTCAATTCGCCTCCGAGCGCTAAGCCTGTTGCGATCCCTCCTGGCTCCTACACGGCCTACTCGCCAATTCGATTTTACAGTCCGTCCAATTCCCCAATCACGCTGGTGCCCGGCTATTCTGGGATCGTGGCCTTCAGCGACAACGCTGCCCACAGGATTTGGGCTGCCTGGGCGGTTACCTCGTATCAGGTCAAGATAACTGGATGGCTCAACCCTGGGGATACCCGCGTCTGCGGCAAAGCGCCGCCTGGTAACGCTGTACGCATCCACGACGTGACGACGGAGACGCAGGATATCGTGATTGGCACCGGCGGCGCCGATTCCCAGGGGAACTTCTGCGTGACCGTAAGTCCGCTGTACAAGGGCCAGGTCGTGATGGCAGAGTCGAATGGCACCTTCAGCCAGCCCGTGGTCGTCGGCGGTGCCTTCCAGCTCTACCTGCCCTACATAACTCATTAGTAGCTTATTGCAAGATATTAGGCGTAACGCAACTTCACAGTGGCCACATCGCCCGCCGGGGTTCTCCCCGCGGGCTTTTCCTCTTGTGATCAATGCGAAGTCGTCGTGCTCGAGCTAAGACAGCGTTGTGCAGCCCATCGACGTGCTGTATAATCATAGCAACACGGCGTGCATGTGCCAGGTAGCCTTTTGGGTCTTGGCCTGCGCTTGAGCGGGAGGAAAACGTGTTGCGGGAGTGCCTCACTTCCTATGCCTCTCTCATCCACACTCGGCCAACTCGCTGCCCGTTATTCTCCATGACCCTGATCCTGGCGATTACGCTTGGCCTGCTCGCGCCTATCGGACCGCTCGTTACTCGTGCTGCAGAAGCGCCAATTCCCCTGACTCCAGGCTCTGGTGCAGTTACAACGGTCAACGAGTACCCTCCTCTAGGCGTTCCCGACTTCTCCTGGTCGCCTGTTGCCGGCGCAACCAGATACCGCATCCAGGTCAGCAATAAGAGTGACTTTAGGACAACAATTGTCGACGACACCACCTCGAACACTCGTTACACGCCGGCCATTCATTTCTCTGACGGAATCTGGTTCTGGCGGGTGCAAGTCGAGCGTCCGTCTCCTCCAGCAGGCGCCTACAGCAACGTCATGTACTTCACCAAACAATGGGCTAGCGACACCAGTATGCCTGCGCTCTCCTCTCCTGGTAATGGCGCGGTTCTAGACTTCTACGATGTCCCCACTTTCTCCTGGCAACCTGTGACTGGCGCGGCTTACTACAAGTTCCAGATCGCTTTGACCTCGACCGGGTTCAGTGCGCCCTTGTATAGCCGAACTACAGTGACAACA
>JAMCWX010000026.1 GCA_023480885.1 Chloroflexota bacterium | reverse complement strand
GGCCAGGCCAAGCTCGAAGAGGCTGTGGTGCGGCGGCCGCAGCAGGCCGATGCCCACCACCAGCTTGGCCTGGTCTATCAGCAGCAGGGGAGGCTGGAAACGGCGCTGCGAGAACTGACGCAGGCTGTGACGCTGAAACCAGAGGTTGGCCTCTACCGCCACGACCTGGCCCTGCTTTATCGCGCGCTGGGCAGGCTGGATGATGCCGCGCACGAGATTGAAGAAGCCATCAAGATTGAGCCCGATTCCGCGTCGTGGCACGCCGAGCTGGGGGACATGTACCGCAGCCAGGGCCGCCAGCGCGCCGCGATGGAAGTCTATCAGAAAGCCAGCCAGTTAGACGGCAAGAACGCCGAGTACCTGTGCAAGGTCGGCACTGTATGCAGGGAGCTGCGCCGCGACGACGAGGCATTCGCCGCATTCGAGCGTGCCATCGCCATCGCGCCAAAATACGCCTCTGCTTACTCCGAGCTGGGCGCCCTTTACGAGGTGCAGGACCATCTGGAAGAAGCCCTGGGGCAGTACCAGCGGGCCGCGAAGCTGGAGCCGGACTCCGCGCTGCACCGTCGCCGCGCTGGCTCTGTCTGTCGCCTTCTCGGACGGCTCAACGAGGCCAAGGAGGAGCTCAGCCGCGCGCTGGAGCTGGACGCGGGGGACGCGGCCGTACATTACGATCTGGCCCTGACGTACATCGACCGACGCGAGTACGAGCAGGCGCTGGCCGAGCACCAGCGAGCTGTGCAGATCGAGCCCGAGAACGCCACGTTCAGACAGGGCCTGGGCGTCCTTTACGCGCTGCTGAGCCAGTTCGACAGCGCCGCGCGAGAGATGGAGGAAGCTGTGCGGCTGGCGCCCAAACGGGCCGACGTCCACAACGAGCTGGGAGCGGTGTACGAATCGCAGTTGCGGCTCAACGAGGCTCTCGCCCTGTACCGCAAGGCGGTAGACCTCGCCCCGGACAACCCAAACTATCATCGGAATGTCGCCGCCGCGCTCAGGCAGATACGCCAGGACGAGCAGGCGATGGGCGATCTGCATATATTTGCAGGGGCCTGGACTGGGACCTTCAACGAGGCCATCGCCGAGCTTCAGGAGGCGCTGCGCCTTCAGCCCAGTTTCGCCGACGCCCATTCGGAGCTGGGTGCGATCTATCAGCTAGTGGGGAAAACAGACGAGGCATTGCAAGAATACGCGCTTGCCGTGGAGATCGAGCCGACGAACCCCATCTACCACCTGAAGCTAGGCACGCACTACAAGGAGATGGAGAAGCTGGACGAGGCGGCGCAGGAGTTCCAGGAGGCCATCAGGCTGAACTCGACCTCCGCCGAGGCGCACAACGAGATGGGCAGCGTTTTCGAGATCAAGGGGCAATTCAAGGATGCGCTGTCGCAGTTCCAGAAGGCGGTAAAACTGCGGCCTGACGTGGCCATCTATCACCGCAACCTGGGCGCGTTGTTGTTGAGGCAGCAGCGATACGAGGACGCGACGCGCGCGCTGGAGCAGGCTGTCGCGCTTCAGCCGGGAGAGGCCGCGTGGCACAATCTATTGGGATCGGCCTACGAGAAGCAGGAGAGTTACCTCGAGGCGCTGGTCCAGCACCGGCGAGCGGCAGAGCTCAAGCCCAGGGAATCCGAGTATCACCGGAGCGTCGGCCTCGCCTGCGCGATCCTCGGGCGGTACGAAGAAGCCTCTACCGAGCTAGAGCAAGCCATCAGCCTCGATGGCACCAGGGCGCAGCTTTACAACGAGCTGGGCAACATCTATCACCAGCTTGGCTATCATGAGCGGGCGCTACGGGCGATGAGCCAGGCCAAGGAGATGCAGCCCGATTCAGCCGTCTATCACTGCGACACAGGCATAGTGCATCGGTCGCTGGGAGAGTTCGACGACGCCATCGCCGAGTTCGAGGAAGCGCTGAAGCTGGACCCCTCGCTGGCTCAGGCGCACAACCAGATCGGCGAGATGTGCGAATCACAAGGACGCTACGAGGACGCCCTCGCCGCGTTTCGTCGCGCGGTAGAACTGGCGCCAGAGGTAGCCACCTTCTGTCGCAACGCTGGCGTCGCCTACAAGCGGCTGGCGAGGTATGACGAGGCGGCGGCGGAGCTGGAAGAGGCCGCACGCCTATCGCCTGGCGATGCCGACGTGCTCCACGAGCTTGGCGTGGTCTACGAGATTCAGGGTCGTCACGAGCCGGCGCTGCAAGCATTGCAGAAGGCCGCGGACCTTCAGCCGCAGAAGGCGGCTTATCGGCAGCGGCTCGGCGTGCTGTATCGGGAGCTCAAGCGCTTCGACGCGGCTTTGACGGAGATCGAGAAGGCAGTGGAGCTCGAGCCAGACCGCGCCGAGTGGCACAGCGACCTGGGCACCATCTACGAGGCGCAGGAGAGGTACCTGGAGGCGCTGTACGAATACGAGCAAGCGATGAAGCTCGATCCAGGGGAGGCCACTTACCATCGCAACGCCGGCGTGGTGCTGAAACAGCTCAAGCGCTACGACGAGGCAGTGGTGGAGTTCCAGAAGGCGGTGAAGCTCAAGCCAGACTTCGCCGACGCCTATCGGCAACTGACAGCGGTGACGGCGCTGGCGCTGATCACGCGGGGGTTAAAGCGGGGTTAGAAGAGGTGCCACGTCTGGTCGTCAAGCGAGTGGCCAGCGCGCACAGCGTATGCCAATTCTTCGCCCTCGACTGTTTTCACGAGCACGCGGGGGGGCCGACATCTGTGTGGCAAAATGATTCTGGCGCGTTCGGGGATTCCAGGTTTACAGATTACGTAGCACCAGAATCGCCTTCTCCAACTCTGTCCCACGGAGCGCTTGGCCGAGCCTTTTGTCGGCGATGACCAGCGGACAGGACTCGTCCAGCGCTACAGCAAGATAAAGGGCATCATACACCGTCACATTATAGCGAATCGCGATGTCGAAGGCAGCGCTGAGAAAGACTGTAGCAGGCCGCAGGACAACTGGACTGCTCGAGATGAAGGCCCTGATGATCTCCACCGCTTCGGATTGGCCAAGCTCCCCCTTGCTGACCTTCTTCCACACCACGTTGCCAAACTCGGCAATGATCAGGTCTGGAGCGAAGAGGGGGTCCCCACGATCGAGGATGGCGGAGGCCGCTTCGCTGTCTAGCTCCGGCACGTACCACTTGGCCGCCACATTGGCGTCGACCACCAGCTTTTCGAGAGCACTCACCGCTCACGATCCTCCCGCACCAGATCCGTGCTATCGCCGAACGTGCGAGGGCCTTGTGCCAGCCTCGCTCTGATGGCCGCGGCGATCTGGCTGGGGCTTCGAGCTTGGGAGCCCTCGGCTGTAGCTTCGAGAATACTGAGCAGTTCCTGCTGTAAGGACCTTCGGTGCTGCTTTGCGCGTTGCTTGAGCACATCCACCGTTTGCTGAGGCACGTCGCGCACGAGGATATCAGGCATAGCTCCTCTCCGCTTGGGTATTTCAATCGACTAGCATAATGCTATCATTATGCTAGCACGATCATGGCGACTTGTCAACTGCACTTGCTGCCCGGCAAGGGCTATTCCAGCTAACCTGGCGTGGATGCAGGCAGTGTGGATAGTCCTGCCAGTTTGCGAATGGCAGACGAAGCAGCGCCCAAATTGACAGCGTTCCACATCCATGATATATCTTGCAAGCAGCTTAATTAACAGGAGTTACGCGGTAGCCTTTCAGGAGCCTGGTTTCACCGCAGAGAGCGCAAAAAGATTCATTGAAACTTTGCGTCCATAGCGCCCTTTGCGGTTGATCGGTACCTGACCCGCGTAGGTCCCGTAATTAAGGAAATATCTCGTAGGGGCTGTATGCCAACAATCGGCGACGCGATCAACGCGCTGGAAGCCGCGGTGTTCACAGGACGGGAGAGGGAGCTAGACTCTTTCGAGTCGTGGCTGGCTGACGACGACCCGATACCTCAAATACTGAACGTAAGCGGGCGGGGCGGCGTCGGGAAAACCTGCCTTGCCTTGCGTTCGCGTGCCCTGCATCACTATCGAGAACGAATGCAAAAAGCTTCACAACAGGAGCGCCAAAGGCTGCTGAAGGATCGCCTTTTCCTCTTGGAAAATGCCGTACTTCAAGATATGTTGTACAGTGAAGATGAGCCAGAGCAGGTGTGGGTTGAGACAGGCCGTCCCTCAGACCACGACGACATCCGACGCATTTGGATCTATACGAGAGAACATTCGTTCTGCAGGGAGCTTGGATTCGATGCTCAGCCCGAAGGCGACCTGGCGTTCCTGGAGAGAATCGTCAAGCACCCAGCTACCAGGCTACGCGTGGCACGCAATCAGGAAGGAAGAGCCATATGGGCTTCATCGATGTGCTGCCAGAGGCAACCACGCAATCGCTAGTGTTGGATCACGTTGGCCTGTTCGCCCTCGGCGGCCTTTACCTCGCAGCGGCAGTGACCCCGAAGCCTAAAGACCTTCTTGAAGCCCTTGGATTCGAGAATATCCCGCTGGCTCGCAACTGGACATACGGTTCCACCCATCCTATGGATGGCTTCGTGCTGGACATGACCCGCATCGGCGTCGAGTGCTGGTTCGATGCCATAATGAGCGGCCGACGGCCGCCCGTGGCGCTGAACAGAGCGGACATCGAGCGCGACCTCCAGGTCGTGCTGCAGAACTGGGACGATAGCGCCAGACTGGCTGATTCGCCATTGACTCGGACCCTCGTCCCCGCGAACGTGGAATCGAGAGAGCAACGGGCCGAGGCCCTGCGTGAGGCAGTCCTGGAGGCTTTGTCGAAAGCGCAGGCAGGCGCTCCGCCTTCTCAGAAGGAGAGCTATTGTCTATTCCTCTGATGAGCCTACAGCCGCGACACCATAGTTTTGGACAACTCGCGCAGCTTGTCCTGGCTTAGATATAGCTTCTGGGCATCCATGTTCATGTATGTCGATAGTGTGATGGCAGATGTGCCCTTGCGGAACATTAGAAGGAAAGGCTCTGCCGTCCCTCCCGGCGCTTTGAATGGGTTGGAATCATCTGAGGGACCATCGAACGCCTCATCGCCGATGCCGCTTACGTCGGCGTGGAAGGACCCCTTCTGCGCCTTTGATGGCTGGTAGAGCGAGGCGCCCCCAACCAGAACCATCAGCACTAGCTTGCCATCTGAGGTAGCGAAGTTTAGATCGCCGCCCGCACCCTTGCTCGGATCACGGGGAACCAGCTTGATTCCCGTGAGTCCGCTGACCTTCTCGACGTCGGCGGGGGTTAGCAGCTTGTCGGCGATCACGGCGCTGCCCTGAGCGCAGCTTTTGCAGGAGCTTGGGTGGGCGCAGCTATGGCTGCGGCTTGAGTCGACCCCGCTGTGGCTGTTGCAGGAGCCGCTTGAGAGGACACTTTTGTGGATGCTGAGGATTCCCCCTGTTTCGCGGCGGGCGCAGTTGCCCCCCACAGGCAGTCAACGAAAGAAGCACAGTAACTACTGGCAGAATGCAAAGCAGAAGCTTGTTCACTTCAACCTCCTCACCTAGACTGAGGTTGATTATTGCGCGGCTTTAGTGCCAGATGCAGTACCACGAGTGATTCAACTTATTGAAATGGCAGATGCAGTGGGTTGGAGAGGCAAGAGGGGACCGCGTTGGATCGTTTCTGGTACGAAAACACGCTAAACCGCAAAGAGCGCAAAGGGGGTTATGAGGAATTCTTTGCGTTCTTCACGTCCTTTGCGGTGCGCGTCCATAGGTTTTCATCCTTGGTGGTGCCCTGAACGGGCAAGCCAAACTGGTGCAAGATGGAAGCTTTATGATGCCAGAGCGATAGCGACCTGCCAATTCAACTGGACAGGTGTTCTTCGTCGCTGAAAGCGGAATCGCCTTCAGGAGCAGCATCTTCCTCTGCCAACTCGTCGAGTATCTTCTTGGCGCGCTCGGCATCCGTTGCCAGGACGAAGATGCTGCAGGGATAGAAGGACGAGACCTGGTAGGCCACTCCCAGAGTATCTTCGATCTTGACCATCGCGGGGATGCCCTCTTCCTTCAGCAGCTCTTGCCAAGAAGCGGCGATGACGGGGTTCGGCGCGGTGGCGACGCGGACTAGCTCGTCGTCTTTTCCTTTGGATTTCGGCATGGTCGGTCTCCCAACAAAGGCTTGTTTATGATGATAATCGATTAGGGGATGGGCAGTCAAAGCACACAGTTGTATTTGCGGGGGCTTATCTGCTATACTTGCGTGCAGTTAGACACAGGTTTTATAGCCCCCTCCCACCCTTTGGCTGGAAACAACCAGTGCTTTGCCTCAAGCTGCTGAAAAACGGTGCAAGCGCAGTTGAAGCTAGAAGAACTTTGCAAGCGGGCTGACCTGGCCATTCGCCTTGGGTCAAACGAATACGCCGTCGCCGTCTGCCAGCACATCCTCAGTTACTTTCCCAGGCACACACAGGCCCATTCCCTGCTCGGCCAGGCATACCTGGAGCAGGGGGCTCTCGCCAAGGCCGCCGAGCAGTTCAAGGCTGTGATCGAGGTCGACCCTGAAAACGTGCTGGCGCGGAGCGCGCTGGGCGTCGTCTACGGCGGCATGGACGACTTGCCGGCCGCAATCGAGCAGTTCGAGCGCGCCTACCAGATCAGCCCCAATAACCCTGACATCGCCGAAGGATTGAAGCAGCTTTACGCCCAACGCGACGGGGAAGAGCCTGCGCAACTGAAGACGCCAATCGCCGCTGTCGCCCGCTGGCACAGCAGTAAGAAGCAGTATTCTCAGGCACTGAAGGAGTTCGACCAGGTCATCACCGCGCAGGATGGGCGGATCGAGCTTCAACTGGCGCGCGCGGAGGCGCTCTGGCGCGGCGGCATGCTGCGAGACGCCGAACGGGCCTGCATGCAGGTGCTGCAAAAGGCGCCGAACACCCTCAAGGCCAAGCTCATCCTGGCCGAGATTATGACACGAGACAAGACCAGGGAGAGGCAGGGCCTCGCCCTGCTGCACGAGGCCCTCGGCATCGACCCCGGAGGCACGCTGGTCAAGGAGATGTTCAGAGACACGCCCTTTAAGGTGCCCAATCTGGGGGAGGAAATCGAGCTGCCGACGCCGAACGGGGGGACAGTTTCACCACCTGAGGTAGAGGCGGCGATCTCGATGCTACCGAAGTCCGCGCCGGTGGAGCCGGAGACGGCCATGCCTGATGAGCTCGAACTGGAAGATGTTACGCCCATCGATGGCCCCAAAGGGCTCAACGACGCCGACCTGGCCCGATTTCAGGCAGACTTGCAGCGAATCGGCAATCTGCTACTCGGCAGCCAGCAACGCAGCGAGCCAGTGGGTCCATCGACCACGACTACCGCCGAGGCCATCATCACCAGCAGGAGTAAGCTTATCGCAAAGTACGGCCAGGAGGGATTCGACAGGCTCGACCGCAAGCTCAAAGAGTTCCAGGAGGCCCTCAAGGGCTCAGACGTGGACGCGCAAATCATCTACGTGGACGATGACGCCAGCTTGGAACCCTTTGGCCTGAAGCCGGTGGATCCAGAGAAGCCAGAGATGATCAAGAACCTCGTCGACCGTCTGGAAAAGAGCCTGGCGCAGAACCAGCGGAAGCTGTCGTACGTTCTTATTGTCGGCGGGGATTCGATTATCCCGTTCCATCGCCTGCGCAACCCGACCGAGGACGAAGACGAGAACGTGCCGTCCGATAATCCCTACGCGTCCAGGGACGCCGATTTCCTCATCCCGCAGAGGGCGATAGGCAGGATGCCGGATGCCGAGGGCGGGGGCATCTCGTTCCTGCTCGGGCAACTGGAAACGGCAATTGCGCACAAACACAAGCCCAGCCAGAAAGTCGAGCCATTGGGATGCCTCGGCGTGCTGCTGTCCCTGGGTATAAGCGTGAAGTTCCCGCAATTGCGCACCAGCAGCCTTGGCTTGAGCGCGCTGGTCTGGAAGGACGCGTCGGCGGCGGTTTACGAGGCTATCGGTGATGCTAAAGCGCTGCTGACGAGCCCGCCAGTCACGGAGGCGGTTTTCAATGTCAACTGGTTGCTCGGATCAAGCCTGAGCTACTTTAACTTGCACGGGGCGAAGGATTCGGAAAACTGGTACGGACAGAAGGATTACAGCTATCCCGACGACTACCCGATGCTGCCGGTCGCGCTGAGCCCGAAGATGATTGCCGAGGCCAACGTGGCATCTTCGGTAATATTCTCAGAGGCGTGTTACGGGGCGAACATTCTGGGGAAGGATGGCAGCAGCTCGCTGGCGCTGCGCTTCGTGGCGGACGGAGCCATCGCGTTCGTCGGCTCGACGGTAACGTCTTACGGCGTTCCCGCGCCGCCGCTGTCCAACGCCGACCTGTTGGCCGTGCACTTCTGGCAGAATATGACCAACGGCCTGTCGGCTGGCGAGGCGCTGATGAGGGCGAAGCAGAGCTTTATGAACGAGATAGCCGAGCGTCAAGGCTGGCTGGACGGCGACGACCAGAAGACTTTGCTGGAGTTCGTGCTTTACGGCGACCCTTCGAGTCACCTGGATAAGGTGCCGGACTCGAACCCTAAGTCCGCCTATCAGCCATTGGCGACGACTAAAGGAGCCTTCCGCTCGCGGCCGCATCTGCTCTGCCAGCATCGGACGTCGGCCAAGTCGGAAGGGGACGTGCCTGTCGATCTATTCACAGGGTCGTCGGGCACCTCCACGAATGCTGTCCTGAGATGCACGGCGGCAGCTTGAAAATACACGGCGCCATGAGCTGCAACGGGCAATGCGGCCTGAACTGCCAGTGTGGAGCGGGGGGGGCTGCACTCTCACGGCATCGGACCTTTGCACAAGCTGACGCTGTTCACGTCACACAGGGCCCTGCCCACGGCCGACGGCAAAGAGGTGCGGCGATTCGCGAGGGCGACCGTAAACCACGCTGGCGACATAGTCAAAACGACGGTTTCGAGATAGCAATGCGTCTGGAGAAATATCCGCGTCCCAACGACGACACAGGCATCGGATTTCACTACTACATGGACGTGCAGCACTTCGACGGCGAGCACGCCCGCTTCTGGATTCCCGAGATAAAAGACCTGGGTGCGAGCTGGCTGACGCTGTATTCCGAGATCGACAGGCCCGTGCCCGAGCCGTTCGTCAAAGAGCTCATCGAGCACGACGTGGAGCCGGTGATCAGGATCTCCACGCCACAGATAAAGCCTCTCGACAGGGGTGCGATCTACGGGCTCTTGCGATCGTACAGCAACTGGGGAGTGCATTACGTTCACGTGCTTAACGAGCCCAATCTGGCGGGGGAGTGGGCGCCGGAGGACTGGTGCAAGCCGAGGTTGGTCGAGCGATTTGTGGACATACTTCTGCCCTGCCTGGATTATATGGCCGACGTTGGCCTCTATCCGCTATTTACGCCGCTGTGTCCCGGAGGGCATTACTGGGACACGGCTTTTCTGGAGAGCGCACTGGAGGCGATGGTCCAGCGCGAGCGGATGCCTCTATTCGATCGGATGGCCATTTGCATGCACAATTATGCCAGCAACCGCCCCTTGCTCTGGGGCAAGGGAGGGCGCGCCAAGTGGACCGCGGCCAGGCCTTATAGCTGCCCGCCCGGGTGCCAGGATCAATGCGGCTTCTATCTTTTCGAGTGGTACGACGAGATAGTTCGGGCCAAGGTCGGCCATTCGCTGCCGCTGATCGCCGGCGAGAACGGGCTGGTGGTCGGCACGCGGAACTACCCATCCTATCCAGTCATCGACGAAGTGACGCACGCGCAAAGAGCGGTCGAGATGAGCCGAATGCTGATGAACGGGGAAGTGCCCGATTACGTCTTCAACAACGCCTTCTGGGTTCTGGCGCAGGGAGAGAACGAGAAGTTCGACTACCATCCGTGGTACAGGAACGACGGCACCACTTTGCCAGCGGTGGACGCCATGAAGGCCCTGGATAAGCATCCCAGATGCTTTAGCTGGCGCCAGCGGGCAGAGCGGCCCAAGGGGTTCCGTCCTGAGCAGAAGCCGATATATCATTATCTGCTTCTGGCGCTTTCTGAGAACGGCGTGCGCGAGGAAGCGCTGGAGGTCGTGGCTCCGTACGTGGCCAGATTCAATCCTACGGTGGGATTCAGCATCGATGAGGCCAGGCTGGCCTCGCGCGTCACCATCCTGGGCGACGCCATAGCCTCGGCAGATTTCGTGGAGAAAGAACTGCAGGAATCAGGCTGCCTGGTCGATCGCATAGAGTGCCACGGGCCAAAGGACGCCAAACGCATCCTGGCCGGCATGGCACGTCGAGGGCAGAGGTTTTATTACCTGGCAGAATGACCTCGGGTTTGGGGAGGTGGATTGTGGTTAGATGGCGGCGTTTTATCAGCCTGGCCCTATTAATGGCGTTGGCTTTCAATAGCTGCGTCAGCGTCGAACTGCAAAGACCGGGAATAGCGAACGGCAAGCAACCAGTTGGCAAACCTGGCGAGACGATGGCTGGCACGTGGCACCAGACCACGAGGGCTGACTTCGAGGCAGGGACGCAATATAAGACCAAGGTCGTGGACGTGGGGGATGGCGCCGTCGCCCTGGACAACTCCAAGGAAGGAACCTTCACGTCGGCAGTCGAGCAGGCTGATTTCGTCTTCAACGCTGTTGGCGCCGTGCAAAGCTCTCAATTGCCACAGGGCGCCAGCGTGGACCTGGAGATACGCACCAGCGCCAACGGCAAGAATTGGTCGGATTGGCGGCTAGTGCACGCCAGGGCGCCGTCTGACCAGGAGAAGGACGACGCCGAGAGCCAGGTGATAGCTGTCAAGCCAGGACGCTACCTGCAATACCGCGCGATTCTGTCCACATCAGGCGATGCCTCGCCTGTAATCGAGAAGGTCGCGGTAACCTACATCGGCTCGACGGCTGGCCCGAATCTGGAGCAGGCCAAGCGAGCCGTGCTGCCGAAAGGGCCAGGCCAGCCGACGATCATCTCCCGCGAGGGATGGGGAGCCAACGAGAAACTGCGCTTCGACCGCAATGGCAAGGAAGTCTGGCCTGCCGAGTACCGCAAGCCGCAGAAGTTGGTCATCCATCACACTCTCACCCCCAATGACGAAACCAATGGCCCGGCCCTCGTACGCGCGGTCTACTATTATCACACCGTCACCCTCGGCTGGGGCGACATCGGCTATAACTACCTGGTCGACGCAGCTGGCAATATTTACGAAGGTCGCCGCGGCGACGGCGTGGTGGCTGGCCACGCCTATGGGCACAATTACGGCAGCATTGGCATCGCGGTGCTGGGCGACTATGGGACGACGCAGTTGAGCGATCCAGCACGCAAGGCGCTGGTAGGGCTGCTGGCCTGGCTCTCCACGAAATACGGCATCGATCCCCAGGGGAAGTCATTCTTCGTCGACCGCGTTCTGCCGAACATTTACGGGCACAGGGATTCCAACCAGACTACTTGCCCTGGCAACAACCTCTACACCGTGATTCCTCAGTTGCGGAAGACCGTCTTTGCCAGTCTGCCAGTGCCCGAAGTGAAGTTCGAATCCCCGGCCGAAGGCGCGAGCATCTCGCGGCCCACAGTGGTGAAGCTCTCACAGCAAGACAAATGGGCGCTGGCTAAGGTGCAATATATCGTCGACGACGCAACAGTGGCGACTCTCGCCAAGCCCGACTGGACGTGGCAGCTCGATCCGAGCAAATACCCTGAAGGGCAGCACACGCTCAAGGCAGTTGTAACCACCACGTTGGGGAAGCAAGCGTCGATCACTCGCAATTTCCTCGTCGGCAAGCCGCCGGCCTCTACCTGGTACTTCGCCGAAGGCAGCACCTCCCCTGGGTACCAGACCTGGCTCTCGCTGATGAACGCGAACCTCGCGCCGGCGAAGGTGTATGCCACTTTCTACGACGAGGCGGGGAAGACCGAGCGGCGAGAGTTTCAGGTTGCGCCGAAGAGCAGGCTCAACGTCTCGGTGAATCAGATACTGCCAAATCACGCCGTGTCCATCAAGCTCGATTCCGATCAGGCCATCTACGCCGAGCGGGCTATGTACTTCGGTCACGATGGGCACACCTCGACTGGAGCCAGGAGCACAGCGAAAACGTGGTACTTTGCCGAAGGGTCTACAGACGTCTTCTTCGACACCTGGCTGTTGGTGATGAATCCCAACGACGCTCCTGCCAAGCTGAGCGTGACGTACTACAAGTCCGATGGATCGGTGGTAAACAAGGATTACACGGCTACCCCAATGTCTCGTCTGAACATCTGGGTGAACAAAGAGGTTCCGTCCGCCGCGGTATCGATGAAGGTGGAGTCTGACTTGCCGGTCGTGGCCGAGAGGTCGATGTATTTCGACCAGGGCAGAGGCGGGCACAACACGTTGGGGGCGACAGCGCCGGCGCCGAACTGGTACTTCGCGGAGGGGTCTGGGGGGCCCGACTTCAACACATGGATTCTGCTGCTGAATCCGAACGCCGACGCGGCGCAGGCGAAGCTCACCTACATGAGAGAGAATGGCCCGGTGGAGAGCACCACGGTCATGCTGCCCCCTAGGACGAGGACGAATGTCTGGGTCAATAAGATCGTCGCGCAGGGGGCCGTGGCGACGAAGGTTGAGGCCAACAAGCCCATCGTCGCCGAGCGCTCGATGTACTGGTCTGGCAATCGGGCTGGCCACAACACGTTGGGCGCGACTGCGCCGGCGAACCAGTGGTTCCTGCCCGACGGCAAAACCGCAGACGGTTTCAATGAGTGGATACTCGTGTTGAATCCCAACGCAGAAGCGGCGAGGGTGACGATAACGTTCCTGGACGAGAAGGGTGAGGCCACTGCGAAGACGTACGATGTGGCCGGCAACTCCAGATTCAATGTCTGGGCCAACAAGATTGTGCAGGGAGCGGCGATATCCACGCTGGTGCAGTCCGACCGGCCGGTGGTAGTCGAGCGTTCGTCGTATTTCAACGACAATGCTGGGGGCACCAATTCGATGGGCATACCGAGATAATCTAGCCGTCAGGGCGAACACAATGTTCGGCTGCGTGGCGAGGACCAAGCAAGGTTGCCGACAATCGCTATCTTCTCGATAACTTGACGTGGTGCGTTGAGTTATGTTACACTCGCCATCCGTAGCCGAGATTTCGGCGAGTGTTGTTTTTATTCACTCAATTGTGAAGGGCGCAGAAGGGAGACGGCGAAGCGATGACGGGAAACGGAGGATTTCCGCCACCCACGGACGTCGAGAAGAAGGTGTTGCAGGTCTACGAGTTGCTCAAGGAGCTATCCGCCGACCCTGCTGCGGCTCCGTGCATCAAAGCGAACTCACAGAAGGCCCTCGCCTGCGTGTGGCAAATCGTGAACGACCTTGGGCTCGGGTCGGAGCAGCTGTTCGAGTTGGGGATTTGAGCGCGGCTCAGCACCGACTGGCGTTATCGTGGGTTCTAACGAAGCCGCCTGCAATACGAGGTCGCCGAGGCCGCCTGTGTGCTTGACTTGCCCTGCCGTGTGAGCTATAATTTGCAAGCGGCACAATAACCGGCGGGTGTAACTCAGTTGGCAGAGTGTCTGCTTCCCAAGCAGAATGTCGGGAGTTCGAACCTCCTCACCCGCTCCAACCTCAAAAACCCCGATATATCGGGGTTTTTCGATATATACTCCCCGGTAGTATCGAATTATTTTTGCTGTAGCCAGTCTGCCTCAATTCGACGACTGATTCTCTAGTGCTTACGCAATGTAGATGTTAGAGAATTGGCTCGAATCTTGCACAGCGAAGGGTATGAGACCACCAATTTACGTGCGTTCCCTGACGGACGCCGAGCGAAGCCAATTGGAAGCGGGGCTTCGCTCGTCAGATGCTTTCGTTCTACGTCGCTGTCAGATACTGCTGGCCAGCGCTCGCAAACAGCGAGTTCCCTAGATTGCCCTGAGCTTGGGCTGCAACCAGCAGACTGTCCACAACGCCATCAATGCCTTCCACAGGGATGGCTTGGGTTGCCCCTTCTACTATCAGAAGTAGCATTGCGCGGCTTTCCTTGTCCAACTTCGCCAACGCCTCTCGCAGCACCTGTCTCGTTACGACATCCTCGACCAGATCCGTCGTTCTCTGCAACTCAGGCTCCCCCACCTCTTCATCGCCCTTCGGCCTGAACAGAGGAATCCACGAGATTAGCTGTCTCCGTCGCAGCTCAGAGAAGGCGTGGTTCTTGGCGATGGTGTAGAGCCAGTTAGCGAGCTTGAGGTTCCCATTGGTCTTCGAACTGGCAGCAGAATGCCGAAGGGGACGACAGGCAGGATGTTGCCACCAATATTGCGCCAGAGAGTGGTGGCGTCCGGCGAAGGGTTTGCCATCATGCTGGAGATGTCACGGAACGGAACGAGCGCTGCCAGCAGTCGTGCCCAATCAAGTCCTGGTGTCGATAGCCCGAATCGGATCGGGGACAGGGTGAAGTTGAGAAGTACAAGGGAATAACCAATGAGTGCCAGTAAAGCGACGTTGTAAGCAAGCGAGCGAGAACGAACGTGGCGCCAGCGAGCCACGGTGAACATTCCCAGGAGTGGAATGACGACTACCAGCAAGACAAAAGCGGAATTGATCCGATACATAGCACACTCCAGTTTTCACGCCTATCCAGCGAGACCCCGTTAAGGGACTCGGGGAATTTAGTTTGCAACCGCGTCGCTCACTCGTTCTGGGTTTCCAAATCCACTGGCTCGCCCAGGAAGCGGCGCAAAGGGTGGATGAGGTTGATTTCGTACCAGATAACGACAACTCGATAATCATCAATGAACAAACACTACACCCCACTGTTGTTCATCGGCGTAGTGTCCATAGGCTGGTTACGAGAGTCTACGCAAAATAAGCCGGCGATTAACTCTCCATCAGGTCAACCACACAGTTGCCGAGTAGTTGTGTATGTCGTTGGCGCCCGCCCAACCCTGGAGAAGCAGGAACGACTTGGGCACACCCAACTTGCTCTCAGGATACTTGAGCCACCACGTCCAGTTGGAGATGCACCCACTGGTGCTCACGCAGGTCGCCGAATCGCCAGCCGGGCCCAGATAGTGAGCATCTGTGCCGTCAGAAGCGCTCCAGACGGCGAGATTGTGCTGCTCTCCGTCTACCACCGGATACTCCCAGTGATTTGCGATTGCACCCACTGCCCACCATAGCGGGTTGACCTCCAATTGATCACCTGATGCTCCCGTTCCGGGAATGGCTCCCACTTTCCCACTGCATATCTTCTCGACCATCTGGTTAACCAACCGCTGCGCAAAGGGCTCCCTGTTTGGCATGACGGACATCTGTATCCTGGCAACACCAGAACCGGACTGAACAATGATGAGATAGGTGAGCAAGCTCTCTCTGTCTATCCCCTTCCAAATACCCCACGCGTCCGACCGAGAACTAAGGGAAAGCGCCAACGCGGGGTTGAGGAGAGAGGTCCCCTTAGGTCGCAGCGCCATCCAAGTCGGATCCTGCACGGACTGGACCGCAGCCTGCGCTGACTTTGGCGATGCGAACTTGTAGGAATTACTGATTATTAGCGCACTCTCCTTGGCGTTCTCTATGTCCAAGAGAAAGGCTGTCACCCGAGCCTCTTCCCACCCACGAAGAACGCCCGTACCAACAGGTTCCGAACTTGGACTGTCTGGCGACATCACGTGCGTCGTCCCTAACTCAGCCACGTCCTGTGCTTGCAGCAGAAGATGTCTTGTACTTACCGAGCCACCTGTTGGAGGGACACCAACTGCTCCTACAGCGGAGGCGACGCTTCCTACGCCAAGTAGCAGCGCCAGCAGTACCAGTAATACAACGAACTTGACCCTGTCCAAACTCAAACCTCCTGTAGCTGGAAAGCTCACCGATTTTTGCGGTGGCACTGCCATCCTAGCACGAGTGAGGCAGGTTGCAAACTGTGGATTTCCACAGTTTTCCATCTGCGGATTTCCACAAGTGGTCGCCTTACGTTCTGTGAGGGAAGAAGGGTCTGAAGCCTATATCTTCCATGGCTACCTCGCCTAGATCGTCGTCGCATAACTCAGCTATCTATCCCCCGATCCCTCGCCCACATTGCCGCCTCGACCCGCGAGGCGACGCCCAGCTTGCTTAGAATATTGCCCACGTGGAACTCTATCGTTCGTTCAGTTACGTTTAGCGCATAAGCGATCTCTTTGTTGGACTTGCCCTTCGCCACCAGT
>JAMCWX010000005.1 GCA_023480885.1 Chloroflexota bacterium | reverse complement strand
CGATAAAACAGTGGTCGGTAAACGGTGCCCGGATTTCGAGCGATACCCCCATACCCATCGCATCTGTATCACGGAGACAGCGCTCGCCCAGGAACAGGCGCAGGGCGAAGGCTGAGAGACTGCTTTGCTCTCCTCCGCCATTTTTGTCTTGCAGAAAACTAACGAACTCCGCCGGAAGCCCAAACCAAATATCATGTCGACTTGCATGCGTGCCGTCTGGGAGAAGCTTCCGCCGCATCCAGTGGGGGAACAGCATCTGCGCTGTCTGATACGCTGCCAGCAGGCTGAGGTTAGGGGCAAATTGCTGCCCGTCGCGATGGAGTAGCTCAAGTGTCTTCCATCCGCCGGCAACCAGGTGTGATTGGCGATCCGGCCATGCGCTGATCGTATCGGAGATACGAGAGGGCAGATAGTATGCCATTTGGGCCAGTCGGGAAAGCCACGGAGTTGTCTTGAAGAATGGGTAGCCGCCGAACACCTCGTCACCGCCCAGCCCCGACAGTGCTACTGTGAGGCCGCTTTCCTTGGCAGCCTTTGCCACACAATATGTGTTGACGCCATCAAAGCTTGGCTGATCCATCGCCCCCAGCGCAGCCAGGAATCCGGCTGTGAAATCTTCGCTGCGAAGCCGAACCTCAGTGTGTTGAGTGTTGAATCGCCTGGCTACCCACCGCGAGAAAGCGGATTCGTCGAAATCTGGTTCCTCGAACGTGACTGAGAAAGTCCGCACATCTCCCCCGGCGCGAGCCATCAATGCGACAATGCTGGACGAATCCAGGCCGCCTGATAAGAAAGCCCCGAGAGGAACGTCGCTAATGGTGCGGAGTCGAACCGCTTCCTCCATCTTGGATCGCACTTCTTCCATCACGTCAGATGCCTTGCGTTTTGAGGGTGTATAGTGGGGATGCGACCAGTAGCTCGCCGTTTCGATGACCTGGCCATCTGTTCCCACTCGCATCCACTGCCCAGGCAGAAGACTGCGCACACCTTTTACGATTGTAAGGGGTGAGACAATGAACCCGTTGAAAAGGAAGACCTCCATCGCTGCAGGCTCGATGCGGCGGTCCACGATGCCGCTGGCCAACAACGAGCGGACTTCAGACGCGAAAAGAAAAGTGCCCGACGAGTCCTGATAGTAGTACAGCGGCTTTTTCCCAGCGCGATCTCGTGCCAGGAAAATCTCCTGTTGTTGGTTATCCCAGATGGCGAAGGCAAACATGCCGCGGAAACGCTGAACGCAGTCGCGCCCCCATCGTTTATATGCTTTTAACAGGACCTCCGTATCAGAGTTTGAATGGAAATGCTCACCAATTTCTTGTAGGTCTCGGCGCAGATCCTGGAAGTCATATACCTCGCCGTTGTGGACTATGCAGTTTCCTGTGTCAGGATCGACCATTGGCATATGGGCTGCTGCCGAGAGATCCAGAATGGCGAGTCGCGTGCTGCCGAGGATCACGCGTCGAGAGCCCGCCGTGATCCCTTCGATGCCCTGGTCGTCAGGTCCACGGTGGTGCAGGGTCTGAACCATCCTGGTTACCGCAGCTATTTGATCTTCACCGCCTACGATGCCTGCAATTCCACACATTAGCCGCGACCTTCCGCTAGAATCTTGGCGAGAGTTTGCCTAAAGTGATCATGCGTGTAGCGCTGGAGAACGGTTTGGTAACCTTCCTGCCCCATCTCGACAGCCTCGTCTCGGTCTCCGAGTAGCGTGATGATGGCCTCACCGATCTCATCAACTGAGTAGGGGTTCACGGTGAGGCCGTTTACGCCATGGGCGATTACCTCGGGGCTCGCGTCTACGTTGCCTGAGATAACAGGCAAACCGTGCTTCCAAGCCTCGAGAAAGACGATTCCAAAACCCTCCTTTGATGAGGGCATTACGAACAAGTGAGACCGTTCATAGACAGACTCAAGCTGGTCATCATCCAGGTAGCCCAGGAGGTGTACGTGATCGATGACACCGAGTTCCTTTGCTAGCGCGTGAAGCTCTTCCTTCAAGGGGCCTTCGCCGACGATGTTGTAGTGGGCGGTAGGGAACACAGATAGAACCTTTGGCAGAGCGCGAATGACCATATCACATCCCTTGTAACGGTCGGCTGGCGCAAGCCTGGCCACCGTCAAGAGCTGGAACTCATCAGAGGTGGACTTGGTGGGGGACGACAGCGGATTATGCTGCGGTTCAATGTCGATGGCGCATGGCAGAAGCCTGAATCGATCACTTGGCAGTCCGTATGCGGCCGCCATTTTGTTCTCGGTGAACACGCTAATCGATACCACGTGGTCGATGGCAGATCTGATTGCCCAGCGCTCGTAGACTGGTATTTTTCTGTAAGATTCGCCCCAGGCCTCGATACCGTATGTGAACAGCAAATTATGCGATCGAGGACTGAGCGCCCGAGCGATCGCGCCAATGGGGGTTAGGAGGACGTGTCCGTAAAGGATGACGTCAGGCTGCATTGAGTGTACAGTTCGAGCGAAGGAAGCTGCAGTCCGCACCTTGCTCGATGATGCCGGGGTGAACGAAACCATAGCGGGTGCTCTGGGCTTGTCTCGTGGACTGTCCCAGAGAGAGATCACTTGAACGTCACTTGCGGCGGATCTAGTTATCTCTGCTAGGCACCGCACTACCCTCTGGTTGAAGCGCTCCATTCCCCCTATTCTAGTGTAGATGCCCAACGCGACGAAAAGTACTCTCACGAACGCCTAGCCCGGATCAGAAGGTTCTTGGTCGGTACCGTTGGGCGGCCTGCACCTTCGGCAAGGAAGACGAGCCGGTGGAGCAGCCTGAGATAAATCTCTCGTAGGTAGCCTGGACCTGTCGTGGCATTCCAAGCCGGCCGAATCTCGATGCTGCCTGAGGCGAATCCCGCGACCATGAGCAGATCTATCGCGGATTTCTCCGTCAGTCCGAACTCATGGGATAGATCGTTAGACCTGTGATATTGGCCGAAAACGCAGCCCATATTGGGGGTTTGAACTATGAAGTATCCTTCTGGCATAAGCCGCTGTCGCACCTGATCCAGGAATCCAGCTGCCTCCTGTTTAGGTAGGTGTTCGAGGATGTCGAGGGCGAAAATCAAGTCGAATCGCTTTGGGCCTGGGAATTCTGCCAGTCGCAGTGCGTCAAACTGCTGGACGAACGTCAACCCCAGTGTGTGGCAGATGGACACGTTTTCGGGGGAGATGTCAAAGCCGGTTAGGTTCGTGTATCCCTCCGCTCTCAGAAAAGTGAGTAGTGCCCCCTCGCCGCAGGCAACATCCATAATGGACGTCGAGCGATCATGCGGTAGCCATGGCGCAAGGACGCGTTTGAACGATTTGAAGATTACCTGCTGCCCGTCCTGGACTGTGGGCCTTCGGGTGAATGTGTTGTAGTGGTCGAACAGGCGATCAGTTGTGCTTTTTGTGTTCACTATGTTTTATTACTCTGTCCTATTTCTACGCGGCGGGAATGCCTCGGACGGCTTATCTGTTGGATCGGTTTCAGATGCACGACGGTGCGCGTCGGAGCGCTAGACCTGATTCATATTGGCTCTTCAAAATGAGAACAGTAGTCGGTGTCAGATTTTCGTTTCAAGCACACCGTCCTCTCTGTGCCGTCATTCTTGCTGACTTTGTCATTAGCTGATGCCACAGACGGAGTAGCTTAGTTGCGATTCGCTCGTGGGTAAAGTGCTCGTCCACTCTGGCGAGGCAGTATTGTCTGATCTCATCGTGCCATTCTTTTTCGTTGATCATTCGCTCAAGAAGCGCTGCCAATCCCTCGGCTTCTCCTTCAGGAAAGACCAGGTCACGCCTGCCGATGACGTAAGGAATCTCCCCACAGGTCGATCCGACTGCAGGTATTCCCATTGACATAGCCTCGATGAGCACGTGGCCGAATTGTTCTTTCCAGTTAGGGATGCTGCGTGACGGGAGGACAAGTGCGTCGAACAGGCTCATTTCGTCGGGTACTTCATTGTGCTGCACTGCGCTTCTCCAAGTTACATTGTCAGCAATTCCCAGGCGCTCTGCCTCTCGCCGCAAGGCTTTCTCATCTGGGCCGGTACCGCAAATGACAACCCTGCAGCGATGGCCACGGTCCTTGAGCAGCCGGGTAGCGGTGAGCAGCAGATCGACCCCCTTTTGGTGCACCAGGCGTCCCACGAATCCCACGATGAAATCGCCGTTGCTTCGTATCCTTGGTCGAGGCGCGAACAGGTTCGTATCGACACCTAGCTGGGGCATTATCTCGATCGGACCAGTGTATCCCCACTTGCTAAGCAAGTCGGCTGCACCGTGGCTGCCTGCGATGATGAGACTTGCGGTGCGAAGCACAAACCAACGAGTCCACTGCCTGAACATCGACAGGTGCCGGTCGACGTTCTCCCAGCAGAAGACCACCAGGGGTTTGCCGGTAAGCCTCGCAAATAAAGCCATCTCGAATGTCGAGAGCGCAAATACCTCCTGCTCAACTTGTATCAGGTCAGGTTGGAAATTGGCTAACGTGCGGGCTATTTCCCATGGAGGACAAAGGTACGCGCCGCTACGGCCCTCGAACCACACTGGCTTTGCGAACAGATGAATTCGTGGGTACGGTCTCTCAAGGTCAACCTGACGGCGCCACTCTGGGGCGTACCACTTGCTTGGGACGAGCAGGCCGACGTCCACAGCACCTGTCGCGGCAATTGCGCCAAGCTTCGCCTGGTTGACACCGACGATATAGGTGTGGCCGACAAATAGGACGCGGAGGGTCGGGGCGATCATTGCGTTGTTATCTCCTCCGACTGCTTTGCTGAGTTACTAGCCAAAATGCCAGCGAATAGGAAAAAGTAGTAGCTCAGGAAAACACCACCGTTGCTCAATCCAGTCACGAACATCGCGAAAAGATAGGCGGCAACAACGATAAGAGCCGCGCGAAATGCCGGCTGAGCCGAAGCATATGTCTCTGCGGCCTGTGCGAAAACTCTGTACAACAGCATGGTGAACAGCAGCAGGCCTGGCACGCCTACATACAGGAGAAGCTCGACAACAGCGTTATGCGACCCAAAATTTGCTGGTAGGTCGGCCCCTCCACCAAATTTCCCCGTAAGCCATGGGCTGGCGGCGTAGCCGAGCCCGATAAGCCATCGCGCTTGCAGGGCGCTTACAAAGGCGTCGAATACACCGTTGCGAGCTTCCAGTGTGCCAAATGTAAGCGCTCGACTCACAAGGGGATCCGTCGTTGTGCCAGCGAGCCAGGCGAAGCCGTATAGAAAACTTGAGGCTATTCCTGCCGCAAGGAATGAACCCGCGAACAGCAAGAGCAAAACACGCGGTCGCAGCAAGGAGGAGAATCGTTGTGCGAACCACACGTAGAGCAGAAGGGCCAGGAGTGCTACCCAAACCCCTCGGACGAGTGACATGAGGATGCCCGTTGCCAGCAGCAGGGATATGAGGGTGAAAGACATTTGACGCATCTTGCCCTGAGCCCTGAGCATCCAGGCTGAGGACAGGGCTGTAAGCTGGAGGATGCCGAAGGTGAATCCGTCGGGTTGAAGCCCTATTATCCTCCAGACCGCGAGAGCGTCGGTATCTCCCTGGACGAAGGTCTCCAACTGCCACGCACCGATAGAAATATCCTTGGCAGATTGTGCCCAGTTCAGTTCGATTTGCGTTGGCCCGAAGAAGAACTGCCAGATTCCGTATACCGCAGAAATGCCGCCCCAGACAACAAGGGCGCGCGCAACTCGGGGCGCGACTTCCGGGTAACTAGCGACAACAGGCAATACGGACCACGGCATAATCAAGAGGACCGTTGCCGCCAGCTTTGACTCGAGTGTGAACTGTGGCGAGATCCACGTGTTTCCGAGAGCTAGCGCTATGAATGCGAATGCAAGACGCTCGATTGACGTGAGATGCCGCCTACGTGATATGGCCCAGGGCAGAAGGATGAACAGAAAGTAGTAAACAGAGGTCAGCAGCATCACCGAATACTGCGACCACGCCGACTGGTTTGGCAGCAAGAATGTTGCCCGCTTGACAAAATCGCCCACGGCGAGGAGCGAGAAAAACACCACAAATCGGCTGGCCACGTTCTTCTGTGAAAGACTTGGCACGGTTGCAAGTAGTAGGGTTGCGACAAAGACTAGGGCAAAGCCTGACGAGGGAAGGAGGACCGCGATCAGTGCAGCAAGGATGGCGCTGGTGCTTACCGCAGCAACAGCCATGGGGTGCAACCTGTCAATGTGAAGCTTCACCCCTGCCGCCTGCGTCATACGATCTCCTCGTACAGCGCCAGCAGGCGCTTCCCCACTGCTTCCCAGGTCCAGTTCTCTACTGCCCAGGCGCGCGCTTCTTCTCCCATATTGAGTCGAGCAGAAGGATTGCTTGCCAGTTTATGAAGTGCCTGATAGATGTCATCTAACACCTGTGCCGGGTTGTGCACTGGAATCTTGAAGCCGCATTTGTCTCCTACAAGTGCGGAAGGTCCGCCAACGTCGAGGCAAATGACAGGCTTTGCCGCGGCCATGGCCTCCAACAGTACGTAGGCAAACTGCTCATGCAAGCTCGGATGAACAACTACATCCACTTCGGCCATATACTGAAGCACCTCTTGGCGCGGGAGCCACCCTAAGAAATGCGTCGCCTCCACGCACCCCAGTTCATCGGCCAGTTGCTCAAGTGTGTGCCGCTCCTGGCCATCGCCGATGATCCAGTACTCGCTGTCTGGAAAATCACGCCGTAGTTGAGCAAAAGCGCGCATCGCCATCGAAAATCCCTTCAGTCCCAGCAGCCTTCCAATACTTACCATTCGAAATGGGCCAGGTTGTCGCTCAGGTATGCTTTGCAGCAGGGCCATATCTTCTGGTTCAAGGGCACCGAGCGCAAATCGCCTGGAAGTAAAACGGAGCTGCCACTTATTGGAAGGAGAGGCTGTAAGTATAGCCCGTGAACGAGTGGCTACAATTATGTGGGTGAGTGCACCCAGGAGTGTTGTGCCCGCATCTCTAACCATTTCTGAAAGCGCGCTCTGCCACGACATCTGGTGCAAGAATGACCAGGGTGTTCTCTCTTTCTTGCCTGCGCTCCAAACGAAAGGCGGGCCTAGCCACCCCAGGAACGTGGGGAGCCACGAGTTAACGTATGTCACGTGATGTACCAAATCAAAACCAACCTGAGCGTGGAGCTTTCTGGCAACAAGAAAAGCACGGATCTGCCATATTATGTAGTAGACACGGTGAAACCATGCTTTGCCCACTAGCAGGTTGAGATATGAAGGCAGGCCCACGTATACGAACTGGACGTTTGGCGGTTTGGCAGAGGCCGGGACTGTCTCGATTAGCGGTTTGTTACCGGAATTGGTTAATGCCCACACTCTATGCGTTTTGGCTACGGTTCGAACCACTCCCCAGCCGACACCTGGTTCTGATCCACGGTTTGGAGCGCAGGCAAAGGCAGAGATGAGCACATTCATTCCTGTAACTCAGGAAGTGCAATGATATTGCCGCCTGGGGGCGGGGAGCTGAGCTCTCGCAGTGAGGCGTCATTGTGGGTGGCGAAGAAGTGGTATCCCAGACTGTCCAGAGTGTCCCACGCGCCGCTTCCTGAAAGGCCAAGACGGTTGGCCGCCTCATGGTTCAACTCAAAGATAACGATGGGTCGCGTGCGATTTAGAACTGCCATAGCTCCGCGCAAGACCAACTCCTCGGCACCTTCAACGTCAATCTTGAGAAGATCTACTCGACCTATGCCTTCTCGCTCCAATAGGCTGTCCAACATCAAGGTTGTTATCTCCTCAGATGTTGCATTCGGATTCCCATCTCCTCCCAGTGAATTCCTGCCAGGGTCAGCGTGATGATAGAGGCGAGCTTTCCCATCGCGGTCAGACAGCCCCATACGGAATGGGCGGATATTGCCAACTCGGTTTAGGTGGACATTCTGTTCGAGAATGCCAAAGGATTCTGCGGCTGGCTCAAACGCGAGTACCGTACCAGAATCACCGACCAATCGTGCTGCAGCTAAGGAGTATATTCCGAAGTTTGCTCCCACGTCCACCACTACCTTACCAGGCTCAAGCACTACCTGCAGGAATCCGAGTTCAGGTTCGTAGTTTTCCCTAAAGGAGAAGATAAGTTTTGCAATTCCTCGCCATTGGGCAGGCAGGAACAATTGGATTTTCCACTGTGGGATGCGGACTATAGTTGAAGCCCGAAGCATGCATCGCATCCGCCAGGCCAGCAATCGAAAAGCAACAGACCATGGAGAGTGGCGAAAAGCCGGGCAGTGACTGAGATAGTCCCACTTTGCCTTCAGAGGGGCCGCGCTGAGTTCCATGAATCTATACTCCCTTGCTACACTACTAGCCCAATTTAGGCTGGTGCGCTTTTTTCAAGGCTTGTTTCCGCAACAAGTCTGCGAGAGTGGTGTCCAACTGGCCAGACGGCAGGCCATATTCGCATGCCGCTGTTAATCTTGTGAACGCGCACTTCCGCTGAAAACCCAAGCTCTGCAGAGGCAATATGTCGCTAGCGCCGTCCCTGCACATGTGAGCGCGGTGCTCATCGCAGCTCCACCGACGCCCCAGATCCAGATTATCGGTACCGCTGTGACGGTGCCGACCGCAGCTGTCACAGCGCCCGAAATCACGTAATGCTTAGGCTTCTGAGCCGCTCGGAGCATAAGCGAGTACCCAGTGGCCAGTGCCGTAAACACTGGTACCAGGCCGAGGATAGGAATGAGCCAAGCCGAGTCAGCGAATTTGGCACCGTAAAGTATTCTTTCCACCGGGCCAGTAAAGACCACGAGGGCGAGTTCATAAGCTGCAGCCATGCTGGTGATGCCAAGGGTAATGAAAAGACCTTTCTGGCGAAAAGCTCGGATGTTTCCACGGCGAAACTCGTGTGATAGAACTGGTAGTGCCAGTATAGCGATGGCAGTTATGGCCTGGGCGACTGGCAACATGAAAGTCTGCATCGCTCGCAGAATGCCAGCTGCTTCGAGCCCGAGAAACCAGGCTACTAGAAATGTCTGAATCTGGCTTGCTCCAAGCGTGAGTACAGTTGCAGCGGCAACCCATTTCCCGTACTGCCAGTGCTCAGCCACAACCGATGCTACACCGAGACTATCACTGTTCGCGGGAGCATTTCTTTTCTGCGCGCCAAGCCGATTCCATCCTGCCGCGCAGGCCATAACGCTCGCTATCCCCATAGCCGCAAAAGCGGTAACGGATGATAGCCGCCCATATTGCCATAGGCCCAGTATTCCTGCAAGGAGAGCAGCGGCGTAGACGATGCTGACCATCGTGGCCGACTCAGGCCTGGTTCGAACGTAGAATGCACGCCGGAACAACCAGAATAGGAGTATCAAAGGCATCGCCAGTGCCAGTGTTAGCAGTGCATCTTTGAGGGAGTTATCCTCAACGATCAACCCTCCAATGGTCACGAGAATAGAAAGTACCAATGTCAAGCCTGCGTGAATCCAGACGAGATTGCCAAAGTATTCTGCAAAATGGTTGACGTTGTGTGCGGGTCCCAGGACTGCACTCGGTTCAAGAATGAGCGCGTTGTGGAAGCCGGATAGAAAGAGGAATATGGAGAACGCAACTGCGAACGCGCCATATTCAGCGGGCGAAAGCCATCGCGCCAGCAGGACGTTCAGAATGAAGTTGGCTCCCGACACGATCCCCTGGTCCAATACGCTGAAGCCTGCCTTCAATCCCCAACGTCTTGCGGTGTAAAGAAGTTGTGCTGAAATACCACTCGGGATGGCAAATCTGAGTGCGGACAATTCTCGACCGTCAGGTAGTTTCACTCGTGGCTGGGTCATACCGTATTCTCAACCGCGGGATCACATTGAGCTGGCGCGTGAGCCGTTACCAGACGGGACGACGGCAGGCTTGCGGCGAATCCGAGCAGCGTCCATTGAAAGATGCCTGGCTTTGCTCCGAGCGCGACGGCGTCCGTCATGCTGAAGATCAGACTAGCCAGCAGTGTCCCAGAGATTCCGACGAATAGGGCATATTCTATGTGCCCTTTTAGGCAATGACGAGTGCGGTAGAACTTTGCCAGCACAACTAGTAACAGGGCCACGAACGCGACTAGGCCGGGTATGCCGAGATCCAGCGCGACCTGCAAGAACATGTTGTGGGCGTGAGGGATAAGTAATTCCTGCTTCTGGAGCATCTGACTCAGATCAACTCCACTGACAGCGATAACTCGCGCCTCACGGTTCTGAAGGTAAAGAGGCAGCGCGTTAAGTCCAATTCCGGTCCACGGATGCTGGCCTATAAGAGCTGTTGCGTTGGCCCAGAGTTCGATCCTCCAGTTTGTGGTTCCCCAGGGGCTAAGCTCAAAGCGGGTCAACTGCAGTGCCCGCCCGACGAGGCGCATCACCTGAGACATCATCTCTTCTTTGCCAACCCCAAATGGCAAGACCCCTATAAGGTACAAGCCGACGAAAGATGCTGACCCAAGCAACAGCACCGCCAAACTATAGCGGACTATTCTCCAGCGGTAGGCGACTAGAAAGATTGTGCTTAGCATTGTTGCAACCACGGCCGTACGTGATAGAGTTGAGACAAGAACCCCTGCTATGGTCACCAGCGCTACGAAGCTAGCTACAGTCAGACTTGCAGATATCCAAGTCTGACTAGGCATGCGTGATGGCGTTGAAGTAGCAGATTGACCACGCCTGTGCCATGGCCGATATAACAGCAACGCAAAGTAGAACGGCACAAAGAGCGTCAGCGTGCCCGCGACCTCGTTCGGGTGAATGCCGTCTTTAAGAACGGCGCCGTGCGAAGAGACGATCTGCACTGGGATGTGAGGGCGGGCATCGTAAAGCGCTGTTAGCAGCGAAGAATTGGTGGGGCGTGGAGCCACCAGCAGGAAAGACGCTACCGCCACCAGGAAGCCGGCGACGAGATAGATGGTCACGGCAATCCACAATCTGCGAACCTGGGCTGTTCCTGGTCCTGCAGCGCGGATGGAGCTAACGACCGCTGTATACACGCCGATGCCGAGAAGAATGCCGTAGAACTTTGGCAGGCTGATCTGGATATCTGGCGAGACCGTCAGCCCTACTATCGCCATAGCGACCAGCCCGATCAAGGGCCAGGCGACGTCGATGTCAAACCGCCGCTGTCGCTCAGATGCATCCAGTGTCCGCGCAATTTGCTGTGTCACCAGCAGACACACGCCGATCCATCCGCGCGACACGTCGAGGAGCAGCCACGGCGCCGCGGTGATAACGCAGATCCACTGAAGCCACCATGCTGAGAATTGCATACGAATGGTGAGGGTACCGGCGCCCGCCACAGACGGCTTCACGTGCGTATCATCATCGCGCACGGTACTGACACCTTGCATCCTAGTGCGCGCCTTTCCCCTGCAGCACTACCCACAAAGTCTTCCAGAGGATTCGCAGGTCGAGCCAAAAGGAGTAGTTGGCAATATAGTAAATGTCTACATCTGTATGCAGGTGCATGGGTTTGCTCGATCGCCCATTCACTTGCCACCAGCCAGTTAGACCCTGAGGAACAACCAACCGCCGTCGCTGCCACGGCTCATACTGGGCAGCTAGCCAGGGCAGCTCGGGCCGCGGGCCCACCAGACTCATATTGCCCTTAAGGACATTGAACAACTGCGGCAGTTCATCCAGGCTCGTGCGACGGAGAAATCGCCCAACTCTGGTGACTCTAGGGTCATCGGGTTGCTTGTGAATCACGTTGCCGCCATCTTGAACGAGAACCTGTTCCATCTGATTCTCTGCGTATCGCACCATAGACCTGAACTTATATATGATGAAAGGCTTACCGTTTTCCCCAATCCTGACCTGCTTGAACAAGACCGGTCCAGCAGAGTCTAGCTTGATCGCCAGGAAGATGATTGCCATAATTGGTAACGTGATTAATATCAGAATGAAACTCACAGCCAGGTCGAAAATGCGTTTGACGACACGTTGATAATGGCTGAGCGGACCTCCGCGAAGGTCCACCATCGGAACGCCGGCAAATCCATCGATGACTGGTCGGTCAAGTGCAAGGGCATAGCAATCTGGGATTACACGGACGTGGACTGGAATGTCGAGCAAATCGCTGACTACAGCACGAAGGCGAGACTCGCTTTGCAATTGAGCGACTATGACGTCGTCGATCTTGTTCTCCTGCACAACTGTCCTTATGTTTGAAACAGCGCCGAGCACTGGCCGTCCCTCTATTTCCGTTAAAGGTTTGTCGGTCAAATAGCCTACGAGAATCAGTCCTGCTCCCTGGTGCGCATCTATCATTTGCCCAACATGCTGTCCGATTGGACTGGAGCCAACGATGATCACGCGTCGTTTCACTGTAGCCGCCTGCTTGAACGTGACCTTAATGAGAAGACGCGCGACCATGCGCCACACAAATAGGAAGATGAGCGCCAGGAAGATTTGGAGCAGGAACATCCAACGGGACACGTCTCGAAACGAGAGATATGCCAGGCCGGCCGAAGCGAGGCCAGCAAAGCCAGAGCCTGTCAAGAGGAGACGCACTTCGTCGCTGACTTTGTAGGTGACCTGTGGGTCGTACAGCGAGAAAAGAAGGAACACTATCACCCACACCACCGTCACTGCGACGAGGACCATAGGATCGATGCGCTCTCCTTGAGGGATCAGTTTACTCATTGGAAGCCAGGTGAGAGAGGGACGCCACATATCCGCGAGTTCGGATGCCAGCCAGATAACGCATGCGTCCACAGCTAACGAGAAGATGGCGTAGTTGACGCCGTAACGCCTCAGCACTGGGGTATCTCCTATCTGGAAAGCATTGCTCTCTTCTGAGGGTGCGCGTAGCGTTTGAGATGAGCGAGTTGCAGCGAGACGAGGGTAACGAATAGCGGGTTATAGACGAGATATCGCCACCAGAGCCGCCCTGGCTCCTGGCTCAGACGGAACAGCCATTCCAGTCCCGACCGCTGCATCCACCGTGGCGCCTGCTTCTTGCGGCCCGCGTGGAAGTCAAACGCCGCTCCAACGCCGATGAGAACCGGCGCAGCGATGCGCCCGACGTGCGCCGCCATCCAGTGATCCTGCTTGGGGCTGCCTAAACCGACCCAGACGATGTCGGGTTCGGCTTCGTTGATTGACCTGACAACTTCAGCATCCTCGTCTGGTGTCAACGGCCGAAACGGGGGAGTATAGGTCCCAACAACTTTCAGTCCAGGGAAGCGATTGCGCAGGCGCGACTTGAGCGCTTCTGCGACGCCCTCCGCGCCACCGTATAGGTAATGCCTGTACCCTTTCTGGCAGGACAACTCGCAAAGCGCTTCCATCAGGTCAGGTCCATAAACCCGTCCCACATGTGCAAACCCGTGAAGCCGGCTGAGCCAGACGAGGGGCATGCCGTCGGGTGTGGTAAGGCCGCTGTTATTGAACACCTCTATGAGCGCTGGATCACGCTGGCATTCGATGATGCCGTTGACGGTGGCGAGACAAATGTATTGCTGCTCGCGCCGTGTGATCCATCCCTCTACCACGGAGAGCGCTATCTTCATGTTGATAGCGCTGATCCCAACTCCTAAGACGTTTACTCGTGGCAGCATCATCTACACTAACCTCTCCTGATACCACTGGACTGTACGTTTCAATCCATCATCAAAACTGGTTCTGGCACTGAAGCCAAATTCGCGTTCTGCCCGGGTGATATCTAGTTTGCGACGAGGCTGGCCGTTTGGCTTGCTGGTATCCCATACGATTCGGCCTTTGTAGCCCGTTATCTCGACGATGAGGCTCACCAGATCCCTTATACTGATCTCGAAGGCGCTACCCAAATTCACGGGCTCGCTTTGGTTGTAGCGCTCAGCCGCAAGGATGATGCCTTCAGCTGCATCTTCAACATACAGGAACTCTCTGGTGGGTGTCCCATCGCCCCATACTTCGATGTGATCAGCGCCGTCTCGTTTCGCCTCGACGCATTTCTTGATCAGCGCTGGGATAACGTGTGAAGAGTCAGGGTCGAAATTATCTCCCGGCCCATAAAGATTCACCGGCAAGAGAAATATTGAGTTAAAGCCGTATTGCTGACGATAGGACTGGGATTGGACAAGAAGCATTTTCTTAGCCAGTCCGTAGGGGGCATTCGTCTCTTCAGGATAGCCGTTCCAAAGATCCTCTTCTCTAAAAGGAACTGGAGTATACTTGGGGTAAGCGCACACTGTGCCAATTGCGACGAATTTGCTTACGCCTGCGAGATAGGACTCGTGGAGCAGTTGCACGCCCATCATCATATTGTCATAAAAAAACTCCGCTGGATGAGCCCTGTTGGCTCCAATGCCACCAACGCGGGCCGCCAGATGGATCACAATGTGTGGTTTGGCGATTTCTAACATGCGGCGTACAGCTTGTAGGTCGCGCAGATCGTAGTTCTTGCTTCGAGGTACGAAAACGTCTGCGTCCCTACGCTCCTGAAGATTCTCCACCACACCAGAGCCGAGAAAGCCAGCGCCACCAGTCACAACGACTCTCTTGCCTCTCCAGAATTCAGCACTGTCTGGCCAGTTACTGGTCATGAGTTGTACCTCCGCGCTGATAGAAGGCTAAACTTTTTCTTCGAATTATCGCTCTTCATCTGCATCCCTATTACCTTATTTCATACAAGCACGAGGAAGGCGCGAGTTGACGCTGTGCAACGGCGTCCTGAATAAAGTGGTTGCAAGCACTGCCTAGAGCTGCACGACTTCTGTGCCACCCATTCGCGTTAGGTAGTTGCGGGTGTCGAGGATGAGATCAACCTGACGAGCAACAGAACAGTAGTCGACATCGCTGTGGGGTGTCAGCAGCACGGCGCAATCATAGTGCTCTTGGTTAAGGTCGCGTGAGGTTAAGGACCTGAAAACCATCCCATCACACGTTGCGCTGGGCACGTGCGGGTCGTAATATGCAACATGTGCCTCGCGCTTTGTAAGCAATTCCAGCACACGTAGCGCCGGCGATTCGCGAATGTCGTTAACGTTTTGCTTGTAGGCGATTCCGAGAAGAAGGACTCTTGCCTCACCTAGCCTTTTGCCCCGTTTGGCCAGCAGACGTTCTAACTTAGCAACGACGAATTGAGGCATTTTCTCATTGATGCTGCTGGCCGCCTCGATAAGTCGGGCGGCCATACCGTATTCGTGCGCTGCAGCTTCCAGGTAGAATGGCACGACTGGTATACAATGTCCTCCCACACCTGGTCCTGGATGGTGCGGCAAGAAGGCAAATGGCTTGGTCGAAGCTGCCTCGATTACCTCCCATATGCTAATACCCATACGGTCGCAAAGCAGCGCCATCTCGTTGACGAAGCTGATGTTGATGAAGCGGAAGGTGTTTTCTACAAGCTTCGACATCTCCGCAACCTCAGGGGAGGATACTATCACGAGATGCTCGACGATTGAAGTAAAAAGGAGGGATGCCAGTTCGCTGCACTGTGGAGTAACACCGCCAATCAGTTTGGGTGTATTGACTACTGTGTACTGTCGATTACCCGGATCGATCCGCTCAGGAGCGAACGCGACGAAAAAGTCCTCGCCCGCTCGGAGCTTGCTGCTCGCCTCCAACATAGGTACGAGCACACGGCGAGTTGTACCTGGAGCGCATGTGCTCTGAAGGACGATCAACATGTCAGGATGCAGGTGGGCAGCGATCGATTCAGCGGCTGCTTCGATGAAGCGAAGGTCGGGACTATGATCGGCAGCGAGCGGTGTTGGCACACAAATCAGGGCACAGTCAGCCTCGGCCAAAACATCGAACTTGTTTACTGCGGAAAGCTGTGACGTTTTGATGAGGTTGGCGACGTCCGCGTCGGAAACATCCGAGACTGGGCTTCTCCCTTCATTTACCAGGCGCACTCGCTCGTCGTTGATGTCCAGGCCGGTCACAACGAAGCCGGCGCGTCCTAGTTCGATGGCCATCGGCAAGCCCGCGTAGCCCAGCCCCAGCACAGCGATGTGTGCGCTCTTATCTCGGAGGCGCTCGCTGAGCGGCCTGGCTTTGTCCACGTGTTTCTTGCAGGTAGCTGGCTCTTGTAGTCCCTGTTGGCCTGCCGATTTCATTATCGACTATCCTCACTTGGTAAAAGAATCTGATTGATCAATGTAAGTGGCGCAAGTAATGCTGGCCTCAGTTCAGGGGAACGTTGGAATCGCAATTGCCTGACGTGAAGGTGCTGGGGTCTTTCGACGCACGTCAACTGTATGGGTATTAGCATATGGGAGGTAATCGAGGCAGCTTCG
>JAMCWX010000044.1 GCA_023480885.1 Chloroflexota bacterium | reverse complement strand
GTCGACGCTACCGCCAGGCCGCTGACCCCTCCTTCTATTCGAGCTTTGCTGCGCCAATTCGGGCTCCGTCCTCTCAAGCAGTTGGGGCAGAACTTCCTTATCGACGAGGACGTCTTGCAGCGCATCATCCAGGTCGCCGACCTTTCGCCAGCGGATGTGGTCGTCGAGGTCGGGCCGGGGCTGGGAGTCCTGACGAAGGAGCTGGCAGCAAGGGCGGCCCGCGTCGTGGCCGTCGAGCTAGATAGAGGCATAGCCGCTGCTCTGAAGCGAATGCTGGCCGATCTTCCCAACGTCACGATCGTCAATACCGATGTCCTCGGGTTCAATCCCAGCGAGCACTTGAAGGATCAGCCCTACAAACTGGTGGCGAATCTCCCTTACTACATCACTTCCCCTACCTTGCGCCACTTTCTGGAGGCGAAGAACAAGCCCCGGGTGATGGTGGTGATGGTCCAGAGGGAGGTAGCGGAAAGGCTGGTCGCGCGGCCAGGCGAGATGAGCTTGCTTTCGGTCAGCGTGCAGCTTTACGGCGATCCGAGAATCGCTCTCCTGGTTCCTGCGCAGGCTTTCTTTCCCCCGCCGAAGGTGGAATCCGCGGTCGTGCGCATCGACGTTTTCGACCATCCAGCAGTGGATGTAGATGCGGCGAAGTTCTTCAAGGTTGTACAGTCGGGCTTCTCTCGTCCACGCAAGATGCTTCACAACGCCCTGGCGCAGAGTGTCTGGCTACCACCAGGCTCCGCCATAGAGATTTTGCGTGCGGCAGGCATAGACGAGACACGTCGAGCGCAGACGCTGAGCCTGGAGGAGTGGGCCAGGCTGACCAAAGAGCTCGATCAGCGGGGGCTGGTGTGAACGACGCTGCTCGCGAGGGGATTCTCACCTGCCGTGCCCACGCGAAGGTCAACCTCACCCTGGAGATCCTCGGCAAACGGCCCGACGGGTATCACGAGATCGTCTCGGTGATGCAGACGCTGGCCCTGTGCGATTCCCTGACCTTCCGTCCGGCCAGCGGGCTCAGCCTATCCAGCAATAGACCAGAGCTTGAGGGGACGGACAACCTCGTGCTGAGGGCCGCGCACGAGCTTTGGCGAGAAGCGCGGGCTGGCGATATGCTTGGCGCTAGCATCGATCTGCTGAAGAGGATTCCCGTGGCCGGCGGGCTTGGCGGAGGCAGCAGCGACGCTGCCTGCGCTCTGCGCAAGCTGGACGAGCTTTGGGAGCTCGATTTGCCGAAAGCCAGGCTGCTGGAGCTTGCCGCTCATCTCGGGTCCGACGTCCCCTATTTCTTCTACGGCGGGACAGCGCTGGCCGAGGGCCGTGGGGAGCTGGTCAGTCCCTTGCCGCAACTCCCCAGGCGCTGGGTCGTGCTCGTCTGCCCGCGCGTCGAGATACCTGAAAAGACGCGAAGGCTGTATGGTAGAATCAAGGCGTCCCACTGTGCCAGTGGGGAAGCGACGCGGCGACTGGTCGAGGATTTGCAGAAGGGGCGAGGGATCGATCCGCGGGGCTTTGCCAACACGTTCTTGCCGGTTCTACTGGAGGAGAACGCCGTCGTGCGAAGCTGCTACGAGCGGATGGCCGAGGCGGGAATCCAGCCCATCCTGCTTTCTGGCGCGGGACCGACCCTTTACACGCTGCTAGAGAGCGAGGAAGAGGCCCGACAGAAGTCACAACGTCTCCAATTCCTGGAGACCGAGAATATAGCGAGCGTTTTGTTGACGCAGACGATAAGCTCAGAGGAGGTATTCGCGGATGACGCGGAAGGTAGTTAGCACGGCGGCTGCTCCGGCGGCCATTGGCCCCTATTCGCAAGCGATCATCTCAGGCTCGTTCGTTTTCACTTCAGGCCAGCTCGGCATTCACCCGTCGACGGGAGAGCTGGTATCTGACGACATCACAGAGCAGGTGCGCCAGGTCATCGCCAATCTCGGCTCGATCCTGCAGGAGGCAGGCACCTCGTTTGGTAACGTGGTTAAGACCACCGTTTTCCTGACGAACCCGGACGACTTCCCTATAATGAACGCCGAGTATGCTAAGCATTTCTCCAAGGCGCATCCTGCTCGCTCGACGGTCTTCGTCGCTCAGTTGCCCAAGAATGCCCTGGTGGAGATTGAGGCCATCGCCGCCCTTGACACCGTTTGATCAATACGATAGTATTTGTCTCGAAGTTTAAGGTGTGTTCAAGTATCGCGCGCCACAGGGTAATGATTGAGATTCTCGCACCCCGACCGCTTGCGGTTCAGCCGGTCAGGACGGGCAGGGTGCGGTTGTCTCGATCATTTTTTGTTTTTCAGCAACATGTGATACTTGGCGGACGGGCGAACCTTGTGTTCGCCCCTACGGCGTGGTTGCGAGCAGGTGTTAGTGTAGCCGCACCCTTTAGGGTGCGCGTGGTCTGTTGATTCGCAGCGAGCGACAAAGGACATTTGATGGATGGCATGGCGGCGATAGTCCTGGCGGCCGGCCAGGGCACGAGGATGAAATCGAAGATTAGCAAGGTGCTGCATCCGCTGGCTGGCTGGCCAATGATCCGCCACGTGCTCGACGCGGCAACTGGCGCCGGCGCGAGCAGGGTTGTGGTCGTAGTTGGGCACGAGGCCGAGCAGGTGCGCCAGGCGTTGGGCGACGCCGTGGAGTACGTCGACCAGACCGAGCAGCTTGGCACCGGCCACGCGGTGATGCAGGCCGAATGCCTGCTAAGCGCGGAGAAAGACGTGCTGGTGCTGTACGGCGACACTCCCCTGATTCAAGGCGCGACGCTGCGAAGGCTGATCGACTTGCACAGTGAAAAGGGAGCCGATATCTCCTTGCTGACCATGATAGTTGAGGACCCAAGCGGCTACGGGCGGATCCTGCGCCGCGATGGCAAGGTAATTGCTGTCGTCGAAGATGGCCAGGCAACTTCCGGGCAGAAGGCCATCAAGGAAGTAAACGCTGGCTTCTATTGTTTTCGAGGTGAATGGCTCTGGCAGCAATTGCCCGGGCTCGAAAAAAGCAAGAAAGGTGAGTACTATCTGACGGATCTCGTAGCCATAGCTGCCGACGAAGGGCGCAAGATGGTGGCGCTCACCATCGACGACCCTGCGGAGGCAATGGGGGTAAACGATCGCGTCCAGTTGGCCGAGGCGGAATCGATTCTGCGCTGGCGAGTGCGCCGCCGCCTGATGCTGTCTGGAGTGACGCTCGTCGAGCCATCCTCGACGTTTATCGACGAGGGCGTGGAGGTTGGGCGGGACTGCGTGGTTTATCCGGGCGCTCATATCAAAGGGAAGACGAAGATCGGCGAAGACTGCGTGCTGACCATG
>JAMCWX010000039.1:49145-59304 GCA_023480885.1 Chloroflexota bacterium | reverse complement strand
ATCGCGGAGTGCATCGCCGTGCTCAGACGTTACTTCACTTCGATATCCATCGAGGTTTACCCTTTAGAAACCGCCGAGTACGCGTCGCTGGTCGAGGCAGGGGTCGACGGGCTGACGATCTATCAGGAGACCTACGATCGCTCGGTTTACGCTCAGGTGCACCCCAGGGGGCCGAAGCGGGACTACCGCTACAGGCTGGAGACGCCGGAGCGCGCCAGCGACGGCGGGATTCGCGCCGTGAACATCGGGGCGCTGCTCGGCCTCGCCGACTGGCGCCACGATGTTTTTCTCACCGGACTGCACGCCGACTACCTCCAGCGACGCTACCTGGACGTCGAGGTAAGCGTCTCGCTGCCACGGATGTGCCCGCACGAGGGGGGCTATGAGCTGCACCACGAAGTGACCGACCGAGAGTTCGTGCAGATCATGCTTGCGCTGCGGCTTTTCCTGCCGCGCGTCGGCATCACGATCTCGACTCGCGAACGGGCCGAGTTTCGCGACCATCTGATGCCGTTGGGCGTCACGAAGATGTCCGCGGGCTCGCACACCGAGGTGGGCGGCCGGGCGCACCGCGACGCGGAGACCGGGCAATTCGAGATCTCCGACCACCGCGACGTCGCCGAGATGAAGCGGGACATCGAGGCCCGCGGCTACAAAGCCATTTTCAAGGACTGGCACCCACTTGTGGAGCAGGCAAGGGTAAGGGGTTGAAGTACGAAATCGCGCATCCAGGAAGGAGTGAAAGCGATGGCTGATAGCAGCGCGGCGCGGCGCGCGCGGGCACGGGCGGCGCTGGACGCCGATCTCTACTGCCTCACCGCCGAGGAGCACTCGCTGGGCAGGAGCAACGTGCAGGTGGTGGCCGAGATGCTCGAAGCCGGCGTGAAGCTGATCCAGTACCGCGAAAAGGAAAAAGAGGGCGGAGAACGATATCGCGAATGCCGCGAGCTTCGCCGCCTCACCCGCGAGGCAGGGGCGGTCTTTATCGTCAACGATTACGTCGATCTCGCGCTTATGGTCGAGGCCGACGGCGTGCACCTCGGCCAGGACGACTATCCCATCGAGCCAGTGCGGGCGCTCGTTGGCGAGGGGATGCTCATCGGCGTCTCCACGCATTCGCCCGCCCAGGCCGAAGACGCCGTGCGGCGCGGCGCCGATTACATCGGGGTCGGCCCGCTGTTCCGGACCTTTACCAAGAAGAACGTCTGCGAGCCAGTGGGGTTGGAATATCTCGACTACGCCGTCGCCAACGTGCCAATCCCCTTTGTGGCGATCGGCGGCATCAAGACCCACAACGTGGCCGAGGTGCGCCGCCACGGGGCGCGCTGCATCGCCCTGGTCACAGAGATCGTCGGCGCGCCCGACATCTGCGCGCGTATCGCCAAGATCCAGGCCGTCCTGCAAGAATGACGGTTAAGCTGCCGACCAGAGCCTGCTCATCGCATCAAGGGCCATTGATATCCCGAGATCACGGCTTGTTTGGCTTTGTCGGTCGTCGTCCAATCGTCCAGCAGAATGCCACCAGTATCGCCGGAGTTAGGATTTAGCGACCAGTAAGTGTAACTGATCCCCTGCTCTTTCAAGAACTGCACCAGGGCGCGCTGCCACACGCCTTCCTTATCCGAGCCGACCGACCGGCCACCGAACTCGCCCATCAGCACAGGCGCGATCCCCTGCTTTTGCACAAACGCCCAGCGTGAATTCCAGATGTCAGGCAAATTGCTGGGAAAAGCCGGATCGGAGAACCAGGACTGAGAGTACACGCCAGGGCCATAGTCGTGGGCGCTGTAGACGAGCTTGTCAGGCGCTGACAGACGCACCGGCGCGTCGGCCACTCCCTCCAGATTTCCTCCCCACCAGTAGCCGTCACCCTTGTAGGTATCGATTCCTTCGACGATTATGAGCCAGTCAGGATTCACCCCCAGGATGGCATTGCCAGCCCTCTCCGCGGCCAGACGCCAATCGGTCCTGGCATTGCCGTCACCCCAGGTAACCTCACCGTGCGGCTCGTTGTGCAGGTCGGCGCCGATGACGGTATCATTTCCGATGTAGCGGCGAGCAAGGAGCTTCCAGTCCTCGATCCACTTATCTTCGCTGACCTTCGCCGTGTACCACAAGTTAGACTGAGAGTTCTGGTCAGGGCGATGGCGATCGAGGATGACCTTCAGCCCTCGCTCGTGCGCCCCATCGATTATCTTGTCCATTATCTCCAGTGGACTCAGCCCTTGCAGGTCAGGATTCCGATAGAAATCGATGCCGTTCGGCTTGCTGGCAGGATCGAATATGTCGTTGGAATACGGAAGGCGGATGGTGTTGTAACCGAGGTCGACCACCAGATCGAGCATATCCTGCCATCGCCGACTCCACAGACCATGAGGGGCAAAAGTGGCCGTCTCCATACCGAACCAGTTGATCCCAGTGATGCGGACCTCGTTTCCCTGGGAGTCCACGATTTTCGCCCCTTCAGCATGAAGGAAGCCAGAGGCACCACCTTGCGGAGACGGCGCAACGTCGCTAACTACGGTTGCCTCGTCGTTAAGTGGAGGTTCGCTATCGAGTGAAGGTTTGATGTCGGTGGAGAACGCTTCACGGATTGGGATGATGGCGACCACCAGAAGGATGCCCAGTACACCGAGATAATATCGACCGAGATTACGGGGTTTCCAAGACATGTTGAAGGTCCTTTCCATTCAGTCGAACGCGCCCGACCAATGATCGAGCATAGCAAAACAAAGCTTCGATCATAGCGCGACGATAGATCGCAAAACGACGGCGCTTAGACGAAGGTGAATGGGTGGGGCTGTCTTTTCTCCTGATTTAGTGGAGGCGCGCTCAGTATACCACAGATGTCAACATCTGTCGTTGAAATAAGCAAGACCCCAGGCTATAATCAGTCCCAGGCGGCAGGACAGCCTCTTGCAGGGAATCTGCAGCATATCGGATATTCGATAATCAAGCGCGCTAATCATCGAATAGCCCCAGAGTCGTCCTTATTGGAGCGCAACCTGACCCTATGCAGCACTCATCGGTAAGACAAAATGACTTGCTAACAGTCTTCTCCCAGAAGCCAATCGACGAGGAGTGGTCTTTTGCAGATTGCAAACCCTCCGACACCGCGAAGTGGACGCACGCGTACCACAGGTACCCAGCCAAGTTTATTCCGCAACTGGTCGAGAAGCTCTTCGATGAGTACCTGCACGGCCCCATGGCGTCGGTGAACGATCCGTTCATGGGCAGCGGCACGACGGTAGTGTCGGCGATTTCGAGAGGCTACTACGCCAGCGGCACGGACATCAATAGGATAGCCTTCTTGATAGCAGCGGTAAAAGCTAGACCTTTGGACCCGCAGCATCTGGAAAAGAAGCTGGGCTACTTCTTCGACCAGCTAGCTATTCTTGACCAGGAAAAGAATTATGCACTCTCGGGCCGAGATGTCGAACCATTAGTGCCGGAGAGGCACTTTGAAAGAATCAAATACTGGTTCTCGGAAGAGAACATTATCAAGCTGGGGCAGATTCACAGGCTCATTTCGCGAGAGGAAGACCACACAATCAAGAACTACCTCCTGGTCGCCTTCAGCAACGTGCTCAAGAATTGTTCGATCTGGCTGAAGAGCAGCACCAAGCCGACCAGAGACTTCAAGAAGAAGCCCGAGGATCCATACGTCGCGATCAAGCGGCAACTGAAGAAAATGCAGAGGGGAAACGCAGCTTTCTACGCCCAGGTCCCTGAAATGGTCAGGCGGAACCCAGACGCTTTCTTGAACCTCAAGATCGACGACGCGAGGCAACAACGCGTTCCTGGCGATTCGGTCGACCTGGTGGTCACTTCCAGCCCATACGTGACGAGCTATGAGTACGCAGATTTGCACCAGCTATCTACAATCTGGCTCGACCTCGCCAACGACTTGACCGAATACAAGAAGGAGTTCATCGGCACTTCCTTCAAGAAATACGAGGATAGGCGGTTGGACAGCAGAATAGCTCGGGATATAGTCGCGTCTATGCAAGAGAAAAACAGGAAGATGGCAAGGGAGATCGAGGCGTTCTTCATCGATATGCAGGACGTGATCGGCGAAAGCTACAGGATACTGAAGAAAGGCGGCAGGGCTTGCTACGTCATCGGGAACACCAGGCTGAGAGAGGTCGACGTTCTCAATGCCGAGGTGTTCGCGGAGACAATGCTAAGCTGCGGCTTCGAGCTCGACAGAATCATAAAGAGACAGATTCCCTCCAAGATACTTCCGCAAACCAGGGACGCCAGGACCGGGAAGTTCGCAAAGACCTCGGACGCCGACAACCACGCTTACCCGTGTGAGTACATAGCGATTGGCAAGAAGTAGGTGTTTTGGGGCGGATGTTTCAACATTACCGTGTTTTTGCACAGGGAGAATTTGCGAGGTATGTCGTCGGTTATTTTGCGTCGCGCTCCAGAATTCTCCACACAGGCTTCAAAGTGGAGCGGGACTGGGGCCTTTCCAAGGCTCGATCGATTGCCGGGTCATTCAGCTCCCGCAGGCGCTGTCGCAGAAGTGGCGTGAGGTCCTTCACGACGTAGCGCGGCGGACCGTAGATGATGGCAAGTCGTATCCCGAAGGCAGTTCAGAGGTGTTACGAGCACCTGGCAGAAGATCCGTGCCGAAGCATACCAGGCCGTGTCTTTCCACTTCGAGGCAAGGGAGTTGCCTTGCCCAAGCCTACGACCGGGGCAAGTGGTCGTCATAGACAATCTCTCGGCTCACAAAAGAGATGAGGTCGGGGCTTTGATCGAAAGAGTGGCATGCACCTTGCCATTCTTACCGTCATACTCGCCTGATTTCTCGCCGATCGAAAATGCGTTCTCATAGATCAAAGAGGCGCTGGAGAGCGCCATCACGCAGGTGATTGAAATGGTGACTAGCGACGATGCGATTGGTTGGTTTAGGCACTGCGGATATGCGGTCGCTAGCTAAATATCATCGCAAACCGCTGCTGGCAGGCCAGTCTCGTCATATCTGGCCAGATTTTTGCCCCTGGAAAGACTTAGACCTGTCTCATTATCTGCGACCGGCCATTCTCATTATGTGATTCACAGTATCATTATGTTTGGTGCGAGTCTCATCTTCTTTGAGACCCTACGTTCAGCTTCTATATGTCCAGGTTCCTCACATTCTTCGCATACTTCTGAATGAACCGCTTCCTGGGGGGGACGCTTTCGCCCATGAGCATGTCGAAGATCTCGTCGGCTTCGACGGCGTCCTCGACGGTGACTTGTAGCACCGTGCGCTGCGCGGGGTCCATGGTCGTGTCCCAGAGTTGCTGGGGGTTCATCTCGCCCAGACCTTTGTAGCGCTGCACGGAGACGTTGTTGCCGTTGTACCTGGCGAGCACTTCGTCTTTTTCCTTGTCGCTGTAGATCCAGTGGTGTTCCTTGCCCGCCTGGATGCGATAGAGCGGGGGCTGCGCTATGTAGAGGTGGCCGCCACTGATCAGCGGCTCCATGTGGCGGAAGAAGAAGGTCAATAGTAGCGTGCGGATGTGCGAGCCGTCCACATCGGCATCGGTCATAATGATCACGCGATGGTAGCGCAGCTTGTCGATGTTGAAATGGGTGCCTATGCCTGCGCCCAGCGCCGTGATGATGGCGCGAATCTCCTCGTGGCCGAGCATCTTGTCCTCGCGGGCCTTCTCCACGTTGAGGATCTTGCCGCGCAAGGGCAATATGGCCTGGAACTTCCGGTCCCGGCCCTGCTTGGCCGAGCCACCGGCCGAGTCACCCTCGACCAGGTACAGCTCGCTCTTGGCCGCGTCTTTCTCAGAGCAATCCGCCAGCTTACCTGGCAGCGTCATGCCTTCGAGCGCGCTCTTGCGAATCACGGTCTCGCGCGCCATCTGCGCCGCCTTGCGCGCCCGCGCCGTCGTCACGCACTTCTCGATGATCTTCTTGGCGTCGCTCGGGTTCTCGTCGAAGTACGTGCGCAGGCCCTCGACGACTATCGTCTCGACCTGGTTGCGCACCTCGCCGTTGCCCAGTTTGGCCTTGGTCTGACTTTCGAACTGTGGCTCGCTCAGCTTGACGCTGACGATGGCCGTCAAGCCCTCGCGCACGTCGTCGCCGGTCAGGTTGTTCTCGTCTTCCTTGATGACGTTGAGCTTGCGCCCGTAATCGTTCATCGTGCGCGTCAGGGCCGACCTGAAGCCGGTCAGGTGCGTGCCGCCGTCGCTGGTGTTGATGTTGTTGGCGAAGCTGAAGACCGATTCGGCGTAGCCGTCCGTGTACTGCAGCGCCACCTCGACGCTCGTGCCATTGACGCCGCGCTCGACGTAGATTACCTTGGGATGCAGCGTCTGGCGGTTCTTGTTGAGATGGCGCACGAAGGAGAGGATGCCTCCCTCGAAGTAAAAGGCCATCTCGCGGTCCGCGCGCTCGTCTTGGAAGATGATTTTGAGGCCCTTGGTCAGATAGGCCATCTCGCGGAAGCGCTGGGTGAGTGTGTCGAAGTTGTAGTCCAGCGTCTCGAATATCTGCTTGTCGGCCAGGAAGCGCGTGACGGTGCCCGACTTGTCGGTTTCCCCGATTTCGGTCACCGGCGTTGTCGGCACGCCGCGCTCGTACTCCTGCCGGTAGCGCTTGCCGTTGCGATGCACCTCCACCCAGAGCCATGCCGAGAGGGCGTTGACCGCCGAGACGCCGACGCCGTGGAGGCCGCTGGCCACCTTGTAGCCACCGCCGCCGAACTTGCCGCCGGCGTGCAGCACAGTCATAACCGTCTCCAGGCCGGACTTGCCGGTCTTAGGGTGGATCTCGATGGGAATGCCCCCGCCGTTGTCGACGACGGTAACTGACTTGTCTTTGTGAAGAATTATCTGAATCTCGCTGCAGCGGCCAGCCATGGCTTCGTCGACCGAGTTGTCCACGACCTCGTGCACGAGGTGGTGCAGGCCGCGCGAGTCGGTGCTGCCAATGTACATACCAGGACGCCGCCGGACCGCCTCGAGGCCCTCCAGGACCTGGATGCTTTCGACCGTATATTCCTGCTTCTCCTGCTCTAATACCATTAACGAACTTCCTCCTGCTCCCTGCCACCACCGCTCACGGGCGCCACGGCGCCCTCGAGCATCGCGTACCTGTCCCTGTAGTACAGCATCCTGGCCGCAGTCAGGCCGCTGGCGATGTACGCGTTCCCGGCGATGCCGGCAATGGCCCCCCAGCTTTCCGCGGATAGATAGCGCCAGATCTCCTGCGTGCCCAGGCTGATCAGGATAATCAGCCCTATCAGAGCCAGCGCCGACCAGAAGTTGCGCACAACTACCCTTACGCTGTTAAGCAACGCCCGGAAGGGGCCAACCTCGCTGATGATGATGGCGTCGGCGAGAAAGAAAAGATACATTATCATCAGCATCGCGGCCATCTGCATCGCGACGGCCACCAGGGTCGATAGGACCATGCCGACCGACGGCGACGCCATAAAGGCGCCGCTGATCAGCAGCCCCGTGGGCACGCCGGTGACGAACGCGAAGCCGATCACCATCGCTACGAAGCCGAGCACGCTCAGCCAGTAACGCCAGACCCGTCTCATCAGCCGTGCGAAGTCTACCTTTCCGTCTCGCACTTGCTGTGCCACCAGACCGAGATAGATGCAGCCGAGAAACAGGCCAGCCAGTCCCAGCAGGACGAAAAGGCCAAAGATCGCGAGCGTGCTGACGACCTCGACGATTGGCCCGCTGCTGGCGACCAGATTCAGGGTCGGGATGGCTGGAAGCATACCTCCGAGAGGACCGCCGCCCACCAGTATCGAGAACAAGTTGAACTGGCTCAAGCTAGCCTCGATCGCCTGCTTCATCTGGTCCATTTCCGCAAATAAGTCCGACGTCGCCGCCGCGCCGGCCTGGTTCAACTGTGCCGAGAGGGCCGCGCCGTACCACGCAAATAGCCGCTTGACGAACTGCGCGATGGACAGCTGCGGTCCCTTCCACAGGAAGACGTCCATGGCGATCGGGAACAGCAGAATCCAGATGATCTTGTTGACGTTCTCGAACCCTGCGGAGAGGGTATCGATCACGCCCCGTGCAGGCTTGTTGCTTTCAGCCGAAACTTTCATAGCTGTCGTATTCTAACACAAAACGGCCATTCCGCGAAATACGAAAAGGCGGGCATGCGTCAGGTCTTTGGCAAGGGAAGGCAAAGAGCCTTTTGCCCGCCGCCGTAAGCAGTATCTTGCGCTTTCCAATTCTCTCGAACAGAAGACAGCCTAGTTCCGCTTCGAGAGCCTGTATCTGATGTGTCAGCGCAGATTGTGTCACGAATACGTTCTCGGCTGCCTTGGTGAAGTTCCCATGTTTGGCAACATGGTAGAAGCCTACCAACCGGTTCCAGTTCACCTGAATATCCCCCTTTCAAGCCGATAAACCCACGGGCAGAGCTATATATGACTGCTATTCATTATAGCAATGAAAACAATCCATTTCACTTATAAGTGGATGTCTGCTATGAATGTCCAGGCACTCGAAACACGCTGATTGCCTGACTAGTTTCCGTCACGATGAAAAACCGCACGGTGAAGGGACACCTCTCTCTGTGTCTCCGTGCCTCCGTGGTGCACTTCGCCTGCCTGCCCTGGCTTGTAATTTGCGGGACAAATGGTATAATTGCCTAGTCCCCAAAAGAGCACTAGGCAGCGAGGAGGTGTGAAGATGTCGACTTATGCGTATTTCCGTGGCGAGATCGTCCCCCTGGGCGAAGCAAAGATCGGGGTGATGAATCATACATTCAACTACGGCACCGGCGTATTCGAGGGCGTTCGAGGATACTGGAACGAGGACGAGCAGCAACTCTACCTCTTTCGACTGAAGGAGCATTACGAGCGCATGCAGCGTTCCTGCCGCATTCTCACCATGGCCCTTCCTTTCGACATACCCAAACTGATCGAGGTCACCGTGGAGCTTGTGCGGCGTAACGAACACCGCGAGGACTGCTATGTGCGGCCCCTTGCCTACAAGGATTCCGAGCTCATCGGCGTGCGGTTGCACTCCTTGCCCGACGAGTTTCTCATTTATACCGCCCCCTTCGGCAAGTATCTGCCACCCGGAGGCGGCATCCGCTGCTGCACTTCCTCCTGGAGACGGATCGACGATAACGCCATTCCCGGCCGGGCTAAGGTTACTGGCCTCTACGTCAACTCCGCCCTGAGCAAGAGCGAGGCCATGCTCGACGGCTACGACGAAGCCATCGTGCTCACGCACAGCGGCTTCGTTTCCGAAGGCAGCGCGGAGAACATCTTCATCGTGGTCGACGGCAAGCTGATCACGCCGCCGGCGTCCGAGAACATCCTGGTCGGCGTCACCCGGAACACTGTCATCCAGCTCGCTAAAGAGGAGGCCGGCATCGAGACTATCGAGCGTTCCATCGCCCGAACCGAGCTTTACTCAGCCGACGAGGTCATTCTCACAGGATCTGCCGCCGAGGTTACGCCGGTGGGCGAGATCGATCGCCGTCCAATCGGCAACGGCGGTGTGGGCCCGGTCGCGACCAGGCTGCAGGAGCTTTATTCTCGCGTCGTCCGTGGGCAGGTCGATCGCTACGCCGAGTGGTGCACGCCCGTCTATACCAAAGAGTAGTCACTTGCAGGCGACGATGTCAAGTTGGAAGCCACCCCTGCGCGCCAATCTGATGATTGGCGCGATTACTACTATCGCACTCCTCGGCGTGGAAGTCGTGGCCGGCTCGATCTTCCTCTCCCGGGATTTCGACCTCGGCTCGTTTTTCCTGGCTTTGGCGAGCCTGCTCGCCCTGGGCCTGCTGATCGTCGAGGCCTACTCGATCCACAGCATAGTCAAGGCTTCCTACGCCATCGACGCCGAAAATCTGACGATAAACTGGGGCGTCTTTCGCTACATACTGCCTTTGAGCAGCATCGGCGATGTGCTCACGCGGCCAGCGACCTTGCCGCTGCCGCGGGCGCCAATCCTTCAGATGCCCGGCTATCCACCGTGGCGCGGCGAGGTCGACGGTATCGGCGACGTGCTGTTCCTCTGCACCACTCACTCGCCATCCCGGCTGGCCTTCATCGCGACAACCGGGGCAAATTACGCCATTTCGCCAGAGAAGAGAGATGCTTTCGTAGAGGCTCTGAAGCTGCGGCGCGGACATCTGCCTTTCAGAGCCTTGCCGGCGTACTTGT
>JAMCWX010000039.1:0-49135 GCA_023480885.1 Chloroflexota bacterium | reverse complement strand
AGCATGGCCTCGCTCTTGCTCAGGGCGGAGAAGACGGCCCCTCGGTTTACGCGCTTCACTTTCTGGAGCGACCGCGTCGCTCAGGCGCTGCTGCTGGTTGCGCTGCTCGGCAACGTGGCGACCTTCGCCTACGTGAGCTTCAAGTTCCCGGCGCTGCCGCCGATGCTTCCCCTCCACTACAATTCCGTAGGAGAGATCGACTTTATTGGCACGCGCGTCGAGGCGTTTAAGATCCCGCTGATCGGCACAGCGGCGCTGGTGGCCGATTTCGTGCTAGGCACCTTGCTTCATTCGCAAGAAAAGCTTGCAACCCACCTGCTCCTGGCCACCGCTATCCTCGTGCAGCTCATCCTGCTCGTGGCGACGGTAAAGATCGTCTACTGATAGAACGCCCTCACAAAAGAGCTACCAGCAGCTCACGGAATCGTTAGTGAAAATTAGCTCGACGATTGCCTCGTAGTCTACTTGCGCGGCCTCGCTCTCGACGCCGCGCGCACGGACGTCGTCCCGGCTGGCGAAGACCTTGAACCCCTTTGGGGGACGAGACAGCACCGCGTCGTGAAGGAGCAGCACGGCGACCTCATTGCCCTTGCCTTGCTGCATCTTTGCCAGCTCGAGCGGCCAGTTGTCTTTCAGTTCTCGGATGATATGTAATACTTTCATAGTTTAATAAGCAATCACCACGTCGCTCTCCGCGATGAGTCTGGCGATCTCCTGGCGCGTCTGGACACCAACTTTGTGCCTGGTGTTGACAATGCCTCTCTCTTCCAGCGACTCCTTCTCCGCGATCAACTCGTGGCCGAGCATCGGCAGCGTCTCGATGTGCCTCTTCACCTCGGGCGAAGCGACCGCCTCGGGCGCAGTCGCCGCGAGGGTGTAGACGCCATCCTCGGCGAAGACTACCCGAACGGCGTTGTCCCGCAAGGTGAGCCCAATGCTCATCCGCAGCCCCTCGGAGTTGCGCAAGGTATTGAAAGGCGATTTACGGATAACTACTGTCACTTTCTTCATTAATCACCACCGTTCCCTCACCCGTCCCCCCTCGGTCGGACGACCTCTCCCAGAGGGAGAGGGGCCTCGTGTGTCCCCTCTCCCTCTGGGCTGAGGAGCGGACAGGCCACGCCGGGCGCGATAAATCGCGCCCCTACACGAGGCGCCGTCGTACTTGTAGGGCACAATTCATTGCGCCCACGGTATCGGAACTGCCGAAAATTGTCCCTTTGGTGGCAGATGTCCGCCCCTGAACTCCCTCTGGGAGAGGGCCAGGGGGAGGGCCATTCCTCCTCAGTCAAACGCCACGAACCGGTCGCATTCCTCGACGAATCCGGCCAGGTCATACTGGCTCCCCCAGACGATCGATTCCTTCTGCGCCACGTGCCGCTGCTCGGCGTTGTGCGCGCAGAGCGCCACCAGCGCCCCCTTCTCGATCAAGCCGACGAGCCGGTCGTCGTTTACGTTGTGCACGCCATCGCACATCAGGAAAACGTGCACCTCACGGCCCGAGGCCAGCGCGGCCTCGGCCAGCTTCACCACCGTGTGCGTGTTCTCGCTCTCGGGCGACGTAGTCAGCAGAATGCCCAGCTTCATTCCTTCAACAACCCCCTGGCTTTATACTCGGCGACTTCGTCTTCAAGCCACGTCTGGATGTCAGGGCCGTGAGCGAGGTCCGCGAGGTCACCTTCGAGATTCGAGGGCTCGATGACCACAAACCACGCCTCGCCGTATGGGTCGCTGTTGACCAGCTTCGGATTCGCCAGGACGGCGTCGTTGACCTCGACGATCTTGCCGGCGACCGGCGCCTTCAAGGGCCCGATGTACTTCCCCGCTTCCAGCGAGCCGAAGGCGCGCCGCTTGGCCACAGCCTTGCCCACGGGCATCAGCTTGACGTAGGCCACGTTTCCCGCCGCCTTCTGCCCGAACTGATCCAGTCCGACACGCACCTTACCGTCCTCTATCTTCGCCCAAAGATGGTCGTCGCGTTCGTAATAGAAGTCGTCGGGGAGGTAGAATTCTTCAGCCTGAGCCATGAGTAGCAAACCCTCCTTGCGCTTAGTGCCTCGTTCCTCAAGTAGGGTAGGGGTTTATCCCCTACCGCCCGGGCTTCGTCCACCGCGAGGCGGCTGGGGACAAGCCCCAGCCCTACATCAGAGATTTACGGAACGACGCGCTTAGTCCTCCAGTACCTGCAGCGCTAGCTCCACAAGATCCGTTACGCGGATCTTGCTCCCCTTTTTTTCCTTGGCCGTCTGCAAACTGCGCTTGCACTGCTGGCAAGCCGTCACGATAACGTCCGCGCCGGTCGCCTCGAAGGCCGCCAGCGTGCTGCTGGCCTCGGCGCCGGCTAGCTGGGGATCGCTAATCTCCAGGTCCCCTCCACCGCCGCAGCACAAACCCCGAGCACGATTATACTCGATTTCCACGAACTCTGCGCCGGGGATGCTGCGCAGGACCGCGCGCGGCGGCTCGAACACGCCTGAGTTCCTGCCCAGATCGCAGGGATCGTGATAGGTGATCTTCTGACCAAGCTCGCCAAGCCTGATCTTGCCCTCCCGCAGCAGCTTCTCGACGTACTGCGTCGAGTGCAGCAGCTCCACGCCTGGCAGCTCCACGCTGTACTCGTTGAGCCAGGTGTTGTAGCACGACGGACAGGTGAAGACCATCGTTTTGGCGCCAACCTCGCGCACGACCTCGACGTTGTGACGCTTGAGCACCTCCATTTCCTGCCTCATCCCGGCCACCAGCAGAGGGAAGCCGCAGCACCACTCGCGCGCCCCCAGGATGGTGAAGTCCGCACCCGTTCGGGTGAGAAACTGCACGAACGCTTCGGGGATGCTCTGCACTGCCGGCGAGAAGGACCCCACGCAGCCCACGTAATACACGACCTCGGCTCGGTCGCGCTGATACGCGTCCTCAGGCGCCTCCATCATATAGTCGACCCACAACGCCCGTTCCTCGTTGGGATAGTTCACCACGTTGCGCTGCTTCCTGACAGCATCGCGGGCGAGATTGAGGCCGTTGGGATGAAGTCCGCGCTCGGCCAGTTCCTGGCGTATAGAAAGCCACAGCTCGCGCAGGTCGATCTTGTTAGGACAGGCCGCCGCGCAGCGGGCGCAAAGGGTGCAGCGGTAGGCGCCCTCGGCCATCGCCTTCAACTCGTCGCCATCAGGCTTCCTCCCGCCGAGCAGGCGACGCAGAAGCGGCAGGCCGCGCTCCGCCTTGAGCATAGCCCGAAACGCACGCAGGCGCAGCGCCGGCGCGACGAGATCGTCCTTTCTCTCCTCGTACGCCTGGCACCACCGCACGCACTCGTAGCACTTGCTGCAAGCGTCGAGCTCGATAAGCTGTTTTATGGTGAAGTTGTTTGAAGGCATAGTTTTTACCAGCCTTTTGAGCTACTACCTATCCACTGAAGCATGGGGGCTATCAAAGCCCCGCGTAGCCGCAGGCTTCAGCCTGCGCGTATCCGTTGGACTGTTTGCCAGTCATCGATTGCGCATCACTCGCGTCGCCAAGGCAACGGGCTACGCGCACCCTGCAGGGTGCGGCTACATTGCTCTCAGGCCCGCGTGCCGGCCGCCGCACTTACCCATCTAACACGACGTTTCTCGGCCTCTCCGTATCTTTGTGTCTCTGTTGTGTAACGTACTCCCTCTTACGCGCTTCGACGGTGTTCGCTGCCAGGGCGAATGGGGTGGCGATCAGGTGGAACATCTTGCTGTACGGCAGGTAGGCGACAAAGCTCATTCCCCCGACTACATGCACCCACCAGATGGCCGACTCGGCGCCCCACCAGTCCAGGCTCGCCCCACGCAAGGCCAGCGACAGCGGGTAGCCGACGAACGAATACCGTGCAACGTGCCCCGGCGCCTGGTGCGCGATCAGTCGAGCCGATTCCAGCGCGTAGCCCGAAAGCACGATCACCGCCAACAAGACGACGAGCACAATGTCCTCGGCAAACGTCTTGACCACGTTCTCCTTGAGGATGAAGCGGCGGTAGAGGGCTATGGCGACGGCGAAAAGCGCCATCGCCCCCGCAAAGTCGTTGACGAAGGCGAACCAGGGGTCGTCCTTGGTTATCGGCAGCAGGCCGCGCTCGGCCAGCATCAATCCCACGCTGCCGACGAAAAACAGGATGATGAAGCTCCAGAAAAAACAAATGTGCATCAGCCAGCGCAGCCGGCCCGCTGCCAGCAGGCGTCGCTGCAGCAGCCAGTCCAGAAGGAATTCGCGCAGCGTCGCTCCATGGAAGATCAGCTTCACGCGACCCAGCACGTGCCAGGCCTTGTCCCAGAATGGAAGGCGCCGGCCGCCGGCGCTGCCCTGGAGCCAGAAGGCGACGCTGCCGATCAAGCCAATGGCGAAGACGCCTAGGACGACGATCTCGAGCATGAAGAACGCGACTGTCTTAGAGGGCAATGGGGTCTCCTAGTCGGTCTTCTCGATGTACAGCCGCCAGAGGTTTGCGCCGTCCTCCCGCGTCTCCAGGGGATAGCCCTTTTTCTCGCAGAAGTTGGGGATGGTCGTCTTGGCGGCTGGCTCGTAATCGCAGACCACTTCGAGCACCTGCCCCGTCTGGAGCGGCTTCAGGGCATCCCGCGTCTCGATCAAGGTGTAAGGGCAGATCTGCCCGCGGATGTCGACGGTTTGCGCAACTTTTTCGCGCAATGTTTCAAATGTCATGGTCGTCCTCACGCAAAATTGATGACCTTGTTCTCCAGCACCAGGTCCACTAGCTTGCCGTAGTCGATCAACTCGACGGAGCCGGGGAGCCTGCTGGCCAGGCCGCGCTTCTCCACGTCCTTCCTCACCGCATAGACCTTCTTGCCAGCCAGGCATTTGACGTCGAGGTAGACGCCGTCCTGAATGAGCACCACCGCCGCTGCCTCGTCTCGTTCGGCCAGCGCCAAGCCATTTCGCCCAGCAGGCGCGCCAAGCAAATACAGGTTTGCCATGATTCACAACCTCCTGACTAAAAATCGATGGTGGCGTCCGCCCTGTCGACGAGCGCAACCACGTCGGCGCGCGAGATCACCTCCACGTCTTCGGCCAGCTCTGATGGATCGATGCCGCGAGCCTCCAACGATTCTCTCTCCGCCTTCAGTTTGTATCCCCCCTTGGCCAACGTGCCCAGGTATTTGGCCGAATCGGTGCGCTCCACGCCTTTCAGTGTGAAGTACACGCCGTCGCCAACGTAGACCACGTCCACTGTATGCTCGTCGATGCCACTCGTCACGCCCACTACCGCGCGCAAGCCTTCGTTGTACCAGATGCTGCCGTAGGGCGCGTGATTGAAGGTGAACAAAACGTGTTTCTCTGCCATGCTCTTTCTCCTTATCCTACAGCGTGATCAGGCTGTCCGATTCGGCGACGATCTCCGCGAAGTCGGGCAGACCTCCCACCTTCACGCCCTCGACGTAGTCCTTGCCTTTCTCCAGGCCCCGCGCGTTGACGCAGATGCCGCAAGCGATGATCTTGGCACCCCTGCTGGCAAGAGCGGCGAACCTGTCCTTAGGCATAACGTCGAGGTCGGGGAACGTCTGCAGCTTGACGGGGTTGTAGACGCCATCGAGGTACAGAAACATCCGCACCTCGTGCCCCTTGTCCAGCGCGGCCTCGGCCAGGCTCGCCGCCGTGTCCCAGTTCTCGAACTGGAAGGGCCCCAGTGTCAACAGAAATCCTAGCGTTGCCATAGGTCCAGCTCCTTTCAGGCTTTTCTCACAGTGATCGCCCAGTCTGTATCGCTTATCTGCGCGACTTCGAGGACATTATGGCCCTCGTTGGTCAGGCTGCGTGGCACGTTGGTCACGGCCGGCAGGTGGTCGACCACCACGCGCAGCACCTCTCCGCTTTCCATGTCCTCCAGGGCCAGCTTCGATTTCACGAAGGTGTACGGGCACACCTCACCCTTTATGTTGAGCTCTTGATCGATTTGAATGCTTTCCATAAGTTCACCTCCAGTCTTTTGTAGCTGCGCAATCGAGGGTCGCCATTGTCCCTCTGAAGCAGCCACCCGCGCTACGTTTCCCTCTCCCTCTGGAAGGGGTTAGGCGAGGGCGACCTTCCTAATGCGTTGCCGGTCCGATGCCGCAGAACTGCTCGTAGTCGATGAGTTCCTTGATCGTCGGGTTGTCGCCACAGATGGGGCAGTTAGCGTCGCGGCGAATCTTCACCTCACGGAACTCCATCGACAGCGCATCGTAGAGAAGCAGGCGGTTTATCAGCGGCTCTCCAGCGTTCAGGATCAACTTGACCGCCTCGGTCGCCTGGATAACGCCGATGATGCCTGGCAGGACGCCGAGAACGCCAGCCTCCTGGCAGCTAGGGACCATCCCTGGCGGAGGCGGCGTCGGGAAGAGGCAGCGATAGCAGCCCTTTCCGGGCGCGAAAACCGTCGCCTGGCCATCGAAGCGGAAGATGCTGCCGTAGACGTTAGGCTTCCCCGCCAGCACGCAGGCATCGTTGACCAGGTAGCGCGTCGGGAAGTTATCGCAGCCGTCGAGTATGACGTCGTAATCGGCGATGATGTCCAGGATGTTGTCCGACGCCACGCGGGTGTTGTGCTGGATCACTTTGACGTCGGGGTTGATGTCGTTGATGGTTTCCGCCGCCGACTGCACCTTGGGACGGCCGAGGTCGTGCACGTGATGAATGACCTGGCGCTGGAGGTTGCTCATGTCCACGACGTCGAAGTCGACGACGCCCAGCGTGCCTACGCCCGCCGCTGCCAGGTAAAGCGCGGCTGGCGAGCCCAGGCCGCCGGTGCCGATGAGCAGAACTTTAGCCTCCAGGAGCTTCCGCTGGCCTTTGCCGCCAACCTCAGGCAGGATGATGTGCCGGCTATAGCGCTTGATTTGATCCTCAGAAAAAGGCTGTGCCCCGCCCGCCATCGCAGGGATCACCGCGACCTGATCGCCGTCCTTGAGCCTGGTTCCCTTTCCCTGAAGCGAGTGAATCTCCTCCTCGTTCACGTAGACGTTGACGTACCGCGGAATCTCGTAGTTGTCGTCCAGGATATGCGTTTTCAGCTCTGGATAGCGGCTCACCAGATCGTCCAGCAAGCTGGCCACGTCGTTCGCTTCTGTGCTGACCCTGGCCTGGTTTTCCGTGTACCTGCGCAAAGGGGTAGGAATATAAACTGTGACTGGCATCAGTGCCCCTCCTCGAGTTAGATGTAATACATGGTCTGAGAGTCTCGCTCGATCTGGCGCTGCAGTAGCGTGGCGATGGTGGTGGAGTCGAGCGCCTTCCAAACTATGGAGTTGATCTCCGTCCACAGGTCGCGCTGGGCGCACGCCCTGGATCGTGAGCAACTGTTGCTCTCCTGAACACAGTCCAGAGGAGCGATAGAGCCTTCGATGACTGCGATGACTTCGCCAACGGTGATCTCCTCTGGGGATCGGGCGAGAGAGTGGCCGCCTAGCGGACCGCGAACGCTCTTGATCAGCCCCGCTTTGCGCAGGATGGTGAGCAGTTGGTCCAGGTAAGGCTCAGGAATGTCTTGCCTGCTGGCAATATCGCCGCTCTGGATGGGCCCCTGCCCGTAGAGGCGAGCGAGGTCGATGATTGCGCGCAGGCTGTAGTCGCTCTTCATCGAGATTCTCATTGGCATCTCCTGGAATGGCCCGGCCCAGGCAGAGAATACAGCCAGACCGGTGACGATTGACGCACGGAAATTGATTAAGTCGATTAAAAACGTCAACAATATATCACGTAGACGACGGCGTGTCAAGGGTTTTTGCAGGAGAATTTCGCAAATTCGTGGTCTACTATTCTGGGGCACGCTTTGTGCTGAAACACCATCCAGCAGACATATCGAGGAGGTCACGATGTTGCCGCAGGATAACACCACGATCGTTCGGACGATCTTCGACTCCTTCAACAGTCGCGATTTCGACCGGGCCGTCGCCCTCGTCGCCCCAGGCGCGGTATTTGTCGACGTCGCGCAGGGCGTCGCATTCCACGGTCCGGTAGGCTATAGACAACGCTTCCAGAACTCGGTCTCAGCCTATCCCGACGTGGCGGTGGAGATCGCGAACCTTTTTGCGGGCGGGGATTGGGTGGCCGTGGAGTACGTCAGCCGAGGCACCAACACCGGCCCGCTAATCGGGCCGTCAGGCCAGTTGCCGCCGACGGCCCGCCGGGTCGAGGTGCGTTTCTGCGACGTGTACCAGATCAAGAACGGCAAGGTCGTCCTCGGCCGCAGTTACTACGACCTGGTCACGATGATGCGCCAGCTTGGGCAGTGGCCGACTTTGCGGCCTGCGGGCTCGTAGCGAGAGCGCTTCGGGGCAGCTCGATGTGGTCCTTCTTCTCAGGATCCTCTGTGCATGAATCTTACCTTGCGTCTACTGCGGAACGTGCGAGAACCGATGGGCACTATGCTGATGGTTCCGTCCAGCTCCAGAACGGCCATTTGAACCTCGCTCATATCTGACAGGCCGTGCTCGCGCAAGGCCATCTCGGCCTCCTCCTGATCCACTCCCTCTCTCCGCAGAGCCTCTGGAAGCCATTGTCCATCCTGCGCGATGACGGTGGGATGGCTCTGCACCAACTTGCGAAAGATCGGAAAGCGCAGGCGCAGCAAACCGACAGCCCAGTTCAATGCCAGTAGCACGACTATGATGATCGAGCCGCCAACGAGCGAGTTATCCGGGCCGGTCATAGCGGGCTGCACCGCGTTGGCCACCAACAGCACCAGAACGAGGTCGAAAATGGTAAACTGGCCCACCTCGCGCTTGCCGAACAGGCGGAAGCCGATCACCAGCATCACGTAGATTACGACTGTGCGTAGCGCGATATTCCACGCGGGAATGGCCAGGTTCATAAGGTCCGTGCCCATTTCACTTAACCCCAATCATTCAACCATGGCTTCTTCAGTTCTAATACTGCTGTCAACTTCTGCTCGATGGTCAGCATAGAAGCTCAAAGCCTCCTTAACCTCTGACTCTCTCAGACCATACTCCCTGGCGATTTCTGTAGGTGATAATCCCCACTTGTTCGCGGCCAAAACCAAGGTTTGGACACGAATGCCCGTGCCTCGCACCAAGGGGGTTGGTTGTCCAGATGCGCCTCGCCGATAAGTGATGCGAGGATGTGCGGGATCGTCGAGACTATGACGCAAGTCTCCGACCTTCTCCGCCAAAGCCCAAAGGATGAATTGGTTGAGTGAGACCCCTTGAATGTCTGCCAATTCTTCGGCTTCCTGCTTCAATTCAATTGGTAGACTCAAAGGATACCGTGCCATAGAAACATTCTCCTGCGAAACTGAATGCTGGCCTGCCCACATATCTTATACCATACCTTATACGATGTCAAGTGCGCCCGAATCTTAGGGTTACCCATTTCTTGTCACAAGCGAAGTGAAGTTCGGATGGATGAAAGCCTAGCCGGTGTAGGATGCTTAGCGTGTGAGGGGAACGATCAAGGGAAAATCAGGCCGATTGTGGCACAAAACCGACCTTTTGGCCCATACTGCAGATGCTATTCTCAGCTAGGAAGGTCGGCTTTGTACATCAAGTGTACGACAAGATCCTCGATGTTATCAAATTACTGAACTAGCCAGAGAGTATCCTAGCGAAGACGGTGAAGGTCCTCACGATCTACGCCATCGGGTCAAGCGGGTCTGGCGATTTATCAACAACCCGTTGCTTAGGACCAATAGATTGATGGATAGCCTCTATCGCCTGTGTATACCTTTGCGTACGGTCCCAGGTGACTTGCTGCCAATCCTACTGGATACCACCTTCTTCGAGCCATTTGCGTTGCTAACGGCAAGCGTGGTAGTCGGTGGACGTGGATTGCCGATTCGCTGGGTGACTTACCATCGTCACGAACTGAAAGCCGTTTTCGCCCGCGACGGACGCAAAGGGAAAATCCAGGAAACAATGCTGAGTGAAAACCTCATAGAACAGCGTCTTGTCGATGAGGTATGGGCAAAGGTTACATCAGGTATCAGAGCAGTGCTGGTGGCAGACCGTGGCTTTGCCAGCGCCGACTTCTTTCAATGGCTACTACAGAATATGAGACATTTTGTGATTCGGTTCAAGGCCGACACACATATTACCGTGGTTAATGCCAAAGGTGAGTCTGTAACCGGTGCGGCAAAGGAAGTGATACCGGTGGAGCCGGGACAGAAGCGATGGGTCGAGGGAGTTATCTATCGCAAGGATGGGGCCGCTCGAGTGAATGTGCTGGTGGTCTTCGATGTAGGCCAGGAGGAACCCTGGTATCTGGCTACCGACTCGAGCGATCCCGCAGAGGGGGAACAGTTATATCGCTGGCGGATGAGAGAGGAACGGGAATACAAAGACTGCAAGGACCAGTTATTTCTGGGCAAAAAAGGGACACGGATGACGGTCCAGAACGTCGCCAGTGTGGCGAGAATACTTGATGCGTTGATGGTCTTGCACTGGTTCGTGGCGCTGATCGGACTGCAGGCGATGAAAGACCTGCCGATGATGGACGAGCCTCGGCAGAACTCAAGGGGTGGCGAGATTGATGACAGAGAAGACACAGAGACCGAGGCTCAGATTGATAACAGAGACGATGCGTCGAGCCAAGGCGAGCCGGAAGGGCCAGCGATTGCCCCGGAGCCAAAGCCACGAATCGAGGGTGCCCTCATCCCCCACTGGCTCAGGCGTTTTCAGGTCAGGGGGCCGATAAGCTACATCAAGTTAGGACTGGAATTCTTGCGTCTACCCAACATCCGACCAAGCCTGGCCAGACTCGTAGCCTGGATAACAGACAAACTTAGCGCGATGGAACCTTTATGGACACGAAGACAGGCACGCTACCGCGCCCGCCTGTCACGTTTTGGGTAACCCTAAGCGCCAAAACCCCTACGGCCACTTCTTGGCACGAATCCTGCCTGCACGTAGGCGTGGCTGCCAAGTCGCCAACAAGGAGGTGCCCGAGATGGAGATAGATCCCGTCTGCGGCATGACGGTAGACGCGAGCAACCCTGGGGCGACATCCGAGTTCCAGGGCAAGACCTACTACTTCTGCTGCGGCGAGTGCAAAAAAGAGTTCGAAAAGCACCCAGAGCGTTACGTTCAGCGCTAGAACGATTTGACTCTCGATAACCTGCAAGTCCTGATAAACTGCTCTCCTCGCTGGTTGCGGCTGGCTTTCAGCGTCGGCTATAATATAGGCCAGTGTCGCCCCGGCGTGCTGGCAAGGTCTGGCCTTCGGCGCACGGGCACACCAAGGCGAGGAGGTACAGGCGTGAACTTATTCAATCGCGTGGTCGTGGTGCTGCTGCTTCTGGCGCTGTCGATAACGAGCATCGTCACAGCAATCCTCCCGGAGCAGATCATACGGCTCATTCAAGAGACCTTCGCCCCGCTGGTCATCACGTCCTTCGACCGCATCGTGCTGATCGTCACCGCTGCGGTGGTCACTATCGTCGCCCTGGTGCTAATCTACCTGGAGATCAAGCCCGCGCAACTGCGGGGCGTAAGGCTGACGCAGGTCAAGGGCGGAAAGGCCGAGCTATCGACAGAATCCATCGCCGGGCGCATTAAGCAGGTGACAGAGGTGCTGCCCGACGTTCAGCGCGCCACGCCAAGTGTCGTCAGCCGAGGAGCATCCGTAGATGTCCACGTAGGCATTGTAGCCACGCCGGGCATCGACGTTTCGCACAAGGCGTCTGAAGTGGTCCAGGTCGTCAGGAATCTGGTCGAGACGGACATGCGCATCAAGCTCGGCAAGCTGAAGGTCAGCATCAAATACGAGTTGCCAGCCCCGCAGGCGAAGAAGTAAGAGATAGGGAACAGGGAACAGGGAACAGGGGAGTAGGGATTAGGGAGTACGCTTCGGACCCCTATTCCCTTTCTAAACAATGGATCGAATACTGAGAAAAGTTGCGCGACCGGGGCGTTACGTCGGCGGCGAGTGGAATAGCATCGTGAAAGATTGGCGCGAGAACGAAGTGAGGCTCGCGCTGGCTTATCCGGATGTCTACGAAATCGGCATGTCGAACTTCGGCCTGCAGATATTGTACGACCTTCTCAACAGGCGGGACGGCATCGTCGCCGAGCGCTGCTACGCTCCCTGGACAGATATGGAAGCCGAACTGCGCAAGCAGGGCATCCCGCTGTTCAGCCTGGAGTCGCGGCGTCCGCTGGCCGATTTCGACTTCGTCGGCTTCAGTCTCTCCTACGAGCTGATCTTCACCAACGTGCTCAATATGCTGAACCTGGCGGGCATCCCACTTCTCGCCGCAGAGCGAGACGCGCGCCATCCCTTAGTCATCGCCGGCGGCAGCGCCTGCTACAACGCCGAGCCGATGGCCGACTTCTTCGATCTGTTCGCTATCGGCGAGGGCGAGGAGGTCATTCTGGACCTCGTGGAGTTGTACCGCGGGGCAGGGGGCAAAGGCGCCGATCGGACGGCGCTCCTGCGCCAGGCAGCTACTATCCCAGGCATCTACGTCCCCAGCCTCTACCGCGTGACTTACAGCCAGGACGGCACCGTGAAGGAAGTGACGCCGACGGCGCCAGAGGCAAGCCCCGTCATCACGCGTCGCATCGTCAAGGCGCTGCCGCCGACGCCGACGATGCCTATCGTGCCATTCATGAACGTGGTGCACGACAGGGCGATGATCGAGATTCAGCGCGGCTGTACGCGCGGCTGCCGCTTCTGCCAGGCGGGAATGATATATCGCCCCGTGCGCGAGCGCTCGAAGGAAGAGATTCTGCGCACCGCCAATGAACTGCTGGCCAACACGGGCGCCGAGGAGCTATCGCTGGTTTCGCTCAGCACCAGCGACCACAGCGAGATCGAGGGCATCGTCAGGGAACTGGCGGCACGCCATCCGAATCTCAATATCTCTCTCCCTTCCCTCCGTATCGATTCCTTTTCGGTAGCCCTGGCCGAAAGCATTCAGCGGCGCAAGACCGGCCTCACTTTCGCCCCCGAGGCTGGCACGCAAAGACTGCGCGACGTGATCAACAAAGGCGTAACCGAAGACGATCTCTTGAAGACGGCCGAGGCCGCTTACGGTCGGGGCTGGAGCCAGATCAAGCTGTATTTCATGATCGGCCTACCCACAGAGACGATGGAAGACGTCGAGGGCATCGTCGACCTGGCGCGCAAGGTCAAGTCCGTCGGACGGAGGCATCAGGGCCACCGCGCCCAGGTGAGCGTCAGCGTGGCCACGCTGATACCCAAGCCCGATAGCCCGTTCCAGTGGGTGGGCCAGGAGCGGCCAGAGACTGTGCGGCCGAAGCAGGAGTACCTCAAGCAGATGCTGCGCGGCATCCGCTTCAGCTGGCACGATCCTGAGTCCAGCCTGCTGGAGGCTGCGCTTTCGCGCGGCGACCGGCGGATGGGTAAGGTCGTTCTGCGCGCGTGGCAGATGGGCTGCAAGTTCGACGCCTGGAGCGAGCATCAGAAGCCCGACGTCTGGCTGCAGGCGTTCCACGACGAAGGGCTGGACCCGGCATTCTACGCCTACCGCCAGCGCTCGCTCGACGAGGTGCTGCCGTGGGACCACATCGCCGGCGGCATCACGAGGAAGTTCGTCGCGCGCGAGTACGAGCGGAGCGCGCAGGGAGAGCTCACACCCGATTGCCGTTCCGGCAAGTGCAGCGCTTGTGGGTTGAGGCAATTGGGCGCCGGATGCTAGTGCCTGATAGACCGACGCGGTCTCGGAGACCGCGTCGGTCTGTGGCTTCACTCCGCGACGCTATCACCGACCACCCAGCAGGACTACGCGCCTGCGCCATCGACTTTGCCGATCAAGTCTTCCAACTGCAACTCGGCCAGTGAATGAAGCAACAGATCCGCCTGTTCAAATCTTTGGCAATCATCATAAACCTGCCGCCACCACATCCAGTCATCCATTCAGCAATGTCATTCAGCTCCTCGCCCTTCGCCGCATTTTATGGCGTTGGCACATTTCTTGCAACCCTTAAAACTCCGAGATTGTGTAGTCCAGGACCACGCCTTGATCTAGCCTTTTTGTCGTGCAGCCTGCGGCGCCGAGGCGCTGCCTTTCGGTTTCGAGGAGATCGCCCATCGTGGTGCGCAACTTTGCCATCGTGGCACTTATTCTTTCCCTCTTCACGATTCCCTGGTTGACGAATTCACCAGGCGATTTGTTCTCCGAGGCCAATGCCGCCGCGCAGCAGGAGCAGAAGGTCAGAGCCGGCCAGCTTCTGGTGGGCTTCAAGCCTGGAATTTCGGTGGCGGCTTATCAGGCTGCCACGTCGCGGAACTGCGTCGCCGTGAGAGACCATATTGCCAGCCTCGCCGTGAGCCTGGTGGAGGTGCTGCCCGGATGCGACGCGGCGGAGGTCAGCCTGGGGATGTCGGCGGAAAGCGCCGTCGCCTACGTCGAGCCTAACCTCATCGCCCACGCTATTTCTGCCCCAGTGCGCTTCCAGCGCGCTGCAAGCAACATACTCGGGCTTTCCGCCAACGACCCGTTTTTCCCACAGCAGTATGCGCTGGCGGTGATCAACGCGCCCGCGGGCTGGGACGTGTTCCCCGGCAGCTTCGGTGCACCGGCGGGCGTGCCCATCGCCATAGCTGACACGGGTGCAGATGGCACCCATCCTGACATTTCTGGAAAGGTGCTCAGATCCGCCACTTTCGTCGAGGGGCCTGGTCCGCTGGTGGACGACGTTGGCCACGGTACAGCCACGGCCGGGGTCGCCCTGGGCACCGCCAATAACGGCTTTGGCATCGCCGGGTTGGCCTTCAACAGCCCTGTAGTGGTAGTCAAGGTCGCCGAAACGGGCACGACGACGGTTTTCGATATAGCCAACGGCATAACCTACGCTGCGGACCCAGCGAAAGGCGGCGCCAAAGTCATCAACCTCAGCTTCGGCGCCTCGGAGCCTTCCGACACCCTCTTCCGCGCCATCGATTTTGCGCGCACTCAGGGAGCGCTGATGACGATCGCAGCCGGCAATTGTGGCGATGGATCTAGCGCTGGATGCGACGGTGTGGTGAATGCGATGCGCTGGCCAGCGGCTTACGCGCCCCAATTGGACAACGTTATCGCCGTGGCGGCGAGCGACGGGAACGACCAGCGTGCGTACTTTTCTAACTTCGGCAATTTCGTCACCGTGGCCGCTCCCGGCGTGGACATCATCAGCGACTTTCCTCTCGCGCTCAGCGACAACGGCGTGTCAACGCTGAGCGGGACTTCGTTCTCCGCCCCTTACGTCGCCGGTCTGGCTGGCTTGCTCCTATCACAGAATCCCTCGCGCAGCTACCAGACCGTGAAGGCGCTGATTCAGCAGAGCGCCGACAAAGTTGGGGGCCAGCCCTACGACGCGTCTGGTCGCAACGACTTCTTTGGCTTCGGGCGAATCAACGTCCTGCGCGCTTTGCAGGCGGGAACTCCACCACCGCCTCCGCCACCCTCCGGCGGCGTCGACGCCAAGATCGAGGTAGTGTTCCCGCACGATCAGGCTGGCAATCTCCGACCAGTCACCGAGGCTCCATTAGTCAACATCCAGGCCACGATGTTTCAGGCAGGGACCCTCCAGCCTGTGCCGTGCAGTGAGGCGCCAACTCTACAATTGTGGAGGTCGTTCAATACCCAGCCGGCGGAGATGGTTGCGCAAGCCGCGGCAGGAGTAGCGGTGGTCGACGGCATAGCCTTTCCGTCATGGGAATTCAACGACGTCGACGTGAGCGCAGCGCACGACCCTTTGAATAAGTACTATTTCTTCCTCAGGTCGCCTGGCTTGCAAGGATTTCGTTCCATCGTTTGGAGCCACGGCCAGGACGCACGCACGATCTTCCCGACGCAAGACGTGCCGACCTCGGTGGACACACAACAACCAACTGGTCCGCTTGATGGCAAGATCGAGATAGTTTTCCCGCACGACGCGGCGGGGAATCCCCAGCCCGTCCTGCAGGCAACCCTGGTAAATATCGCCGTCGACGTCTTCGATCACGGCACCCTGCGATCTGTGCCGCTAGATTATCCGGGAGCAGTACGCCTCCTGCGTTCTCTGAACAACCAGCCAGCGGAGGTCCTCGGCCAGGGACAGCGCGTGACGACCACGCGTGGGGGGGTCACGTATCCACAATGGCAATTCAACGACGTCGACGTGAGCGCCGCCCAGAACCCGTTGAACAAGTACTACTTCCGCGTGCAGCTCGATTTCCCCAACGTCTGGTCCCACGGAGCGGATGCCAGGACTATCTTCCCCCAAAAAGACGTTCCATCGGCCAGCGGGGCGGGGTGCGAGTAGAGCGTATCGTCATCCCCCCGAAAGCGGTATCCATAACGCATTCGGTTGATTCAGAATAGGGGTACGGAATGCACCACGGAGACACAGAGACACGGAGAAGATCAGAAGGTTCCCCTCCGTGCCTCCGTGGTGAACGTCATACCCTTTTTGAGGAATGACCTGGGCGGCACGCCGGTAGTGCTTCACGACGTTGAGAGGCCCCAGTAACCGCTTCCACAACTTGAACCAGATGGCGCAGGCCGAGTACAATACCTCCTGTGAAAAGGCTTAGGATAACCTTCTCCAAAGGCGAAGAGCTGAAATACATCTCGCACCTGGACCTGATGCGCGCGTGGGAGCGGCTCCTGCGCCGGGCAGGGGTGCCGCTGGCTTACTCCAAGGGCTTCAACCCGCATCCCAAGGTCTCAGTTGCTGCGCCACTCCCCATTGGCGTTTCTGGCGAGGCGGAGCTGATGGACGTCTTCGTGGAAGGGGAAGAGACGCCGGCACGCATCCGTGAAATGATGGAGCCGCAACTGCCGCGTGGCCTGCGCGTGGTCGACGTGCGAGAGGTGAGCGCGGAGGCGCCTTCGCTGCAATCCGAGTTGCGCTTCTCCGATTACGAGGTGGACCTGGCGACGCCGCTGAGCCGTGAAGCGGTGGAGAGCCGCGTGAAAGCGCTGCTGGCGGCGTCGAGCATCGAGCGCGAGCGTCAGCGCGACCGTGAGGTGCGAAGGTACGACCTGCGACCGTTGATCGACGACATCTGGATCGCTGAGTGGAACGGAGGCCAGAAGCTGGCCATGCGGCTGAGGGCGGACGTCGGAGGCGCCGGCCGGCCTGACGAGGTGCTCGCGGCGCTCGGGCTGGAGGAGTACGTGAAACGTATTCGGCGGACGGGGCTGGTGTTGGAGGAGAGGGGGTAGGGGAAGGGATCCTCAGCACCTCACGGATATTCCATTCCGCATAAGGATAAGGATAGTGGACTTTGACGCCGACCTCCATATCTTGGCTGGCGCACTGCTCGCGTTACAATCAAGCAAAATCGGAGTGGGATGTCTTGCATCCAGGAAGAGCATGGGCTAACCGTCTAACCGGGGCACCCCTGAGTAGGGAAAATGTTATCGTGCAAGTAAACCAGGCTCTGGCAGAACTACCTTTTCCTTAGTTCCACCACTGCCTCATATAGTTGGTGCGATCTCTTAGCTTTCGCTACTCGAACCTCTGACTGTATGATGCTATTCCCTACCCGTGTTGCACGAGGTATGTGAATTTCCACCAGCTCCAACCCTAAGGCTTCAGCGATCTGACCGAAATAGCGATCCGTAGGGATATCTATTCCATGAAGGATACTGTTGCCGATCACAACTAGGGCTGTTCCTCCTGTCTTAAGAACATAGTCTATCCCCTCGGCAAACCTGTAGCAGTCGTTAAAGTACGAGGCAGCGTAATTAGCCCATCCGTTTCCTCCATAAATTCCTTTTCCGGGATTTAGTTGCCTAAGTGCTTGAAGGCGCTGAGCAATATCGCTATCAGGTAAAGAGAACCCAAGGTCGATGCACGGCTTTTCGCGGACGGTCTGCCAGTACTTGCCAAAATTCATGTGTTCTAGGCGTTGCAAGTCTCCTGGCTGATCTGCAAATCCCAGCCAATACAGATGGGGCCGGGTGTTCCGATTGTAGTGATAGTTGTTCAGGTATGGCGGTGAGGTTACAATCAAATCCACCGATCCAGGAGCCAAATAATCCTTGCAGCGAAGAAAAGAATCGTTTATAATCTGCGCGGTTTGCCGGTCCTGGGGAAGGGACGCTTTTAGCCAGGTGATATCTTTGGCCATTTCGCCTAATTTGTTTAGGATGGTTTGGAATACCGGGAAGTCCTCGATCTCGTCTCTTCCAGCAGCTACACGTCTTCCTAAACTAGGCTCATAGGAGTAATTTGAATAACTCACCATCGTCGCGGCAAAAGCCAGCCTGAACAGGTCGCGCAAGCTGAAATCATCGATGGTGTCAATAAAGTCCTGGGTAATAAGAACTTTGCGCAAGACCTTGGTGCTGTAGAATGGCGCTCTCGTTTTGAAGCCTATGGGTGGCGAACTGCACGGAACATAGCCATTTAGAATTCCCGAAAGCGCTTTGCTTCCTCGTCGAACGCTCCTACATCGACGCTATGTGCGTTCACTTTTGTCTGGCAGGCTAACGCAGCATAAGGACTAATCTCAAAACCTACTGCGCTATGACCGCTAAGGATTGCCTCAACGATAGTGGTGCCCACACCGGAAAAAGGATCTAGAACGACCCCTCTGCCGTTTAGGTATTTATCTAAGGCGTCCTTATTCGCTCTACGTCCCGCCTCCTGCAACCAGCGCCACACGCTCGTGTGGCTTAGGCGTATCTTCCTGTGTTCTGGTAACTCTGGCCACTCCAACCCCTCGGGGTCCCAGTGTCGCGCCCTTTCTGTGCCGTTGATCTCGGAACGTAGCATTTGTGCCACAATTCTAAGAGAACCCACGCCAAAGACATACATATCCAACGTCTTGCGGATAACTGCACGGCTGTAGCGCATAAAGGGCGCGACACCCGGGATGGGCTCGGACCAGGTCTTGCGGCAGACACAGCAGCGCCAACGCTGGACTTGGATGACCTGTCGGCCACGATGGCCACGAATCTTACGCGCACGGGTCCCGTGGCGCTTAACAAAATCGGATTTACAGCGTGGGCAAGGACCTTGTCGCTGTCCCCAGCGGGCAACAATGGCGATCAGCAAGTTTACAAAAGTTTCGGCCTTGGATAGAATTTCAGTAGGCTCACTCTCTAGCTCGAAGGGGCTCCGAGGATTTGGTTGTCGCAAGCAAATCCTACACGATGCTCCCAAGAAACTAAAGTGAGCCTTTCCCTTACTCCCACGCTTGGCAACACGATACGTCAACCGTATCGACGCGGCGCTTGTCACACCAATATCATATGCCGCGACCGTCTTGCCCCACAACTCGGCTTCCAGCGCCTCCCACGCCTTTGTCTCACTAAGCCGATGCAGGACAATTTTAACTGACAGACGAGTATAGAGCATTGACAAAGCCCTACACATCTGGTATACTGACAACCGATTCAGGTGTCATATTCAGACCTCGCGACCTTTTTCTGCGAACTTGTTCTAATGCCTATCCCGTGGCGTTAGCCACGCGAATCCCGTGTTCGATGCTCAAGCTGGTGTTGTCCGCTGGCGGCCCATCAGGGGTAAGGTGGAGCTGTCCCGGTGCCAACTACAGAAACCGAGGGAGGTTAGGCGTGGGCTCTATGACGTCGTCGGTCAGTAGGTTTGCCAGAATCAGTGGCGTGGGGATGTACCTCCCTGAAAAGAGGATCACCAATGCCGAGCTAGCCGAGATAATGGACTATGACGTCGATGGGTATCTCGGCCCCAAGGGAATAACGGTCAGGTATCAGGCGGCGCCCGATGAATCGACCTCCGACATGGCCACCAGAGCCGCTCGCCAGGCCCTGGACCGCGCCCATCTCCAACCCGATCAACTCGACCTGATCATTCTGGCCACCGACACGCCCGATTACGTTTCACCCCCCACCTCGGCCGTCGTTCAGCACAAGCTGGGCGCCGTGCGGGCTGGCTGCTTCGACGTCAACGCCGCTTGCGCCGACGAGACCATCGCCCTGGCTCTGGCCTCCCACTTCATCATGCTCGACCCGGCGATGAACCACGTGCTGGTGATCGGCGCCTACGGCATGACCAAGTGGCTGGACTGGTGTCATTACTCGGAGTCCTCTTCGAAGGTCCTGGCCACGCTCTTCGGAGATGGCGCCGGCGCCGTCATCCTCTCCAGCGCCACCGAACCCGGCTACCTCAGCTCTCGGATCATCGGCCGGGGCGAATACTGGGATACCTATGGCATTTATCTTGGCACCGCCGAGCCCGTCGACCTGGCTATGGTCCAGGAGAAACGCCACTACCTGCGGTTCCACGATAACCAGCATCGCGTTCCCTCGGATTTCAACGCTTCCCTCTGGCCCCGACTGATTCGCGATGCTATCGAAAAGGCTGGACATACTATCGACCAGTTGAGTATGGTTCTGGTGAATCAGGTGGAACTCGATGCGGCTCAGGAAACGCTGAAGGTATTGGGTCTTCCCCCCGAGAAGACGCACTGGGTGGCCGATCGCTTCGGCTATACCGGCTCGGCCTCGGCCCTGATGGCTCTTTACGATGCCATCGAGCAGGGGAAGATCAAGAGCGGCGACCTGCTGGCCTTCTGCACCTCGGGGGCCGGCTTCGTGGTAGCCTCGGCGCTGTTCCGGTGGGCTTGATCGGCTGCCACCACCCCGTGCCGTTAAGGTACGGACCTGGCTAAAGGAGGGAGCAATGGGCACTCGTCCAAGGTTAGGACAGGGCGGACTACTCAGGCGGACTCTGACCCAGGAGCACTTTGACCGATTCGCCGAGCTCACGGGCGATCACAACCCAATCCACGTCGACCAGGAGTTCGCCGCCCGAACGCCGTTCGGAAAAACGGTATCCCACGGCATGCTCCTCTACCGCCTGATAGCCGCCGTCCTGGAGACCCGGATGCCCGGCCCGGGCACCATCCAACTGGATCAAGTGCTGACGTTCTTCAACCCGGCGTTCGCTGGCGATGAGCTGACCATCATGGCCTGGGTTACTGAGAGAGACGAGCAGCGTGCGACGCTGTCCGCCGTGGTGGCCCGGCCGGATGGAACGGTCGTCTGCCAGGGCCAGACGACCGTCCTCTTGCCCGGCATCAGCTTTGACGGTGGCAAATGCCAGCCGGTCGGTGGTCGGTCCGAGAGCTCTCGTGCCGTGGCGCGGGCTATGGGCCTCGAGCCTGGCCAGAAAGCCACCAGTCGGAGAGTCTTCACTGAGCAGGACCTGCAGACCCGCGCCGAGCTGGTCGGCGAAGCGCGTCCCTCCCTTCCCGATCAGGAACGCGTCGACAGAACGGCCGGGGCGAGAGCCCTGGTCCCCGGCGATCTGCTCGGCGGGATGATCTCCCAGTTGCTGGGGATGCGATTGCCGGGGCCGGGCACCAGTTGGCTGAAGCAGACGCTGGCCTTCCCCACGTTGGCTCACGTGGGCGACGAGATCACCGCCACGGTCGAAGTCAGCCGACTTCGGCCCGATCGGCAATTGGTCAATCTAATCACCACGTGCACCAGCTCAACCGGCGAGGTGGTCGCCGACGGCGAAGCCCTGGTCCTTTATCGTGGTTTGGCTCAGCGCGACACATGAGGAACCCAGCAGCCAAGATAGCTGCCCGGCCGATTCCGCGGCTCGTGAAACGGACCAAGAGACTCAAACTTGAAAGGAGGCTACAACGTGACAGGGAAGAGGATGCGAGCGGTCTGTGTAGGGTGTATACTACTTGCGGCGCTGATAAGCGCCTGCGCTCCGGCGGCAGCGCCAGGCACCCCGCCGGCGACGCCAACGGTAGGGACGACGCCAGCCGCTGCCGCCCAGCCGGCTGCGGCGGTCAAGAAGCCCATCAAGCTGGGAGCGGTGATCCCGCTGGGTGACATCACCGGGGCGCAGTCGGCCAAAGCCATGAAGCTGGCCGTCAAGGAGATCAACGCCAAGGGTGGCGTCCTGGGGCGCCCTCTGGAGCTGATTGTGGTCGACGACGAGATGAAGCCCGACAAGGGCGCAGCAGCGCTAGACAAGCTGGCCACGGTGGACAAAGTGGACGTGTTCATCGGCGGTATGGCCTCCGGCGTGCTGCTCGGCCAAGCGCCGACCCTCAAGAAGTACGCCAAAGTCACCGTCTGGACAGGGGCCGCTTCGTCCAAGTGCGAGGAGGCCATCGGCGCTGACGCCGACTGGTTCTTCCACATCCATCCCTGGGACTACAATCAGGGAGCGAGCTACGAGGAAGGATGGACGGCCATCACCAAGCGTTATCCTCAGATCAAGGTCGAGAATCAGTTCTGGGCCTATGAGGAGGGCGCCTTCGGCGCCGGCACTTTCAAGGCCAGCCAGGACCTGTACAACCAATGGGCCAAGATCCAGGGGCAATCCTTCAAGAGCGCTGCAGTTGGCGGGGGAGACTACCGCGCGGTGTTAAGGCAGGCCAAGGAAGCTAAGCCCGACGTCTTTATCTGGGTGGGCTACGAACCCGACGCCATGGGCTTCGTGCAGCAGGCCAAGGAGATCGGCTTCGCTCCGCCAATCTTCCTCGGCTCGCCCCCCGGCTGGCCAGTGGCCTTCGGCAAGTCGCCGCTCTCAGAGGCAGTGTGGCTCTACGGTATGTGGGCGCCAGCCATAAAGGAAGTGAGCGACGTCAGCAAGGGTTTCCTGGATGCTTATGTCAAGGAATACGGCGAGGAACCGGCCACCTACTTCAGCCCACTGGGCTACGCCAACGTGTACATCGTTGCCGAGGCGATCAGGCGCGCCGGTACAATCGACAAGCCAGCGCTAATAACCGCTTTGGAGAAGACGGAGTACAAGTCGCCCACCGGCGACGTGGTCACTTTCACGCCCTCCAAGATCATCAAGCACCAGGGGATCAAGAAGCAGAAGATACTGCAGTACCAGCACGGCCAGCAGCAGGTGATCTGGCCGTTCGAAGTGGCGACAGCCAAGCCCGCCTACCCGTTCCCATCCTGGGAAGGGCGCTAAGGCGGGAGGATTCCGAGGACCAACACCCGGGCAGCCCCAGGGCCGGGCGCCCTGCCGCTGCCCGGAAGATGGAGCTAGACGATGTCAGCGTTGCCGCGATCTCGTCGGTATCAGATCGCCGTTCCTCTGGCCTTATTCATCGTAGTTCTGGCCTGGTGGCATCCCTACGCGGTCATCGAAGGGGTCCAGAGGGCCGGCCTCTATGCCGCCATCGCTTTGCCCATGGCTCTTATCCTGGGAATAGTGGGCATCGTGAACCTGGCCCACGGCGATTTTCTGATGCTGGGAGCCTATCTGGCTTACTGGTTCGCCGTCCACACCCAGGGCGATCCCCTAGTGGCCATTCTGCCGGCAGCGCTCGGACTGTTCCTGCTGGGGGCCGTGGTCTATCGGGCCACCATCAAACACGTCATCGGCTCATCGGAGCTGAGCCAGCTCCTTCTAACCTTTGGCCTGGCCATTGTTCTGCAACAGACAGCAACTCTGCTATGGACCTCGCAACCGGTCAGCATCAACACCGAGTACACCTCCACGTCGGCCACTATCGGCTCGCTGACCTTCGGCACTTACGGTTTCGTGTATGTCGCCGCAGCCGTGATCGAGTTCGCTGGCCTCACCTTCTTTCTGCAGCGGACGAGGCTGGGGCAAGCGGCCTCCGCCAGCGGGCAGAATCCGGTGGGCGCCAGAATCGTGGGCATAAACGTCGATCGTGTGTATCTTATCGTGTTCAGCATCTCGCTGGCGCTAGCTGGTGCCGTGGGCGTGCTCTTCCTGACCAGGCACGCCGTTTTTCCCCTGGTGGGAGGTGGGCTCACTTTCAAATCTTTCTGCCTGGCCGCTATGGCTGGGCTGGGCAACTTGAGGGGGATCCTGTGGTGTAGCTTGATTCTGGGACTGGCCGAGAGCCTCGTTAGCACTTCAAAGGAGTATGCCGGATGGGCGGACTTGATCTTCTTCGTGGCCATAGTCGCCGTGATCCTGGTGCAATCGCATCGAAGGCAGGTTACCTAAGCCATTGGCGGCTGGCCCTCTGGGTTATCGGCACAGGCCTGGCTGTGGCTTTTCCCCTTTACGCCGGGGTCTATCTTCAGCACACGGCCACCATAATCCTGACGTATCTGTGCCTGGCCTTGAGCTGGGACATGCTAGTGCGGACGGGCCAGATTTCGTTCGGCGTGGCCGGGTTCTTCGGAATCGGCGCCTACAGCGCTGCGCTCACGGCCCTGAACCTGAAGCTCGATCCTCTTCTGAGCATAGCCGTCGGAGGCCTCGCCGCCATGGCCGCGGCCTTGGTCCTGGGTTTGACAACACTCCAACTACGCGGCATGTACTTCGCCATCACCACTCTGGCGCTGACGGAGATATTCCGCGTGATTGTCAGGAATCTGCCCGGCCTCACCGGCGGGCCGGAGGGCACGGTGCTGCCATCGGCAATCTTTGACGGGGATCCGACTAAGACCTACTGGCTGCTTCTGGCCATCGCTCTGGTCACTATCGCTATCTCGGAAGCATTCCAAAGGACCAGGGTCTACTTCGCCATCACCTCGATCAGGCACGACGAGATGGTGGCCCGATCGAGTGGCCTGGATATCTTCAAGTACGCGGTGTTCGTTTTCGCGGTCACCTCGGCCATTCAGGGAATCGTCGGCGCCTCCTTTGCCCAGCAGTACGCCTTCGTGTCCCCCGAGGGCACCTTCGACATCGACTTCACCCTCCTGCCGATAGCTATGTGCCTTCTGGGCGGGATGCATAGCACTTTGGGACCCATCATCGGAGCCTTGGTCCTGGGTTCGGTGGCCGAGTACCTGAAGTTACAGTTGCCCTACGGCCATCTGCTGGTCTACGGAGCCGTCATCACTCTGGTCATCCTGCTGATGCCGCAGGGAGTAGCGGGCAAGATGAAGGAACAGTTTGTGAGGGAGCAGTAGCTTTGCGCTCGATAGAGCATCAAGATCCGACTATGACCAATCAGATGGCCGGGGAGATGGCCGTGTTGGAGATCGACTCCCTGGTGCGGCGGTTCGGTGGGCTGGCGGCGCTTAGACAGGTCAGCTTCGCCGTCAATGCCCACGAGGTCCTGGGGATCATTGGCCCAAATGGAGCGGGCAAGACGACCCTGATCAACGTCATCGGCGGCATCTACCCTCCCACGAGCGGTAGAATACTGTTCCAGGGGCGAGACATCACCGAGTTGCCGGCGCACCTCCGCTGCCGGCTGGGCATCGCTCGCACTTTCCAGATCGTGCGCCCCGTCCAGGGCCTCAACTTGTTGCAGAACATCATGGTGGGCTCCCTTTTTGGACGGGGCGCCAGCCTGAAGGAAGCCCGAAGCCAGAGCCTGGGGATATGCCAGTTTATGGGCCTGTCGCGTGTTGACCGCGCCATAGCCAAGCTCACGGTGCTGGAGATCAAGAAGATGGAGATAGCGCGCGCCCTTTCGACCCAGCCCAGGATTCTGCTGCTCGACGAGGTTATGGCCGGCCTCAACGTGGATGAAACGCGAGAGATGATCGACCTGGTGCGCCAGGTCTGCGCTCAAGGTGTGACTGTCTGCATCATCGAGCACGTGATGAGCGTGATAAGGGAATTGACGGAGAGGGTTATAGTATTGGACCACGGAGAGAAGATCGCGCAGGGGCCCTATGAGGAGGTTTCTCGGGACCCCCGAGTGATAGGCGCCTATCTGGGTGAAGAGGAATAATGCTGGCGGTAAGAGGCATCGATAACTACTACGGCAAGCTGCACGTGCTAAGAGCCCTCACCATCGAGGTAGGGAGGGAATCGGTGGGCCTGTTCGGGCCTAACGGCGCGGGGAAGACGACGTTGATCAACGCCATTATGGGCCTGGCCAGACCCGCTCGCGGCGAGATCGTCTTCGAGGGCCGATCCTTGCTGGGACTGGCGCCCCACCAGATAGCGCATCTGGGCATTGCCCTGGTCCCGCAGGAGAGGGAGCTCTTCCCCCTGATGGCGGTCAAGGGCAACCTGGAGTCAGGGGCGGCTCACATTCCTGCGGCTAGAGAGAAGATGAAATCGACGATGGAGTTCGTGTTCGAGCTGTTTCCGATCCTCAAACAGCGCCTCGGCCAGCCAGCCGGGACGCTGAGCGGCGGCGAGCAGCGCATGCTGGCCATCGGTCGGGCCTTGATGGCCAATCCCAAGCTGATTATACTGGACGAGCCGTCGCTGGGCTTGCAGCCCTCGGTGGTGACGCATCTCTTCGGTACGCTGAAGGAGATCAAGCAAAAGGCATCCATTCTGCTGGCCGAACAGAACGTCCGCCAGAGCCTGAAGGCGATCGATAGGGGGTATGTCCTGGAGAACGGTGAGATTGCGCTGGAAGGAGACGCTGCCAGTCTGGCCGGCAACGAGCATGTGAAGCGATCATACCTTGGCTTGTGAATGGGAGGAGAGACTTGCTAGCCTTAGGAATCGTCGGCAGCCCGCGAGCGGGCAGCAATTCGGAGTTCTATGTGAGCACGGCCCTCGAGACGCTCCAGGCTCAGGGCATCGAGACGCGAATGATCTTGCTGCGAGGGAAGACCATTCGACCCTGTGAGGCGGACTACAAGTGCCGGGGCGCGCCAGATCACCGGTGTCAGATCGAAGGGGATGACTTCCTCGAGATCTACGAGCAGATGGTGGCCGCTGACGCTATCGTCGTCGGGTCACCGGTGCACTTCAGCGCTCCACACCCTACGCTGTGGTCTCTGCTCGTCCGCGCCGGCTTCCCCGACAAGGCGGGGTTCCCAAACTATGGGCCGGGCGTCTTCTCACGCAAGGTGGGCGGGCCCATTACCGTCGCCCGGCGAGCAGGCCAGAACTTTGCCTTCGCCCAGCTCTTGCTCTGGTTCCACATCAACGACTTCATCGTGCCTGGCTCCATCTACTGGAATGTCGGGGTCGCCAGGAGCATCGGCGACGCGGCAAAGGACGAAGAGGGGATAAGGATCATCAGGCGCTTCGCCGAGAACATTGCCTGGTTACTGGAGAAAACGAGGTGATTATCCTATGGCCAATCACGTTCAATCGGTCTACCCCGGCCCTGGCGCCGTCTATAACATCGCCGACATAGTGGCCAGAAACGCCGCCCTCTCCGGCCACCCAGACAAGACCGCGGTGATAGCGGCGGGCAAAGATGGCGAGCATCAGCTATCCTATGGCCAGCTCAACCGCCGAGTGAACCGCCTAGCCCACGCCCTGCTCGAGGCCGGCGTTCGCCAGGGAGACAGAGTGTTCGTCCTGATGCCCAATCGCATCGAGACGCTGGAGACCATTTTGGCCTGCGTGAAGATCGGCGCCATCTACACACCGGCCAACTTTCGGCTGGCCAGCCAGGAGATTCGCTTTCTGGTCGACGATACTGAGCCGGCTATCCTCGTGTTCGATAGCGACTATGGCCAGAAGGTGGGCGAGATCCTCGCCGGCCGGGATCGGCCTCTTCGGCTGGTCGAGGTTGGCGCCTCGGCCTTCGGCGCGGCGAAGCCCTACGACGGCCTCGTGCGCGATATGCCCGAGGCCGAGCCGGGGACCGCCACCGCCCCCGAGGATGTGGCTATGATCCTGTTCACCGCCGGGACGAGCGGCCGGCCCAAAGGGGTGAAACTCACCCATCGCAGCACGTTTTTCGCCTGCCTCAGCAACGGCATCTCGGCCTCGCTAACGCGCGATGACGTGTATCTGGGCGCCCCACCTATGTTCCACTCTGGCGGCCTCACCTGCTTCCAGCTCTACATGCTGATGATCGGCGGCGCTATCGTCCTGCAGACCGCATGGACAGCCCGAGGGGCCCTCGAGCTGATCAAGAAGCACAGGGTGACTTACCACTTCGGCATAGCCACCCAACTCAAGATGATGACCCAGGTCGACGGCTGGGAGGACTACGTTGGCTCGCTCAGGGTGGTCAACGGCGGGGGCGAGCCCCAACCGGCCGAGTTGAAAGGGGCTTTCGTCGACCGGGGCATCACCTACATCAGCGGCTACGGGCTGACCGAGACCGGCGCCACGGGCTTCAACTGGCCGGCGCGCAGCAAAGACGATCTCATCCTGACCAAGCCCGCGGAGTGCATGGGCAAGCCCCCTGCCTTCGTCGAGGCCCGGCTCGTGGACCGCAATGCCGTCGAGCTGGGACAGGGCGAGGTCGGCGAGATAGTGATCAGGCGGGAGCCGACCGGCGCGGCCGGCTACTGGAACCGTCCTGAGGACGAAGCTCAGAAGTTCCGAGGGGACTGGATCTTCACTGGCGATCTGGGCATGGTGGACGAGGATGGCTATTTCTACGTCCTGGGCCGGAGCGATGACATGATAATCAGCGGAGGAGAGAACATCTATCCCGCCGAGATAGAGCGGGTCATCTTTGCCCATCCCAAGGTGGCCAACGCCGTGGTGGTCAGGGGTCGGCACCCCACCTGGGGCCAGACGCCGAAGGCCATCATCACGCCCAAGGCCGGCGAGAACCTGACTGAGCAGGAGATCGTCGAGCATGTCACCAATCATCTGGCTCCTTTCAAGAGGCCCAGGAAGCTGCTCATCGTGGACTCGCTGCCGACGGCCGAGACGGGCAAGATCGATCGAAGGAAGATAAGAGAGCTCTACGAGGAAGTGTGATAGGGGAGGTGCGGACATGCCCTTCATCAGAACCGAGGATGGTGCTCGGCTCTACTACGAGGTACACGGCCAGGGCGAGCCAGTGATCTTCTTGAACGGGATCATGATGAGTGCCCTGAGCTGGAAGGATTTGATCCCCGCAGTGGCCAGCACGTTCAGGCTGATTCTGCTCGACTTCCGGGATCAAGGCAACTCGTCGCGAATGGCCGAGCAATACGACCTCGACGTGCACGTCGGCGATGTGCTACAGTTAGTCGACGAGTTGCAGATACCCAAGGCGCACGTGATGGGCCTGTCGTACGGCGGCGACGTGGCCCTGAAGTTCGCCCTGGCGCACCAGGACCGACTGAAGACGTTGATCCTGGCCAACGCGATGAGCTACGTCAGCCCACACCTGCGAGAGATAGGCCAGGCCTGGGAAGTGGCCGCCGAACTCGACGACGGGGCGAAGTTCTTCCAGTTGGCGACGCCGTTCATTTACTCGGCAACCTTCTATCAAACCCATTCGGACCTGCTTCGCGAGCGACAGGAGGCATTCGGTGCCCTGCTGACCAGAGAGTGGTTCGAGGGGTTCGTACGGCTGGTGAGAAGCACGAGCAAGTACTACGTTGCCCCGCAGGAGATGCAGCAGATCAAAGTTCCCACGCTGCTCATCGGAGCAGAGCAGGACATCGTAGCGCCGGTGAGGGAAATGATGGTAATATATGAGAATGTGAGCGGCTGCGAGTTCGTCGTCATCCCGCAAGCGGGGCACGGGGCGTTCCTGGAGAAGTCGAGCGAGTTCCTGACTGCCGTCATTGGTTTCGTCGCCAAGCACGAGGCGGGAAACGCGGCACCGTAAGGGCAGCCAATCAAGCTCACGCCGGAAAGGGTTCGCACATTGGCTTTACGGATCAAGAGGGCGCCCACTCGGCCTGTGACCTCTCGGGGGCAGCAAACCAGGCAAAGAATTCTGGAAGCGGCCGAGGAGCTTTTCGGGGAGAGGGGATATGAGCGGACGGGGGTGGTCGACATCTGCCAGCGGGCCGGGGTGGCCCAGGGGACCTTCTACCTCTACTTCACGGATAAGAAGGCAACCCTCATCGAGTTGGTGAAAGAGCTGAGCCACACGCTTCGCCGCGAGATCGGCGAGGCGGTGCGCGGCATCGCCGACCGCGCCGCGATGGAGCGCGTTGGGTTCCGCACCTTCTTCACCTTCGTCACCAGGCACCGCAACCTGTACCGTGTGGTCCGTCAGGCGGAGTACGTGGACGAAGAGATTTTCCGCTGGTACTATCGCCGGCTGGCCCAGAGCTATGCCCGCGGCCTCGCCGAGGCGATGGGCGGCGAGCAGATCGAGCGTCTGGACCCTGAGTGCCTGGCCTACTGCCTCATGGGCATCGGCGACTTCCTGGGCATGCGCTGGGTCCTGTGGGAGAACCAGCCTCCACCCGACGAGATATTCGAGGACCTGATGAACTTCATATTGCACGGGCTTTCGCCACGGACTTCGAGCAGTTCGTGACTACGATCAATTGAAGAGCGACGGACGCGGCCGGCCTAGAAAAACCTTCTCCGCCTCGGGATCTCCCCCAGGACTGTGAGCCGCGTCAGGCGTTCGGCTTGCTCTGCTCCGGTAATCGTGCCGTCCAGGTAATCTAGAAGAAAGGCCAGGCCGATGCCGGCGATGAAGCCGAGGGCGGTCCGCAGGGCCACGTCGAGGTACTTCCGACTCTCCCCAACCTGTGCAGTTCGCGGTGGATCGACGACGGTCACCAGGGGATTCTGCCAGCTCAGGCTGGCAAAATACTTGCTGCCAGGCTCTGTTAGTATTTCGGCGACAGCTTCGGCCACCCGCTGGGCAACCTCTGGCGAGCCGGCAGTGACGTTGACCATCAACAGGCGGTGCATTTTCTTGCCCTGGACGGCCCTATCCGGCAAAGGCCCCACCTTGCCCGCCAGCCTCTGAGCCAGATCGTCGTGGAAGGCGCGGCTCTCGATTACCTCGATCACGTCGTCGAGCAGAAACTCTGTGGCCACATAGGCGTAGTACTCATCGTAAGTGTAGAAACTGCCAGCGCGCTGCTCTGACTGTGGCTTGATCGCCAGCCGCATCGTCGCCTGATAAGCAGTCGGGAAGCTGACTCCAAGGCCCCAACTGGCGGCAAATGCGATCAAGGTCAGGCCAATAACCAGCCAGATGTGGCGCCTGATTATCTGCCAGTACTCATTTAACTCCACTATATCCTCCCTTATACATCACGGCTTCTCGAAGCAAACGGCGATTCCTCCAGCCCAGCTTTCTGGAAAAACCACGTCGCCAAGCTCGATGAGTAAACTCATTCCAAGGTTCGCGGCCAGCTCGATTGGCTTTGCTGCGGTAGCCAGTTTGCAGATTGCGACGAGACCGCGTACCGGCGCGGATTTGCCTTTGTATTCGTTGTCGAAGTATTGAACGAAGCGCCCGGCGTAGGTAAGCCCTTTGTAGCAGAACTCCACCCGGACAGGTCTAAGCCCCGCTCCCGCAAAGCGGGAGACGACCTCCGCCGCTCGCTCCAGGCCAATGTGGCCCTCTGGCTCGACGATGTGCTTAGAATACAACTCCGGGTAACCTTTTGCAAACCTCATTATCGGATCGTCCCCGTCCGTCTCGACGTAATTGAGCGTTCTCCCTCCCCGTTTCAGGACACGATATATCTCCCGCAGGACTGTACCCTTTCCCTCCAGAGAGACGTGGCCGAGCACGTCTGAGCTCACGACGAAATCGAAGCTCCCATCCTCGAAGGGAAGCTCGGACAGCTTCGCCTGGGCCACCTGGCTGTAGAGTCGCCTGGCATTGCGCAGCGAGCTCAGCGACACGTCGACGCCGACGGCAACCCCGACGTCTGCGAAGAGCTTCCAACCTCCACCACAACCCAGGTCGAGGACGCTGCCTTTGCGCCCCCGCAACCCGCTGAGAAAGAACCTCTCTTTCTTTACCAGCCAGTTGCGTGGGGAGCCGGCAGAAAAATCGGGCTCCAGCCACTTGCCCTCGTAGAAGGCATCCTCGCCGACGAAGCTAGGTATCCCATCTATCGACGGGTAACCCTTGCCACAAGCCGTACACGCGAAGGACGCTTGCGCCTCACTGAGAATGTTGTGGCACTTTGGGCAGGCGAAGGGGATAGGTCTCGCCAAGACTTGTTTCTCCTTGACTTACAGATCCATAAGGTGGTCCCGCCACTTCTCTTCCACAAACCGCGCGAACTGGCCCTTGAAAACGCTGACGTCAAACTGTTCGGCGTGTTGGCGGATCACGACCGGGTCGAACTGCCGATGGTCGAACTTCGCTACCACCGACGCCAGCGACTCTGGCGTCGGCTCTCTGAAGAAGTTTCCCGTCTTTCCCTCGACGATAGTCTCCAGCGCGCCGCCTGCAGCGTAGGCGATGACCGGCCTCCCCGATGCTTGCGCCTCGAGCGGCGTCAGGCCGAAATCCTCCACCCCTGGGAAAACGAAGGCCCGGCAGCTCGAATAGAGCTTCTTGATGTCGGCGTCACTCACTCGTCCCAAGAACTCGACGTTGGGCTTCGCCAGCTTCTCCAGCGCCTCGCGATGGCGACCGCCCCCAACGATCTTCAAAGGAAGCCCAAGCTCGCTGAACGCTCTTACGGCCAGGTCGATGCGTTTGTACGGGATGAGCCGAGAGATTATCAGGAAATAATCGCCAACCTCATTCTGGCCGTTCAAATGGAAGCTTGAGGCGTCGATAGGCGGATAGATAATGGCCGCCCGGCGGCGATAGATCTTCTCTATGCGCCTGACGACAGCTTTCGAGATGGCCACGAAATTGTCGACGCGATTCGCTGCCTGAACGTCCCACTTGCGCAGATAGTTTAGCACCACCGGCAGCATCAGCTTGATCACGCTGCCGACCTTCTCGTTCTTGATGTATTCGTGATAGTTCCACAGAAACCGAGCGGGGGTCAGGCAGTAACTAACGTGTAGGGTTTTGGGATCGGTGATGACGCCGTGGCAGTAAGCGCTGCTCAGGCTGATCACGACGTCATATTCGTTCAAATCGAACTGCTCAAAGGCGAGCGGGTAGAGCGCGAGGAACGCCTGGTGATGTTTCTTGACCAGGGGCAGCTTATCCATGAAGCTCGTGCGGATGTCCCACTGGCGATAGGTAGATGGCATCACCTCTGGCCAGTACATCGACGTGTATATCGGCGCCTCAGGATACATCTCGTGAAGGTATTCCAGAACGCGCTCGGCGCCGCCATACTGATTCAGCCAGGAGCAAGCTATGGCTACCTTCACTAGTAAGCTCCCCTAGCCAGAAGAACGGCCGGCACCGTCCTGAACATGATCTTGATGTCTAATCCCAGGGACCAGTTCTCGATGTACCAGATATCAAGGAGCACCATTTCGTCGAAGGTGAGCGTGCTGCGCCCGCTTACCTGCCAGAGTCCGGTTAGCCCAGGCGAGACCTCCAGCCGTTTGTAATGCCAGTCCTCGTATTTCTCGACCTCATAAGGGATGGGTGGACGTGGGCCGACGAGGCTCATGTCCCCCTTCAGGATGTTGTAAAACTGGGGCAGTTCGTCGAGGCTGAGGCGCCGCAGTATCTTACCCACCCGCGTCAGGCGAGGATCGTTTTTCATCTTGAAGATCGGCCCTGTGACTTCGTTGAAATCGCTGAGCTGCTGAATCTCACCCTCCGCGCCCTGTTTCATCGAGCGGAACTTGTAGAAGAGGAACTGGCCGCGACCGCGTCCCACGCGAGTTTGGACGAACAGAACCGGCCCTGGGGAGTCCAGCTTGATAGCTATGGCGATAATGACGATAAATGGCGAGGCGACAGCCAGCACGGCAGCGGCGACTAACACGTCGATCAACCGTTTCAGGAACAGGTTCAATCTTCCCATCGACACGTCTCTGAGGCCGATGAGAGGGATACCATTGATCTCGTTGATATCGACCTTGTTCAGGCTAAGCTCGTAGAAATCAGGGACGATCCTGAAATCTACTTTCTGTCTCTCACACTGCATCATTATCTCGACGATCTTCTCGTGCGAGGCAGAAGGAAGGGCGATTATCACTAAATCTACACCGGTGTGTCGCACGATGCGGGGCACGTCATTGAGACGGCCCAAGGCGCTGAACCTGCCAAAGTCTTCGTCCCGCTCCTCGTCGACGAAGCCCACGACATCGTAGCCCAGATGCGGCTGAGCCACGATGTTCTGCATTATCAACCTGCCTTGCGGCCCGGCTCCCACGACGAGGACTTTCTCTAACCCGATGCCTCGCCCGCGTAAATGCGCCAGAATCTGTCCCTCGGCCAGGCGCAGCGCCGCGAGGAACACGATCACGAGCAGCCACACGTAGAAGAATATCAGGCGCGAGTAGGCATAGGGCCTGAAGCCAAAGACGGCGACGATCATGACGGCGGTGCCGATGGTCGAGCTGCTCACGAGCACGCCCGCCTGATCTATCCACGCTGCCCTCGACTTCTCGCCGTACAATCCGTGGATTTTGAACACGAAGAGGAGGACCGCGGTTTGCGCCAACTGAATGAAGAGGTAACTCTCGAGCGTGACGTAGTTCTCCTCGGCGACCTCGAGCCCTAACTGCAGCTCGTAGCGCACCCACCAGGCAATGGCGAAGGCAATGTTGATGAGAATGGCATCCAGTATGGCCATTATTCCCGCCGGTAACAATGCACCGCGCCGCTGAAACACGATCAGACCTCCAGGCTTCGGTAGACCTGAGCTGTTTGTCTTGCCGCTTCGATCCACGAAAACGCCCTGGCTCGCTCCAACCCCTTTTTCCTCATCTCCTGATTCAGAGCGTTGTCTGTGAGCGCTCTGAGCATAGCCTCGGCCAACTCGTCGACGCTGGTCGGATCCACAAGCAATCCTGCATCTCCCAGCACTTCAGGCAAGGAAGAGCTATTAGAAGCTACTACGGGTGCGCCACAGGCCATCGCTTCTAAGGCAGGGAACCCGAATCCCTCGTAAAGCGATGGATAGACAAACAGGTCCGCCCCATTATACCACAAGGGCTCATCTTCCAGGCTGATGTATCCAGGAAAAGCTACATCTTCTCGCAGGTTCATCTCCTCGACGACGGCGAATATCTCGTCCCAGAGCCAGCCCTTGGCGCCGCCGATCACCAGCTTGTGCGGAAGCCCAGCTTTCTTGACGCGGGCGAAGGCTCTGATGAGGGTCTGTACGTTCTTCCGCGGCTCCAGCGTCCCAATGAACAGCACGTACTGCTCTGGCAACTGGCGGCTGCGGCGAAACTCCTCGATCACCACGCTGCTCACTGGACTGAACAACGACTCCACCCCGTGATAGATCACCGCGATCTTCTCCGCGGGAAGGCCGCACAGCCTGACCAGGTCCCGCCTGGTGCTCTCAGATACCGCGATCACCCTGTCGGCGCGCTGCACGGAGAGACGGGTGAAGAGGCTCAGATACGTGTGGTTCAGGCGATTGAATGTGCTGGGGAAAAGCAAGAAGCTAAGGTCGTGAACGGTGACTACCGAGCGGCGCGGACACATCAATGGCTGCACGTATCCCATCGAGTGCAGGACGTCGACATCAGACCGCGCCAACTCCAGAGGCAGGAGGAATTGCTCCCAGAGAATCCTGACCTGCGGCTTCACCGTCGGCAGCTTCGAGACTTTGAGCCGAAACGAGCTGTCGGGGTTGAACTCGGCGGGGAAGTTCGGGTCGCCCAGGAAGACGCTGTAACGTTCCGTGCCTGCCTCACGAAGATACGGAACCAGGCTGCGAATGTAGCGGCTTATTCCAGCTCCGCGGTATGACGACGAGAACGAGAGCAAATGAGCGTTTATCCCCACGTGCATAGCTAGCCTGCCATAATGCGGTACACTTTATACGTCTCCTCGACCACCTTCGCCTGCGTGAAGCGTGCCAGGACCCGCTCGCGACCCGCCTTTGCCAGCCTGAGGCGCAGGTTTTCGTCCTCCATAAGCGACGAAATGCAGTCGCGCAGCGCCTCCACTTTCCCCTCGGGGAAAACCAGGCCAGCATCGCCGATTACCTGGGGAATCTCGCCCGAGTCAGACCCGATAACTGGCACCTCACAGGCCATCGCCTCCACCAAGACGCGTCCAAACTGCTCCTTCCAGTTAGGCATGGTCAGGGAAGGCAGCACGAGGACGTCGAGCTCGCGAAGGCGAGCGGGCACTTCGACTGAAGGCGTGTAGGGGATGAAGCTTGTGCGCTCGGCGATGCCGCGACTCTCCGCCTCATCCTGAAGTCGAGCCCGAAGTGGCCCCTCGCCCATCAACCGCAGCTCCCACTCCCCCTGCAGCCCAGTAACCGCCTCCACGAGAGTAAGAAGTCCTTTGAACTCGTACAATCGTCCGACGTAGCCAATTACGAACCGGCCGGACCTGCGGCGCTGCGCTCCCGGCGAGTATAACACGGGGTCCACGCCAAATTGCGGGATGACGGCGACAGGCCCTCGAAATCCCTTTTGCAGCAGGACCTCCCTTGCTCCATCGCTGCCTGCGATAGCGTAATCGGCTCTATCGAGATTGTAGCGCTCTATCGCGCTGAAGGGAAACGGCAGCTTGCGGTAGATGTTCTGCCAGGTAAAGAAGAGGGTCCTGGCTCCTGCCCGGCGCGCTTGCCACATAGCGTGGCAGGTGGCGAGGTTGTAGGGCTCCTCGTCGATGTGAACTACTTGCGGCCTGATCTGGCTCAACTGGCGGCCCAGGCCAGGGTAGAAATGAAGATGATAGTTCCCGCCGAAAGCTAGGTCCTCGACGACGAGCTGATAGCCCTGGGTGTAGCAGCGCTCGAGCTCGGTCCGGATCTTGCCCTCTCGCCAGTAGGGCGGGACGATGACCGTGAGCTCGATATCGCCGCGTTTCGCCAATTCCTCAGTTTTCCTCTGGTAAGCGCCGACGACAAGAGCCTTCGACAACATCACGACGCGCAACGCCGGCCACCTCCCCCTTCCAACGACCACACTTCAGGCAATCGCCTCGTAAACGCTCAGAGTCTCCTCTGCTGTCTTCTTCCAGTCGAAACTCTGGGATCTCGCGAGTCCCCGTCGCCGCAACTCGGCTCGCAAATCGCCGTCAGTCAAAACCTGCAGCATCGCCTCCGCCAGACGCAAATGGTCTGTGGGCTCGCAAGTTATGGCCGCGTCGCCCACCACCTCAGGCAGCGAAGACGTGTTCGAGCAGACAACTGGCGAGCCACAGGCCATGGCCTCCAGCGGCGGCAAGCCAAACCCCTCGTATAGCGAGGGGAAGGCGAAGAGCTTCGCCGCGCTGTAGAGCAGCGGCCTGTCATCTTCGGCCACGAGGCCAAGAAAAACCACAGACCGCTCGATTCCGAGCTCTCTCACTGCCCCGTGGATATCGGGGAATAGCTTGCTCCCGCTCATCGGCTGGCCGGCGATAGCCAGTTGGATATCCGCGCCCAGCTCCCTACTGGCAACGGCGAAGGCTTTGGCAAGGGACACGACGTTCTTGCGAGCGTCCAACCCACCAAGGTAAAGCACGAAACTATCGCGCAGCCCATACTTCCGCCGCACCCCTTCCAGCGCCGCGGAATCCTCCACGGGCTTGAAACGCTCGTCAGCGGCAAGATAGACGACTCGAATTCTCTCGGACGGTATCCCCAAAAGCCTGACGATGTCAGCCTTCGTGCTCTCAGAATCGGCGATGACGACGTCGGCTCGCCGCGCTGCCGTCGACACCAACCTGGTGTAAGTGCGCACTGCCAACGAGCCCCGATACGGCGGCAGCAACAAAGGGATCACATCGTGCACTGTCACTACGACCCTCGACCTGGCCCTGGCAATGAGTGGCGCGGCAAAGTAGGGATAGTGAACGATATCTATCCCCTCTTCACGACAGGCCGTGGGCACGCTCACCTGCTCGAACCAGACTTTGTCCAGTTGCCTGTTGAAAGCGCCGAAAGGCGTTCTGACGTCGCGATAGCGATGACTCGGCCATTCCAGAGCGACGCTCGCGTCTTCCAGCCCAGAGCCCAGGAGCACGTAACTGTTGCGCCTATCGATTCGAGCCAGCGCTCGCAGCAGGTTTGCGGTATACTGTCCGCTGCCGGTCATCGGCTGCTTCAAGAAGAGGACGTTGAAGCCAATGCGCAAGTCTTTACCTCTCCTCGATAGCTCGGTTATATACGGCCATGATTCGCTCCGCCGCCCTATGCCAGGTAAACCCCTTTGCCCGCTCCAGTCCTTTGGCTCGCGAATCACGCGCAAGCTGGGAATCGGAGAGCATACGCTCTATGGCACCGGCGATCGCCTCGACGTCCTCCGGCGGGACCATCAGCCCGGCGTCGCCGACGACCTCAGGCAAAGAGGAGCTGTTGGACGACACGACTGGCGTGCCGCAAGCCATCGCCTCCAGGACAGGAAAGCCGAATCCCTCGTAAAGCGAAGGGTAGGCGAACACGTCCGCCAGATTGTACAGCGCGACCAGGTCGGCATCAGAAACGTGCCCAAGAAAGACCACGTCCTTGCTGAGCCTGAGTTCCTGGACCATTCGGAAGAGGTCATCGCATAGCCATCCCTTGGCGCCGGCGATGACGAGCTTGTGCTCGAAATCGGGACGCAATCGCAGGAGGGCGTACGCTTGCAGCAGTCGCGCCAGGTTCTTACGCGGCTCGATGACGCCCACGCTCAAGACAAAAGGATAGTTCAGGCCGTACTTGCGCCGCGTGGCCGGCAGCGCGTCGCCGTTTCCATTCAGCGGTTTGAACCTCTCCTCGACGCCACCGTAGACTACCTCGACCCTCTCTGGCGGTGCGTCGAGCAGACAAATCAGATCCTTCCTGGTATTTATCGAATCGGCGGTGATGATGTCTGCCCGAGCGATGGAGGAGGGCACAGCCCTCTCCAGATAGGAGCGAAGCCCCTCGTCGGCGCATTCAGGGAACAAGAGATAGGAGAGATCGTGTACGGTGAGCACCTTGGAGGCGCGGCGCACAGGAGGAAGCACGAAATCCGGCGAATGGAAGACGTCGACCTGTCCAGTCAGCAGATCGACGGGCAGCGGAATACCCAGCCGGTGCCAGAGAATGGCAAGAAACTTGTCCGATACCGGCAAAGCCCGCTCGCGGAAATTGGGACGCTCCGCCAACACCAGCTTTGGTTTCTTTTGCTGTCGGTACGAATAAAACAGGACGTATTCGTTGCTATGATCCAGGCTGGCCAGGGATCCCACCAGGCCGCGCACGTAACGCCCTATGCCAGCCCCTTGATTTACTGCCGCCGTGTAATCGATGCCGATGCGCAATACAGCCTCCTCAGCCCCTCCCCTATTTCCTTCCTCCTGGTGAAGAGATAAACCAGTAGCCCGACGAGGACTAGGCTCCAGTAGCTGATCGTTCGGTCCAGCACCGCGATGGACGCCGCCGAAACCTGATCCACTCCCCGAACTGCCGAGACGTTATTCAACAGCAGGAGCAGACCGATGAGGGCGGACTCCACTACGCCAAGACCCGCTGGCGTCATTGGTATGGTCGTCAGCAACGATGCCGCCAGCGCCACGAAGATCACCACACTGAGAGAGAAGCTTTGCACGCCCAGCGAGTTGAAGATGAACCACAGCCGCCCAGTCTCTGTGGCCCAGATCACCATCGTGAGAGAGCCCAGCAGCGGCAGATTCTGGAAGCTAAGCAGAGTCCCTTCCTCGAAGCGATCGTAGAGGCCCTTGAACCGTGCTGGCAGGAGGCGCTGCACAGTGCGACCAAACCTGATCATCACGAACAAGCCGACGGCGATAACCACCACCAGCGCGCCCCCGGCGACAAGCATGGACCCGAAGGCCTCGGGCACTGTGCCGTGAAAGACGCGCAACCCGGCCAGTCCCAATAGCACAAGAAGGACGAGCAGGTCGATAATGCGCTCAGCCAGGATCGTGCCTAACGTCTTCGAAAACGAGGCGCCCGTCCGGCTCTTCAGCATGTAGCCACGATAGGCATCTCCCAGCCTGGCCGGGGTTATACAGTTGACGAACCACGAGATTAGAATGATCTCTGTCAGACCACTTAGCGATGGGACGTGCACGCCATCTCGACTGCGGAAGCCGACGTTCTTTAGGAGAAAGCCCCAGCGCCAGGCTCGCACCACAAACGACGCGTAATATATCAGAAGCCCTAACAGGTAATAGAACGGATCAGCGGTCCTAATCCGATCAATGATCTGACCGAAGTCGACGTCGATCTTCGTAATCACGAAATAAAGGATGCTAAATGCTACCAGGAACGACAGCAGCGTATTCCAGTTAAAGAATCGTCTCTCCAGCGAGACGTCGGTTGTCCTTTCCTCGCCGTTCCCAACCTCCACTTCGGATTCCGCTATTGCTTCGATTTGTTCTACGATGTTCGTATCCTCCTTACGGGCTCCGCGCTGCCAGATTCTCGCCCCAGCCTGTCGAGGACGAAAATCAGCCCGAGAATCACCCCTATCTGGACCCCTATGCCATGAACGAACAGGTTATCGAAAAAGTTATGCGCTGTGAGCACTACTAGCGAGCCCAGCAGACCGATGACGAGGTAGCGCTCGAATTGAAGCTCCGAAGAGCGAGAAAGTCGCCGCAGCACTCTGACGCCGTGGACGAAAAAGGTCGCCATCAGCGCCAGATAGGCGATCAGTCCAATAATACCCATCTCCGCCAGCATATTCAAATAGATGTTGTGGGCGTGTCCCTTGGGCTCCTTCCAGAGAGGAAGACGGTAATCAGGATAGGCCACGGCATAGTTGCCAATGCCCACGCCGAAGATGGGGTTGTCCTGGAACATATTCCACGCCGCTTGCCACATCGCCATGCGCTCGACGATAGGCCAGTTCTCGAAAGTGAGCTTCACCTTGGTGGCATCGAAGACGCCGAAATACTTCGTCGCGTCAAGGATGCGGTCCGTGATCTGCGTCGGCAGCAACTGCAGCAGGCCCATGCTCAGAAAGATGGCCAGGATCACCAGCAGCGCCACCATGATCCACAGTGCCCGGCGGCTGCTCAAAGCGGTGATAACGCCGACGCTGGCCGCCAATCCCAGCCAGGCGCCACGGGAAAGGCTGGCATAGATGGCCGCCCCACCTAATCCAAGTGTGACCCACGCCAGAAGCAGAAGCCATTTCTGCGCCGAGGACAACGTCGGACGCGTGCGGCCCAGCAATCTCAAGGAGAACAACGCCAGGCCGAACGCTGGCGCGACGACGATGGCGAGATAGCCCGCGTAGGGGTTTGGCTGCCCGAAGGTGCCGTATGCCCGCAGAAAAGAGCCGGTGATGAAGCCCTTCGGACCAACTTTCATCACAAACTGAAAGAGCCCTAACAGCGCCTCGGAAATGGCAGCCAGGAATAACAGCGCTATGAGAAGGGCCAGAACTCGGCGACTCCGCACGTTGTTGACGACGAAGACGTACGCTACAAGCAACGCCACCCATTTAATCAACTCCTTGGCGCTCAGCGCCAGGGAGGGCGCAGTCGTGAGGGAGTAGGCTATCAGCCCAAGGAACAGGAAAAGCGGCAGATAGAGCGGAGCGGAATCGACGACGATGCGCCGCTCCCGCACGCCTCTTATCAGCCAGATGGCAGCCACCAGAACTACCAGCGGCTCGGTGAAGGCCAAGTCGAAACCGCCGGTCGATCCCTCCTTCAGCGAACCGTAGGGCACGGAAAAGGCGAGGAACAACAGTGCAACTTCGGGTCGGACTAGCAAGAGGACGAGGGCGATGGGACCGAGAACTGCCGCCGCGGCGAAAGGCACGGGCAGGGCGGCGATGCCAACGGCAAGAACCAGCGCAAGGACGAGCAGCGCGGCTTTACCCAATGGGTCAGCCCCAATTATCAAGTTCCAGGGCCAGCTTACAGCTTTCATAAGTCTAAGAAATGGACAGCTTAGTCCTGAACCACTCGATGGTGGCCGTTAAGCCGTCTTCGAGCTTTACATTGGGCGTCCATCTCAGTTTGTCTTTCGCTTTATCGATGTTTGGACAGCGTCGATTCGGATCATCTTCGCTCAAGTAAGGAGTGAACACTATGGGCGAACTTGAGCCCGCCAACGATTTGATCATCTGAGCAAACTCGAGGACAGTGCGCTCGTCGGGCATGCCCAGATTGAAAACGTCGCCCTTCGTGCCATCGAAGAGCATTGCTCGCAAAATTCCCTCGACCAGGTCTGAGACGTAACAAAGGCTCCGCGTCTGCTGTCCCGACCCGTAGACCGTTAAGGGCTCTCCCTTGAGCGCCTGGGTCACGAAATTAGGCACCAGTCGGCCATCGTCAGGGTCCGAGTGCGGTCCGTAGGTATTGAAAATCCTGATAATGCGCGCGTCCAGATCGTGCTGCCTCACGTACACCATCGTCAGCGCTTCGCCGAAGCGCTTGCTCTCGTCGTAACAACTGCGGATGCCAATCGGATTGACGTTGCCCCAGTAGTCCTCGCGCTGTGGATGCTCCAGGGGATCGCCGTAAGCCTCGGAAGTAGAGGCCAACAGGAATTTCGCCCCATGCCGCTTCGCCAAATCCAGCAGCAGGTAGGTGCCGAGGCTGTTCGCCAGCGCGGTTTTGTCGGGATAGAGAAGATAGCCTGGAGGACTGGCGGGGCTGGCTAAGTGAAAGATAAGGTCAGCGCTCACATCTAATGGCTGGGTAACGTCGTGAAGGATAAACTCGAAACCAGGATGGTCGATCAGTGAGGCGACGTTTCCTTTGTTGCCGGTGATGAGATTATCGACACAGACGACGCTGTGACCTTCCCGTAGCAAGGCAGCGCAGAGGTGCGAGCCGATGAACCCTGCCCCGCCTGTTACTAAAGCCTTCATTCAAACTCCTTTGTCCTATCGAGGATCCTGACCGTCGCAAGGCTTGCCCAGAAGATTATAGCTAAATCGACGGCAAAATACGAGTTGTCTATCATACCATGAACCACGAAGTCGAGCATACTGGCAATCAGCCCGAGGGCTATGGCCCTCGTCCGCCCATCGCTCGATGAGCGATAAACCCGAACTCCTGCCGTGAAGAACCCCACCAGCAGCCACGCGCCAGCGGCAAGGCCCAGCAGGCCAGTTCGGAGCCAGAAATCCAGCACCAGGTTGTGCGGATGCGAGAGGGCCGGCTCGCGCCATGCCTCCGGCAGCATATAGCGTGGATACTGGTTCAGGAAGTTGTCGAGGCCCACTCCCAGCAGCGGATGGTCCTGGATCATTTTGGCCGCCGCCTGCCAGATCAGCAGCCTGAGCGATGAGGTCCCCTGCGCCAGGTCGAAGCGCGAAGTAATCCTCTCCAGCTTCACGAACTGGGGAAGGGCTATCGCCAGGCCGGCGACCCCGAGCGCTGCCACTCCGAAGAGCGCGCGATTCCTGAACGCCAACACGAGCAGCAGCGAAAGGGCAACGGCTATCCAGGCGCCACCCGAAAACGTGATAGCCAGAGCGCCCAGCAGTAGCAGCGTCGCGCCGATGTAGAACGCGCGCAGGCTTCTCGAACCGCGCCAGCCGAACCAGCCTAGGCAGAACGCAAGGGGGATAACGCGACCGAGATAAAGGCCGAGATTATTCGGCGAGCCATAATAGGCCCTCATACGGAAAACCCCTTCCGCCGTGATGACATCGCCGACTATGAAATACCGGTACAGGCCGGCAATGGCAACGGCCACACCGGAGAGGACGAGCACGTCTGCCAGAAGGGAGACCTTTCGTCTATCCAATACATTGGAGAGCAGGAAATAGAAAATGACGGGCTCGACCACGACGGTCCGCAGTTCCCGCAAGCCCTCGTGCAATCGCTCGGCAGCGAGAAGAGAGAGGATGCTGGCGAGAAGGAAGAGAAGGATGGGAATGGTGGGGAAACGGTTCCTGGGCGCGATGAATCGCGCCCCTACATCGGGGGCGCAATTCATTGTGCCCCCCCTGCCGACTATCCAGCGCAGGGCAAAGACGGCGAGGCACGTGAGGACGAGGACCTCGACCATTGAGAATTGCAGGCTGCCGAACTGCTTTGGCAGAAGGTAGAACGGCGCGGCGACTATCACCCACAACAAGGCCAGGTCCAGGCGCACGTAGGCAAAGAAGGCGTAGATCAGTAAACCGGCCACGGCGACGGGCGCAAGGGGCGCGAAGTAAAAGATGGCGAGCCCCAGAGCCAATCCGAGAAGAATGGGGTATTCCAGACGGTTATTGGCGGCGACCTTCTCGGACTGCCTACCGACGATCATCAGCGCAGAACCCCTTTCACGCGCAGTTCTACGAGTTCTCTGGCGGCATGGCAGGCTTCTGCAGATTGCTCCGCCGCCGCCATCTCAATAGCAGAATGCCAACGATGAGCAGGCCGGCGACGGCGAGAAGGCCTGACAGTGACCAGTCCGGCGTGTCGCGCACTGAGAAGCCGTCGAAGACGACGAGATTGCCGCCCGCAGCGCATTGGCCAGAAGCCGAAGTATTGGCGCTGACCGCAGGGCGGGGATCGGTTCCCACGACGAGCCTCAGCTTGTGCTCACCGTTGCTCAATCCTTCGGCGACGACGGCACGCGACTGCCACTGTTCCGTCGAATCGTATAGATCGACGTACGACCTTCCTTGCGGGTCCCTGGGCAGTTTTCCGATCAGGCCACCATCGACACTGGCGTACAGCAATCCCGCGTCTGGACCTTTTCGTAAGAGCAGCGAAAGGTCCGTGCCGCGGAAGGTAATCGTCAGATCGTCGCCCGGACTGCAGCTTTCCAGAAATCCCTGGCCACTTGCCCTCGCGTCTCTCTTATAGTGCCAGTTGCCGTTGATGACAACGGCTGGATTCGTCTCTTGATAGTCTCCTGCCGACATCGCACGAAGCTGAGACGTCGCCTTCGCCTTAACTGCCTGGTAGAGCGGCCGGGGCGTGAAGCCGACGTCGACCATGCGGAAATAGTAATCGGCACGATCCGATGGAATGTGGCCATCCTGCCGGAAATACCAGATGGAGAATACGCCTGCCCACGGCCACTCAGCACGGGCCTTGTCGATGGCCGCCACGGTATACTCAGCCTGCTGCTGTTCAGTCACGCTGCCCCAGATGAGCTTGTCGGGAGGAAAACCAGCGGGGGGCGCCGTCCAACCGAACTCGTTGAACCAGACGGGCTTATCGCCATCGCCGTTGCGCACCATGATGTCCCTCAGCAGAAGCACTCGCTGGAAGTTCAGCACATTTGGATCTGGGGGATCATCCGGCGGCGAGCTGAAGCCGTAAGCATTGGCCAGAAAAACGTCGAAGTAGTTTTTGGCGCCGCTCTTGTACATCCCCTCCAGGTAGCGAAGGTCCTCCATTGCGCGTGGCGAGTTCTCGGTCGTTTGCGCCAGAGGGGCGCTGAGCACGTAGGCGTCGGGGTCGGCGCGCTTGATGGCCTCGTATCCTACGCGCAACAGGTTGACGTACGCGGCGGGGTCGATAGGCTTGTTGCCCCACTCGGGCCAAATATTAGGCTCGTTCCAGAGCTGATAGTATTGAATTTTCCCCTTATAGCGCCTGGCTACCGCCTCGACAAAGTCGGCGTAGTCTTGAAAGTTGTCCGGCGGCGCCTCCTTACGGGAGTTATCTTTACGCGTCCAATCGGGGGGGCGGTCGAGACGGGCGATGATCCTCAGATGGTATTTCTGCGCCAGGGCGACGATGCGATCGTACTTTTCCCACGTGCTCTTGTTCAGTTGGTCGTTCCAGAAGGTGCCCTTCTTTAGTTCGATATCCTCCCAGGGGAAATGCTGCTTGACCCACCCCAGGCCGGCGTCCCTGGCCATTTCGAGCGTCCTGTCCACCTTCCATTCCTCAGGCTCCCATTGGAGAAAGAAGTTGGCGCCATATGGATTCACGTCAGTATTGGGGACATTCCGCAACGCCTTTGGCGTGCCGTCTAGCGCTGGCCTGAAGGGGACAGGAAGGCTACCTGGCAGGGTAGCGAAGATGATCGCAGCCCAAACAAGCAGGAAGGAGGCTCCAGGGGCAAACGTGGACAATAACCTGCTTTTCAACGGCGTCACCCATCGCTTAAAGGTATCGGGATTCCGACTTCGTCGGAACGCCCGCACGCGGCCTTTGGCGGCGCGAGTATAGCAAAAACGGCACGTGATTGCAATTCTGGGGGAAGGCTTGATTCTCGCCTCTGTTTTTGCTATATTGAGCGCGCGGACATGCCAGCCAGGGCTAACCGGAGATGGCACATGTCCGGCGGAAAAGAAAAACGACCAGTGCCAGTGGTCGTTTCCTTTTCGGGGTTTCTCTGGAAACACCCCTTTTTACAAGGCGGGCATTTCGCGCGCTTGAGAATGCCGGCCCACGGGTGTTTTTGTCCTTTCGGACAAATTAGCACAAGTCGAGTCTCTTGTCAAGAGGTTTTCATAATCCGAGCCGCGACGCGCTCGAAGACGGAGCTTCTAGCCAATGCCAATGAATGCCAGGCAGATCTGGCAAGCAGCCCTGGGCGAGCTACAATCGCAGATGTCGAAAAACGACTACGACACGTGGCTGAAGCACACCAGACTGACCTCTACGGCCAACGGCGTCTGCGTGATCGCCGCGCCCAGCACATTTGCAAAAGAATGGCTCGAGAATCGTCTGCTGCGCAACATCAAGAAGACCTTGGCCAGCATTATGGGCCAGAAGGTCGAGGTGAGAGTCGTGGTCTTGCCGCCGGCGGAAAAGAAGAAACCCGCGGCGGTCTCGCCAGCCACGCCCTCTTCGACCGGACCTGCAAGACCTGTGGAGGAAGAGGCCGCCGCCGAGCAAGCCGCTCAGCCAACAGGCACGTCTGAGGCTGAGCTACTGGTGCTATACTCCCCAACTGAGAAGGGCTCGGTCAACGGGTGGAAGCCAGACCCCAAATACACTTTTGGAGCGTTCATCGTCGGCAACGGCAACCGCCTGGCACACGCTGCCGCCGAAGCGGTGGCAAAATCTCCAGCCGCCACGTACAATCCGTTCTTCATATACGGTGGCGTCGGCCTGGGCAAGACGCACTTACTCCACGCCATCGCCCATCAGGTGCTGCGAGACAAGCACCGGGTTCTTTACGTCACTTCAGAGACGTTCACCAACGAGATGATTAACGCGATAAGGGAGCGGCGGAACGACGATTTTCGCAATCGCTACCGCAACATCGACGTTCTGCTTATCGACGATATCCAGTTCATCGGCGGCAAGGAGAGCACCCAGGAGGAGTTCTTTCACACCTTCAACGCCCTTTATGCCGCGAACAAGCAGATCGTCATTTCCAGTGACCGCCCGCCCAAGTCGATCGTGACCCTCGAAGAGAGGCTGCGCTCGCGATTCGAGTGGGGGCTGATCGCCGACATCCAACCCCCCGACTTCGAGACGCGGATAGCAATCCTGGGCAGCAAAGCCGAAAGGCAGCGGATGAGCGTTTCCGGCGAAGTGCTGGAGTTCATCGCCCGCAAGGTGCAACGCAACATTCGCGAGCTGGAAGGCTCTCTCAACAGGGTAGTTGCCTATGCCAAGCTGAATGGCCGCGTGCTCACCCCCGAGGTCGCCCAGGCAGCGCTAAACGACCTCGTGACGAACAGAGCCCGCCGCAACCTGACGCCGGTGAAGATCATCGAGGCGGTGGCTAAATACTACCAGGTCGATCCCCGTGCACTGCGGGGCAAAGCGCGCGCCAAGGAGATCGTCGTGCCGCGCCAAGTGGCGATGTATCTCATCCGTGAAGAGACGGACACTCCCCTCCTGGAGATCGGTCGCGAGCTGGGTGGCCGCGACCACAGCACTATCCTCCACGGCTACGAGAAGATCCAGAACCTGATCGACGCCGACGACGAGTTGCGCTCGAATGTGTTGGCCATCAGAGAGAGACTTTACAGCAGGGGCAGGGAATAGCGTGAGCGTTATGCCTGAAGAAATCCGGACCGACGTGTTAATAGTGGGCTCAGGCGCTGCCGGCCTTTGCGCCGCCATTGCCGCCAGGCAGGGAAATGTCGACACGCTGGTAGCCTCGGCGTCATCTCCTGGCGCAGGCAACGCGACGGCGGTGTCGGGCGGGATTATGAACGCCGCCGTAGGCCCGGACGATTCGCCCGAGATTCACTTCGAGGATACCCTCCGCTCAGGAGCATTCCTCAACGACAGACCGCTGATCGCCAAGACCATCGAAATGATCCCCCAGTGGCTGCCGACGCTGGAAGAATACGGGGTGGCCTTCGCCAAAGAAGAAGGCCGCTATCTTGTGGCCAGATCGCCTGGACATACGCGCGCGCGAACGACGCTTTTCCGTCCCAGGGTGGGCGTGACCCTGTCGAAACCGCTGGCCGAAACTGCGCGGCGCCTGGGGGCGAAGATGCTCCCAAACTTCAATCTGATCAAGATTCTGGTCCGGGATAACCGGGCGGTCGGGGCGATCGGATACGTTTGGGACGCCGACAAGATCGTTCACCTGGCCGCGAAGGTCATTGTTCTGGCTACGGGCGGCGCCTCTCTGATATATAGCCGAACGAGGATCCCACCTGGAGTCCCCGGCGACGGGCACGGAGTTGCCCTCGACGCAGGACTGGCGCTTCAAGATATGGAGTTCGTTCAGTTTTATCCCACCATCCTGGCAGAGCCAGGTAAGGCGAAGGTGCTTATCAGCTATGATCACTTCCTCGGAGCCGGCGCGGTATTCAGGAACTCCCTGGGAGAGGACATCGTCGCTAAGCACAACCTGCCCGAGCCGGAGATGATCACGCGCGATCACTTGTCCATAGCCTTCGCGAAGGAGGTCTACGAGGGTAGAGGCATCGAAGGGACCGTGCTAATGGACGCGACTCGCTGCCGCGCGGCGATGGGCAGCAATCTCTATAACGAGTCCGCTTTCTTCAAGATGACGCAGGTCCTTCTTGCGCAAGGAGAAGACATTCTTGCCAGGCCGCTCCGAATCGCGCCTGCCAACCACTATTATATGGGAGGAGTTCAGGCTAGCGCGAGCGGTGAGACGGCTATAGAAGGATTGTTAGCCTGCGGCGAGATCGTCGGCGGCACCCACGGGGCGAACCGGCTCCAGGGCAATTCGCTGGCGGAGACGGTGGTCATGGGCTTCGAGGCCGGACGCACGGCAGCGACCATCGCTCCCCGACTAGCGCTATCTAAGGCGTCGGAGAGAGCGGTCGCCGAATCTGTCGAGCGTATCGCCACGTCGTTGCAGAGGAAGACAGGAACGCCCATTCGCGAGATGCTGAAAACGTTACAGTCCGCGATGACGGAGAAGGCGGCGATAGTTCGCGATGGCCAGGGCCTGCGAGAAGCCAAAGACGCGATCGATAGCTTGCGCGGCGAGGTGCCACAAGCCGTGGCGGCTGCGCCAAAGGAAAGGGCCACGCTGTGCACGATTTCCCAGCTACTCGACACAGCCGAGTGCATCGTGTTGTCGGCGCTTGCGCGCCGCGAAAGCCGTGGCGCGCACTATCGCGTGGACTATCCCGAAACCGACAACAGCGAGTGGAGAAAGCACGTCACCTGCGCCCGGCAGGGGGAACAGATAGTTACTTCGACGTGCCCGGTAAGCGGCCTTTGACCCGATTCATAGGAATACCCACATAGATCATCCACACAAAGGAATACCCAGCCCTAAGACATCCCTGCCATCTTGACAAGCAGCACAGGTTGTAGTAACATTGCAACATCGTGATGACCGCCATCCATGCCCCCTACGAGCTAGCGTTCTCACGCGTGATCTCCGGCGGATGGTTTCACGTCTGTA
>JAMCWX010000033.1 GCA_023480885.1 Chloroflexota bacterium | reverse complement strand
AGAACCAGGTTCGCATAGTTCCTGCAAAGAGCGTTGTGGCTCAGACTGCTGGAATGCTCAAGTCCCCGCGCCCATGCCTTTCCCCTGAGGAAGAGGAGAACGTGGCCGAAGACGCGGTCGCTGAGGAAGTCGAATAACCTCCCAAATGACGATTCCATTCTTGGATACCAACATGTTCCTCATCTTCTCCAAGATGAGCCACGCCTCTCGCCAAAAGCCACAGCCGTTTTCGCCAAGATAGAGCAGGGAGAGTTACAAGTTCGCACGTCTGAAACCGTCATATTTGAAATTGTCTTCACTCTGCAGAAATCCCATCAACAGCCCCGCGACCTGATCGCACAAGGTGTCCTTTCGCTTCTTGAATTGCCGAGTATTGTCTTGCCTGGCAAGCGCACCTGTAGGGCCGCATTCGACCTCTACTGCCAAAGCAGTCTGGGTTTTGCAGACTGCCAGCACGCCCGAGTGTGCTGACGATGACTTTTGGGCTATAGAAATCCGCCTCACACTGTGCTATACTCGCCAGCGCTATGGCCTGCAGTCTGTCAGGAGCGATGCGATGATCTATTGTTTCAAATGCGGGACCGCGAATCGAGATGGCAGCCGTTTTTGCAACGAGTGCGGAGAACGGCTCGGCACTTTTATCTCCTGCCCGTCCTGCAACTTCCCCAATCTGTCAACCGCCCGATTCTGCAATGGCTGCGGCGCGAAGCTCGGCCCCGAAACGCCCGGCCAGGTACAGGTAGCATCTAACCTGGAACCAACTCAGACTGTTGCCGTCGAACTAGAGCTAGAGATGGAGGAACCGCTAGAGTCCGACGTCCCCACGCTGGGCGATGCGTCTCCCGATCAGCTTCTGCAGCCATCGGACCTAGCTGCGACCGACCCAGACGAGACGGCAAGCCTCACCTCAGTCGAGAAAGAGGTGCTGGTCGCAACGCCAGAGCCTGAACCCGATTTGCTGGCCTTTGGCTCCGACACGGACTCGGAGAGCATCCAGATAGATGACACCTTCTCAGAAGAGTTTTCAGTGGCCAGCCTGGAAGAGGCGCCAGTGGCTGTCTTGGAAGAGGGTCCAGTTGCCAGCGCCGCCCAGTTGCCGTCGGGCGTCGAGGAATCGCCAGAGGGGATAGAACCAGAAGAAGCAGAAGGAAAAGAAGAGTTACTGCCCTCGTGGCTTGAGGAATCGGAGGACGTCGGCGGACTGCCGTCAACGGGACCGCAGGGCGACCACGCAGAAGCGCACGGCGGCGAATCGGCGAGCGGCGCCGCAAGCTCCGCAAATGCACCTGGCGATGGAGGAATCGCGCTGGCAGCTTCGCTGGCAGCGACGCCACGCGTGAGCGCGCCTCAGGCAGCGCCAGCGTCGTTCGCAAATGCTGGCGCTGATTTTCAAACCGTGTTTGCTTTGCCGTGGCGAGGCGCGGCCGCGGCCTTGCCAGTGAGGACGACTGGCAAGAACGGCTGGGGCAGAGAGGACAGGATGGAGGCAAGGTCCCGATGGCGCTTGCTCGACCTGATTCTCATCTTCCTGATCGTATGTATTGTCATGTTTGTCGTGTATATGCTCGCGACTGGATCAGGCTCCGAGGCCGAGGGCCTTGGCGCATCGCTGTTGCGCAACATTACGGACGTGACTTCAGCCTTAACTAATCGTTAGAGGATAGGCAGGCAACTCCGCTAGAAATGAGTTTAGCAGCTATGGTAATCGGAGGCACTCACTAATGCAACAACCCGAGATCGGTTCCATTCTGGCTATCGATATCGGAACATCTAGAACTAAAGCAGCGCTCTTTGACGTGGTCGAAGGCCAGCATCGCTTCGTCGCTCGCAGCGAGGTGCTGACGACGCTTTACTTTCCGGTGGAGGACGTCAGCGCCGGGGTGAAACAGGTGATCGCGCGGATCGAGGAGATATGCGGACGATCGTTGATGGGCCCGGAGGGGCCGATGCTGCCTCAACGGAAGAATGGAAGCGGAGTAGATTTCTTCGTGACGACGACCAGCCTGGGCGGACGGCTGAGGCTGCTGCTGGCTAGCCCTACGAAAGCGCTCGCCTCCCTGCAGCAGACAAGAGCTATCCTCGACGCAAGGGGAGTCGAGTCCGAAGTAGTCGTGCTGAGCGAGCTGCCTTCGGCCTCCGAGACGCGCTACGCCGCGGTCGTGGGGACATTGAAGCGCTTTCGACCTCACGCCATTTTCGTTCTGGGCGAGGCCGACCAGAACTCGTCGCTGCAGAATCTGGCGCAAGATCTCGTCGCCAGCGTTCACCATCGAGAGGCTGAAAGCGTGCCGGTATATTTCATCGGCACAAGCGAAGCGTCAGAAAGTTTCCAAAAACTGGTGGGGAGCAAGTTTGATTTCTACGCTACCGGCGCGCCAGACGACTCGAACCCCTCGACGGCAGTGCGACTGGAAAACGAGGTAGCGAGTCTCTGGCAGCAGTGCATCGTGGAGGAAATACCAGGCTACTCCCTTATTGCCTCCTGGCAGGGGACGCCGGTGGAGCATACGTCATTCGCCTGGGGCAACTCGTTGCGATTCATCTCCAAACACCTACAAACGGAAGTGATCGGCATCGATATAGGCGCATCCAGCATCAGCATTCCTTACGCTGCCAACGGCGCCGGCGAGATGCGGCTGGGACTGACGAGCGGGATCGGGCAGAACGCGATCAACGTCCTGGACGATGCTGCCCAGATCAGACGCCGACTGCCGTTTGAAGCGACGGACGATGAAATCGAGAACGCCGTCCTCAACAAATGGGCAAGGCCGTGGACGGTGCCCGAGACATTCGGCGAGATGCTATTTGAGAGCGCCCTCAGCGCTGCGAGCGCAGCGCGCCTTCGCGGCGAGACTAACGCCTATTCCAGCTATTTCCACGCTTCGTCAGGCCTCGGGTTGGTCGTCGGCGCCGGAGCCCTAATTGCCAATCAATCAAGCCCTGGCATTATGGCGCTGACGTTGCTGGATGCGCTGGAGCCAGTTGGCGCGTTCGAGATCGCTATCGACAAGGATTCCCTCCTTGCGCAGCTCGGCGCAGTGGCTCGGCACTATCCCCAGGCGGCAGCAGAAGCGCTGTTGACCGACGCGCTACAGTATCTGGGAACCTGCATCGCCTGCGCTGGCAACGGACGCGCCGGCTCGAAAGCCGTGACGATACAGATCAAACGCGGGGCCGAGAAACCCAGGAAGATCGAGGTCCCGTACGGCGAAATAAGCGCCATTCCTCTGGCAAGCGAGGAAACTGCAGAAGTGGTCGTCAAGCCCAGCGGAGGATTCGATTGTGGATGGGGAAAGGGCAAATCAGGGAAGCTCGCGGCTAAAGGGGGCAGGCTTGGGTTGATCATCGACGCACGCGGGAGGCCGGTGGCTCCTCCGAGCCCGAATGGGAAGGGGCACGAGAGGATACGCCGCTGGCTCGACTCTGTGGGCCATTCTATGGAACATACGGAGGCCAGATAAATGGCTTGGACCGCACCGACGTTATGGGTGGCAGCTAAGGTTAGCGTACGGAAAGCGCGGAAGCTTCCTCTCGACGGCGACGTCGTGGTCGATCGCGGCGAATGGGTCAGGCCCGAAGACCCCGTGGCGCGCGCAACTGAAGCAGGCCATCCAATATCCATCAACCTCTGGCAGGAGCTAGACCTCAAGGACCCAGGTGAGGTAGCCAGGTATCTGGTGAAAGCACCGGGCGATTCCGTCCAAGTAGGGGATGTGATCGCGAGGAAGTCGGGGCGCTTTGGAACGGGCAAGCGCGACTACCTATCGCCCATCGATGGGGTATTCTCGTCAGGGCCAACAAGTTGGGGAGAGATATTGCTGACGCCGAATCCACGGCTGATCGAACTGCAGGCTCACCTGCCAGGCAAGATCGTCAATACTATGCCCAATAGAGGCGTCATTATCGAGGCGGTCGGCGCCTGCGTTCAGTGCGTGGCCTGCTTCGGAGGCGATACACGGGGGACGCTCAAAACGATATGCGGAAGTCCATCGGAGTCGTTGGAGCCTCACCAGCTAGACGAGAGCTGCGACGGAGCGGTTCTCGTGGGCAGCAGCGTCGGGATAGAGTCACTTAGGGCCGCGCTCTTGTTGGGCGTTCGCGCGATAATAGTGGGAAGCATAACTGCAGCCACGTATAGATGGCTTCTAGATAATCCACAGCCCGTAACCCTCCTGGTCACCGAAGGTTTCGGCTCGATGCCGATGGCGCGCCACACCTTCGACATTCTGGCGGCGAACGAGGGCCGTGAGGCGTCCGTTCTGGCTCCTGTGCACACTGCCTGGGGCGCTTCGCCAGCAGAGGTCTTCGTGCCCGCCGACGAAGACGTCGAGGAAGGAAACGAAGACGGCGTTGCCTTCGGGAAAGGCGCGACTGTAAGGATACTGCGCGGCGAACTGGCTGGCACCTGGGCCACAATAGATGAAGTGCTAAGAGCGAGCCGCAAGCTCGGTTCCGGCGTTCAGTCACCCGTAGTAACCGTAGACGCAGAAGACAAAAAAGGAATCATTATCGGCCGCAGCAACGTAGAACTCGTGGGATAGCTAGCTACCCGGCAATGGATGGTACGGTTCTTGCAGTAAGTGAAATGTAGGAATCGGCCGTAAGACCGGCTGTGGGGGTGGATGTATGATTCCTTTTGACACGCAGCGACCAGACCCAACCAACGAGTCACAGCAGGAAGGCCGAGGGACACGGCCATACTCGCCGGTGCAGCTGCTCTTTCTTCTGCGATTGGCTCGCCTACTGAGGCAAAGGCAGGAGTATGTCAACGTTCTTTCCGCCGAGGATTGGAGGTTGAAACTTCTGAACAAGGCGATCTACTCTACCTACTGTGACTGCATCGAGCAAGGGATTGGAGACGACGCTAAGGCGTTGTTCGAGCGCGACAAAGCTACCAACAGAACTTAACTGGCTGGCCTTCGCAGTCGACGTGGGCCGGCACTACAATCCATTCTATGCTGAATTGGGCCGTGGCCAGTGCGGCCCGTAACGGCATCCTATTTAAACAATAATGGCATAATGAGATGGCGCTTGAAAGCTCAAGGGCCATCTCTCTTTTCGACCTACGGTTCGCCGATCATGCGTCGGACCATTGCTATCAGGTCCTCGTTGTTGAAGGGCTTCTTTAGCACGTCGTACTTGGTACCTGCGAGCCGCGCCGTCGCCGCCCTCACGCCTGTGGAAATGATGAGCGGGATCCCTTGAGTTTCAGGGTCCATCTTGAAGATATCCAGGAGTTCCCAGCCGCTCCTGCCGGGCATCATGATGTCTAGCATTATCAAGTTAGGCCTGCCCTGTTTCACTATATCATACGCCCGCAAACTGCCCAGGGCCGGCAATACCTCGTATCCTTCCCTTTCTAACACTATGGTAACCAACTTTACGAAGTCCCGATCATCGTCGATGACAGCAATTCTCTTTGCCATAATTTCTTCTCAATGCTCTCGCGGGCTGATACTGTTCCCTAGCAAACAGGCGTAGTCGCACTCCACGACGATACCCCAGATCGGGACTCCAGCCACCATACGTCCCCACTGGCTATGTTGCGCGGCAAGAAGCGTGCCTAGCTTACATAGAACAAACGAGGCTGCCATCTGGATGAAGGCAGCCTTTGCACGTCTTCGTTACTTCGTTGGGAGCAAAGCCTAATGAAACAGAACCTGAGCTGCAACCGACGCGGCCTGCATCACTGGAGTCGGGTAGATGCCGACGATGAGAACACCGGCGACCGCCGCAGAAAGAGCGACGCGCAGACTGAACGCTGTGTGCAACGATTCCTCAGTTGCCGCGGGACCAAAGTACATGGCCTTGACAACACGCAAGTAGTAGAAGATCGACACCGCACTGTTGAGCAGCGCGATCACGACCAGATAATACAGACCACTGTTTTTCGCAGCAGCGTCGAACACGGCGGCAAACAGATAAACCTTGGAGATAAACCCAGCCATCGGCGGCACACCGGCCAGGGACAGCAGGCATATTGCCAGGCCCAGAGACACCACTGGCGCCCGACGAGAAAGACCATTGTAGTCCTCGATTTGATCGCTGCCCACCTGGCCAGAGAAGGCGATAATCGCGATGAAGGCGCCGAGGTTGGTCAGCGTATAGGCGAGAAGGTAAACCAGCATGCCTGAGGTCGCCCCGGCTGTGGCCGCGGCCAGGCCCGTGAGAACGTATCCAGCGTGGGCAATGCTGGAGTAGGCCAGCATGCGCTTGATGTTTGTCTGGCGAATGGCTACGAAGTTTCCGAGCGTCATAGTCACCGCGGCAAGCACCATAAAGAGCGGCAGCCACGTTTTCTCGGCCGGCTCAAAAGCAGTAAGGAACACGCGCAGCACCAGCGCGAAGCCTGCCGCCTTAGAGGCTACTGACAGGAACGCGGTGATGGGCGTCGGCGCGCCCTCGTATACGTCGGGCGCCCACATATGGAAGGGCACGGTCGCAATCTTGAAGCCAAAACCCGCGGCGATGAAAACCAGGCCGAGCACGGCGGCCGCAGAGATACCGCGCTGAGCGAGAGCGCTGGCGATATCATTAAGCACGGTGCTGCCGGTGAGACCAAACGTCAGAGCCATGCCATAGAGCAGCGCACCTGATGAAAGCGCGCCAAGCAACAAGTATTTGAGACCCGCCTCGCTCGACTTAGCATCGTTCCTTATCGAGGCGGCAAGAACGTACAGCGTAATACTCGTGAACTCAAGAGCGATGTAGATTGAAATGAGCTCTCGTGTGCTCGCCATTAGCATCATTCCTGACGTGGCGAACAGCACCAACGCGTAATACTCACCTTGCAGTATGGACAGCCGCCGTGTGTAATCAAACGACGACAGAATCACCAGCGCGGCAGCTATAAGAAAGAGGAGCTTGAAGAAGACGCTCACCTGGTCGACGACGAGCGCGCCACTGAAGGATACCTGCTGAACCCCTGCCAGCGACAGGGTAAAGACAGCAGGGAACGCCAGGCCAACGAGCGCGATATAACCTAAGATAGACTTGCGCCCCTGAGGCAGCAGCAGGTCGATCACAATCAGCACGACCGCAAGGACACATAAGCTAATTTCTGGTAAGAGCAGATTAAGATTCAAGTATCATCCCTCCGGCAGAGATCTTCTAGAGCCCGGCCTTTGTGAAGTTAGCCATCACAGGAGCCACGCCACCGCCGATGACGTTCGTGACAAGCGCAGGATACACGCCAACCGCAATGATGATGACTACCAGGACAACCAGCGGAACTACCTCTATGCCTCTGGCATCTTCAATATGCTGCCACTTCTGCACTAGCGGTCCGAAGAACACCCGCTGCAGCATCCACATGATATACCCGGCGGTGATGACGATGCCAGCCGCGGCGATGATCGTGAAAAGCTGCATGTTAGGATTGAGATACGATCCGACAAACACCGTGAACTCCGCGACGAATCCGCTCATCCCTGGCAACCCAAGGGAAGCAAGGCCGCCCATCACGAACAGGGTAGCGTAGAGAGGCATGCGTGCCGCCAGACCACCAAACTCGGAGATCAAGCGAGTATGAGTCTTGTCGTAGATGACGCCCACGAGCAAGAAGAGCATGCCTGTGATAGTGCCGTGGGTGAACATCTGGAGCACCGCGCCATTCATACTGGCTGGCGTCAACGCGGCGATGCCCAGGAGCACGTAGCCCATATGGCTCACGCTAGAGTACGCGACCATCTTCTTGAGGTCGTTCTGCACCATCGAAGTGCAAGCGCCGTAGATGACGCTGATCACCGCCATAATTGCGAGAACGTAGGCCCAATCGTGAAGCGCCTGAGGCAGAATCGACGCGTTAATGCGGATGATCGCGTAGCCGCCCATCTTCAGCAAAACGCCTGCCAGGATCACGCTAACGGCCGTCGGGGCCTCGACGTGAGCATCAGGCAACCACGTATGGAACGGGAAAGATGGGAGCTTGATAAGGAATCCGAGTATGAGCAGGAAAAAGACCACGCTAGAGAAGACCGGCCCGTACTTGAGCGCATAATTGGTCTTTGCCAGCTCCAACAGATCGAACGTACGTCCAGATACGTTAGCATCGGCGAAGAAATACAAGGCAAGAATGCCCGCCAGCATCAGAGCGCTGCCGGCGATGGTGTAGAGGACGAACTTGATCGCGGCATATTCGCGGCGCGGTCCGCCCCAGATAATTATGAGCAGATACATCGGAATCAGCTCGACTTCCCAGAACAGGAAGAACAGCAGCAGGTCGAGCGAGGTGAAAACGCCGACGATTCCCATCTCTAGCAAAAGGAGCAGAGCGAAATAGAACTTGGTTCTGAGCGTGATGTGCCACGAGGCCAGGATTGCCAGGAAGGTCAGCAAGGTGGTCAAGACAACCATAGGCAGGTTAAGGCCATCGACGCCCATAAAGTAGGTAATGCCGAGAGAGGGAATCCAGGGCACTTTCTCGACAAACTGCAGGCCAGCTGCATTTGTATCGTACTGAACCCAAACAATAACGGACAACACTAGCGCCACGAAAGCAAAACCAGCCGCCGTCAACCGAATGGCGCGAAGGTTATCCTTGGGCATCAACGCCGTTACGATCGCTCCAAGCAAGGGCAGGAATGTTATCAGAGTTAGGTAACCTGGGCTCATCTACGCGTCTCTCCTCATAATGTTTCCTCGCTTGCTGCTCGGCTCAAGTTCTTTCCGATCAAAGCGTCGAGCCGCTAATAATCAGCACGGCAGAGATCACGACGGCACCCGCGAAAATCGCCAGGCCGTAGTTGGGTATTTGCCCCGTCTCCACCTTACGCAGCGCTCCACCTGCTGCGCCAACTAGATTGGCCACGCCGTTAACGATGCCATCCACCACATACTGGTCGAACCACAACGCCGCGCGTGAAGCGCCAAGGACGACGCTGTTGACAATCCATCCATACAGGTCGTCCATCGCGTATTTATTGAGCACGAAGGCGTGCAGCCACGGCAATGGCCTGGAAATCAGGTTCGCTGGAATTATTTTGAAATAGTACACGAGTGATGACAGAAGTATGCCCGCGACCGCTATCGCGATGGAACTCATCATCACCGTGTAGTTCAACTCCTCGTGAACCTCTGCGCCCTTCTCGATGAACGACTGGAAAGCCATGCCCATAAAGGGCGAACCAAGAAGGCCCGACAGCAGCGAAGGGATAGCCAGCAAGATCAAAGGCACAGTCATTACCCACGGTGATTCGTGAATGCCGTGCTCCCCGTGTCCACTCGCGTGCTCTTTGACCTTAGCCCGCAACTCGTCCTCTGGGGACGCCGAGGCGTGAACGCTATCGTGCCCGTGTCCGCCCGCAGAACCGTGAGAGTCGTGCGCCGGGGCACCTCGGTACTTGCCCGTGAACGTCATAAACATAGCCCGGAAAATATAGAAGGCGGTGAAGAAGGCCGCAACTGCGCCAATAATGTACAGCAGAGTATCTTTCTCGAATGCGCCAGCAAGGATTTCGTCTTTGCTCCAGAAGCCGCTGAAGGGCGGTATGCCAGCGAGAGCAAGGGAAGCAAACAGCATTGTGACAAAGGTGATCTTCAACTTGCCGCCCAGGCCACCCATATTGCGCATATCCTGGTCGTGCACAGCGTGAATTACGCTTCCAGAGCCAAGGAATAGTAAAGCCTTGAAGAAGGCGTGGTTGAAGAGATGGAACACGCCAGCGGCATATGCGCCAACGCCCAGTCCCATCATCATGTAACCAAGCTGGCTGATAGTGGAGTAAGCCATCACCTTCTTGATGTCGTTCATCACCAGGCCCATAGACGCAGCAAAGATGGCGGTGAATCCACCGACGTAGGCGACGACGAGCAGCGCCTGCTGATCGGGCGAGGCAGCGAACATCTCGAAGGTACGAGCTACCAGGTAGACACCAGCGGCGACCATCGTCGCCGCGTGGATCAACGCGCTGACCGGTGTTGGACCCTCCATCGCGTCAGGCAACCATACGTGCAGCGGGAACTGCGCGGATTTGCCTACCGCTCCCAGGAACACGCAGACCATCGCGACCGTCAGCAGGCCTCCACTCAAGGCCCCCACCTTGATCTCGTGCTCGATCTCGGCGAAGCCGAAGCTGTGAGTGGTAAAGTAGATAATAAGGATGCCGACCAGGAGGCCGAGGTCACCCAAACGCGTGGTTAAGAATGCTTTCTTGGCGGCCGCGGCCGCCTCAGGCTTGTGATACCAGAAACCGATGAGCAGGTAAGAGCAGAGGCCGACCAGCTCCCATCCGATATATAGCTGGAGGAAGTTATTGGCCATCACGAGGATCAGCATTGACGTCGTGAATAGCGAGATAAAGGCGAAATACTTGCTGTATCCCGGGTCATCGTGCATATAGCCCTGAGAATAAACCTGCACCAGGAAGCTCACGATGGTAACCACGATCAACATCATCGCCGTGAGAGGGTCGAGAATCAGCCCCGCTGGCAATGCGACCCCGCCGACGCTAAACCACGTGACGGTGAGTTCCTTAACCAGAGCTTCGCCGCTGGCGTGGCTCAAGAAAGCTATGACCAGGGAGTAGAGCGCCCAAGCAGAAACCAGGAGCGAGGCGAAAACGGCGAGAATAGAGAGATAGGCGCTCAATCGTTTCAGTGGCCTGGTGACGAGCGCGATTATAACGAACGCCAGAAGCGGAAAGAGCGGTATGAGCCCCAGGTATTCAATAGAGAACGATTCCATTCTTCCTCAACCTCAACGTGGTATGTTCTACCATTTCATCAGGTCGACGTCTTCGACGCTGATGGTGCGACGCGTTCGGTAGATCGCCAGGACGATTGCCAGACCTACTGCCGCCTCCGCTGCGGCAACGGTGATAACGAAGATAGTAAAAACCTGGCCCACCGTGCTGACCGGCGCCAGCGATTGGCTGGCCGTGGCTGCAGGAGCCAGGAATCGGGCAAAGGCGACCAGGGTGATGTTCACGGCGTTGAACATCAGCTCAATGCACATCAGAATCGCCACGGCGTTGCGCCTTGAGAGAGCCCCGTATAAGCCGATTGAAAAGAGTACCGCGCCTAGAAGCAGGAAATGATTCAATGAGAGCACTTTCTTAGTCCTCCCGGGCAATTACGATTGCCCCTATCATAGCTACGAGCAATAGCACGGATGCTATTTCAAAAGGCAATACATAGTAGTCGAAGAGCGCCTTGCCCAACACTTCGGTGTTAGGCTGAGTAACGGCCGCCGCGCCCGTGAGCCAACTAGTTTTGCTCAGAACGAAGGCCAGCACCACAAAAACGGCCGCCGCGACGATGGCAGCCAGGCCAGCCTGGCTATTGGAGACGTTACTCATCGGTGTATTGGCGCGCTGGGTAAGCATAATAGCGAATAAGAGCAGGATCATCACGGCGCCAGCGTAAATGAGGATTTGCACCGCTGCCAGGAACTCAGCGTTTAGCAAGATGTAAAAGCCTGCCACCGACACGAAAGCCAGGGCCAGGAACAATGCGCTGTGCACAATGTTCCGCAGCATCACGACCGCCAGCGCGGATATCAGCAGCACAGCGGCGAGAACGAAGAATGCAATGGCTATGATAGGGTCGTTCATCTAACTCGCGCGACCTCCTTAACCGCAACTGCTTCTCGCGCACCTGTCGCGACCTCCGCCTCTTCAAGCTTGCCCAGCGGCTCGTCGAGACCCTGGAGGCACGCACGATCGTAAACCAGGCTGAATCGCCTGTACTCCGCCAGCTCGAACACCGGGCTCATCATCAACGCCTTGTAGGGGCAGGCCTCGGCGCAAAGCCCACAGAACAGACAGCGAGTTATCTCGACCTCGTATCGATCGACATACCGCTTGTTATCAGTACCAGCCACACCAGTCACGTGGATTGCGCCGTGCGGACAGGCTCGCGCACAGATGCCACAGGCAACGCAACGGGCCTTGCCAGTCGTTTCGTCGAAAACCAGGGCTGGCGCGCCTCGGAAGGCAGGCGCCTGCGCTCGTCTCTTCTCAGGGTACTCCACCGTGTACTTGGGCATGAACAAGTGCCTGAGGGTAATCCACATTCCTTTGGCAATTCCAAGACCCAACATATCTGTACGTCGCCCGACAATCGAGAAGTCGGACTTACCTCCTATTTAGCAACGCTTTGGAAGAGTGGGACTAACACCACTGCGGTAACAAAGATATTTATCAACGCCAAAGGTATCAGCACTTTCCAGGCAAGGCCCATTAACTGATCGACGCGAAGCCTGGGGAGAGTAGCGCGAATCCAGATCAGCACAATGAAGACGGCCCACGCTTTAATGACGAACCAAATATAAGGCGGCAGAATGGGTCCTTGCCATCCACCAAGGAAAAGCGTGGTCGCAATTGCGGACATTGCAAAGGCGCTGATGTACTCACCCAGATAGAACAACGCGAAGCGCATTCCACTGTACTCGATGAAATAGCCGGCAACGATCTCTGATTCTCCTTCCACCAGGTCAAACGGAGAGCGGTTGATCTCGGCGACAGCCGAGATGAAATAAATCACAAAGCCGAGAGGCTGCCAGATCACGAACCATAGTCCTGCTTGAGCGTTAACGATAGAAACGGTGGAGAGCGAGCCAGTAAGCATAATGATGCCGATGATTGACAAAACCAGGGGAATCTCGTAGCTCACCATCTGCGCCGCTGCGCGCATCGAGCCCAGCAGGGCGTACTTGTTATTGGACGACCATCCCGCCATCAGGAAGCCCAGGACGCCGACTGAGGAGATCGAGATCACGTACAGAATTCCGATGTTCAAGTCTGCGATGATCATGCCGCGGCCAAGCGGAACCACTGCCCATATTAATAACGCAGTTGCGACAACCACGATTGGGGCCAGGCGAAACACCATTCTGTCGACGCGCGAGGGCATGATGTCTTCTTTGGTAAGCAGCTTGATGGCGTCTGCAATGATCTGCAGAAGGCCGAATGGTCCGACTCTGTTGGGGCCCTTGCGATCCTGCATGAAGCCAAGCACCCTACGCTCGACGTAAACCTGTCCCATCATAGTCACGGCCGCAAAACCGAGGACCAGCGCCATCGAAATGATTGCGATCACCGCGTCTACAACAGGGAGAGGCAAAAAGAAGCCCAGCACCGTGGCGATTATCTGACGACCAATTAAGAAGATGTTATTGATGACGTCCATCTACCTGTCCACCTCGCCCATAATGGGGTCCAGGCTAGCCAGAATAGCAACCACATCAGCGACTTTCGTTCCGATGAACAGCTCTCTAGCTATTCCAAGGTTAATAAAGCAGGGCGGCCGCTGGTGCACTCGATAGGGAGCGATTGAGCCGTCGCTGACTACATAGTAGCCCATTTCGCCTTTCGGTCCCTCGATTCGACTGAGGGCTTCCCCAATCGGGGGCCTCAGGTTCAGCGGCACCGGCGTCCGAACCTCTCCTTCAGGAAGCTGTTCTATGGCCTGCTTGATGATCTTGACGCATTCGCGCATCTCGAGAATTCTTAGGAGGAATCGGTCCATAACATCGCCGTTCCTGAGAGTTGGGACGTTGAAAGAGAGTCGCGGATATACACTGTAGGGCACGTCCTTACGCAGATCGAACTGCACCCCGGTGGCTCGAAGGCAAGGCCCCGTGATGCTGTAGTTGATTGCCATTTCGGAGGTCATCACTCCGACACCTTTCGACCGCGCAACCAGAATCTCGTTACCTGTGAGAAGTCCTTCCAGTTCATCGATCTTTGAAGGCAACTGATCCAAGAACGCCTTCAGGCGGGCTATCCAGCCGTCGGGAACATCTTTGGAAACGCCACCGATTCGGAAGTAGTTACATGTCATACGAGCGCCGCACGCCATCTCGAAAAGATCGAGTATCTCCTCGCGCTGACGGAATGCGTAAAGCAGAGGAGTATGCATCGCACCAATGTCGGAGACATAGAAGCCTGTACACGCGAGATGGCTGACAAGCCTCTGCAATTCGCTCATAATAACCCTGAGATACTCGGCACGCTCTGGGACCTCGATGCCCATGATCATCTCGACAGCCTTCACGTAGGCCCAGTTGTTGTTCATCGAGTTGAAGTAGTCCAGGCGGTCCGTCAGCGAGATGTTCTGAGTGTACGTTCCTTCCTCGCAGAGCTTCTCGAAGCCCCGGTGCAGATAGCCTAAGACAACCTCAGCATCGACAACCGTTTCGCCATCAAGTGTCAGCATCAAACGTAGCACCCCGTGGGTGCTGGGGTGCTGAGGACCCATATTGACGACAATCTGATCAGTCTTGATTTTCGTATCGAGCGCCGTATTTCCACTCGTTGCCGTCGCTTCTGACATCTAGTACACCTCTAAATACATACCCTGCTGGCCTGCTAGCCTATCTGTGAGGATATGTCTTCCTTAGGTAAGGCAAAGTCTTTCCGCAAGGGGTGGCCGACAAACTCGTCGTATAGCAGTATGCGCTTCAGGTTGGGATGTCCTGTGAATGTTATCCCCATAAGATCGTAGACTTCGCGCTCTTGGAAATCGGCACCTCGCCAGATACCTGTCACAGAAGGAACGGAAGCCTCTTCTCGATCCAACTCCACCTTCAACGTCAACGCGTGGCCTCTTGGGACAGAATGGAGATGGTATACTACTTCGAGTTGATCGAGGTAATCCGCCGACGTGACGTCGATCAAGTAATCGAATTCAAGACCGACTGTTTCCTTGAGAGAACGGCAGACCTCGACCAGCCGATCGGGTATAACGTAGATCATTGGCGGATCGCTTTCGACAACACGAACAATGCTCTCCGAAATGGCCTGGGGAAGCGATTTCACATCCAGGCGAGGTGAGACAAGGCTGCGAATAGCTGTCATTTGTCACCCCTCACGTACTGAAGCAATACTCGCTGCTTATCAATCTTCCTCTGCATCGCCATAATCCCCTCTATCAATGCCTCAGGGCGAGGCGGGCAGCCGGGTACATAGACATCCACAGGCAGAATCTCATCCACGCCCATCACGACGTTATACGATCCAACAAATGGCCCGCCGCTGCAGGCGCAGGCGCCCATGGCGATGACATACCTTGGCTCCGCCATCTGGTCGTAGATGCGCCTGAGCACAGGAGCCATCTTCTTGGTGACGGTTCCAGAGACGATCATTAAGTCGGATTGCCTTGGCGAGGGGCGCACAGCTTCCGAACCAAAGCGAGCGAGGTCGTATCTGGATGCTTGCGTGCCAATGAACTCAATCGCGCAACATGCCAGACCCATACCTACTGGCCAGAGGGAATTGCGACGCCCCCAGTTATAAACTGCATTGAGGGTCGACACCACAATGTTGTTATAGATGGCTTCATCTGCTGGGGACAGGGCCTCGTCAGGGACAGAGACAAGCTGCCGCTCGCCGAGCCTCACAACCAAACCGTTTGACGCAAGATTCTCAGATTTGCTTTGCTCTTCGGTATTCTGTTTCATTTCCACACCAGAGCTCGCTTTCTCCACGCGTAGGCCAGGCCGACCGCGAGCAAAAGGACGAAGACGAACATTTCGACCAGCGCGTAAAGGCCCAGCTTCCCATAAGCAACTGCCCAGGGATACAGGAACACTGTTTCGACGTCGAATATGACGAAGACGAGAGCGTACAGGTAGAATCCGACGCGAAACTGCACCCAAGTTGGGCCGATCGTCTCCACGCCACACTCGTACGTGGAAAGCTTGACTGGATCTGGTCGGGTCTGCCGTTCTCTCAAGGAGATGATCAGAGGCACGATGCCGAATCCGATTGCGATCACGAGGAAAATCGCAATGTACCCATATGCAGTCAACAACGTCGTTCCCCCGTCTCAGTTCTAGTTGGGTAGCGCATCATCTGCGACACGCCGGCGCTAGTATATCACAACAGGCACCACCGCGCAATAAGAAATGTGCATAAACAACTCATCCAGGAACACGGACAGAAGGTGGGCATTATCGTGATCGAAGCTAGTGAAACGCGTAACCACCATCGACGTTGATGGTTTGCCCTGTTATGAAGTCGCTGAGGTCCGAGGCAAGGAAGACTATCGTGCCCACCAGATCCTGCGGCCGCTCCCAGCGTTTGAAGCAGCGCCCACTGGCCGCTTTGTCGAGAAGCTCGGACGGGTAGACCCTCTCCGCACCCTCACTGGCTGTGAGGCCCGGCGTGACGCAGTTCACATGGATGCCGTAATCACCTACCTCGCGAGCTAGTTGTCGCGTCAGGCCGACCACCGCACCTTTTGAAGTAACATACTGCAGAAAATCGGATGACCCGTGCCAGAAGGTGCTGGATGAGATATTGATTATCTTCCCCCTCCCCTGAGCTTTCATATGGGGGAAGACGGCCTTGCAGCAAAGGAACACACCCCTGACATTGACGGCCATCACGCGATCCCATTCCTCCACGGTTATCTCCGTGAACGGCTTCTTGGGGAAGATAGCCACGAACAGCGCGGCGTTGTTCACCAGTATGTCCAGCGCACCATACCTGTCAACCGTGTCGCGGGCCATAGCCGTGGTGCTTGCCTCATCGGTAACGTCGACGTTAACCGCCATCGCTTCGCCACCCGACGCCCGGATTTCGGCAGCGGTTTCCGCCGCCTGCGCGAAGGCAATGTCGGCCACCACGACCCTGGCGCCTTCCGCGGCCAGACGCTTCGCATAGGCTTTGCCGATGCCCTGGGCGCTGCCGGTGACTATGGCCACTTTGCCATCCAAAAGCATTTCTACACCCTCCTAAATCAGCGACATGTTCGTCGGGAAGACGACCTCGACGGCATCCCGCTGGCGATCGGGGATACAGCAGGGATGAGGCAGGGCGGCGCCTGCCCGTTGCCGCAGTCTCTCTATCAACACCTCTGCGAATAGTTCAGCGTCTTCCACGCTTCGATGACCTCGGCCGAGGACGCAACTATTCCGAAGTAGTCAGCGATGTTCTTCAAGGTGGCCTCGTGGCCCTCGGAGGTGAAAGCTGCGGTACAGTCTTTGATGAAGACCACGTAGTAGTCCATCATGTAGCCATCGCGAGCCGTAGACTCAACGCACACGTTCGTGGCCACTCCCGTCATTATGAGAGTCCTGATTTCCATGCTTCGCAGTATCAGATCAAGGTTGGTGCCTACGAAGGCGCTGTAGCGATGTTTGAAAACCTCGATTTCCCCCGTTGCCGGCCTTATCTGATAGTACTCCTGACCCCAGCCATCTGGTGCGCAGATAGGGGCCATCTGTTGTCGGTCAGCCCGATGGAGGCGGAATCGCCAAGAAGGTGAAGTCGTCCAGTCGGTATTTAGCATCCTGACCCAGATGATCCGTGCACCGGCGCGCCGGGCTTCTTCGATAAAGCTGGCGAGCACGGGAACCATTACCTGCACCTCGCTTACATCGTTGCCCCGAGCGTCAAGCGCACCACCCCTGGCGCAGAAATCGTTCTGTACGTCCACGACGATCACCGCAGTGTGTTTCGGGTCAACCTGAGCTCCCAGTGTGGCTAGCATTTCCGTTCCCCTTACCAAGGCTAATGACAATACGGTGTACTTAAGAGTTCCGGTTTCACCACGGAGGCACAGAGACACGGAGTTTCGTTCGAGTGGACTCCGTGGCCTCCGTGGTGCAATACCCACGCCCAGATGTTCATCGATCTTGCCGCTAAGTAAACCGTATTGAGGCTAATGAGCTTCGGCTACTTCGCAGGGACCCACTTGCCGTCCTTAATCTCCACCATCGTCACTGCGCGCTTGTCGAGACCGTTGTGATCGGTTGGCGAGAAGCTGAAGACGCCAGTGATGCCCACGAAACCCTTCATGTTCTCGATGGCATCGCGCAGCTTGGCGCGATCGGGTCCCGACTTCTTCAGCGCATTGGCGACGATCCAGAAGCCATCCCAGGCGTGACCGCCGAAGGTGCTAAGCGTCGCGGCACCGAACTTGGCTGAATAGTCCTTGGTATACTGCAACAGCACTTTCTTCTGCGAATCGTTGTCGGGCAGGTAATTCGCGACGAGCACCTTGCCGGCCGGGAATACGACGCCGTTGGCGGCGCTACCAGCCAGTGCGATTAGCGACGCGTTGGCAGCGCCGAGGAAGAGGGGCTGCTTTATCCCCAACTGCGCCACGTTCTTAGCGATGACCGCCGTGGCAGGGGGGAGACCCCAGACGGCGATAGCATCCGGATTGGCGCCTCTGATTCGCGTCAGTTGCGCGCTCATATCGGTGTCCTGGTCGGCGAAAGTCTCTTGGGCGGCGATGGTGATGCCTGCAGCAGCCGCTTCCTTCAGAAACTCGGTCTTGCCGCTGTCGCCAAACGCGTTCGAAACGCTCATCCATCCTACCCTGGTGAGCTTTTTCTCCTTCAGATGATTGACCAGCGCCTGGACGAGTAAAGAGTCGCTATATGGTGTCTTGAAGATCCATTTCTTAACCGGCTGCACAATCTTAATGCTCGCCGCCGCAGAGACCAGCGGAACCTGGGCTTTCTCGATAGTGTCAGCCATGGCCAGGCTCTCTCCGCTTTGGCTCGGGCCAATGATTGCCAGGACCTTATCCTCTTCGATCAACTTCTTCGCGCACAGAACGGCCGAGGTCTCGCCGCTCTGGCTGTCACAAATGGTAACCTGAATCGGGTGACCGTCGATGCCCCCCTCCTTGTTGACCTGCTCCTCCAGCATCTGCACTGTGTTCCGCTCGGGAATGCCGAGGGAAGAGGCTGGACCGGTCACCGCAAACACGGCTCCGACCTTGTAGGGCTCCTTCGAAGCAGCAGGCGTAGAGGGCGATGTCTTCGGGATAGCGGTGGCGGCCGCAGGGGTTGGCTGCGTTGCTGTTGCCGTGCTGGCTGCCGTCTTGGGTGCGACGGGAGTTGGAGCAGGCGCTCCAGCGCATCCGGCCAGCGCAACGGCTACCAACGCCACAACTACTGCCAAACTGGTCGCAAACCAAAATCGGTTCCTCACTGGTTTCCTCCTTCAGAAGCAAAGAGTTGCTTCACGTCTTTTCTCCTCCCACGTACTAACGCTTACAGGGAGATTCTCCAATTCCCTGATCAGGTCTAACCAGCCGTACTTCCTCGTCCTTGCATCTTGCCTGCGTTGGCAACCACTCGTAACCGGCTTGCGAGTAGCCTCAAGCCGGCGTCGATCACGACTTCCCTTTGTCAGCGCACGAGTCCCTTTTGGGGCGAACCACCTCCCTTCCCGTCGCGAATCTTTTTTGGAAAGGATTCGCGATCAGACGATCTCGTTCACTTCGGATTCTTTCACAGTCCGCTTGCAAAACGGGCAGAACCAGTTCGCGTCCTTCCCCAGTTGGGGCTTTTCTACGTAGAATTTGCCATCACAATCGGGGCATCGCAACCAGGCGATCTGTACCATTGTTCTTCCCTCCTCTGTTTACTTGAGTTGCTCAATACGACGTATATGGAATCTCATCCACTCGCTCGCGTGGAATGTAGTCTTCGAGCTTCACTTTCTCCAGGGCAGCCTGGGGAACCTGGACGCGCAGCGGGAACGGTTCGTCAATGGGCTTCGTCGCATCGATAAACGTGGACGTGTGCGTCGTTAGACGGCTCATCGATGGGTCTAGCATCGAGCCACGGACGTTCTTGAGCACTGTCAAATCCTTATCGGCCTGGAAGCGCGTGGCGATGGAGAAAAGAACCTCTCGCTCGTCGTACGGGTCGATATCGTCGTCCACCACCACGATGAGCTTGGGGTACCCCACTGTTTGCGCGGCCGAGGCAGCGATTGCAGGTAGCCCCTCCGAAAGCTTCTCGATCGATATATAGGCGTGAAATCCCTCACGCCCTGAATAGGGACAAAAGACACCTCTCACCGATCCTGGGAGGACGTCGTTGACTCGGCGATAGATTTCGGCTTCCCAGCCAATGCCGGGATGATCGAGATGGCCGATGTCCGTGTCATACCATATGTAGTCCTGGCGATGAGTTATCGCCTTTACCTGAATGACGGGATTCTGCCGTTGAGGGCCGTAGTACCCTGACCACTCGCCGAAGGGGCCTTCCGGCTCACGCACACCGGGGAGAATTTCGCCTTCGATGATAACCTCGGCATCTGCAGGAACCAGGAGATCCTCACCCCAAGTCTCGGATGGAACGAGGCGCACTGGTTCGCCAAGGAAAGCACCCGCCACCTTGTATTCGTCCCACGGCCAGGGCGACATAAACACGCCAGCTAGAATAAAGGCTGGATGATGGCCGTGGACGATGGCTACCGGTGTGGGCAACCCCTTCTTTTCGTTGTCGGTGAAGGTCTTCCAAGAGTGGAATGGAGACATATGAATGCCTGTCTGCTGAGGTGACTTGTACATCGTGCGATGGTAGGCCAGGTTATAGCCTATGTTCTCAGGCTTCTTGGTCAGCACAAGCAGTGTGCCGTAGGGGTTGCCATCCATCTCGTGGTGGTAGATTATAGGGAGGTCTTGGAGATCGGCCCCTGCTCCCACCTTCACGACCTGTTTCACTGGTGCCTCAGCTCTAGAGACGGTCACCGGCTCTATCAGCTTCTCGGCCCTTCGAGCGAACTCAGCAGTTAGCTCAGACCTCCATTTATCGGGATCAAGCCCAAGCGCAAGGGCAATGCGCCTTCTATCGGCAGTGACGTTTGTGAAGACCCGCTTACCAGACTGGCCATTGATGGCCTTTACGTTCTCAAACAGCACGGACGGGAACTTATCCGCCTTTTCGAGCCGCCTCAACAAGGCAGTTATCTCGAACCTGGAGTCGATTTCCTTCTCGATCACGACGTATTGCTGCGGCAATACTTCCTCTAGCTGACTGATGTACGAGCGCAAATCACTGGCCAATGCTGAATACCCTCCTCACAATAAAAAAGTTGGCGTAAATCCATTCAGGGGTTGCAAAATCGCGCTTTGCTCGCCTGGCGAGGCCGAGGTTCACATCGAATCTTTCATCGATAGCCCAATCGCTCTGAGATCTCCTGGCACGTCTGCACGACCAGTTCAACGACCTCCGCAGTCCTTTGGTCATCCATTCGGATCATTGGTGCAGCCAGAGCAATGGTTGCGACAACCTTCCCGCTGTGGCTTCTGATGGGTGCTGCCACTCCGACAACTCCGAGAAGCGCTTGCTCGCGGCTCACAGCGAACCCTTGTTGCCTGACCTGAGCCAGGCGCCGCTTGAATTCGTCGTAATTGGTGATGGACCTGGGAGTAAAAGCCTCCAGGCCCCGCTCCATGATGATTGTGTCCAATTCATCGTCATCGAGGTAAGCGCACAGTATCTGTCCCCCTGCTCCATAGTAAGCGGGCCTACGCACGCCCACCTCTCCACGGACCGTTATTCGGTGCGGACTCTCGATCTTCTCGATCGGGACAAGGAATCCGCGGTCGAGTATCTCCAGCAGCAAGGTCTCCCCAGTCTGATCGGCAAGTCGTTTGATAAGCGGCGCTGCTTGGCGGCGCAAGTCCATGTGATTACGCACGCGCGAGCCAAGTCTGAAAACCTTTAGCGCTAGCCTGTATTTTTGATCCTCCGCTCTCTCGAGGTACCCACGGTGGGTCAGAGTATATAACAAGCGATGGACCGTGCTCTTGGAAAGACCTGATTTTTCGGCCAGCTCGAGCACGCCGAAATGCGATTGATCACTGTCGAACAGATCCAGCAAGAGCAGCGCATTTTCGACAGCTTCGATGATGTTGGGGTCGTCGAATCTCTTTCTGATCTTCACCAAACTGATTCCCTTATCCCGTCTAATGGGATATTACTCCGTGTATTGGGATATGATCATAGTACACCACGTGCGATAGGTTGTCAATAGGGTGATTGCCCAGGAGCACACGGTTTTCGCTCCCGATTTCCCGGGATGTGGGGAAAGCGATAGACTCCGGATAGAATACAGCGCAAGCTGGTGCTAAGGAGAGTACCGTGGGTCGTCGGCTAGTGGGCTCCCAACTCCTCGCGCAACTTCATAAATTGAAGAATTCTCGTTTTGCTCAGTAGCCCGACGACCTGGCCACCTTCGACCACGGGCGCCTGGGGAGAATCTCGCTCGTTCATTTGCTGAAGAGCTCGAGATGCATCCTCCCATGGATGGAAGGTCTTGAGCTTCTCGATGCCTGTCATAACGTCTGCCACGACCGTTCCGGGCCACTTCTCTCGAGGCACTTCCTTGACGTTGTCTAACGTGACGATGCCGACGAGCAGGGCGTTATGCACCACAGGGAAGGCTATCGCGGCGTAACGCAGCACGTAGTCGTCCACCAGATCCTTCAAAGAGACGTTTTCGTCCACTACTGGACAGTCCTTGGCCATCATCTCGGCTACGGAGACGCCTCTAAGGAGGTTCTGAGCGATAGATTGCTGGTAGCTGGATTCGACAGCGTTGTGGAGAAACCAGCCGATGAATATCAACCAGACGCCGTTCAGCCAGTTCCCCATAACGGCTAGCAAGACCCCTCCTAGCATAAACGAGTAGGCGACTATTTGACCTGTGATCGATGCCACGCGGGTTGCCTGGCAAAAGTTGCTGGTCATCTGCCAGAGCGTCGCTCGCAGAATCCTGCCGCCGTCCATAGGGAAGCCTGGAATCAGATTGAAAAGCGCCAGCATAGCGTTGATCGTGCCGAGATAGAACGACAGCGCTGCCAGATGCACGCTGAAACCACGCGACAGGAACCAGATAATTCCGAAGAACGCCGACAGAAGGACGCTGACGGCTGGCCCAGCGGCAGCTATCGCGAGCTCGATGGATGGATTCTCAGCCTCTCGCTTGATATTTGCGACGCCACCGAAGAGAAAGAGTGTGATATGCTTGACAGGGATATCGTGGCGCATTGCTACCACGGAGTGCGCAAGCTCGTGCAGCAGCACGGAGACAAAGAACAGCACCGCAGTGACACTGCCGACCAGCCAGTAGGCCCATTCTGACCAGTCAAGGTTGTAGGTGGGGAAATAGATCTTCGATAGAGTGAAGAGAACCACGCCAAATACGAGGAACCAGCTGTAATGTAGGGCGATATTGACACCTAGAATGCTTCCGACTCTTAGCGAGCCGTTCATGCAACTTCCTCTCCAAGTCGTGTTCCACCGGAAATGAGCAAGAACTGTGCCAGCAGGCGACCTCACTAGCCAGGTTGTCAGATTTGTTACGTTGGGAGAGATAGACCGACGCGGTTTTCGAAAACCGCGTCGGTCTTGCAGCAACTTGAGAAAGGTCTGGAGATTGGCTATAATGCCGTGGGGATGTGACGTAGCTCAGTTCCGATGTAGCCTATGTTTGAGGTAATTGATGATCGAGAGATACTCTAACGCCGAAATGGCCCGAGTATGGTCGGCTGAGAACAAGGCCCAGAAATGGCTCGAGATAGAAATCGCCGCTTGCGAGGCATGGGCCGAACAAGGCGTTGTCCCGCCAGAAGCGCTTCCATCGATCAGGAAGGCCACTTTCAACCTGGAGCGAATGGCCGAAATCGAGGCGCGAACCCAGCACGACGTCACAGCCTTTATAAGCTGCGTGACGGAGGGTCTTGGGGAAGAGGGGCGGTTCGTGCACCATGGTCTGACGTCGTCAGACATCGTCGATACAGGCCTGGCGCTGCAGGTGCAGGAGGCCGCGGCGATTCTGAGAAAGGACGTCGAGGCATTGATCGCCGTCCTGGGCAAACAGGCTGTGAAATACAGACACACGCTGGCCATCGGGCGCACACACGGCGTGCACGCCGAGCCGACGACCTTTGGGCTCAAGCTGGCGCTCTGGTACGACGAAACGCGGCGAAATCTCGAAAGGCTGGACTATGCCCGCGATCAGATGGCCGTTGGCAAGGTATCGGGTACCGTAGGCACGCACGCCACCGCACCTCCCGCGGTTGAGGAGTACGTGTGCAGCAAGCTGGGACTGCGCCCTGCGCCAGTGTCCAGCCAGATAGTCCAGCGCGACAGGCACGCGCATTTCATCACGACTCTGGCTCTGATAGCAGGTTCCTTGGAGAAGATCGCCACGGAGATACGGGGTCTGCAGCGCACGGAGATACTCGAAGTCGAAGAGCCATTCGGCGAGGGACAGACCGGCTCTTCGGCGATGCCGCACAAGCGCAACCCTGTTCTATCCGAAAGAATCTGCGGTCTGGCACGAGTAATTCGAGGCCACGCCGTCACGGCTATGGAGAACGTCGCCCTCTGGCACGAGCGAGACATCAGCCATTCGTCAGCAGAGCGCATCTTGTTCCCGGACGCCTGCGGCTTGCTGGATTACATCTTGCGCCTCGCCACATTTGTGCTGGAGAACCTTACCGTGTACCCAGAGCGCATGCGCCGCAACCTCGACCGCACTCGCGGGCTGGTCTTCTCGCAGCGCGTCCTTCTGGCCCTCATCGACAAGGGCCTCAGCAGGAAGGAGGCGTACGCAATAGTCCAGAGCAAGGCTATGGAGGCATGGGGAGAGGAAAAAGACTTCATCGACTTGCTCCGCGAGGACGGCAAAGTGTCGGAGTTGCTGTCCGACAAAGAGCTAAAGTCGCTTTTCGACTACGAGTATTATCTCAAGCACATCGACGTGTCTTTCCAGAGACTCGGGTTGGGATTGGCTCACCACGGAGACACAGAGACACGGAGAGAGTAAGTGGTTCTCTTGAACAGGCGGCCTGGAGGTGTGGCAGGAACGGAAGATACTCTTCAATGAGGAGGCGTTTGAGATATTGAGCGGGCAAGGGCTTTTGCAGACGGAATTGCCGGGGCTAAAGCATCATTCGCGGGGCAAGGTTCGAGATGTATACGACCTGGGTAGTGAGCTTCTGATCGTCACCACCGACCGCATATCGGCTTTCGACGTCATTCTGCCCAACGGGGTACCGGACAAAGGGGCAGTTTTGACCCAGCTCAGCGCTTACTGGTTCCAGCAGACGCGGCACATCGTCGACAATCACTTAATCACTGCTGTCGTCGGCGAGTTTCCGAAGAGCCTGCAGGTTTTCGCCGAGCACTTGCACAATAGGGCTATGCTCGTTCGAAAGGCTCGGCGCATCGACGTGGAGTGCGTCGTGCGAGGATATCTCGCGGGCTCCGCCTGGGCTGAATATCGCAAATCAGGCACCATTTGTGGCGAGGTGGTGCCAGGTGGACTGCGCGAAAGCGAGCGGCTTCCCGAACCCATCTTCACGCCATCGACCAAAGCCGACACGGGGCACGATGAGAACATTAGCATCAAGCAACTGGCGAATATGGTGGGAGCCGATCTCGCCAGACAGCTCCAAGAGAAAAGCCTGGCGATCTACCAGTATGCGGATGGGCTGGCAAGACAGCAGGGCATCGTGATCGCGGACACAAAACTGGAGTTCGGGTTCATCGACGACAAACTTATCGTGATCGACGAGATGCTCACGCCCGACTCTTCGCGCTTCTGGGACGAGGCCACGTACGAAGTGGGAGTGTCGCAGCCCAGCTTCGACAAGCAATTCGTTCGCGACTGGTTGGAAAGCTCGGGATGGGACAAGAACCCGCCAGCCCCAAGGCTGCCTGATGACGTGGTCGAGAAGACGCGCGACAAGTACCTGGAGGCTTATCGCAGGATAACTGGTAGGCCGCTTTACGGCACAGACAACAGCGATTGGCGATAGTTGTTGGCTACTAGGAATTCGATAGGGGTGGAGATTGATGTGGCTTGCACAAGTTTACGTGACGCTCAAGCCCGTGGTGAATGACCCGCAGGGCCTGGCCATCAGAGGTGGTCTACGCAACCTCGGATTCGAGAGCGTGGAAAGCGTTCGCGCAGGGAAATACATCGAGATCAAGCTGGAAGCCAGCGATCGAGAGGCCGCAGAAAACGCGGTACGCCAGATGTGCATTAAGCTGCTGGCGAATCCGGTGATCGAGGATTTCAGGTTCGATCTGGAGTACGTCGCATAGGCGCAGCGTCAGCTCTCGAACGTCATCCCGGTGATCTGGCACTCTTTTCCTTTCACGACGACGACCTTCCCGCTACACTCGGGACAGGCGAACAAAGGCAACGGCTCTGTAAGAGCATCAGGATCGTCCGGCAAGCGGATTTCTCTCAGGTGGTGGCAGTTCTGGCACTCGACTAGCCCCGTGGCTTCCTGGATCGCTAGCTCGGACCCTTCTAGAAGGGTTCCCTTCGCTAAGACCTCGTAGGCAAACCTGACCTGAGGGACGCTCAGAAAAGTCAACTGCCCAATCAACAGATCCACTCTCAGCACCTTGGTAGCTCCGTTTTCGCTGGCTATCCTCAGGGCAGTCTCCGCTATGCTGGAAGTGATTCCGAACTCGTGCATCGCCTGGGCTCCTCAACCAGCCGCGTGATCAACTCTGGAATACCCGTGCCATCTTTGCAACTGGTTTGGACAACGCGGGCACGCGGATTCACCGACCGCAAGTCTCCGACCAGCTTCGAGACGTCGACCTCCATCACCGAGGCCAAATCGATCTTATTGATTACGACAAAGTCCATTTCCGCGAATACGTGGGGATGCTTGACGGCCACGTACGGTCCTTCCGTCACGCTCGTTACCACCACGCGCCTGTGAGAGCCCAGAGGGAAATCGGCTGGGCAGATGAGATTTCCCACGTTTTCCACAATCACGAGATCCAGGTTGCCAAGATCGAGCCGTTCCAGGACAGTACGCACCAGGGCAGCGTCCAGATGACATTCCTTGCCAGTGTTAACCTGGATGGCTTCCACACCATGTCTTAAGATTCTATCCTGGTCAATCGTCGTGACGAGGTCCCCGTTGAGGACGACGATACGATATTTCTCCTTCAAGCCACGTACTAGCTGTTCCACGACCGAGGTCTTCCCTGCCCCAACAGAGCCCATGACGTCGATCATAGTTACCCCGTGCTCGTCCAGGAGCTTCCGGTTCGCCTCGGCCAGCTTCCGATGGCTCTCCAAGAAATCTATCGCCAGCTCAATTTGATGCACTTTTCCCTGAGCGTCAGTCAATTCGCTCAAGTTTCTCGACCTCCTGCAAGGGGCCCGCGATAATGCCTTTTGTGCTGGGCACCTCGCCTATTCTTCGCTCGTCGATCTTCGTCGCGTCGTCCAAAGCGCGCGCCAGGGCCTTGAAGGTTGCCTCGGCCTTATGGTGATCGTCGAGCCCTGACAACAGCCGAACGTGGATGTTGATGTGCGCCTGAGAAGCCAGGGATTCGATGAAATGAGAGATCAATGTGGCGGGCAGTTCACCGATCGTGGGGCTCGTGAAAGGAAGGTCGACGACGGCGTACCCCCTGCCACTTATGTCAAGCGTAACGCAAGATAGGCTCTCATCTAAGGGCACGATGGCGTGGGCCATGCGCACGATGCCTCGGCGGTCGCCCAACGCCCCGTCGAAAGCCTGGCCAAGAGATATGCCCACGTCCTCGACTGTGTGATGTGGATCGACGTGCGTATCGCCTCTGGCCTGCACGCTGAGGTCGAAAAGGCCGTGTTTTGCCAGTTGCTCCAATAAGTGATCGAGGAAGCCGATGCCTGTGTTGATATGTGCGCGTCCCGAACCGTCGATGTTCAGCTCGACAGCCACCGACGTTTCTTTTGTCTTCCTGGTAACGCTGGCCTTTCTACCGCTCACGCTCTCTCCTCCTTCACGAGTTTGCTGGCAAGGTCGAGCCCATCGATCGCAGTTTCTCCAGCACATAGTCGTTCTGTTCGGGAGTGCCCACGCTGATGCGCAGGCAGTTGCTCAACAACGGATCGCTATAGTAACGCAGGAACACGCCCTGGCTCTCTAATTCGTGCTTCACGTGCTGAAGGTCGCCACGAAGCAGCTTACAGAGTATGAAATTAGCCTCCGATGGGTAAGGCACAAGGAAATCGATGCGCTGAAGCTCGCCGTATAGTCGGTCGCGCTCGACGCGGATCAACCGCACTTTATCCATCAAGTCATCGAGATCTGCCAGCGACGCTCTTACCGCCACCTGGGCGGCAAGGTTGACGTTGTACGGTGGTTTCAGCTTCATGGCTTGCTCGACCAGCGCAGTCGGAAACACACCATAGCCGAAACGCAGTCCGGCGAGGCCCGCCCATTTGCTGAACGTGCGAAGCACGATGAGATTATCGTACTCGCTGGTCAACGGCAAAACCGTCTTGCCCGAGAATTCGCCGTAAGCTTCGTCGACTATCACCGCTAAGCCTGTGTCCAGAATCTCGGTCAGCTCGCCCGTCTTGACACAGTTGCCTGTGGGGTTATTGGGGGAGGCGATCACGACGATCTTTGTGCTGTCGTCGATTGCCTTCACAATACCCTCGACATCTAAGCCGTGATCGCTCAGTCTAGGCACCCTCACGACCTTCCCCGCGCAGAAGGCCGCTGAAGAGGCATAATAACCAAAAGTGGGAGGGCAGTTGATGACCTTTTCTCCAGGCGACAGAAACAGGCGCATAATCAGGTCGATAATCTCATCCGAGCCATTGCCGACGATAATGCTGTCGGCAGGAGCGCCAATGTAACCCTGCAGAAGCTCCTGGACATCGCCGCAGATCGTGTCTGGGTAAATGTGGTACTCATCGAACTCGGACAACGCACGCCCAACAGCAGGCGAGCACCCATATGGATTTTCGTTGGCGTCCAGCTTGATTATCTGTTCTTTAGTAAGGCCTGCGCGCGATGCCAGCCGCTCGGGCGGCTCGACCGCCGAGTAAGGCTCGATGTCCCAGACGTCCGGCCTGACCAGGCCAAGGATTCGAGATCGTTTAGGGCTCATGGTTTGCCTCTATATCTCTGCAAACGGGCAAGAGCACGAGGTCTGCCCATTCTTCATTCCGCGCAACCATCGTCGCTCGTCTTTGGCAATCTGCACTTCATCGCCTCAGCGTGCGCCGTGAGGCCCTCCGCTTGTGCGATGGTGACGGTGGCCGGGCCTATTCTGCGCACCGTCTCTGCCCCCAGAGCGACGAGACTCGTCACCTTGACGAAGTCCAGCACGCTGATGGGCGAAGAGAAACGGGCAGTGCCTCCCGTCGGCATCACGTGACTTGGACCGGCCGTGTAGTCGCCAACCACTTCGGGCGAGCACTCGCCGAGAAACACGCCTCCCGCGTTGCGAATCTTACCCAGATACGACCAGCCATTTTCAACAATCAAGCAAAGGTGCTCGGGCGCATACGAGTTAGCCGCATTGACTGCCTGATCGACGCTCTCGACCATTACAATGGCACCATTGGCCTTGAGCGACTCCGCGGCGATCGAAGCTCGCTCAAGCCGCTGAAGGCGATCGTCGATCTCTTGCTGCACCAGCGCCGCAAGACGGCTGGACGTAGTGAGCAGAATCGCCGACGCGAGGGGGTCGTGTTCCGCTTGCGCCAGCAAGTCCAGGGCCACGGCAGCGGGGCTGGCTGAATCGTCGGCGATGACAAGCGTTTCCGTCGGCCCCGCAAGCTGATCGATGCCGACTGTGCCAAACACCCTCCTCTTCGCCAGCGTAACGAAGATATTGCCAGGGCCGAGAATCTTGTCCACCCGCGGAATCGATTCCGTGCCGAAGGCCATCGCCGCTATCGCCTGCGCCCCACCGACGGCAAAGACGTGGTCCACGTTCGCGATGTCGGATGCGACAAGGGTCAAAGGAGACGGAGCCCCGTTCCCGCGAGGGGGACTGGCGACGACGACCTCCTGGACGCCAGCGACGCGGGCGGGAATGGCCTGCATCAGAATCGTCGACGGATAATCCGCCGTGCCTCCCGGGGAGTAGAGTCCGACACGCCCAAGAGGACGAATGAGTTGTCCCAGGGCGCCATCCTCGGAGAAGTCGATCCACGTCTTTGGAACGTGTTTGACGTGGAAATCGGCAATGCGGTCGGCAGCTACCTTCAGCGCGTCCACCAGTTCCCGCGGCACCAGGGAATATGCCTCTTCAATCCGCTCTCGTGGAACCTCGATAGAACTCAGCTCGGCCCTGTCTATTCGCCTTGAAAGATCGAGTAAGGCGCGATCTCCGTTCGCCTGCACCTCGGAAATGATGAGCTCCACCACCTGCTCGGCAGATAGGTCCCTGCCGAACGCCTCGCGAATCCCTTGAACTACCCGAGGTGGAAGGGGCCTTTCGGCTATAGGTCTCCGCCTGAGGACGGAGTCCTTCGCCTCGTCGAGGCTATTAATGACACGAATAGTCATAGCTCAGTTCCTTGAGAACAATTCCAGGGCCAAAGTCGAACATTGTGCGCTTCAACAACCTGAAGCGCGGTTATGATAGCACATCTACAGGCTAGCGGCAAATGCGAAGGCAGAGTTCACATCGCGGCGCTAAAGTGCTCGCGTCAAGCCGCAATTAGGCGATTCTGTTGCCACCAGGCTTGACGGCAGGACTTCAGTCCGCCGAATCGAACAGTTACAATGGGACAATGGGACAATGGGATTCCAAGTTGCAATTTCCCTTACCCATCAATTATACTTCTAGCCAAATCAATACCAGTCTGTCGAGGAAGGAAGCATTGGCAGTTCAGGCACAATTACTAAAGGGCACGCGCGACTTCTTACCTGAGCGCATGCTGTTGCGGCAGTTCGTCATCGGCAAGCTGCGCGAGGTTTTCGAGAATTTCGGCTTCGAGCCCATCGACACCCCTGCCATCGAATACGCCGAGGTTCTGGAGGGCAAATACGGCGACGAAGCGGATAAGCTCATCTATAAGTTTGAAGATAGAGGCGGCAGGCGAGTCGGCCTCCGCTACGATCTCACAGTGCCTCTCGCACGCGTTATCGGGACTTATCCCGATCTGGCCAAGCCGTTCAAGCGGTACCAGATCGCGCCCGTGTGGCGCGCCGAGAAGCCGCAGAAGGGCCGGTACCGGGAGTTCTGGCAGTGCGACGTCGACACCGTTGGGAGCTCCAGTATGCTTGCCGACGCCGAGGTCGTCGAAGTCGCCTACGACGCTCTGCGCCGCCTGGGTTTCTCGCGGTTCAAGACCAAGATAAACAACCGCAAGGTGCTCGCCGCCGTCGCCGAGTGCGTCGGCGTGACTCCTGACAAAGCGGTCTACGTATACCGAGCAATCGACAAGCTTGACAAGATCGGCCTCGACGGCGTCAAGGCGGAGCTTGAGTCGTCGGGAGTTGAGCGACCAGTAGTCGATCGATTGCTAGACCTCCTCCAGATACGCGATAAGGCCGACGCCGTCCTTGCCCAACTCGGGACGAAGCTGGCCGATTTCTCCATCGGCATTGAAGGGGTAAACGAACTCGAGGAACTGGTCGGCTACTTGAGATCTCTAGGCATGAAGGAAGAGTATTTCGAGGTAGATTTCTCTATGGTTCGGGGGCTTGAGTATTACACTGGCCCCATCTTCGAAACCGTGGTTGAGGAGCCGAGAATCGGCAGCATTTGCGGCGGCGGGCGCTACGATAACTTGGTGAGATTGTTCACGAATCGCGCCACCCCGGCCACAGGAATCAGCCTGGGACTGGAACGCATCGTGGACGTTCTGGATGAACTGCATCTCGCCGGCGTTCCCGCTCTGAAGACGGTTACGCACGCGCTGGTCACCATATTTGGGACGGACACAGTTGGAGAGAGCCTGAAGCTAGCATCTGAGCTGCGTTCGGCCGACGTGCACACCGAGGTTTATCTAGGCACAGACAGGCTGGGCAACCAACTGCGATATGCCAGCCGTAAAAGCATCCCATTCGCGATTATTATTGGCCCTGATGAAATAGCTCAAGGCAAGGTAGTCCTCAAGAACATGGCTACAGAGGAACAAGTGATCGTCGAGAGGTCTGAGGTTACCTCGCACCTGCTCAGCCAGTGCGACGTTTTGATGCGCTGATCGTATCTTGCCTGATTGGTTGCCACCAGAGATAGGAGTGATAGAGAAAATGTCGATGCTTCGCAAGATCTGGTTGGTGCACATAGGCGTCTGGCTGATCTTCCTGATGCTGCTTCCGGTGGCCAGAGCGGACACGGGACACGTCGACGTATTGCGCGTCGACGGCGTCATCAACCCTGTGGTTGCAAGCTACGTCGAACGCGGCATTACCACCGCGGAGCACGATGGCGCCCGCGCCGTCGTCATCGAGATGAATACGCCGGGAGGGCTCGACTCCTCGATGCGCGACATCATCTCACGGATCATTAACTCCGAGATTCCCGTAATCGTCTACGTTTACCCCTCTGGCTCCCGCGCCGCTTCGGCCGGCGCATTCATTATGCAAGCCGCACACGTTGCTGCGATGGCTCCTAACACAAGCATGGGTTCCGCACATCCTGTCTTGATGGGTGGGAACCAGCCAGGGCAAACTCAAGCCCCGCCTCCAGATGAAGCAATGGTCGAAAAGGTCACCAACGACGCGGTTTCCTATATCAAGGGCCTGGCCGACCGTCGAGGGCGGAACGTCCAGTGGGCGGAGCGCATGGTGCGCGAGAGCGTGAACGCGACTGAGCGCGAGTCGCTGCAGCTTAATGCCATCGACCTCGTCGCCGATGATTTGCCGACGCTACTGCAGCAGGCCGATGGCAAACAGGTCAGGCTCGCCACGGGGACAGTCAAGATGCAGACAGCCAATGCGCGCATCGATCGAGTCGATATGAACGCCATCGAGAAGTTCCTGCACATTATCAGCGACCCGAATATAGCCTACATCTTGATGTTCATAGGGATTAACGGGCTGATTTACGAACTTGCCAATCCCGGCGCCATCCTGCCAGGAGTGGTTGGCGGTCTGTCTCTCCTTCTGGCCTTCTTCTCCCTGGGCACGCTTCCCGTAAACTACGCAGGCATAGCTCTCATTGTGTTCGCCTTCATACTGTTCCTGGCAGAGATCAAGATACAGTCGCACGGGGTTCTTCTGGGAGGAGGAGTGCTTTCTATGACCCTCGGTTCGATGATAATGATGAACATAGCTGGGCCTTTCTTCTCGATTCCTTGGACGACGATCGCGGGGGCAGTTGGTGGCACGACGCTGTTCTTTATCTTCGCCGTCGGAAAGGCGGCCGCCGCGCTGCGAAGACGCGCGGTAACCGGGCGAGAAGGGCTGATCGGCTCTACAGGCGAGGCCAGAACAGACGTGAACCCCGAGGGCACGGTGTTCCTTCAGGGCGAAAGATGGACCGCGATCGCCGAAGACGGCGACATACCGAAGGGCTCAAAGGTGAGGGTCGTCGGACTCGATGGACTGAAGCTTATCGTTAGAAAGTCGTAATTAACCATATCTATTGGGGAGGAAAAAGGATGTTGGAGTTATTGTGGGTAATTGTCGTCATCATCGTCGTCGTCTTGCCCCTGTTCAGCGCCTCCGTTAAGATCGTTACGGAGTATGAGCGAGGCGTTGTCTTCCGTCTCGGGCGACTGGTTGGCCCGCGAGGGCCGGGCCTGTTCTTGATCGTTCCATTCGTAGACAGGATGCAGAAAGTGGATCTGCGCACCGTCACTATGGAAATCCCGCCACAGGAAGTGATCACAAAGGATAACGTCAGCGTGCGGGTAAGCGCGGTGGTCTACTTCCGCGTGATAAATCCTGGTGACGCCGTGGTGAAGGTGGCGGACTACGTCAGGGCCACGTTCCAGATTGCACAGACGACACTGCGCAGCGTTCTTGGCCAATCAGAGTTGGACGAGTTGCTGTCGCAGCGTGAGGCGATCAACCTGAAACTGCAGCAAATTATCGACGAGCAGACCGAGCCCTGGGGAATCAAGGTCAGCGTCGTAGAGGTAAAGGATGTCGAGCTGCCAGACACGATGAAACGTGCTATGGCCAAGCAGGCCGAGGCCGAGCGAGAGAAGCGGGCGAAGATCATTCACGCCGAGGGGGAGGCGACGGCTGCCCAGAACCTCAGGCAAGCGGCGATGGTGATGAGCGAGGAGCCGGCAAGCTTGCAGCTGCGGTACCTGCAAACACTGACCGAGATCGCGGTCGAGAAGAACTCGACTATCGTCTTCCCTGTGCCCATCGATATCCTGTCCCAATTCCTGGACGATCTCAAGTCGAAGCTGGGCAAAGTGGAGTCGTCCGAAAACTAAGCCATAACAAAGGTTGAAGGTCAGGCTGGTACTTTCTTCTTATTTCCAAGCGAAAACTGGCGGTGGTAGAATCTCAGCGCCAAAACAGCCTCCAGCCGGTGGATCGGAATGAAAAGCGCCGAGACTCGCATTCGTGCGGCATAGCCATGAGTGAGCCGTTGCAACAGGAAGGCCACGGGAAGAGGAGACTGCTTGTCTCACAGCAGCTTCCAGACAGCCTCGTGGCCTTCCTTGGTGTTCTCGCCTTGCTCACGGTTCTCGCAATAAGCGCCTACCTCAGGTACAAGAACCTGCCGACAAACCCGAGTTGGGAAGGTGACGAAGGCTACAATATCAACATGGCCTGGAACCTCTCACAGGGTCGGCTGCAAATGTACGCGGTAAGCTATCCCTTCGTGGAGCATCCACCGTTATTCTACGCTTTACTGGTGCCCCTTTTCTGGATGTTTGGTCCCAATATCCTCGCACTCCGCCTGCTAACAAGCACCTTCGGCGTTCTCACTACCCTGGTGCTGTATTTTCTAGGCAGGGATACCGGCGGCCAGAAGGTCGGACTGTTTGCAGCGGGGGTCTTCGCCATATTCCCAGTCGCGATAACGTACAATCGTTGGGGATATTCCTATAATCAACTCATGTTTCTCGGGGCACTATGTGCGTACTTCACGTGGCGCTACGCTACAGCACATAGCGTTGAGGTTGGCCCTGCCCAGGCCCCGAGGGCGAACGCTGTTCGCCCCTACATTAATGGCGCGTCCGAGAGCGAGGGCAAAAGCCAGTCACAGTGGACAAGTGCCGTTCGCTCCTACGCATCTGGCGCGCTCCCACATAGGCGCAGACCGTTGGGATGGCTGCTCGCAGCCGCGTTAACGGCTGGCCTGGGCATGGCCAGCGACCAGGAGGGCCTATTCCTAATCGCGGCAGTGCTTATCGTCACCCTGGCGACCAACCGCGGACGGCTCCTTTCCACCGCAGCGGTTGCCTTCGCGGTTCCAATAATGTGCACAACTGCGGTCTTGCTTCTAATGCCATCTGAGGTAGTTTACGACTGGCAGAAAAACCTCACGCGAGTCAGCGACCCAAACGCGCTCGTAGCCGGCCTCACACTCGGCATTAACTACGCGGGGTTTCTCGGTTTCGACTACTGGCTCGTACCCGGCATAGCCGGAATCTTCTTGATGGCGGACAAGAAGGCACGAACGATGCTTGTGCTGTTCACCTTTGTTGCACTGGTCTTCATTTTGAAGATTCGCAACCCCAATCCTGTTTTCAGGTCTGCAATCCCACTCCTGCCGTTCGTCTCTCTCGGCTTTGCCGTTTTCTTGGTAAGGGCAACGGAATACCTGTACAAGTGGGGTACCGAGCTCTGGTTCGACGCTATGGGAGACAGATGGCATCGATCCCGTTCGCTTGCTATTATGAGTTGTGTATTCGCGATAATTTACCTGCCTCTAGCTTCGATTCTTGCAATGGACGTGTTCAGCGTGCACGGCACATTGCGCCTGAGCAACGATGACCTTTCGCCGAAATCGCTGCAAGACGCACAATCGATGGCCGATTTCGTCAATGGGTCGACGCGAACAGACGACTTGGTCATCGTCTCACCTTACGTGTCTTGGCTGTTAACTGCGCACACGACCCATCTGTCGGAGGCCGTGGTCGCCGAGGGAAAAGAGACTCCCTTCTCCCCGGCCAACGTACCAGCATCTCGATTCGTGTACGATGCTCGTTACAATCGAGCAAAGTACGTGGTTCTGGACGACTTCTCCAGGGCATGGGCCAAGGAAATGCCTGAAGAAGGAAAGATCGCCAGGGAAGTAACGACAAGCTGGCCCGTGGCTTTCCACGCCGGCGAGTATGTAGTCTATCAGAATCCGATGGCGAAGTGATGGGAAGGTTAGAGAGAATTTTCGATTCGTCCAGGCTCGCCGCTCCATTGGCGGTCTTCGCCGTAGCGCTTGTCGTCCGCTCGGTCACGGCGCTATTCATCACCCAGCCAGGATACGCGGATTCCTATTATTACTTCCACGTTGCCCAGAACCTGTACTACGGGCGCGGCTTTGTGGAGGATTTCATCTGGAATTATCTGGAAAACCCGACTACTGTGACGCACCCCAGCAACGTGTACTGGATGCCGCTGTCGTCAATTACGGTGTACCTTTCGTTTCTGACATTTGGCCTCTCGTTTCGCGCCGCACAGGTGCCGATGATCGTCGCATCTGCCCTGCTGCCAGTCATCGGCTACTGGCTCGGTAAAGATGTCTTTCGCAGCGCACGCTACGCATGGGGGATAGCAGCCATCATCATCTTCAGCGGCATTTATTACGTCTACTGGATAGTTCCCGAGGGCTTCGGGCTCTACGCAGTCTTTGGCTCCCTGGCCCTCATACTCACATATAAGGCGCTGCGCGACGCCATTGCGTACCTCGTGCCTGCTAGCGGCATAGTTGCGCTCGCGCAGCTAACTCGCGCCGACGGAGCGCTACTCCTCGTCCCGATTGCGCTTGCGCTAGTGATCCTCTTTGCCAGGCGATTCCGAGACGGGTCCGGCCATTACGTCGAGGTTCTCGCCACAGGATTGGGATCAGTCCTGGCATATCTACTCGTGCTCTCGCCGTGGCTGTATCGCAACTGGATCGATACGGGAACGCTTTTCCCTGGGGCAGGTCTGAAGGCGATGTTCTTACGCGAATACAACGACATGTTTGCCTACGGGCACAAGGTCGACCTGGCCTACTTCCTTGGCTGGGGATGGGATGAGATATTGCGATCGAGAGCCAGCGCTTTCGCCTCGAATTTCTGGGTTTTCACAGAGATCTCTCTTGTGTTCCTGACCCCCTTCGTTCTCGTCGGGCTCTGGAGACTGCGGAGTCGCCTGGAATACTTGCCTTTTCTTATCTACAACATATTGCTATTTGCCACAGTATCATTGATCTTCACTTTCCCGGGTCCGCGCGGGACCTACACGCATTCTGGCGCCGCGCTGCTGCCTTTCATTTTCGGCGCAGCGCTCGTCGGGCTCGACGCCACAGTCGCCCTCGTCGCCAGGTTCCGACGTCACTGGGTAGTACCTATCGCGCAGCGGAACTTCACCGTCATCGCGGTAGGCTTCGCCGTTGTGCTGAGCGCAGCGCTGGCGGTGAAGGCCATTCAAGGTTGGGACGATCGCTACAACGAATACAGAGAGGTAGCTTCGTGGCTACAGGGAAGAACGACTGACGGGGAAACCGTGATGGTGGTCGACCCACTCAGGTATTACTATGTCGCCCATCGTCCCTCCATCGTGTTCACTAACGATGGGGTATCGAGCACAATCGAGCTTGCCCGTCGCTTCAATGCGCGTTATCTGGTGCTCGAGCCCGGACACCCGAAGCCGCTGAACGATCTCTTTGCGGGCCGTGAAGATAACCCGGCGTTGCGGCTAGAGCAGACGATTGGAGATTTCAAGATATATCGGGTCACACGACCTGGCGGCGCGGCAGAGAACAGGGGCTGATACGGGCAAGAGACTTCACGTAGTCCCCTCAGTTTCCTGGACTAGCCTATCTTTGCCAGTGCAATAGTCGCATTCACGCTGTATAATAAGCGCCACGAAAAGCGCGCGATGTTGCAGAATCCGAAGGCGGCCTCAGAAGGGGTGCTTCGGCAATGACATCAACGTCCAAAGTTTGCACAGATCGATCCTCGGTAATGGGCGCAAGTTTCCTGCGGCCTCCGCTGAGCGTCGTCTCTTTTGCTGAGAAGAACTCTGCCTTCGTGATCGCCATATTACTGGCGGTCACCTCGATGGTCTACCTGACTTATCTCAAGGCTCAAACCAATTCGCTGGGCTTCCCACTGGACGACTCGTGGATTTACCAGACCTTCGCCCGGAACCTGGTTAGCTACGGCTATTTCATTTATACCCAGGGCACAACCGCAGGAGCAATGACGTCGCCTTTGTGGACCGTCTGGCTCGCCGCGGGTTACGCGCTTGGCATAGATTTCCGAGTCTGGGCCTATCTGTCAGGCATCTTCGCGCTGTTCGTCTTGAGCCTGATGTCCCGCCAGTTGTCCCTGCTTCTCTTCCCCGAGCGCAGGCTGGCTGCCCTTGCCACAGCAGTTTTCGTCGCTCTGGATTGGCATCTGACCTGGGCAGCCTTCTCTGGCATGGAAACTATCCCCTTCGCAGCTTTGACGCTAGCCCTTATGTATGCCGCGCTCATCCAGGGCAGAGCGTGGATCATCGGCCTGGTCGCGGGAGCTCTCCTGGTGATGAGGCCCGAGGGCATATTGCTGACGGCGCTAGTCGTCGCCTACAGTCTGTGGAATTGCTACAGAGCGCGCGATTCCCTGGGCAAGTGTCTGCACGAGCTGGCTCTGCTGTTCCTCGGCTTCGCGATCTTCGCCATACCGTACGCGTGGTTGAACTGGTCGCTTAGCGGAAGCGTTCTGCCTACGTCTGTTTTCGCCAAGCAGGCGCTGTATGGTGACGATGCGGGCATCAAAGCCTACCTGACATTCCTCGTTCACGCCACTAACATGCTCTTCTTCGGGCAAGGCGCAACGTTCTTGCTGTTGCCAGGCCTGTTCTTCTGCCTGAAGCAGATTACGGGCAGCCGCTCGCTGAACCAGGCATTGCCGTTAGCGTGGGTAGCGTTGCTGTTTGTTGCGCATGGCGTTCGCGTGCCCCAGGTTTTGCACAATGGCAGATACCTGATGCCGCTTATCCCAATCGTGATCCTGTATGGTCTGGCAGGTACGCAGCAGTTCCTGGCGTGGCTACAAGGAAAGGCATTGTACAAGTTCGCCGGCGCTTACGTTGTAGTGACGGCGATTGCCGCCATCGTCTTCTGGTACAAAGGAGCCGAGATATTGGCGCTCACGTCCGCAATAATCAACGATCAGCAAGTAGCCACGGCAAAATGGCTGGCCCAAAACACGCCGGAAGGGAGCATAGTGGCGACGCACGATATAGGTGCCATAGGCTACTTCTCCAATCGGCAGATATTCGATACCGCTGGGCTGATCTCACCTGAGACAATCCCCTACATCCACAACCAGGAACGACTGCTGGCGATGGCCAAGGATCACGGCGCACGCTACATCGCGTTCTTTCCGGATTGGTACCCCTCACTCGTGGGCATGCCCGGTGCGAAGGAAGTGTTCGAGGCCAACAGTAAGCTGCTAGTCGACCTGAAGCTGCATAATATGGTAGTATATGATCTTAGCCAGGACTGACTCAGGCTCACGACCTTGTATCACCCCAGGCTCACGACCTTGTATCACTTTTGCATTAGTTGTATACTAACCAGAGTGCTCGTAATAGGGGGAATAGCAATTGAGCACATCTCGGTACCTGGAGGACAGCGCTGCCCTGCTCGAATCGGCGGCAGCTATCCTGCAAGAGCAGCAGGAAAAGCTTCGAGCCATTACGGAGCAAGCCAGGTCGCTGTCCAAGCAGTGGGCAACTGAACAGCAACATATTCAGAGCAAACTGCTGGGTATCTCCGCAGCGCGAGTTCCGGCGGAGAGCAGCCAGACCCCTTCTGGCTCGAGATCGTCCGGCCTTGAAGACAGACGATTGAGCGAGGAGGAGCGCGCGTTAAAGCAACAGTACCTCTGGGCAACGGAGCGATTGGCTGCGTTGCAGCACGAAACTCAAAGGCTGCGATGGTTGATGAAGCAATTCGAGATCGCGGGGCAGTTTCTAACCGCTGACAATCAGAAGGACGAGAGCAAACTGACGCGCCTCTCGCAGATTCGGATGCTGCAAGCTCAAGAGGTCGAAAGACAGCGGCTGGCGCGAGAGATTCACGATGGGCCTGCGCAGGTGCTGGCCAATGCGATCTTTCAATTGGAATTCTGCGAGCGCCTGCTGGAAAAGGAGCCAGAACGACTTCCCAAGGAAATTGCCCGTCTCAAGAAGGACGTCCGCGAGGGGTTGGCAGAAGTGCGTAACTTCATTTTCGATCTGCGCCCTGCTCCGCTAGCCGATACGGGCTTGCAGGCGATGCTGCAACACTACGCCAAGAACTATCAGTCGCGCTTCAGCATTGCGGTAGTGAGTGAGCTGAGCGACACTGGGCGGCTTCCAGTTGCGCAGGAGACGGCGATTTACCGTATAATTCAGGAGGCCATGCAAAACGTCCAAAAACATAGCCACGCCTCTCAGGTGAAGCTTACACTCAGTCGCGACGCGGATGCGATTGTGGTAATGGTGGAAGACAATGGGGTAGGATTCGACGTGGCAAAGCACACAAAGGATCAGGTCGAGCACTTCGGGTTGATCAGTATGCGAGAACGCAGCCAACTCATTGGAGGAGATATCGATATCATAAGCGCTCCCGGACAAGGCACCAGGGTAATCTTGAACGTGCCGATAGGATCAGACACAACCGACTTGTGACTCAGGCTTTGGCTGGAAGTGGAGTGTGACGGAAGAATGGAAAAGGTAAGAGTACTAATTGCTGACGATCATCCTATTTTCTGCCAGGGAGTGAAAGGAATCTTGGAGACCGAGCCGGATATTGACGTGGTCGGCGAAGCTTCGGACGGGAAGCAGGCTATCGCGCTGGCAAGGGCGATCGCGCCTGACGTCATTCTTGTGGATGTGCATATGCCCAGCGTTGACGGTCTCGAAGTCGCGAGAGTTATTAAGCTTCATCTTCCCCGCACAGGCATCATTTTGATGACCGCCTACGACGACGAAGAACAGTTGTTCCAGGCAATCAAGGTTGGAGCCTCCGCATTTTATCTGAAGGATATACGCCCAGACGAGCTACTCGGCGGGATTCGTCGCGTCGCTGCTGGCGAGTACTTGATCAACGAAAGTGTGCTTACCAAGCCATTGGTTGCCTCTCGCGTGCTGAAGCAATTCCGCGAGCTGGCCAACGTTGGCCAGGAGATAGAGCCCCTGTTCGTGCCTCTCTCGGCGCGGGAGATCGAGGTGCTGGACTACATCGCTAGAGGGAACTCGAACAAAGAGATCGCTCGTGCCCTGAAGATCAGCGATCAAACAGTCAAGAACCATATCACGTCCATCCTCCGCAAGCTGGCCGTGAACGACCGCACTCAAGCGGTGGTTTACGCACTTCGCCGAGGCTGGATAAAGATGCAAGAACTCTAGCACCACGATAGCGCAGCGCCGAGCTGGACGCTTCTGGGAGCCCGAAGGCGTTGGCTCTGGCTTTGCCGAGGATAGCAATGCAGACTTCATCCAAAGTTGCGGTCGACGTAAGCTTGTTACGTGACATCCAGGAACTCTTGCACGAGAGCACCGAGGAGCTTCAACGCGTCCGCAGAGAGACTGGCGAGATCGAGGTCTTGCTGAAGCAGACGTCCTCAGAAGTAGAACACCTCAGTTCTCGCGCTACAGAGACGGCTCGCAAGCTGCGAGAAATGGAAAAAGCGGTCGACACGTACAGCCGCGCCCAGATCCGTGACTCTTTTGCTGCCGCTCAGGAAGCCGAAATGCGTCTCTTCATGATGAAAGGGCAGTTGGAGCAACTGGAATACAAGCAGCGAAGCCTTGGCCCTCACGAGAAACAACTGATACGAGTCATCGAGGTGTGCAAGGGCATAATGGAACTGGCAGAAGCAGGTTCTGAGGACGCTGGCGGCAGGCCGCTCTCACGAGAGCCAGATAACGTTGGCACCAGGCTAGGCACGAGCGCAACTGTCAGGCAAGAGATTGGCAGAGCCATCGATGCGCAGGAAGAAGAGCGCCAGAGGATCGCACGGCGAATTCACGACGGGCCGGCTCAAGCGCTGACGAACCTGATCCTACGCACTGAGATATGTCAGAGGCTCTTGACCGTAGATCCCGAACGTGCCAAATCTGAGCTCGCCAGCTTGAAAACGATGATCACAGGCACTCTGCAGGAAACCAGACACTTCATTTTCGATCTTCGCCCGATGATCCTGGACGATCTGGGCATGCTTCCCACCCTGCGTCGATTGTCGGAGACATTCACCGCTAAGACAAACATCCCGGTTAAGCTCAATGTAACTGGCCCACAATTCCGTTTGCCACCCCACGTGGAAATCGCCCTTTTCAGAATCACGCAGGAAGCTCTCGACAATGCCGCCAGTCACGCGAATCCAACCGAGGCTCAGGTGAGCATCGAGCTTTCTGACGACTTCGTGAGGCTCACTATCGAGGACAATGGATCGGGCTTCGATGTCGAGAAGGTCTTGCAATCTCTGCCGGAAGGGCGAGTGCGCGGCATCAAGGGCATGCAGGCCAGAATTCAGTCCCTTGGGGGACGAGTCTACGTCAACAGCGCTCCTGGTAAAGGTTGCAAGTTGACGATCGAAGTAGCTCTCTAGGCATTATCGGCCGATTACAGGAGCGCTCAGTCGCAGGACAGATTCTTCACTTCCGTTTCGTCATCACGCATCCACCTCGTACTATGTAAAGTGGCCGCACGCCTGGCATAGTACTTGTCTCCCACCAAGCACAGTACCCCTTTCCTATTGCAGGACACCTCTCAAGCGAATAGACTACAGGTAACACAGGAAGGCCATGAGCGAGCCGGCCTCAAGGCCGAGGGAAAGGGCGGGGCTCCTGGCAAGGGGACCAGGTGGGAACCGAGCCGGTGAATACTTAAGAATCGGAGGTGAATCAAGATGGCGAAGTGGTTGGCACGAGAAGAGGGTCAAGGAATGGTTGAGTACGGTCTTATCATCGCTTTGGTAGCTGTAGTTGTAATCGCCGTACTACTGTTGCTCGGACCCGCTATCGGGAACATCTTCTCTACGATCATTGCCAGTATCTAATCTCTTTATTCTACAAACTAATCTTTTGTGGGTGTCAGAAAGAGCCCTATCACAAAGATAGGGCTCTAATTGGATGCGCAGGTACTTGGCCTTGCTTGCGCCATATGGATGGGAGCTTAAGGAATGAAGGGAAGACGTAGTGGCATAATGCTCACAGCGCTCGGCGTAGTATTGGCTCTGGTGGTTGGTCTGTTGGTGTTCATTACGGTGCAGAGCAATACGAGCAGACAGATTGCCATGGCTGATGTCGTGGTTGCTACCGAGGACATTCCCGAGCGGGTCGTGATCAAGCCCGTGGCGGTAGCGGTCAAGTCACTGCCAGTAGAAGCCATTCCTGTTGGAGCGCTAGCCAAGACCGACGACGTGATTGGCAAGATGGCTCCTGCGAAGATATACGCGGGAGAGACAATCCTCAGCTCCAAGCTTGTAGATTCCAAGGGACAGACTGGGCTTTCATTTACGATGGAGAAAGGCAAGGTCTTAGTCACCTTCCCAGCTTCCAACATCGTTGGCTTAGGTTTGGTTAAGCCAGGCGATACCGTCGACGTGCTTGTGACTTACAGGCCGTCGAAGAACAAGACCACCCAGCAGACGACACCGACAGTTGATCTTATGCCTCCAAACATGACTCAACTGACAATGCAGAACCTGAAGGTAGTCTCTATCGGAGGCCAAACTACAGTCAGTCAACAGGGACCACAACAGTCGCAGCAACAACAGCAGCAGACGCAGCCGTCTTTCATTACGTTCGCAACAGAGCCACAGGACGCCTTAGCGCTCAAAGCGATTAAGGATTCCGAGGATTTGGTCATCGATCTGGCACTTCGGTCGGCTGGGGATGACACCATTTTCAAGACCGAGCCGGTGACGATCAAAGGAATCCTGGAGCGATACGGCGTGAACACCTCGCTACTGCCACGATAGAGGGATGCTGCACTAACTTGGGAAGAGCGGAGGGACCTGATCAATGCCCAAGACAGACACTATAGGTGTTCTGATCGTCGACGATATCCCAGACACGCACGAAAACCTGAAGAAGCTGCTGTATTTTGAGAAGGACATCGAAGTCGTCGGCACTGCCATGAACGGCACCCAGGCTATCGAACTGGCCAAGCAACTGGAGCCCGACGTCATTCTGATGGACATCAATATGCCTGGAGTGGACGGAATCGCTACCACCGAAGCAATCCTGGCAGAACGGGTCAATAGCCAGATCATTATGATGTCCATTCAGGGGGAAACGGACTACCTGCGCCGCTCAATGCTGGCAGGCGCCCGTGAGTTCCTCATAAAGCCGTTCAGTGGCGAAGAGCTGGCGAGCAGCATCAGGCGCGTCCATAGCTTACGCGTCGAGCGTGCACTTCGGCCAGTGGAACCAGGTCCGAACGGCCACGGCACTGCGACGACCACCAAGACACAGGGTAAGGTAATCTCCGCATTCAGCCCCAAGGGAGGCGTCGGAAGGACGACGATAATCAGCAACCTGGCTATAGCACTCAAAGAGCTTACACAGAAGAAGGTTGTTCTGGTCGATTGTAACCTTCAGTTCGGCGACGTGGGTGTGCTTTTCAACATCCAGTCCCCCAAGACCATCATCGACCTGGTTTCGCATTTGAGCAACCTTGACGAGGACGTCATCGAAGACGTATTGATCGAGCACTCGTCGGGTGTTAAACTGCTGCTTGGTCCGCCAAGGCCAGAAATGGGCGAACTGGTAACTGCGGAAGGAGTCAAGATCATCCTGAACAAGCTTCGGGAGACGTATGATTATATCCTGGTAGATACTTTACCCTCGTTCCAGGACCAAATGGTGTCGGTGCTTGACCTGTCAGACCATATTCTGGTGGTACTGACCCTCGAGCTTCCGGCGATCAAGAACGTCAAGCTGTTCCTCGAGGTCGCCGACGCTCTCGGTTATCCGCCAGAAAAGGTAGCGCTGATACTTAATCGAGCGGATAGCACTGGTGGAATAAGGGTTTCAGATGTGGAATCGAGCCTTCGTAAGCAAATCATGGTCAGCATTGTGAGCGATGGCCGACTGGCAACACTCGCTCTCAATCAAGGCGTTCCTTTCGTCATATCTAGCAAGGGTAGCCCAGTTTCGAAGGGAATCTTCAGTCTAGCCAGACTGGTTGGGGAGATCGATGCCAAGACTGCGGCAGCGGCGCAAGCCCCATCGTCCAAGGCTGGGCTAGGAAAACTCGCGCAGTCTCTGCACTTCAAGCGAGCGTGAACCAATGCAAGGGAACAAATCAACACTTGAACGCAACTGAAGGGGGACAAGAGAAATGTCTTTGCTCAAGCGAATAGAGGCTACTTCCTCGAACATGGGACAGGAAGATGTCAGAAAGCCCGTTGTTCCCGTGGTAAAGGATGTGGTGAAGGAGCTTACTCACGACGTGAAAACGCGCGTGCAAAACAAGCTCATTGCTGAACTTGATCCGAAGATGGACCTCAGCAACACGGCAATGGTGCGACGCAGCATTGAGGAGCTCTTCAACCTTATTCTTGAGCAGGAAGGCATCGTTCTGGCCCGAGCTGACAGGATTCGGCTGTTCGAGCAGATAGCAGCCGAGATTCTCGGTTTCGGTCCACTCGAGCCGCTGTTGAACGACGAATCCATCACCGAAATCATGGTCAATGGGCCCAACCGAGTGTTCGTCGAGCAACGGGGGAAGATTCACAAAGCGGACGTCGTCTTCCAAAACGACGATCACGTCATGAGAATCATTGACAGGATCATCTCGCCACTTGGACGCCGTTGCGATGAGAGCCAACCGATGGTCGATGCGCGCCTTCCCGATGGGTCCCGCGTTAATGCCATCATCCCGCCCGTATCCCTGGTAGGGCCGGTCATAACCATCCGAAAGTTCGCCAAATCGCCGCTGACAGTCGACGACTTGATCAAGTTTGGGTCTCTCACCCCGGAGCTGGTCGAGTTTGTCAAAGCGTGCGTTCACGCACGTCTCAACATCATTATTTCTGGAGGCACAGGCTCAGGTAAGACGACACTGCTCAACGTGCTTTCGTCGTTTATACCAAACGACGAACGTATAGTGACCATTGAGGACGCTGCCGAACTTCAGTTGCGGCAGGAGCACGTGGTGACGTTGGAGAGTCGCCCCGCAAACATCGAGGGCAAAGGCCAGATTACGATCCGTGAGCTCGTCATCAACGCCCTTCGAATGCGCCCCGATAGAATAGTCGTGGGCGAGTGTCGTGGACGCGAGGCGCTGGATATGTTGCAGGCAATGAACACAGGCCACGATGGCTCATTGACCACCGCTCACTCCAACGGGCCTCGCGACACCATAGCCCGTCTGGAGACGATGGTTCTAATGGCCGGTATGGATTTGCCTTTGCGGGCCATCCGCGAGCAAATCTCCTCAGCGCTCGACCTGATCGTCCATCAGGAGCGCTTGCGCGATGGCAGCCGCCGCGTTGTCAACGTCACGGAAGTGGTGGGGATGGAAGGAGACGTCGTGGTTCTACAGGATATCTTCGTATTCGAACAAACTGGCGTAGAAGACGGCCGAATCATCGGGAGGATTCGGCCGTCTGGGATACGGCCGAAGTTCACGCCCAAGCTGGAAGCCGCAAACATCTATCTGCCGCCTCGCATCTTCGGATTCGAGGCATACTTCTAGTAGGCCAAAAAGGGGATTCGCGTGGGCAGTCCTTTTCTAACAGCGATCCTTGCCATGCTGTCTATCGCTCTCATCTTCTGGGGACTCCACAGGAGCCTTGGCAGAGGTATTGACATTGCTGCCCGCCTCGGAACATCTAATCAGCGGAAGCAATCGCAATCCAGCGAACAAGCCACATCTGGGCCGATAGCCGCAAAGATGGACAAGGCGATTGCGGGAAGCAATTTCGCCTCACACATCCAGAGGGAACTGGCGAGAGCGAACCTCAAACTCACAGTTGCCGAGTATCTCATGATGAGCGCCACCAGCATACTATTGTTCATCGCCATAGCGTTCCTCATTTCGCAGAATCCTGTGGTAGCGCTGGTAGGTGGCGTATTTGGATTTTATTTGCCGCGCCTCTATGTGAGGCAGCGACAGGGGGCGCGGCAGAAAGCCTTCAACAATCAGCTTGCAGATACCATCGTGCTGATCGCAAACTCGCTGCGTTCAGGGTACAGCCTGCTGCAGTCTCTAGACATGATATCTCGTGAGATGCCCGAGCCAACCTCGGAAGAGTTCAGTCGAGTTGTGAAAGAAGTGAACCTTGGGCTTTCACCTGAAGAGGCTCTAGCTCATCTGGTAAACAGGATCCAAAGCGACGACCTGGACCTGATGGTCTCAGCAATCAACGTGCAGCACGAGGTTGGTGGAAACCTGGCACAGATTCTCGACACGATCGCAGGCACGATACGCGAGCGAGTTCGCATCAAGGGAGAGATAAAGTCGTTGACGTCCCAACAAACCCTAAGTGGATATGTCATCAGCTTGCTTCCGGTCGGCCTGGGCTTTATTCTCTTCTTGTTAAACTCGAAGTACATGATGCAACTCTTCTCGACAGAGACAGTAATCTGCATGCCTGTGCTGGTGCTGCCCATTTGCAGCGGCGTTCTAATCTTCATCGGGTTTATGGTTATGAGGCGCATCACGGACATAGAAGTATAATCGCTCTTGGATCGGGCAAGAAATGATGGAAACACTCGCAACGCTAATCTTATCTGTGCTCGCAATGCTAAGTATCGGGCTTCTCTTCGTTGGCCTCACGCGGCTCCAGGAGGCGGATCCCGTTCAATCGAGGCTGAGCAAGTACGCTGTTCCCGCTCGTTCACTGGAAGAGCTCGAATTGCGGCAGCCATTTTCCGAGCGCATCGTCAAGCCGATAGTCGGCAGGATATCAAGCTTTCTTATTCGAAGGACCCCTCCTAAGACTGTTGAATCCATCAAGCGAAATCTCGTTCTGGCCGGCAATCCATATAACATGGATGTCCGCGATTTACTGGGCATAAAGGGCTTGCTGGCTTTGCTTCTCGGCGGTATGGTCTTACTCGTCTTCGTGAGAGGCGGAAACCTGCTCATGGGGATGCTGTTCTCGCTAGTCCTTGGCGCATTAGGCTACTATGTTCCCAACATCTGGCTGAGTTCCAGGGTGAGCGCAAGGAAGAGCGAACTTGTGAAAACGCTGCCAGATGCGCTAGACTTGCTGACGGTTTGCGTAGAGGCAGGCCTGGGATTTGACTCGGCTATGTTCAAGGTGTCCCAGAAATGGGATAACGCCCTGTCTCTCGAATTCAGCCGCGTGCTATCGGAAATACGCATGGGCAAGACACGGAGAGAAGCGCTGCGAGCGCTGGTGGCTAGGACTGACGTGCAGGATATCGCTACGTTCGTCGGCGCGATCATCCAGGCCGACCAGCTCGGCGTCAGCATCGCCAAAGTGCTGCAAATCCAGTCCGAGCAGATGCGCACGCGGCGCAGGCAGCGCGCTGAAGAGCTTGCCCATCAGGCGCCAATTAAGATGATTTTCCCTATGGTCTTCTTGATCTTTCCTTCGATCTACGTCATCGTCCTCGGCCCTGCCTTACCCACGCTGGTTAAGGGCATAACTGGAAAATGAAATTCGTCAACATGACCCGTGGTGTGGCTCTGGCAAACAATGGAAAGATTGCGACGAGCCCGTGGCTTCGCTTGAAAGGGCTGCTCGGAACCAAGGGCATGGAAGAGGGTGAAGCTCTGCTCCTGAGGCCGTGCCAAAGCGTTCACACATTCTTTATGGCTTATCCGATAGATGTCTTGTTCTTCGACGGCAACTACCGCGTCGTTCATCTGTGCAGTTCTATGCCCCCATTTCGCGTCAGCCGGTTCGTGATGCGCGCCAGGTTCGTGATTGAGCTGCCCGCCGGGACTATAGAGCGCACCGCAACACAGGTCGGCGATTTGATGTCGATCGAGACTGCCGAGTGATTCTGAAGGAACATCGGGACCTGCTAAGGGGAATTCTGAACCTGCTGTTTCCGCCTCGCTGTGTTTGCTGCGGGAGGAGAGACACCTGGCTCTGCGATGACTGCGGAATGAACCTGCCGCGCATAACAGGACCTACCTGCCGCGTGTGTGGACAGCCAACAAAAGGCACGCAGGTATGCTCATCCTGCTACACATCGCCCTTGCGCATCCAGGGCATACGCGCTCCATATCTCTTCGATGGCCAGATGCGAAAAGCGATACACAAGTTCAAGTACAAGCGTGCGAGGCACCTGGCAGAGCCCCTCGCACAGCTGCTCCTCGAATACCTTGACGCAAATTCCATCGACTTCGACGCGATCGTTCCAGTGCCTCTCCACGAGGCACGGCTCGCGGAAAGAGGATATAACCAGTCGCAGTTGCTTGCCGTCGAGCTTGGGAAGGCGCTGAATAAGGCAGTTTTCGCCGAGTGCGTCAAGCGAACTCGGCCAACGCAGGCTCAGATGAGCCTGCCAGCTCGCAAGCGATTCGACAACGTTCGCGGCGCCTTTCAATGTACCGACAAGAGCTTATCCGGCAGTAGAGTCCTCATCATAGACGATGTGTGTACAACTGGGGCAACGTTAGAGGCTTGCGCCGTCGCGCTGAAACGCGGGGGTGTCAGTTCCGCCTGGGGTCTGTGTCTCGCCCGGGCGATCCTTGACTATCGGTGACCTGTCACCGCTGAAGCGTCACCGCGTAAATCGAGTAACGGGAATTCTCGTATACTGGTTGCAGCAGTGGGCTGTGATCGACATCATAGTCTCCCAAAGCTCGCTCATTCGGGCCATACAAGACGTAGGATACTCCAAACCGGCTCAGAATCGCTCGGCGCTCAGAATCGTTCGTGCGTTCGGAGAAGAACGATTTGACGAGTCGCTTCTTTTCCTGCAAGTGAATCGTCTCAGCCCAATGACCCAGTACGACAGTGTTACCGGCGATCGCAGGGATCAAGTTTCCAGTCGGCTCGGCCGAAAGAACGACCTTGTTAGGGGCAGTATTGGTCCCAAGCCACTGGATCGCCTCCAGGGCAGAGACATCCTCATATGTTGGCGAAGTGTGCCGCAATGCCTGGAACGCCAGTCCATCAACAAAGATTAGCGTGGATGGCACAGTCAACGCGAATATTATCGCGGTCGATAGCCCTACCAGTCTGCCCATATCCTGTCGCCGCAGGTAGGGCCAGATATAATCGACGATTCCTCTTGCGCTCAGTATGGCTATTGGGACCACCAGGCCCTCGACGAACCTGCGCTGAGAGTTGAATGGTATATATAGCAAACCTGCCACTACTACAATCCAGGCTACTAGAAAAACGCTCTTGTGATTACGGTCCTTCGTTGCAGCACGCGCTCCGAGAACGACCAGAGGGACGAGGATCCCGTACCCGAGGAGATAATTCAGAGGTGAGGGGGAGAGACACAGGTTTTGTTCTGACCAGGCTCGAAATTCGGGGTTGAAGAGGAAGACAGCAGCGTCATACAGGAATACGGGCAGCGGCAACACGAACACTGGCGCAAGGAGGATCAGAGAGCGAACTCCAGCCATTTGCCGTCTGAGCATCAGAGCCAGAACATATGCCACAAGTGTAATATCGACAACTGCAATCCCAAAGGGATGGATTTGCACGAAAGCGACAGCGGAAAAACCAGCGGCGATGCCAGGTAATAGAGTGTTCGTCTCGAGCGCTCTCAGGGCCAGGATGAATGTCAGGAACAGCAAAGCCGTAGCCAACAGCATGTGCGGATAGCCGACCAGTAAAGGCACCGAGTAGGGCTCAGCAAACCAGAAATCGATTAGCCGTTCATTCAGAACGATCTGCTGGCCGAACAAAAGGAGTAACCACCCAAGACCAGAGCCAAACACAGCCAGGAAAAGGGCAATTAATCGTTGTGAGCGGTTCTCGACAAAGAAGTCTATCACCATTTTCACGGTAATCAGGTACACGAGCCCAAAGGCAACTCGCGCCAGATGCCACATAAGTACCAACTGTAAATCCAGCGCGCCCGCAAGTTGGCCGAGAAGAATCCAGATAGTGTTGACAAATGCGCCTTCGTGCGATTCTGGACTGTAGTTCAAATAGAACAGCCATTCGCCACGCTTGCCCAACATCATTTTGGCAAGGTGACTGTTGGCATCCTCCACATTTAACAAGAACCCGCTGAATTGCAGCCCTGGAGGCGTAGACCAATACGCAATCAGGAAGGGCAGGGTAGAGAGGAGCAACGCTGACACGACGATAGCGATAGACCACGGGAAGCCATTCGTCTTGCCGTGCTGTCGAGATAGCGGCATCACTGTTTTCCTGCCCTTCGAAAGACATATACTTCAAGGTCGTTAAAAGAGACGACATCATGCTTGTCGAAGTGCGACTCCAGCCAAGCCATGTCTGGCAGCGGCTTGCCCCGATCGTGCGCTTCCCCCATGGCTTTCCGAAACACCACCAAATACACCCTGTCGTGCCCTCGCGTCAATTGTTCGAGATCGTCGGGAAAAAGCCCCAGCGTTTCCATTGTCGGTCTGGAAAGGGTATCCTGGGGCGCTCCAGGCGGATCAGGGAGGAAGTGTTGTGGCAGACCGCGATCCCAAAAATAACTGGGGAAGAATGAGAGCTTGTTGTTATGGATGATCACGCTGTTCGGATCGTAGTTCGCCCTGAGATACTGGACCGCGCTGCGATACGGCGATCTCGGAAACTGATCGAACGTGTACTGGTAATGCAGAGCGAGACCAACCACCGCGAGGACGGGCACCCCGAGCAACAGAGATGCAGGGGACAGCTTCACCTTGCTGACAGCCCAGCCGACCAGCAGGTAATACGCGATTGCCGAAAAAATGAAGAGCCTTTCCCAATATATCGGTCGCACCTGAGAGACAAGGAATATCGCCAAAACAGGTAAGAGGGCGATGATGGCCAGGAAAAGCAAGTTGGAGCGAGCGGCTTGCTCCCTTCTTAATTGGTGAACGGCCAACTGAATGACGAGCGCGAGCAAGAGAAAGGCGAAGAAGGTCCACAGGACGAGCAACGCCGGGGGCGCAGGCAGATTCAGAGTGAGGGTCAGGAGAAGACGGACCAGCTGAGCAGGACCAGGCACTGGTATCCAGTACGACTGTTCCACCTTCGAAAGCTGTCCGGGGAGTGCAAACAGCAGCCACGGAGAGCACAGGAGGAAGACGCCAACATTCGCGGCAATCACGCTTTTGAGAACGTTCGGACGACAGCGGTACAGCAGCAACGCACAGGCATCCAGCGCCATCAGCCAGAATACGGCCACGCTATGCGTGTACTGGGCCAGCGCAAAGCAAACGGTGAATCCAAGCCAGTGGCGAAGCTTCGATGTCTGCACGGCGCGCACGAAAAAGTAAGTGCCCATCGTCAACAAGAACCCCAGGAGGCTGTACATACGAGCTTCTTGCGAGTAATAAATGTGAAAGGGCGAGATAGCGACTACGAAGGCTCCGGCCAATCCTGCCCTCGCACCGAACAACTCCCTACCCAGCAGGTACGAAACGCCCACCGTGGCGACGCCCAAAATGGCTGAAAGCAGTCGCACGATAAACAGGCTTTCGCCCAGCCCCATCCAGACGTGCAAAAGGAAGTAATAAAGTGGAGGGTGAACGTCGGCAGCAGCGCACTGAAATTGCGAGATCGTGCCATACTGTATCGCGGCAAATCCCTTTTCCGCGCATAGCACGGAGAATGCTTCGTCGTACCAGATCTCACGTTGTCCTAGCCACGCGAGCCTGAGAACCGAGGCGATAACAAGGACTATTGCCAGCAGATGATACTGTCGTTTCTCACTAAGATTCACCGCTTTTTCTTATCACCTTTGCGCTGTCTCGTCAATAGCGCCGCGAGGCAGGTAGTGTACGCAAGATTACGGAAATACGATTGGAGCCACGCGCGCCGCTTCGCCCGCCCCCATCCCATCTGCATCACCAGCGCCCATCTCATTGTGCATCAGGCGGCCCCATCTCAACTGCATCAGGCGGCCCCGTCTCATGTGCTAAAGGGGCCGCCTATCCCGGAGGGAAAAGGGGACGGGATCGCCGCGCTCCCTTTCTCAACTGCAAAAGGAGCGCGGCATCTTGGAAAGGATCTCGCAGAGGAAAGCGAGCGCGCAGACGCAACGAAGCCCGCTCAAGCGGGCTGGAGGGCGGCGCAACCCAGCCCCAGCGGGGCTTTGTTGACTTAGCGCAGGGCTTCAGCCCAGCGCGGGACTTGGCGCCCGTATTTCCGCAATTGTTCGTACAGTACCGCGAGGCAGGGGTGCGCGTCAGACTTTTGCGCGGCGATGCTGGTGTTGTGGCTCGCGGCGAATAAATTCGCGCGCTACGCAAACTAAACCCGCCCTGCGGCGGGTTAGGCACGGGTCGAGTTGGCGTAGGTTATTTCAATGCGCTTAGAGAGTAACCGCCGAGGCCAGCTTCACCTGCCTCAGGCGAATAGGCACCCTCCAGGCTGCCGCCGTAAATTAGCTTCAGGTGCCGCTTCTCAAAATCCGCGAGCGCCTCAAAGTCCGGCCGATCGAGTTCCTTGTGAGGTTCCTCCGACACGTACCGCAAGCCTCGAACGCTAATCAGCACGTGGGTGTACCCCTGGCTTCGCAGCGCTGAATAGATGGAATCGACGTCCCCATACAGGAACCGCAGATGGCGCCAGTTATCCAGAATGGTATCGGGTTGAGCGGCACGTTGGAAATAGAAAGAGCGGGGCTCCCAAAGAAAATAGATCTTCGCCCCCTGCTCCAGGTGTTCATTCGCGTATCTCACCGCGTCGTAGTATCCTCCCAGGTGGAGAGCCAGGTATTCCTCATCAGACTCTGCTCCGACGATAACAGGTAAAGGGGAGTCAGCTAGAAAGCCGAACATCTGCGAAGTGAAGCTCAGGGCCAGGGCGATGGCTATAGCACTGCCCAAGAATCGCTTGAGATCAAGCGTACCTGGCAGTCTGAGATTGTACGCAGCATAGGCGGCGAGAACAGATAGAACTCCAAAAACAGGAAACAGCAGCCTTGACTGTTCCAACAGCTCCGACTCCGCGACACCGGCTAGCCAGAACAAATAGGCCGTTCCGGCGAAGACAACGCCCGCCTTGGCCTCCGACGGCATTTCAGCGGGGGCGTTCGTCCCCTGCTCATCGCCCGCTTTCTGGCGCGGGACGATAAGCAGCAACGGGAGCAGAACCAGAAGAAGAGGACCGACAGTCGCCTGGTATCCCCACCCTCCCTCTACCCCTAAGACGGTCATCTCCACGGGGGCGACGAGAAGCCTCCACGGCTCACGAATCAGTCCGCTCCCTGCTCGCGACACCCATTCGGATCTGAAGGAATCCCAGAATTGTCCAGCAAACAGGAAGGGATAAAAGGGATTTCCGGTGAATACGAGGTTCTTCAAGTACCAGGGCGCAGCCAGCGCCGCCGCCAACAAACAGCAGGTAGCAAACAAGGGGATTCCCATCACACTTTTTGTTCCACGCTGACCGCGACGTGCCCTCAGCGTGGTGGCGAGCACCACTCCAAAAGATAATAGCCCGCCAACGCTCGTATACTTCACCCCAGCGGCAAAGCCAAGTAGAGCAGCAGCAATCAAGAACCAGTTTCGCTCGTTAGAACGAAAGCCTTCCGCCAGACACAGAAACGCCAGGGACAGATAAGCGATGAGAGCCAGGTCTACGTAAGCCCAGGTCGACAAAACAGCGACGCTGGGAACTGAGAGGTAAACGGCCACAGCTAGCCAGGATACCTTGATTCCAAAGAACCGCCGAGCCAAACAGAACACCGTCCCAGTGGCGAGGACGCCGAATTCCCAGTGGATGAGGTTAGCGACGATTGGCCCTTTAACAAGCATGCCAGCCAAGAACAACATCTCGACGAGAGCGGGAAAGTAGAAATGCATCCCATCAACGCCTCCTGTGATCCGATGCTGGCGCAGGTACAACGCAGGACCTGTCAGATGGTAGACCAGGCTATCCCATGCCCAGGGTGGACCGAGAGCCGTCAGCAAAGTAAGAAGCTCGGTCAGAATTACAAACACAGCTAGCGCCAGGCTTATCTTGCCAGGACCAGACTGAAAGCGCCAGAACCATTTCGACCCATTGAGGTGAAGCGGGGCGATATGCCCCCGATGGGCCACAACGGAACGTGTCACAAAAGCCACGGTAGCCACGGAAAACAGGGCGTAGAAGATCCACGAATAGAGGAGGCCGAGGCAGCCGAGTAAGAAGGTGACGAGAGAAATGGTGCCGAGCCCAAGAGACGTGGACAAGACCGACTGTTCCAGCCACGTCATCTTCAGACGAGCCAATCGTAGCGGCAGTTGGCCAATACTGTAAGCCACAAAGCCTATCCAAAGAGCAGCGGCAACATTTAGCGCCGAGTCGGCGAGAGCCTGAACTGACCAGGGTCTGGAAAGACTCCTAAACCCCGACAAGATCAAGGGGATCGAGTCTGCCGCGAGTGGCTTATGAACAGCGTAGTAGGCAGCATAAATGCTGGCAATCCACAGCGCCAATAGCGCGCAGATAATTAACCCGCGTCGGCGGCCCTTCATAGGTCTTCGACTGCCTTCAACCACAACTGATTCCCGAACTCCAAGAGCTTCAACTGAGTCCCGCCGCGGCGTTCGGGCTGCGCACAGAGCATAGTCGCCCGCGCGGTCAGTGTCAACTGAATACGGTCGAGTTTTTCCACAAGAGCGTGGGGATGAGCTCTCCGGGCGTTTTGCTCTTGCGGGTAGACAGATTGCTACCAGTGCGGGAGCATGGTACACTGACTATTAGTAAGGACAGGCGAAGCTTGATCTCTTCATAATATATTCCAAGGGAGGTCGGCGGTATGAGCCAGGAGCAACCTGAAGCCGAGTGGAGCAGTTCCGCGGAGGAGACTGAACATTCAGAACCATCTCAAGTCGAAGCCGCCATCGAAGGAGCGGAGACGGTTGAAGAGCTGGGGGATGTGGTGTGCGACACCATTTCCATAACGCAAAGCTCGGCTCACAATGTCAATGGCAACCAGGTCACCGTCACGCAGAGCGCAGCAAGATCGATAGAGGGCCAGAATGTAGATGTCCGACAGGCGGCGGCGCTGATTATGAGAGCCGAAAGCATGGCGGTGTCGCAGTCGATGTCTTTGGTCGTGCAAGCTGACGAAGCTCAGATCGTGCAGGGCGGCGCGTGGGCGATGGTGTCTCGCAACATCAGACTAGAGCAGGGCGGCGCGCAATGGATGTTAGCCACAGAGGCTCACCTGAACAAAGGCGGCGCAATGGTCCTGGCGGCAAACACCGTCAACGCCACTAACTCAGGCGCGGTATTCCTGCTGGCAAGGAAAGTGGAGGGAGACGTCAGGACCATCGTGTCAGGGCGCGCTGCAATCGGTTTTGGCGCTGCCGTTGGCGCCGTCCTCGGCATGTTTCTGTTGATTCGCAGACTGGCGGCCTGCAAGAAGTAGGAGCGAACCCGCAATGGACGATCAAGGGCTCAATGTACTTAAGAAGCGTGTGACGTTCCGATCTGGCAAATTGACACTTGAAGGCATATTGCACACTTTCGACGTTGCCGAACCGCGGCCGGGGGTGGTGGTTTGCCACCCGCACCCGCTGTTCGGCGGCTCGATGCATAACCTGGTGGTGGCCAACGTTTGCGAAGAACTGGCCCGTAAGGGCATCGTCGCGTTGCGCTTCAACTTCCGCGGGGTAGAGGGCAGCCAGGGGAGCCACGGCGAAGGGGTCGACGAAATCGCCGACGTCGAGGCGGCGGTCGACTGCGTTGTGTCCTTGCCAAACAGCGATGCCACGAGAGTCGGCGTTACAGGCTACTCATTTGGCTGTTTCGTAGGTCTAAAGGCAGCGGCGCAGGACGAAAGAGTTGGTGCCGTCGTGGGAATTTCGCCCCCGCTGAGCAAATACGATTTCAGCTTTCTACGAGGCTACGCTCGTCCCAAGTTGTTGCTGGCTGGCGAACGCGACGAGCTTATCCCCAGCACGGAGGAGTTCACGAGGTTCGTCGAGGGTCTGCCAGAGCCAAAGAGGTTCGAGATATTATCGTCTGCCGACCACTACTGGCTCGGTTTCGAGCGGAGAGTAGCGACGAGGCTAGCCGATTTCTTCGCGGACGTTTTCAAAGTATGGCAGCTACGCACAGGATAATGACGATCAACAAGATAGCGCGGTCCTAAAGCAACCGGTTCCGCGGGAGGCCTGAGACGGCCTCCCCTACGACGCGTTCCATCTGGTAGTGGCGGCCGTCTTTGGTATTTGCCTCTCTGCAGCGGAGCTACGAGAGATTGAGGCAAATGCTGGCGGCCTGGGGGGGGCAGTGGGCCAGCACCCGATCATTTTGTTAACGCTCATTAGTCTGTGGCTACAGGCAGGGAGAGGACCGGCGCCTAAGTGTCTCTGAAATGGCCCTGAAGCGAGGGGGGATGGCGACGAAGCATCCTTCGTCCATTTGTCTGCTGCCGTTGTTGGCGCTGGCGCTGGTCGCGGTCTTGACAACGTCGTGTCTTTCGACCGTGCTGCCGATCGCTGACCCCACGCGGACAAGTCTTGCCGTCATACCAGAAACCGATTATGCAACTCCCACGCCAGCACCCACAAGCACGCCTCGCGTTGTAGTTTCGGAGGTGGAGAGGCGATTGCAGCGAGCGCGAGAACTGCTGGGCGAGCTACGCAAGCCGGCGCGTTTCTCTGGCGATGTGGCCGCCGCTACGAGGGAGATAGAAGGGGCAATCGCGCTGTTCCTCACTGGCGAACTGGATTCTGGCCAGGACATCGATGGCCAGCGAGGGAAGCTCGACGAGCTGCGCAGGCTCCTCACCTTCGGACGCGGGACGGCCACGATGACCGTGGTCGACGTCGACGGCGACGAATGGTCCGACCTGCTCGTTTCGACGAACGTTTACGATGCGCCTGTGCTGGCTTTCGTGCGCGCAGGTGAAACATACAAGGTGTTCAGGATGGTCCCAAATCCTTCCAGTTCGGCGAAGGATGGGGAGGACCTGGGCATCGGCAAGGTCGAGAAAATCGGGGATCTGGACGCGGACACCAGGCTGGAGATTGTGGTAAGCTACAGCCATTTTTCAGGGACGGGGGAGATCAAGGAGGTAAGCATTTTTCAGTGGGATGGGCAAGGGTTCAGGACGTTGTATAACGCATCGGTGTCGTGAAGGGGGTACGGCCCTCACCCGAGCCCTCTCCCATTTCAAAGTCGAGGATTCGGTCGTCGTCGGTAGCCACGGGGTACGGCCCTCACCCTAACCCTTTCCCAGAGGGAGAGGATTTGCCCCACCCTCTCCACCCGTGAATCACTGGAGGAGAGGGGACGGGCAGGGCGCTGGTTATGGGCGCGCGGGGACTACGTCTGGCTGGAGCAGGCGGCGGAGGAACTGGCCTGTGAAGGAGCTGGGGTTCTGGGCCACAGATTCTGGCGTTCCCTCGGCGATGACCCAGCCGCCGGCGTCGCCACCCTCGGGGCCCAGGTCGACGATCCAGTCGGCGGTCTTGATCACGTCGAGATGGTGCTCGATAACCAGGATGGTGTTGCCAGCGTCCACGAGACGCTGGAGCACGTGCAAGAGCCTGGCCACGTCGGCAAGATGCAGCCCCGTCGTCGGCTCGTCGAGGATATATAGGGTTCTTCCTGTGGCCCTTCTGGAAAGCTCGGTGGCGAGCTTGACGCGCTGCGCCTCGCCGCCAGATAGGGTCGTCGCCGGCTGGCCGAGCTTAATGTAGCCCAGACCGACGTCGTGCAGCGTGGACAGCTTGGATTTGGCCGAGGGGATATTCTCAAAGAACGAGTGAGCCTCCTCGACGGTCATATCCAGCACGTCGGCTATCGTCTTGCCCTTGTAGCGGATTTCGAGGGCCTCGCGGTTGTAGCGCTTTCCTTTGCAAACCTCGCAGGGGACGTAGACATCGGGCAGAAACTGCATCTCGATCTGGATGATGCCCTGGCCCTGGCAAGCCTCGCAGCGCCCTCCCTTGACGTTGAAGGAGAACCTACCTGGCTGGTAGCCGCGCAGCTTCGCCTCGGGGACAGTCGCGAACAACTCGCGGATGTGGGTGAAAAGGCCCGTGAAGGTAGCGGGATTCGACCGCGGCGTCCGGCCGATTGGCGACTGGTCGATGTCTATGACTTTGTCCAGATGCTGGAGGCCTTCGATGGAATCGTGGTCGCCAGGGCGATCCTTGGCCTGGTAGAAGAACTGAGAGAGTCGCCTGAAGAGGATATCCTCGACCAGCGTGCTCTTGCCCGAGCCGGACACGCCCGTGACACATACCAGCTTGCCCAGCGGAATTTCCACGTCGACGTTCTTCAGGTTGTTCTCTCGCGCGCCCTTTACGACGATGCTCTTGCCATTGCCCTGCCGCCTGACACGCGGCGCGGGTATCGATCGCTCCCCTCTGAAGAACTGGCCCGTTATCGATTCGGAGCAGTTCATCACGTCTTCGAGCGGTCCCGCGACAACCACGCGGCCACCGTGCTCGCCGGCGCCTGGCCCCATATCGATGATAAAATCAGCCGAGCGCATCGTCTCCTCGTCGTGCTCGACGACGATGAGGGTGTTGCCCAGGTCGCGCAGGCGAATCAACGTGTTGATGAGGCGGCGGTTATCGCGCTGGTGCAGGCCGATGCTGGGCTCGTCAAGGATGTACAGGACACCCATCAGGCCGCTGCCGATCTGGGTTGCCAGACGAATGCGCTGAGCCTCGCCACCGGAAAGCGTGCTGGAGGGGCGGTCTAGCGTCAGATACTCCAGACCAACGTCGAGCAGGAACCGCAGCCGCGCCCTGATCTCTTTGACGATCTGCCTGGCGATGGTAACCTCACGCTCGGATAGGTGCTCGCTCAGATGATCGAACCATCTCATCGCCTCGCCGACAGACATGCGCGTCGTGTCCACGATGGACTTCCCCACCACGGTCACGGAGAGGCTCTCGGGCTTCAATCTCGCGCCATGGCAGACAGGGCACGGGCGATTGGACATATAGCGCTCGATCTCGCTGCGAATGTAGTCAGACTCGGTCTAGCGTCAGATACTCCAGACCAACGT
>JAMCWX010000029.1 GCA_023480885.1 Chloroflexota bacterium | reverse complement strand
CACGGTCACAGGCATTTTCACCGAGAACATCATCCACAAAGAGACCGGCACGTACGCCGCCAGCAAGGACTGTATCGTAGGAAAGCCCAGAGTGTACATTGCCATCATCTGCCTCTCAAAACCCTGAAGATGTCTCCAATCCCCCTTCTTGAATGTCTGAAGAAAGCCCTGGCTCCACCTGGTTCGTTGCCTGACAAACTGCCCCAGCGTGGGCGGCGTTTCCTCCTTGGTCACGTACTCGTCGTCGTATACGACCCTGACTTTCTCTTCCAGGACGCTGATTCGGATCCCGATGTCGGCGTCTTCCGTGAGGTTGTTCTCATCCCAGCCACCTAGCTGTTCCATCACCTCACGCTTGAAGAACACGGTGTTACCCCCGAGGGGGATCATGCCTAGCTTGGCGTGATAATGCAGCCTGGACTTAAACCAGAAGAAGTATTCCAGCACGTTCAGCGTGGAGTACCAGGATGAATCGAAGTTCATAAGCTGAACGCCACACTGTACAATTCTGACGTCTTCGTCAAGCATCACTGTGTTGACGACGTTAAAGATGTCGGGATGAATCTCATCTTCAGCATCGAAGATGGTGACCACCTCGTTATGAGAATCGCGGAAACCGACATTAAGGCCGTGAGGCTTGTTGATAGGCTTGTCATCGAAGACCACGAGCCGCGTGTTGCCAATTCCCTCAGCCTTGAGGTGAGCAATCTTCTCCTCTGCTTTCTCGATAGTGCCCAGGTCTCCGCTTTCGCAGATCACTATCACTTCCAGCAAATGCCTGGGGTAATTGGTCCGAACTACTCTTTCGATCGTCTGCTGGATAACCTCTTCCTCGTGCCTCGCGGGAAGCATGACCGTGAATGATTTTTGGGGCGGTTTGAACGATCGCGGCGCTTTTGCTGCTTCGTATGCCTCGGGACAGTCCCAGGTGTATAGCATTATATAGACCGTGTAAGCAGCCTGCAGACTGAGCAGCAGAGAAAAGATCATCAAGCCGATGGTCAGAATCATCGTCTATCCCACCCCCACGTCCAGAGCAGATTCAACGCGAAGTTCCATATGGTAGCGAGGGTGATGCCAACCAGATTGGCTATTTGGTAGTAAATCCCTGAATTGCTCACCAGAGCGTGAAGAGTCATCACGGTGATGATCATACCCCCAAGGGAAACCAGGTTGAATTTTGCGAACTTATACACTGATAGTTCGCTATCGTTGAAGGTCCACCAACTGTTGAGGGTGAAATTGTTGATGATTGCCGCCTCCACGGAAATCGCCGAGGCAGCGATGAGGGGCATACGGAGAACTTCGTACAACACAAAGAGGAATCCGGCGTTGACGCCGACACCGCTGAATCCAACTATAGCGAACTTGGCGAACTTGGCCAAGGTTTCGCGTATAGCCTGTTGCGTTGGATTGAGCCTATTCATTACGGCGTTCTCCGTTCGATCAGGCGCTGGGGGTCGTGCCGAAACATTGTTCGACGCTTGTCTCGCTTAGAACCCCGTAGAACGACGAGAGCACAGCGACAACACCCGGCTTCGCTGTGCCCTCAGCACCCGACACCCCTCCCCCCACCTGCCACCATTAGCACCCTCGTTGGAGCATCGGGTTCTATGCGTCTCAGCTCTCAACCCCCAACCCTAACGTTGTCCAAGTTCCCAATTCATCGTCTAATATGTGTTGCAAGATACGTACCAGGTCGGCCTGGCACGATTCTTGCCGGTCTTGGCTGGAGAGGTAGGCTGCTTCGATGGAAATCTCGTGGGGGGGTGGACAGCTTTATGAGGATAGCCCAACTTGCACCGCTGCAGGAGAGAGTTCCTCCGCCGCGCTACGGCGGAACGGAGCTTGTCGTGAGCGTTCTTACGGAAGAGCTGGTTCGACGTGGACACGAGGTGACCTTGTTTGCTTCGGGAGACTCGATAACCTCGGCGCGACTGCGCGCAATATGGCCTCATGGCCTTCGGACGTCAACGGATGTGGCCAACAGCCAGCCTTACGAATGGGTTCATGTCGCGGCTGCCCTGGAGGCTGCTGAGGAGTTCGATATCGTTCACAATCACCAGGGCGAGCTGGCTATGGCCGTGAGCAATCTCGTGTCCACACCAATGCTGACCACAGTGCACAATCCTGTGACTAAGGATTTGCGCATAGTTTGGGATCGATACGATGGCTTTTACAACACGGTCAGCAAATCTGCGAAGAAGGGCATGCCCGACAAGAACTACGTCGGGCCGATATATAATTCTATCGACGTCGCCAGCTATCCTTACGTCGAGGCCAAGGATGATTATCTGCTCTTCGTCGGGAGAATGTCCAGGGATAAAGGGCCGCACTTCGCCATCGAGGTGGCACGGAAGCTCGGCAAGAAACTGATCATGGCGGCCAAGGTAGGCGTGGAAGACGTCAGACACTTCAACCTGGTGGTCAAGCCGATGATCGATGGGCGTCAGATACAGTATTTAGGAGAAGCCGACGCCGAAGCCAAGAGAATGTTGTACGCCAGAGCTAGCTGCCTGCTTTTTCCCATTACCTGGAACGAGCCTTTTGGTCTGGTGCTTGTGGAGGCAATGGCCTGCGGTACTCCTGTGATAGCCTTTAGACATGGAGCCGCGCCAGAGATTGTGGCCGACGGCAAGACAGGATATCTGGTCGACGATGCCGATGAAATGGCCAGGGCCGTGATGAAGATCAACAAAATCGACCCTTCTGTTTGTCGCGCTCACGTCGAGTGTAAGTTTGATGCGCCGAGGCTGGCTGATGATTACCTCTTAGCCTATCAGCTTGTGCTGGAACGTTCGCCACGAACACGTCGCGTCGCCACCGATCTGAGACGATGGGGCCAGCTCAGGTAAATCTTGGCCTGGCTGGACCTGGCCTCAGAATTCGTGATGTCAGAGAGATTGGGTGCGAGCAGAACGTAGTTCTTTGGCGCCGCAAGACAGTACCAAAGGGTTTCCTGCCTGGGAAAAAAGGACTATTGCCTGGATAACGACCCTGCGCTAGAATGGGCCATCAGCAGTCGATCCAGATCAGAGAGTGTATAATGAACAGAACCTCGTTCGCGGTGATTGCTTTTATCATCATACTGTTCCTGCTGTTTCTCGGAAGGTGGATTAGCACTACTTACACCACTGGCTTTTGATCCGTATATCGAAAACCGTTTGAGGCGCTGGAGTTGTGACACAGGTCGATGTCAACTGGGTAGACGCTGGGATTTCCTTCCTTTTGCTAGCTGGCCTTCTTGCTGGAGCCTATCAGGGTCTTTTGCGCCAGGCGCTTCTGTTAGGATCTGTCTACATCTCGACCGTGCTCGCAGCGCAGTACTATCGCTTTGTAAATGACCAGCTCTGGTACGTGTTTCCTAATAGCGATAGCGCGGCCAGGGCCTTTGCATCTCTTGCGCTGGTCTTCGTCGTCGCGTTCGTTATTCTGAACTGGATGAGCTACACGGTTTACGGAAATACTCGTATGCCTGTCCTTTCGATGGCTGATCTCACTGGCGGAGCCGCTTTGGGACTGTTCAGTGGCTGGATCTTAGCCGTAGTTGTGGTGGCTATCGTGAACTACGGGCTCAAGGTAGATTGGATAGGAATGGAATCCACAGTCTGGTTTGCGCGCGACCAGATGAGCCGTTCCGTCTTCGCCCCAGTTCTTTCCTCTGAAATACACCGGTTCGCCGTTGCCCTTCGGCTATGGCTTCCCGCTGGCTTGCCCGCGCCGTTTGCCTAGATTAGTTCTTGGTTAAATTAACGGCCAGGCATCTTCGGCAATGACACACTCCACAGAATCCGTTATAATTCCCTCAGACCATACAAGCATGGAGACTGCGTGGGACAGCGAACACTTGATATCCTTGAACTTCCTAAGATACTGGGAAGACTCGCGCGATTCGCGTCGTTTTCGGCAAGCCAGGAGATGGCGCTTAGCCTGACTCCTTCTTACGATTTCGACTTAGTGCTGCTCTTGCAGCAGCAAACGGAGGAAGCAAGGAAACTGCTCGATTTGAAACCTAATATGTCCGTAGCGACGGCGAGAGACGTGCGTGGCGTTGCTCGCCGAGCCGCGCTCGGGGGAACGCTCGATCCTGCGGATCTACTGGACGTTTCCGCGACGCTTGCTTGCGGGCGCGTGCTTGCAGCCAACTTGAGCAGGCTGGGCCGACAGTTGCCATTGCTCGCCCAGATCGCGGAGCGGATAGCCATTCATGAGGACGTCGAGCAAGAGATCGCTCGCTGCATCACGCCACAGGGCGAGGTTGCCGACAATGCCACGCCAATACTGCGCCGGCTGCGGTCTGAGGTGAAGATCGCGCACCAGCGCCTGATGGACAGGCTGGAGTCGCTGGTCAACGCTTCGACCTTGCGGCAAATTATCCAGGAGCCAATCGTCACCCAGCGCGAGGGGCGCTACGTAATCCCAATCAAGGCAGATTTCAAGGGGCAGTTCCAAGGTATTGTTCACGGGCAATCAGCCAGCGGTGCAACCGTGTTCGTCGAGCCTATAGAAACGGTCGATATGAATAACCGATGGCGTGAGCTGCAACTGGAAGAGCAACGTGAGGTGCAGCGAATATTGCGTGGGCTCTCGGCGATGGTTGGAGCGGTGTCTGAGGATCTAGGCGAATCGGTGATGGCTCTAGCTACGATAGACCTGGCGCTGGCGAAGGCGAAATATGCCGTGGCGATGCGCGCCAGCGCGCCCAGGTTGATTCGCGGGGAGGCCACAGCGCAAGAAGCCAGCAGGAGCGTAAGCGACGGCAAACTGTTCCTCAAGTTCATCAACGCCCGGCATCCACTCCTGGGTGACGAAGTCGTGCCAATCACGGTAGATCTGGGTGGTGACTTCTTCATTCTCGTCATCACCGGACCAAACACCGGCGGCAAGACGGTTGCCTTGAAGACCGTGGGGCTGTTGACGCTAATGGCGCAGAGTGGCATGCAGATTCCAGCCGATGAGGGCTCGTGCCTGCGTGTCTTCGATCAGGTGTACGCGGATATCGGCGACGAGCAGAGCATCGAGCAGAGCTTGTCGACGTTCTCTTCACACGTCGTGCGCGTAATCGACGTGCTGAAAAAGGCGGACGCGGGTTCGCTGGCGTTGCTCGACGAGCTTGGCGCTGGGACGGACCCGACCGAGGGATCGGCGCTGGCGCGCGCTATCCTGGAGTACCTGATCAAGCGGCGCGTGCCCACGATTGCCACGACGCATTACTCAGAACTTAAGGCGTACGCGCACGCAACAGAGGGAGTGGAGAACGCCTGCGTCGAGTTCGATCCTGAAACCCTGGCCCCTTCCTATCGCCTGACCATCGGCTTGCCCGGTAGGAGCAACGCGATTGCCATAGCCAGCAGGCTCGGCGTGCCATCGCAAGTGGTGGAATGGGCTGTGAAGCATCTCGATCCTAGCGAGACGCAAGTTGATAGCCTTCTCGCTCAGATTCAGGGCGAAAGAGGCAGGATCGCCGAGGAGCGCAGCGCGCTGGAACGACTGATGAGCGAAGTCGAAGAGCGCAAGGCTGCGCTTGAGGAGCGGCTGTCGGCTGTCGAGAAGGAGCGGCAAGCCGTTGTCGAGCGTGCCTGGGGAGAGGTTTATAAGGAGATAGAAGAGGTTCGCCGGCAATTGCGCGCAGCGCGGCTGGTCGCGGAGAGGGAGAAGCCTGACAAGGAAGCAATTGCCGCTGCCCTGAGCGACGTCGAGGCAGCGCAGGTGGTTGTTGAGATGAGATCTGCAGCTCAGCCGCCGCAGCCTACCGAGCCTTCACTACCTCAAAGAGAGCTGAAGGCCGGCGATTATGTGCTAATTAGGAGCTTGAATCAGGACGGCCAGCTTGTGACGGCGCCTGATAATCGTGGAGAGGCGGAGGTGCAGCTAGGTGGCTTCAAGGTCAGGGTAAGTGCGCGCGATCTCCAGCGTGTTAAGAAGCCGAGCGTTCCGACCTGCTATGAAACGAGTGGCACTGAAATCCGTCTGCAAGAGCGTTCCACTCCTCCAAGGGAGATCGAAATTCGGATGTGGCGTGTCGAACAGGTTCTGCCAGTGCTGGAGCAGTACATTAACGATGCCTATCTGACCGGGATGCCCGAGGTACGCGTTATTCACGGCAAGGGAACTGGCGTGCTTCGGCGAGTCGTCCGCGAGCAACTGGCGCAGAATCCTATGGTTCGATCTTTCAGAACTGCCGACCTCAGAGATGGAGGCGAGGGCGTGACGGTAGTCGAACTGGCCCTTTAGTCTGTGCAGACAGAGTTTGCAGCGGCCGTTCGGCCATGTTATATTTGAATTCGTAGGCACAGAAAATGCCTATGAATAGTGTCGAGTGACACGTAAGGTGTCCACAAACTCCATAAGAGGTAAGAAATGCCCAAAGGTATCGAAACGATCATCCAGATTGCGATTGCTTTGCTTGGCGCCTACGTAACAGCCTTCTGGTTCAGTCTCGTCGTCTGGACGTTTCGTGACATACAGAAGAGGAGTAAAGACGTCATCGTCCAGATTCTGGCAACGTTTCTCGTATTGTTGTTCAACCTGCCCGGCCTTCTACTTTATACTGTTCTCAGACCTCCCGAGACTCTCGCCGAGGCTTATGCTCGTTCGTTAGAGGAGGAGTCCTTAATACAGGACATCGAGGACCGCCAGGCGTGTCCCAATTGCAAATACAAGATCGAGCCGGATTTCGCGGTCTGTCCTTCGTGTGGGACACAATTGAGGCAAGTATGTCCGTCGTGCAACCATTTGCTTAACCTCGGTTGGCGGGTCTGCCCTTATTGTGGAAAGCAGTGAGGAGGCTCTGCCGCAGGCGTCACGGCGCTTTATCTGGATAGCTGGTTGCTTCGCCAATGGCGTGCACTTTGAGGAAGTTTGTGCGGCCCGTCCCGCCCAGAGGGACCCCGGCCGTTATCACTATTCTATCGCCTTCGTGAGCAATCCCCGATGACACCGCAACGTCCACAGCGCTTTCGATGAGCTCGTCTGTGGTACGGTATTCTTTTTGCAAAGGTGATTGGACGCCCCAGGTGAGGGCGAGGCGGAATCGTGTCTTTTCGGCAGGCGTGGCCGCAAGGATTGGCGTTGGGGGGCGGTGTTTGGCGATCATTCTCGCGGTGTAACCTGATGTCGTCATAGTCACAATGGCCTTTGCGCCTAGTTCGTAGGCGGTCTCGACTGTGGCCTGGCTGATAGCATCGGTGACGTCGTGCGCTGCGAGCTCGGTGACTCGCCTCAAGTATTCTGTGTAGGGCAGAACTCGCTCAGTTTCCCTGGCGATCTTGTCCATAGTGGCCACAGATTCAACAGGGTACGATCCGACCGCCGTCTCGCCGCTCAGCATAACGGCGTCGGTTCCGTCATAAATAGCATTGGCAATGTCGCTGACCTCGGCGCGCGTTGGGCGAGGATTCTCGATCATCGAGTTCAACATCTGAGTGGCAGTGATCACGGGCTTTCCAGCAGTCCTGCATTTGCCGATGATCATTTTTTGCACCGCTGGGACTTGCTCCAGGGGCATCTCGACGCCAAGGTCGCCTCTTGCCACCATTACACCGTCGGCTGCATCGAGAATGCTATCGAAGTTGTCCACTGCCTCGTGTTTCTCTACTTTGGCGATGATCGGTGCATCAGATCCGTGGGCCATCAAGAGCTTGCGTGCCTCGATGACGTCGCGGCCTGAGCGAACGAAGCTCAAGGCGACGAAATCAACAGCCTGCTGGGCGCCGAAGGCCAGGTCTATTCTGTCCTTGTCGGTTATCGTCGGTATGTTCAGCGTAACGTCCGGGATGTTTATGCCTTTGTGTGGACGCAGCAGCCCGCCGTTGATTACCCTGCAGGTGACATCACCGGACTTGACGTCTTCGACGCGTAGTTCGATGAGCCCTTCGTCTACGAGAATCCTGTCGCCTGGCCTGACGTCCTTGCTGAGGTCCGCACCCAGGACAGAAGCTGTGCGAGCGTCACCTGGAACCTGGCTGGCAGTGAAGGTGAAGGTAGAGTTGGCCTGCAGATTCGCCTGCCCGTCTCTTATCGGGCCGACGCGAACGCGTGGCCCCTGCAGGTCCTGAAGCACAGCAACCACTCGCCCTTCTTCGGAGGAAAGGCGACGAGTTAAGGCTATGTTCCGAGCGTGTGTGGGATGGTCACCGTGGGAGAAGTTGAGGCGAGCGACGTCCATACCTGAGCGGATGATCTGGCGCAGCACGCCTTCATCTTGTGAGGCTGGACCAACGGTGCATACTATCTTCGTACGACGCATACTCGTTCTACCTGGAGTAATAGAGGATACCGGCTGACACGACGACCCAGAGCGCTACGTCTAGTAGCAACGGTTTGTCTTTAAGCAATATGTCCTCGGGACTTCCCCCGGCGTTTTTCAGATGGATTAGATACAGGTAGCGAAAAGCTCCGTAGAGAACGAATGGTATGGTGAGCATCATCGAGTTGTTTCGCGGCAAGTTCTCGGCTGAGAAAGTATAAAGGGAATACCCCATGATCGTCATCGCAGTGACTATGGTAATCATCTGGTCGAGCATGGGAGCGCTATATTCTTCGAGTATCTTGCGGTGGCCTGTGGCATCGTCGTTTAGCAAGATAAGCTCGTGGCGGCGTTTGCTCAAGCCCAGGAAGAGCGCTCCTAAGGCTGTGCAAACATATAGCCAGGGCGAGATGGGCACGCTGATCGCTTCGGCACCTGCAACGGCTCGCAACACGAAACCAGCGGCGATAGCGAAGACGTCGATGAGTACGAGGTGTTTGAGGCCATAGCTGTAGGCTAGCATAAGGGTCACGTAGCCCACCGCGATCAGCCCAAAGCTGTAGTTGAGTATGAAAGCGAGAGGGATCGAGACGATGAGCAAGAGAAACGCTGCGAAGGTAGCCAGGGCTTGAGGCAACTTGCCGCTGGCGATCGGGCGCTTGCTCTTCAACGGATGTTTGCGATCCTTTTCGAGATCGACCAGGTCGTTCACGAGATAAATGCCACTGGAAAGAAGACAAAAGATGGCGAAGCCGGCGACGGTGAGGACGATCAGGGAAGGGTTACGTAAGTTGTATGAAAAGATCAGGCCGAAGAAGAGCATGAAGTTCTTGGTCCACTGCTTCGGCCTCATGGAGATGAGCAGATACTTCAGGGTCTGGGCACCAGTTGCCGCGGCTGTTCGTTCAAGGGCGATCTTAGACACCTTCGAGCATCTCCTACTTGAGGTCAGGAAGGTTAGTGTTACTTGATTCGACTATAGCGCATAGAGTGCACGCCTGTCAATTCCGAGAAACAAGCGGCCAGATTTGTTGACTCTGAGTAGCCTTTTTGATATGATGCTTTCACGAAAGCTTAATAGGTTACAGGGGTGCCCCGTCATCTTTGGGGCTTAAAGGGGAAGCTCGGTGCAAGACCGACACTGTCCCGCAACTGTGATTTGGTGGCGTTTGTTCCACCGATAAGTCAGGTCGCCTGCCCCTGTCGCGCGCAGCCAGCCTTCGAGGAAAGGTTCGGGCCGACGTGATTGCATATCACTATCGTCCCCTTGCCAGTTTCTCAGGGCAAGGGGATGCTGTTTATCGTGAGACAGTCCCCTGCCTGGAAGGAGGTAGGGGACTTGTGTGTCGTGGGCTTGCGGAAAGGAGTAGCTAGCTTGGTTCAGAAAGACGCTTGCTCGCTGGTCGATCGTTTCGCGTTGCCCCCTAATAGCATCGAGGCGCGAAGCTTCGACATCATCGGCGGCCTGTTGCCGCCTCTTGCCTTTTCTGAAGCTGAAATGCAGGTTGTCAAGAGAATCGTGCATACCACGGGGGACCCTGGAATCGTCGAGCACATCCGCATACATTCGGAAGCCATCAGATCAGGCCTGGATGCAATCCACCGTGGGGCGACCATTGCCACTGACGTCAAGATGGTTGCCGCGGGCATCAACAAGGCTATTGCCGGCAGATTTGGCTGCGTTATTCGTTGTGCTATGGATTCGCCAGACGTAGCGGTGATGGCAGAAAGAGACGGCCAAACCCGAGCAGTGGTGGCGATGCGGATGCTTGCCGACGATCTGGATGGCAACATCGTCGCCATTGGCAACGCTCCTACCGCTCTCTTCGCTCTTCTCGATTTGATCGACAGCGGTTGCAGACCTCCGGCGCTCGTCGTCGGCACGCCAGTAGGCTTCGTCGGCGCTGTCGAGGCCAAAGCTGAGCTTATGAAGCGGCATACCCCTTACATAACGATCGAGGGAACGCGCGGTGGCAGCACGATCGCGGTCGCGTCGATCAACGCGTTGCTGAAGCTCGGAGAGGTGAAAGATGCACTTGTCTGAAGGAATACTGCCGCTTTCGTGGGCCGCCGCAAACACCGCTGCGGCGGTTCCGTTCCTTGTCAAAGGCACGCGGGACATCAAGCGCAGGGCTGAAACGGAGCCAGCGATTAAACCGATGATGGGTTTGATGGGGGCCGCAGTATTCGTCATCAGCGCCCTTGCCATCCCCGTTCCAATTGCCGGTACGTCCGCACATCCCACGGGGGTGGGCATGGCCGCGATCTTGATCAAGCCGTTCCCAACGGCTGTGATCACAGGCATCGTGTTGCTTTTCCAGGCGCTATTCCTGGCCCATGGGGGACTGACGACGTGGGGCGCGAACACGCTGAACATGGGCATTATCGGAACATTTGCCGGATACGGCGCATTCATCGCCTGCAGAAAGCTCGGAACTCCTCTCTGGATCGGGGCCGCCTTGGCGGGAGCTGTGGGTGATCTCGCCACCTACGGCGGCACTGCTCTGACGATGTCGCTGGCTCTGCACGGCGACAGAAGCATTTGGGACGTCTGGGCGACTATCTTTGTCGCCTTCATGCCCACGCAGATTCCGTTGGCCGCTCTGGAAAGCGTTCTCACCGTCGGAATGGTCAACTTCCTCGTGGGCAGACGTCCCGACATCGCTGGAAGATTGGGCCTTCCAGTGCCAGCGATAATGGAGGTGGGCGATGCCAGCTAAGAAATGGATCGTCCTGGGAATAATCGTGGTTTTTGTGCTGCTTATCGCCGCGTCGTTAAATGAGAGCGTCTCGTGGGAGGGTGTAGACACAGCAGTTGTCGGAAAGTATGGGAGCGAGCTCGGGCGGGCCCCCTGGACGCCCTTGATCAATCTTCAGGGGGATTCCCTGCTTTTCGCCTTCACGATAGCGGGAGTGATCGGCGGGTTCGTCGCGGGGTACTATTGGCGGGAGCTGTTCGGGAATAATGGTTCAGGGGCGGTGGCGGCCCCGGAGGGGCCGCGGGACCGGTCGATTCAGGGCGCAACTTATCTGGTGGGCAGACGAGGAAGGGAGTAGCCTTTGGAGTCTGAAGAGGATGTGTGACGGACACGACGCTCTGGCTGAAGTTGTTCATCGCGAAAGCCGGCCGCTCTCAAGTCGTGGCTGGCTCATTTGCGCGAATGCCGAGGGGAAAGTCCTTGTGGCAGCAGTCGCGGTCGTCGCCAACCTTGTGGCGGCTTCGCCATTGTTCTCGTTATTCCTGGCCGCCGCGTCGATGGCGCTAGTTTGCGCGACAGGGAACAAGCCTCTGGCGATGGCGAAACGTCTTGTCGTGCCATCTTATCTCGCGCTCGTCGCCATAGCCACCCAGGTTCTGCTGGTTGGCCAGACGCCTTTGTTTCAACTAGGCCCGCTCGTAGCGTACTCTGAGGGCCTGATACAGGGCGTCGCGCTTGGCAGCAAGATAATTGCCGGCACATCTATAGTGCTTGCTCTTAGCTTGAGCGTCGAAGTTACCGAGATCCTCGCACTTGCCGCCAGGCTACGCGTGCCGCTAACGCTGATCGAAATTGCTGGCCTCACCTACCGCTATCTTTTCTTGATCGCCGAGGAGGCGGAGCAGATTCGGGACGCACAATCAGCGCGCCTAGGCCACAACAACTGGCGCAACAGCCTGCAGTCTTATAGCGTGCTCATCGGTATGGTCATGGTTCGCTCCTTCGATCGCGCGGAGAGAGTTCACGAGGCGATGCTTCTGCGAGGCTTCGATGGGAGCGTGCCAATTACCAGGGAGTCTGGTGGCAGTATCTTGACCGGCGTCCTGGCTACAATTCCGCCTTTACACCGCGCTTCCTACAATTCCGATTGTCATCTTGTTGCTGTTGGTTGGCGGGAAAGTATGATACGAGTGCAAACGGTTGACCTGGCATACACGTATCCGTCCGGATCGAAGGCCATCGATGGTATAAGCTTCGACGCCGAGGCGGGCGAGTTCGTTGCGCTGATGGGCCCTAATGGCTCCGGGAAAACGACGTTACTGAAGCATCTCATTGGCCTTCTGCGCCCGACGGCGGGTAAGGTTATCCTCGACGGACGGGATATCTCATCGGCGGCTGTGAGCTGGGTACGTGGCACCGTCGGTTACGTCTTTCAGGATCCCAACGATCAGCTGTTTGCCGCGACCGTAGAGGAGGATGTGGCTTTCGGGCCGCGAAACCTGGGCCTGGCGCCTGAGGAGGTTCGGGAAAGAGTGGCGCAGGCTCTCGAATGGGTGGGCTTGAGCGGGTTCGAGGCTCGGCCGGTTCACAGTCTCAGCTATGGCCAGAAACGGCGGGCAGCGCTGGCGGGAGTGCTGGCAATGTCGCCGAAGGTGCTGGTGCTGGACGAGCCGAGTTCAGGCCTGGACCCGATGACCGCAACCCGAATGATGGCCTTGCTTTACAGGTTCAATCAGCAACACGGAACTACAGTGATCGTGGCGACGCACGACGTCGATCTGGTCCCTGCCCACGCTACGAAAGTGTACTTGATGGCCTCTGGTCGGGTTCTGACCTGCGGTCCCCCGCCATCCGTCTTCACCCAGACAAGCGTCCTCCGGAAGTGTGATCTACGCGTGCCGCGGGCGGCTCAAGCGCTCAAGTTGGTGGGCGACGAGCTGGGGCATCCGCTGATTGACCTGCCTTTGACAATGGAGGAGATCGTTCCCAGCCAGACGCGAGGGGGCAATGGATACCTAGAGGGCATGAGTGGCACGAATGCGGGCAATGACTGCCGTCAGGGGTTCACCACGGGCGCTGCCGCAGCGGCGGCAGCAAAGGCAGCCGCGGAACTGGTAGTCAACAATCGAACAGTTAGCGCGGTGGAACTGCGCTCGCCGCTAGGTGCCACCTCTATGATTCCAGTCCATAACGTCGCTCGCGGCGATGATGGGGTTGGCGCCGTCGCGATGGTTGTGAAGGCTGGTTTTGGCGAGAATGACGTTACGAATGGCGCCAGGATTTGCGCCTTTGTGACGATGAGCAACATTCCAGGGATAAGCATCGACGGAGGTGATGGTGTGGGTCGGGTAACGAGGCCAGGGCTTCCTATGGGGGTGGGGAGCGCGGCGATAAACCCAGTGCCGCGCCAGATGATTGCCGATGCGGTGAGCAGCGTTTTGCCGGCAGGGATGGGTGTCAACGTCGTGATCAACGTGCCTGGAGGAGAAGAGCTTGCGCGGGAGACGGTGAACCCTCAACTGGGCATCGTCGGAGGCATCGCGATACTGGGCACTATTGAAGCAGTGGAACCAGCAGTGATTGTAGGCCAGCGGAGGTGGGTATCGATGGACGGAATGAAGAAAGCGGTGCTGCTCCTAGGACACGGCAGCAGAGCGCAAGACGCGAACGAAGCGATGTACCAGGTTGCCGATTTGATTCGGCAGGAGACCGATTACGAAATCGTCGAACTGGCGTTCATGGGCCTCAACCCTCCATCAATCGACCAGGGCGTGGATACTTGCGTCGCGCGAGGAGCATCTAAGATAATTGTGGTGCCCTACTTCCTTCATTGGGGCAACCACGTTCAAAAGGACCTGCCTGAAATGCTCGGAAGAATCAGGACGAAGCATCCCAACGTCCAGCTCGTTCTCGGGAATCACATCGGATTTCATCCTAAGTTGGCCGAGATCATAGTCGAGCGTATCGAGGAGAACGACGGAGGCATTGATGGCTGACGTCGATAACGTGCAGGCAGCGGGCTGCAGGCGAGCCGATGGTTTGCGAAAGGGCTACACGACTGGCTCTTGCGCCGCAGCTTCCGCGAAGGCCGCCACGATCGCGCTATGCACGCAGGAATCTGTTGGCTCGGTGGAGATCGTCCTGCCAGCGGGCCAGAGAGCACGTTTCGATGTAGTCCACTGTAGTTTCGATTCCTCGCGGGCGCTCTGCTCGGTGATAAAGGATGCCGGGGATGACCCCGACGCGACGCACGGCGCCGAGATCCGTGCCGAGGTCCGATGGAATCACGAGCCTGGCGTTGCAATCGAAGGCGGCGAAGGCGTTGGCGTCGTCACCAAGCCAGGGTTGGGATTGCCTGTCGGCGCTCCCGCCATCAACCCCGTGCCGAGGAAGATGATTACTTCCTCTGTGGAGGAAGCGCGGTGTAAAGGCGGAAGGAACGAAGGGGTCAAGGTGACGATCTCTGTGCCAAGGGGAGTCGAGATCGCTCGCAAGACGCTGAACGCGCGTCTTGGAATCGTCGGCGGAATCTCCATTTTGGGAACGACGGGCATCGTAACACCGTTCTCGACGGGGGCGTACAAGGCGTGCATCGTCCAGGCTATAGACGTGGCGCTAGCGAACGGTTGCGATCACGTCGTTTTGACGACAGGAGGACGAAGTGAGAAGTTCGCGCAAGAACTGTTGAGCCTCGCGGAGGAAGCCTACATCCAGATGGGCGATTTCGTGGGCTTTGCTCTCAAGCAATGTGCGCGAAAGGGCGTCAGAAAGGTGACCGTAGCGGGGATGGTCGGAAAGCTGTCGAAAATGGCGGCTGGCCACGCTCAGACCCACGTCGACCATTCGCGCATCGATATGAGTTTTCTGGCGCAACTGGCCGCGGATGATGGCCTGCCCGACGAGGTCGTCGCCGCGATCCGCGACGGCAATACAGCGCGCCATTTCTTGGACATAGTTTGCGACAGGGGGGGCGAGGCCATTTTTGGGAGAATCTGTGCGCTGGCAGCCGCGAAATGCCGCGAGCAAGCGGACGGCAACCTGGATGTGGAATGCATCATGACGGATTTCAGTGGCGTGGTGATAGGGAGGGCGGCGGCAATTGGATAAGGTTCACATCGTGGGGATCGGCTGTGACGGCCTGGAGAGCCTGAGCTCCAAGACGCAGAAGTTGATAAACGAAGCGGACTTGCTGATTGGCACAGAGCGCTTGCTGGCGCTTTTCCCTGCAGCCATAGGGCGGCTCGTTCCACTGAAATCCAATCTAGCCGACATCGCCGCCGAGATCGAAGCCTCACCGTCGGGAAAAGCTATCGTTCTCGCCTCGGGCGACCCAAACTTTTACGGTATAGCCAGGTATATGGTCGGCAAGTTGGGGAAGGCGCGGGTCGAAATCGTTCCGAACGTGAGCGCCATGCAGCTTGCTTTCGCGCGCATCAAGGAGAGCTGGGATGACGCGACTTTCCTGAGCGCTCACGGCCGAGGAATGGAGGGGTTAGTGGAGGCTGTGCGATCGAGCAGCAAAGTCGGCATCTTCACCGATCACGTTAACACGCCCTCTGCCGTGGCTGAGGTGCTGCTGGCGGAAGGGATCGACGGCTTCAGGGCTTACGTTTGCGAGAATCTGGGGGCGGAGAACGAGCGCGTAACGAGGGCATCCGTCAAGGACCTTGTCGGTAAAGAGTTTGCCCCGCTCAATGTCGTGGTTCTTGTCAAGGAGTCGAGCGGCAGCGCCATTTGTTCCAAGTGGACGATAGGAATTCCAGACGACGAGTTCATCCAGCGGAAGCCGCTCAGGGGGCTCATCACGAAGGCCGAGGTGCGTGTGGTCAGCCTGTCGAAGCTGGCTATCGGCGAAAACAGCGTCGTGTGGGATGTCGGCGCGGGCTCGGGCGCGGTATCCGTCGAGGCGGCCTTTCTGGCGAAGCGCGGTCGCGTCTATGCCGTCGAGAAGGACGATGGGGACGTCTCAATCATCCTGCGGAACATTAGCAAGTTTGGGGTGAGCGACAACGTAGAGGTCGTAAAGGGTGAGGCGCCCGAGGCGCTGGACGGGCTGGCGGATCCTGACTCGGTTTTCATTGGTGGAAGCGGTGGCAAGATGAGAGATATAGTCGCCGTTGTGGCTCGCAGACTCAGGCATGGTGGGCACGTGGCGATCAACATAGCGACCCTGGAGAACCTGGATAGCGCAGTGGATGCTTTGAGAGAGCAGGGTCTGAAGCTGGACGTGATACAACTAGGAGTGGCGCGGGGCAGAATGGTTGGCCACCTTACCCGGCTGCAAGCGCTGGATCCTGTGTTCGTGATCACCGGCACGAAATCCTTGGGTGGCGGAAACGAATGGAGAACGATTTGAGATCTGAATCACGCGTGGGACGTTTTTATGGGGTGGGCGTGGGACCGGGGGATCCAGAGTTGTTGACGCTCAAAGGTGCCCGGGTGCTGCGGGAGTGCTCTGTCGTGGTGGTGCCGAAGAAGGGCAGTCACGATGCCAGCTACGCTTACTCCATCGTGCGAGACCTGATAGATACTGGCCGACAGGAGTTGCTCGACCTCGTGTTTCCGATGAAGAAAGACCTCGACCAACTTGTATCGTACTGGGAGGAGGCGGTCGACGAGATTCACCGGCGACTGATAGATGGCAAGGACTGCGTCTTCCTTACCGAGGGAGACCCGTTTTTCTACGGCACGTTTATTTACATCTATCGGATTCTGCGGGAGAGGCATCCTGAGGTCGAGATGGAGGTCGTGCCAGGCGTAACGTCGCTCAACGCCTCGGCGGCGCGAAGTTGTCTGCCCCTTGTAAACGGCGACGATCGACTGGCGGTGCTTCCAGCGACGTACGAGGGCGAAAGCCTCAGGAAGGCGCTACAGGAATTCGACGCGGTGGTCTTGCTGAAGGTCAATAGCGTTTTCGATAAGGTGCTCGATCTGCTGGAAGAGCTTGGTCTGGCTGAGAAAGCCGTTTTTGTGAAGAAGTGCACCGCGCACGACGAAGAGATCGTGCGCGATGTGAGATCGCTCAGGGGCAAGAAGTTGGATTACCTTTCGCTCCTGATCGTGAGGAAGTAGAGATGAGGCAAAGAACTGGACGGGTTTACTTCATCGGGGCGGGACCGGGCGATCCTCAACTGCTGACGCTCAAGGGTAAGCGTGTCCTGGAGAGCGCCGACGTCATCGTCTACGCTGATTCGCTGGTCAATTCCGCCATTTGCGCATTTGCCAGGGAAGGGGCGGAGATCCACGGCAGCGCCTCGTTATCGCTTCGAGAGGTCTCCCTAATAATGGTCACGGCTGCACGAGAGGGGAAGATCGTGGTTCGGCTCCACAGCGGGGACTCCAGCGTCTTCGGCGCTACGCTGGAGCAGATGGCGGTGCTGGAAAGCGAGGGCATCGGATACGAGGTCATTCCAGGGGTCAGCTCCATCTTCGCCGCAGCGGCGGCCTTGAAAGCCGAGCTTACGATTCCCGATGTGTCGCAGACGGTGATTATCAGCCGTCTCGAAGGCAGGACGCCAGTGCCGGAGAAGCAGAGGCTCTCCGCGCTGGCCGCGCATGACGCAACTCTCGTGCTGTACTTGAGCGTCGGGATGATCGACCAGGTGGTCGCGGAGTTGCTCGCCGGCGGCTGCAGCCTGGATACGGCCGTGGCCGTGGTGCATCGCGCGAGCTGGGAAGACGAGAAGGTAATTATCGGGACTCTAGCCGACATCGCGGATAAGGTGCGCCGTGCCGCAGTCGACAAACAGGCGCTCATTCTCGTCGGCAAGGCGCTGGATCCCGAGTTGAGGTGCGCGAACGGCCACAAGTCGAAGCTCTACGACGAGGGCTTCAGCCACGGCAGGCGAAAGGCAAAACAGTAGTTGGTGATGTAGTCGTAGGAAGCTCCAGAGACACAAGGTTCGCCCCTACGTCAAGGCAAGGGGAACGCTTCAGGGCGAGCTTCGTGTTCGCCCATATGTCAGGGGAAGGGGAAGCTTCAGGGCGAACACAAGGTTCTACGTTAATAGGGGGTTCGCCTCTACATTAATGCAGGAGTCGCCCCTTGTAATGTGCGGCTGAAGGGTGTGTCGCCCATTGGAACGGATCGGGAGTGCTATGGGCGTTGGAAGAAGTGTAGCCATCATCACGCTGACGAAGAACGGCACGGACCTTGGCAAGCGGTTGGGCTGTGTAATCTCGAACAGCCATCTGTTTGCGCCGTCGAGGTTTGCCGACGGCATCCCGAACGTGCGCGCTTTTGATAATAGCGTGTCGAAAGTGATCGGCGAGGCTTTCACGAGACACGATGGTCTGATTTTGATACTGTCACTGGGCATCGCCGTGCGCGCTCTCGACGGGCGCATGCGCGATAAACATCGCGACCCCGCGGTTGTGGTGTTGGACGAGGAAGGCAAGTTCGCCATCAGCGTGCTTTCGGGGCACGTGGGCGGGGCCAATGAACTGGCCAGGAATGTGGCGCAGTTGATCGGCGCCACGCCAGTGATTACTACGGCGTCTGACGTGCAGGATACGATCGCCGTCGATCTTCTGGGACAAGAGCTTGGTTGGGAGATCGATGGCCAAGAAAACGTGACGCGAGTTAGCGCTGCCATAGTGAACGACGAGGTCGTCGGTCTGTTCCAGGACGCGGGAGAGCCCGACTGGTGGCCAAGAGCGAAGCCGTTGCCCACCAACATTCAACTGTTTGAGAGCATCGAGAGCCTGGGCAGGGAGGATATCGCGGGTGGGCTGATCGTCACAGATCGATTGCTTGGGGAAGGGTTTCACCGATTGCTCGCAAGTTCGGTGGTTTACCGTCCTAAGTCCCTTGTGGTTGGGTTGGGTTGCAACAGGGGCACTTCATCTGAAGAAATCGAGTCGGCCGTAAGAACGGTTCTGGAGCGCAACCTGTTGTCGTTTAAGAGTGTCCGAAACCTGGCAACTGTCGATGTCAAGAGTGATGAGCAGGGGCTTTTGGGATTCGCCGAGAAAGTGAAGCTTCCGATAGAGTTTTATGCCGTGGCGCAGCTTCGAGAGGTCAACGGTATCCCCAGCCCGTCTGACAACGTTCGGCGAGCGGTTGGATCCTATGGGGTGTGCGAGCCGGCTGCGCTATTGAGCTCTGGTGTCGATGGCCTGGTCGTAGCCAAGACGAAAATGGGGAACGTCACAGTGGCGGTGGCGCGAGCTGCCGTCAAAGGGAGTCACAGATGAGCGACAGCGAAGGAAAGATTCTCGTCGTCGGCATCGGGCCTGGCAGTCCCGAACATCTCACTGTCAGGGCTCGGGAGGCGCTTGCGCAAAGCGATGTCGTTGTCGGATACAAAACTTACGTGGGACTGATCAAGGAGCTTCTGGACGGCAAGGAACTGGTCAGTTCGGGCATGCGACAAGAGGTCGCTCGTGCGCGAAAGGCCGTGGATCTGGCGCGGTTGGGGAAGACTGTCGCCGTCATCTCTAGTGGCGACGCGGGAGTTTACGGTATGGCCGGCCTGGTCTACGAGGTCGCCAGAGAGGTTGGCTGGAGCTTGACGAGCGTGGAGATTATCCCTGGTGTCTCGGCGCTCAATGCGGCCGCCTCGCTCCTCGGAGCGCCGCTGATGCACGACTTCGCCGTCATCAGCCTGAGCGATCTTCTCACTCCGTGGGCTAAGATCGCCGATCGACTGGAAATGGCCGCCCAAGCGGACTTCGTGATCGTGCTTTACAATCCCAGGAGCAGCAAGCGGACGGAGCAAATAGTCGAGGCGCAGAGGATAGTTCGCAGATATCGTGATGGCTCGACCCCTGCAGGCATCGTGAACAGCGCTTTTCGAGAAGGGCAGCAGATCGTGGTTACCGATCTCGACCATATGCTCGACTTCGACGTAGGGATGCTTTCCATCGTCCTAATTGGCAACTCGTCAACTACGACCTTCGATGGCCTGATCGTCACTCCGCGCGGGTATGAGAGGAAGTACGACCTTGCAGATTCGACAGGGTGAGGAGTCCATTGGCAGTGATTCCTAGACTGGTCATCGCCGGCGCCGCCAGCGGCGTCGGAAAGACGACTATTACAGCCGGGGTAGTTGCCGCACTTCGCTCGCGCGGACTGAGAGTTCAGCCGTTCAAGTGCGGGCCTGATTACATCGATCCCAGCTATCACGCCGTCGCAGCAGGGGTTCCGTGCCGAAATCTCGACACCTGGATGATCTCCAAGGAGGCGCTGCTCGATCTCTTCGCGAGGGCAACCCGTTCCGCAGATATCGCCATCGTCGAGGGTGTGATGGGCTTCTACGATGGTCGAAACGGTCTGGAAGAAGCTGGGAGCACTGCCGAGATCGCCAAGACCCTTGATGCTCCTGTGATACTGATTCTCAATGTCGACAAGACGGCGCGGAGCGCAGGTGCGATGGCGCTGGGATATAAGGAGTTCGACAGGAATGTCAGGCTGGCCGGCGTGATCCTGAACAGAACTGGCAGCCAGAATCACCTGCGCTGGACAAAGGAGGCTGTGGAGGCTGCGACAGGAATTCCTGTTGTGGGCTACCTCCCTAAGAACGCTGACCTTCACCTGCCAGAGCGACATCTTGGCCTCGTTCCCACCTCAGAGGGCGGGGAGATGATCCAGAGGATCGGCTCCATTCGCCAGCAGGTGGAGGCGACTGTGGACGTCGACAAGTTGATAACGATATGCAGAGCGGCGCCTGTCCTAGAATGGCCGAATTCGGCGGGCCTGTTCCTATTGCACGACGAAGGCTCGCGAATCAGGCTGGCGGTAGCGCGGGATGAGGCTTTCAGCTTCTATTACGAAGACAACCTGGACATCTTGAGAGCGTGGGGCGCGGAGATCGTATTTGTGAGCCCTGTTCACGATTCGCAGCTTGGCGACGTAGATGGCTTGTATGTGGGAGGAGGGTTTCCAGAGGTCTACGCCGCTCAGTTGTCGGAAAACCGCTCCTTCATCCATTCGATTCGAATGCTGGCAGAGGCTGGATTGCCGATCTACGCCGAGTGCGGGGGACTGATGTATCTGTCGGAGGGCATTGTCGATTTCGAAGGTTCGAGGTATCCGATGGTGGGATTGGTGCCAGGTTGGTCGCAGATGCAGTCGAAAAGGGTGCGGATGGGCTACGTGTCGGTCGAAGCTTTAGCTGATAGTATTCTGGCGAACAAGGGACAAGAGCTGAGAGGGCATGAGTTCCACTGGTCGCAGCTTCAGTCCTTCGACGGGAAGGCGGCGTATCGTGTGGTGGGGGGCGACAGGGTGGATGGATTCGCTGAGCGGAACATCCTAGCGTCATACGTGCACCTGCATTTCGGCACCGACGTGTCACTGGCGCGCCGGCTGATCGCGGCTTGCGAAGCCTGGAGGAGCAAGAGGTAGGAGTGTCTCGGCAGAAACTGGTCGGGCTCGTGCAGGTGTACACTGGCGATGGCAAGGGCAAGACGACGGCTGCGCTTGGGCTGGCGATGCGAGCCGCGGGCAGCGGATTGCGCGTGGGCATTCTTCAGTTTATGAAGGGCAACCGCAAGTGCGGGGAGCATCTATTCTCAGAAACCTGGGGTATGTTTGACATAATCTGCCCGAACATGCGCAGTTGCTTCAGGCAATCTCGCGAGCAACGCGAGGCTCAGGCAGGGGATGCCCTTGCGCTGGCAGGAGAGCTGTTGCGCTCTGGAGAGTACGATGTGGTCATACTCGACGAGATCATAACGGCTACCAGCGGAGGCTTGATTGCCGTCGAGAATGTGCTTGCGCTGATTAAGGACAAGCCACTTAACGTGGAGTTGGTGCTCACGGGTCGCGGCGCAGCCAGCGAGATCGTCCAGACGGCCGATCTGGTTACTCAGATGATCCCCTTGAAGCATCCTTATGACAGGGGCATTACGGCCAGGAGGGGCATTGAGTACTGATTTCGGTGGCGGAGCGTTGCGGCTCTTGGTCTGCGTATGGGCGAACGGCCGTTATCTCGTACGAATGTTTAATTTGACGGGCTCCAATCGTTTGAGTAGAATCAACTTGCGATCCTGTTCAGCATCGCCAATCATTGGGTAAACTGGAAGTGAAAGAATGGGTGATTTCGAGAAGATATCACTGGCAGCCTTCAGCCACGGCGCTGGTTGAGCGTGTAAGATAGGTCCTAAGGACCTGGCGCAGGTTCTGTGCTACTTGCCACCAATTACCGACCCCAACGTCATCGTCGGCAGAGACGCTGCCGACGACGCAGCCGTTTACAAGCTGGCTCCAGATCTTGCGATCGTCCAGACCGTCGATTACTTCACGCCGATAGTCGACGATCCGTACGACTTCGGCTCGATTGCGGCGGCCAACGCGTTGAGCGACGTATACGCTATGGGGGGACAACCTCTGATAGCGCTGAATATTGCTGGATTCCCGAGTGGAGGTCCTTTGCCCATCTCGGTGCTGGGAGAGATTATGCGAGGTGGGGCGGAGAAGGCGGCGGAGGCTGGAGTTTCCATCGTAGGCGGCCATACGATCGACGACAAGGAGCCGAAGTACGGGCTCTCGGTCACGGGCATCATTCATCCCGACAAGGTGCTCAAGAACTCTGGCGCGCGGCTGGGAGATGACATAGTACTGACGAAACCGCTGGGCATTGGCATCATCACTACGGGCATAAAGCGGAGTCTCGTCGACGAGAAAACGGTTCGAAAGGTTGTCGAGGTAATGACGACTCTCAACAAGGCTGCCTCGGAGGCAATGGTCGAGGTTGGAGTTGATGCCTGCACCGATGTGACAGGATTCGGGTTGCTGGGCCACCTCCGCGAAGTGACGTTGTCGAGCGCAGTTGGCGCCAGGCTCAGGTTTGCCGACATCCCTGTGCTGCCCGAGACCTGGGACCTTGTAGGAAAAGGCGCGGTGCCCGGTGGCGCGCAAAGGAATCGCGATTTCATCGTCGACTCGACGATCTTCGATCCGGACGTGACGCTCGAACAGCAAACAGCGCTGTGCGACCCGCAGACCTCAGGCGGACTGCTTATCTTCGTTCCCCGTGGGAGAACGGAGAAGCTGCTGAGATCTCTGGAGGCGAAGGGAGTGGGCGTAAGGGCTGTAATCGGCGAGATTGTCGAGGACGATCACGCGCGAATCTGGGTTGCGAGCCATTGACCTGCCTGCTGGCTTTGTGGCCGTTTTCGAAAAAGCTAGCTCGGCCTAGCCTGTGGGCGAACAGAAGGTTCGCCCCTACGGTGGCATCTGGGAGGTGGGCGAACACAGGGTTGGCCCCTATGGTGGTATCTGGCCTAATCAGATCGCTAACCGCTCTGGGCGCTGTTACTTGCCCAACGCCGCTTGTATGATCGCCTTGCCCACGGGCACGGCTTCTGTGCTGCCAGGGCCTGCGTACTCCTTGATGACGGCCACGGCCACTTGAGGATCGTCCTCGGGCGCGAAGCCGATGAACCAACCGTGTGGGGTTTCTCCTGGTAGGATTTCGGCCGTGCCGGTCTTTCCTGCCACTCTAACTCCGCTGACTTGAGCGCCCTTGGCCCAACCTGTGTCGACCGCGTGAACCATCATGTCAGCCACCTCTCTGGCAGTTGTCGGGCTCACGACTTCGTGCCATTGTTTTGGCTGGCCGACAGTGGTGCTATATTTACCCGTCCTGATTTCGCTGACCAGAAAGGGTTGCGGCGCGATTCCGCCTCGCGCGATAGTCGCGGCTACCATAGCCAGTTGCAAGGGTGAAGCCTGAAGTTGGCCTTGGCCGAAGGACGTAGCGGCAACGGCAGCGTTATCGTTTAGGAACCCGGGCTTCAGACTGAGCTGGCTTGGTAGGTCAGGAATCTCCAGCGGTATTTGGGTTTCGAAACCGAAGCGTTTGGCGTATTCGATCAGTCGCTGGCTGCCAAGGCGCACGCCAAGGCGAGCGAACGCAATGTTGCAACTCTGGGCGAATACGTCGGCCAGGCGCAACTGCGCTCGTCCTGGCGAGGTCATTCCATGGTTGGCGCAGTATATCTCGTAGCCGTTGAAGCTCTCCAGATGGTAGGCTCGACCATAGCTGTCCGTTTCCATCTTGAAGTCGAATATCTCGTCGGGGTTTGTCACGCCGGAGTCGAGAGCCGCGGCGAGTATGACTGTCTTGAACGTCGAGCCAGGTACGTAGAGCCCCTGCGTGGCGCGATTGACCATCGGCGTGCCCGGATCGTTCTTCAGCTTGTCCCAGTCCTTCTCCATCGTGTTGGGATCGAAATAGGGATGGCTAACCAGCGCCAGAATCTCGCCAGTCTTAGGCTGTATGACCACGGCAGCGCCTTTCGACGAGCCCATAGCTTCCTCTGCCACCGCCTGTAGCTTCGAATCGATGGTCAACACGACGTCGCTACCGACAGTGGGACGATGCAGGAGCCTGTCGAACATCGCTTTGAAGGGGTCGGCGCCTTCCTGGCCCTGAAGATAAGGGGCGAAGGCTTTCTCGATATCAGAATCGCCGAATATTGCGCTGTGGAAACCGGTCACGTGGGCGAGCGCCGGCATGGAGTACGTTCGCCTGGCCCCATTTGGCGTCATCTCAGTGCTAGCCAGCACCACGCCGTTGCGATCGAGAATGCGGCCGCGCTCGGATGAATTCTCTATCTCATTCAATCTGTATCGGTTATATCTCGGGTCACCGACCAGGTCGTTGGCCCTGATTACTTGCCAGTAGGGCAGGGCAAGCGCGATTATTACGAAACCTATGAGCAGCGCAAGGCCAGTGCGATAGATGCTTTGGCTCACGACGATCTCTCGCTAGCGTGGGAAATTCTCAGAAGGAGACCCACGATGATGAAGTTCGTTAGCATAGAGCTACCTCCGTAGCTGATGAAGGGCAACGTGATGCCTGTTAACGGAATGAGCTTCAAGTTACCAGAGATGATTACGATCGCCTGCAGGCCCACTGTCACGGTCAGGCCCATAGCCAGTAACTGTTCGAAGCTATCTTGCGCCTCCAGGGAGATTTTCAGACCTCTGTAAGTGAATACCAGGTAAAGCAAGACGATGGCCAAGGTGCCTAGCAGTCCCATTTCCTCCCCAATAGCTGCAAAGGGGAAGTCGGTATAGACGGCTGGGATCAGCAAGGGGTAGCCAAAGCCCAGCCCAGTTCCGACAACGCCGCCAGAGGCAAACGCGACCAGCGATTGTACGAGTTGATAGCCCTTACCCTGGGCATCTGTCCAGGGATCTATCCAGATGTCGACGCGCGTCGCGACGTGGCCGAAAACGTGATAAGCGCCGTACGCGGCGATCAAGAATAGTAGCAAGCCTGCCCAGATATATACAGTGCGCGAGGTCGCCGCGTAAAGCATCGCTATGAAAACGCCGAACAGGAGGAGCGTCGGACCCAGGTCTTTCTGCCCTATGAGTAGCAGCACAGCAAGGCTCCACGTGACGAGCAGCGGAACGATGTAAGGAATCGCCGGCATCTTGAAGAAGCCGACCCTGAAGGCGTTTTCAGAGAGCAGTTCCCGTTTGTCGTCCAGATACGAGGCCACAAAGACCACGAGCAGGACCTTCAGCACCTCCGATGGCTGAAAAAGGATATCTCCGAAGCCAAGCCACAGGCGCTCGCCGCTTCCGTTGGGATCCACGCCGAATACGATAGTGGTGGTAATGAGCGCGACTCCCAGTATTGCCCACGTGTACTTGTAGCGCTTGAGCCAGTGAACGGACCCCGGTAGCAAGACCACAAGTATCATCAGGAAGAAGCCGAGGATAACCCAGGCGATTTGGTGGCTGAACTCCTTCGGCGCCAGCCGCGAAACCAGCGTGAGCCCAATTGCGGAAAGCATTCCTGTGATAGGGAGCATAACCTGGTCGCTGCTTGGTCGACTCCAAAAAAGCAGGACGTGCGCCAGAATGAGGAGTCCGATCAGCAAGAAGGCTGGGTACAGACTTTCGAGAACTAGCTCGTTGTGGCGAACTAGGCTCATCAAAGACGCTCCTGCCAATACCAGCGCAGCGGGAGCGACCAGTAAGCTGACCTCGAGTAACCTGAGACGCCTACGCAGGAACATACTTGTTGACCAGAGCCGCGACCCTTTCCTTTGTAGTGCCTGGAATCTTGTCCCATTGGGTAATGACGGCATTTTCGAGCGCGTGCGTGCAATCGCAGTCGCGGGAGTCGCGAGCGTTTGGCAAGACTGCCTTGAGAATATCTTTAGCAGTCTGGACGTTCTTCTGTAGATTGGCGACGATCATCTCGACAGTGACGGGCTCTTCAGCCTCGTGCCAGACGTCGTAATCGGTCACCAGCGCAAGGGTGGCGTAGCACATCTCGGCTTCTCGCGCCAGTTTGGCCTCTGGGAGGGCTGTCATTCCGATAACGTCGACGCCCCACTGACGGTAAACGCGAGACTCGGCGCGGGTGGAAAACTGCGGCCCTTCGATGCAGACGTACGTGCCACCTTTGTGCACGCGCGCGCCCACGAGCTTGGCCGCGTCGTAGAGAGACCGACTGAGTTCTGGACAAAACGGGTCAGCGAACCCGACGTGGACGACGATCCCGTCGCCAAAGAACGAGCCATGCCTGCCTTTGGTCCGGTCGAGAATCTGGTCTGGAATGACGATATGAAGGGGGGCTATTTCGTCGCGCATACTACCTACGGCGCTGATGGAAATCAGCTCTTCTACACCAAGGGTCTTGAATGCGTAGATATTGGCGCGGGAAGGAACCTCCGAAGGGCTGAGGCGATGGCCACGGCCGTGCCGTGGCAAGAAGGCGACACGCCTCCCCCCCAGTGTGCCTATGGTGATCACGTCGCTAGGGTTGCCGAATGGTGTACTTATTTCGACCTCTTCGACGTCGGTTAGGTCCTCGACGTCGTACAGGCCACTACCGCCGATGACTCCGATCTTTGCCTCAGGCATTTTGTCCTCCCTCAATCAACTAGCGCATTGTGTGGTGCAGTGTCGGGGCCCCTTGATAGAACTCTACCTGGCCAGTTTCATTCTCGTTCTGCCAATTTCGATGATGTCGCCGAAATTGACGGGTGTGGGGCCTGTGATCTCACGGCGGTTGACGTGAGTGCCATTTGTGCTGCCAAGGTCCTCCACCCACCATTGGCCATCGCGGAAGGCCACAAGAGTATGCTCGGACGAAACGTAGCTGTCGGAAAGAGTAATGGTGCTCGAAGAAGAGCGGCCGATACGAGTAATTGGCTCGAGCTCGAAGGTCTGGCCAGGAAAGATCGTGTCAGAGCCAGCGTCGACGACGACGAGATGGACGCGTTGAGCTTGAGAGGATGGCTCCCGAACTGTGCCCTTGCGCAGGTCTCTCACTACGACGAGGACTACCTGAAACAGAAAGGCGTATATCAGGAGCACCATTATTAGCCGCGTTCCCAGGATGATCAGATCAGTCGACAACTATCCTCCGCTCCCCTCAAATGGCTTGCGTTCTCGGACCGATGTAGTCCGGCGCCGTGGCCCTATTCTGTGGAATTCTCGAAAACTAGTTCCGTCTCGCCCAGAGAAATCGTGTCTCCGTCGGAAAGGACCCGTTCTGTGATCCTCTGGCCGTTGACGTGGGTGCCATTGGTGCTCTTGAGGTCATAAAGACAGTACTTGCCGCCAAGCACGCGAATTTCGGCGTGGTGCCGTGAAACACGAGGGTCATCGAGAACCACGTCGTTGCCCAGGCCCCGGCCGAGCGCAACTGTGGGCTTGTCGATTGGATTACGCGCTCCGCTAGAGGCGCCCGAACTGATAAGGAGTGACGCTCTCGTCCCAGATGAGCGGAGCGAGCGCTTTACCTGCTCGGCTTCGATCTTCCTGGTATGGCCTATGTCTAATGGCGTGTCCACCTGTGCCGCGGGAGCGACGATCGAGGGCTGTTCTACAAGCCGCGCCTCGACCCGCACCTGTCTCGTGGGGAGATTCTCTCTAGCTTCTAGCTTCACCGCTGGTTTGGAAATGAGCGAGAGACGCTGCTCCCGCGCAACGCCGGTGAGGTATTCTGCCAACTCGTGCTCCATGGTGGACCGAACAGCCTCCAGCCTCTGAAAGTCCTTGGAACTGAGATAAACGTGGTATTCGTTGGCGGCAAAGGTTCGACCGACGCTGATCGTCTTGCTATCCTCCATTGCCCGCGTGAGGCGCTTGGCGATCTCCACCGGCTGGAGCTGTCCGCGCAGCATGCGCGTCAGCGAGCCTTCGAGAAGGTTCTCGACTAAGGCTTCAAATCTGGCAAGGGCGTCCACAAGAGTGCTCCCTGGCGAAGTTTCGACAAGTCATTATACAGTAACCACTAGAAAAGGGTCAATTTCGAACCCGCAATTGAGACACCAGAGGGTTCGAGTCCCTTGCCTTGCTACGGTCGTTGAGTGTACAATGCGGTCTGCGGCGTCGGGTCGTGCTCCGCCGTGCGAACGGTCACGTTATTGGGGCAATCTGGAGTCGCTTTCTGGCTAGGAGATTTGGATAGCCCAATGTGGCTAATGGGGGCATCTAGGCCTGATTTGGGCTCTCAAGGGGCTTGTGGCCGCCTGGCAAATTGTGTAGTATATTTGCGTCAGGTTAGCCGGACGTGTACGCCTCGGTGGTTGTGTGACTGGTCCGTCGATGTGCAAGGCGGCTGAGGCGCGTTGTGGACGATTCCATCACAGCACAAACAGCGAGGTTGCTTGGGAGAGGGATGGTATTTATGGGTAGACTCAGGCGCATAGGCCCGCTGGCGTTCGGCTCGATACTTGCTCTACTCTTTGCCAGCATTTCCCTTCTTGCGTACGCAAGCCAGCTTGTGTTTCCTCGGCTGCCAGGTTCGACGATGTCGGTCGATGTCGATCAGAACCTGATCGATGTGGATGCCGACGTGCACTCTATGGCAATGGGCAGTGATGGCAGAATATATCTTGGAACATCTTATCAAGGATACTTCATTATTTATGATCCCAGCAACGGAACGTTTACGAACAAGCGACAAGTACTCCCGGGTGGAACGATCATCTACGCGCTTGCGAGCTCGCCCGACGGCAGCATTTACGGGGGCACCAACAACGCGGCTTATCTTTTCAGGTACTTGCCTGCCTCAGATTCGTTTGAGTTCCCTGGCCAGGTTCTCCCTGGCGAGAGAGATCTGAGATCTCTGGTCTCCGCTGCTGACGGAACGATCTATGGGGGCACTGGGCCAAACGCGCACTTGATCCGCTATAAGCCGGGGATTGATGCTACACCTATCGACGTTGGCGTCCCAATGCTCGGCGAAGAATCCGTGTCCGCGCTAACGGCTGGGCAGGATGGAATGATCTACGGTGGCACATCCCCGTCAGGGGTCCTGTTCAGTGTCAACCCTCAGAACAATGCCATCACTGTTCTGGACACTTTCAACGTCGGCATTAATGCGCTGGCTAGCTCGCAGGGAAAGGTCTTCGCTGGAACTGCTGATGACAGGTTGATCTCTTTCAGCTATACCTCTGGAAGGGAAGACCTGGGACAGATCGTGCCAGGTCAGACGGGCATACTCTCTCTCGGTGCCACTTCTGATGGCAAGATCTTCGGTGGGACAGCGTTCAGGGGAGCCTATGTGTTTGAATACGATCCCCTGGGGCGGTACGCGACGTCGGTGATGAAGGTGACGAAGGCGAGTTCCAGTGAGAGTTCGATCGGCGCGTTAGTCGTCGCGGGCAGCGGGAGCGTTTACGTTGGAACTGGTCCACGGGGACGCTTGTTGAAGATCACCTCTGTTACCCCTCAGGCTACGCCCACAGCGCCTGGACCAACGCCGACAGTGGGGAATTTACCTTTCAGAGTGTACTTCCCTCACGTGTTGAATGGCTATAACGGGACCTGGTAGCTCCGGAAACTTTGTGGGCATAGGCAAGACAATAGCAGTCCCAGGGGGCGAACACAAGGGTCGCCCCCTACGTTTGGAAAGCGTTTCGAGTTGGGGACATCTCGCGGTGGGCTAAAGACCGCCTCGGTCTCCGAGACCGAGGCGGTCTGCGCCGGGGAACGGCGAGTTGGTCGCGCATAATGGATTATCTGGCGTCGCGGCGATGTCCCAAACTCGTAACGCCCACACGTTTGTGTCTGGCGACTATGTGTTTTGGCAATATATCGTGGTGGTGGGCCGATTGTTTGTTGGGTGGCTTCTCAGGCTGTGATGAGTCGGAAAGCGGCGAGATCCATAAACTGGCTATGTAATTCGCTATTGGACACGACGATGGTCTCTGTGTCGATCGCCACCGGGTTGCCACGCAGGTCGGTCGCAAGGGCTCCCGCCTCCGAGGCGATGACAGATCCTGCCGCAATATCCCACGGGTAGATCGCGGGGTGGAAGTAGAGATCGAATCGTCGGCACGCGACGTAACACAGGCCAAGGACGGCCGACCCGATTATCCGGTAGGATTGAATTCTGGGGAGAATGGCGAGAATTGTTTCGAGCGCTCGATGGCGTGCCGATTGATCGTATCCTAGATCGAGGCCGACCACGGCGTCCTCCAATGATGCCTTCGTCGAAGCTCGGATCTGCTTTCCGTTGAGAAAGGCCCCACCACCACGCACGGCCGTGAAAAGCTCCTTTCGCATTGGGTCGAACACCACGCCCAGCAGCGGCTTTCCATCCTGGCTGAGGCCGACTGAGACGGCGACGAGAGGTATGCCTTGAGTGAGGTTAACTGTTCCGTCGAGAGGGTCGATTACCCAGGTGTATTCTGAGCCTCGGTCGACGGTGTGCACTTCCTCACTTAGAATGTTGTGGCCGGGGAAGCGTTTGGTAATGACTTCGACGATAGTTCTCTCGGCCTGGATATCCAGGTCGGTCACTGGATTGGCTCTACTCTTGAATCGGACTGAAGAGACGTGGCGAAAGCGCTTTGCGACAATTGCACCTGCAGCCGTGGACGCCTCGATGGCGGTTCTAAGCAGTTCTTCTGTTTCGTTCACTACTCACACCTTAGGAAAATAGGGGCTTTCGGCCCCCTTGGTGCCATTATAGCAAAGGTGGATAAGGATTGTAAAAGGGAGAGCTATTTGCTATAATGCGCGCATAGCGTGATTGATCAGGCAGTAAGGACAGCAATCGCTCTTGGTGCCCATCAAGAGCGATTACCACTACAAGACTACAATCTACAGCACTATAATCCTCGGCTTCTGCGGGACTATCCTTTCTGATAGGATCCCTGTGGGATAGAGGCGATACTACTGGAGTAGGGCGCACGAAGGCAGTTTGCTTGTCGATGAGGACACCGTGAGTGGCGGACCGTGTAGCTTCGGCTTGACCGACGATGGCAGGGATCTCCTCAATAGGATTCAGCACAGCCTACCGCTGCTGGCCGATCTTGCCCGCGCTGACTTGCTGCTGTATTGTAAGGCTGACTCATCAAGCGAAGCCCAGGTAGTTGCGGAAGCAAAGCCTCATTCCGTGCCTTCGATTTACTCCGATTCCCAGCTAAGCAAGAAAGTGGGAGTGGCTGATGAACCCGCTGTGCTACGCGTGTTTGCTCGCGGCAAGCCCGAGCAGCAAGTAAGGCGCGAGTTCGTGCGCGGCTCGCAAACAGTGCAGGTGGTGCATCCCGTGAAGAGCGGCCAATCCGTCGTCGGGGCGCTGAGCACTGAGACGAGCCTTGTCGACCGAGAGCGGCAGCAGGAAAAGGGCATCGTCTTTCAGCGTGCGATGGCTCAACTTCGGCGGATAGTGCTGCAAGGGCAGTTGGAAGGCGGACAGAACATCGGTCCTATTGGCGAACACGATGGTTCCATGGTTGTTGACAGCCGGGGGCAAATACTGTATATAAGTCCAATCGCCGAGAATCTTTACAGAAGGCAGGGGCTCACTCGGCCCTTGCTGGGCGCCAGGTTGGCCGATTTGCGGACCGACGAGTCATCTTTCTTCAAAGCGCTGGAGTCAGGTGTATGTGTTGAAGATGTGGTCGAGGAAGGTCCGCTCGTTTGGGTAAGAAAGGCGATCCCCCTGGTAGCTTCTCCCGTCACTTCCTGGTGGAAGCGACTGAGGGAACCTGAGGAACTCGACGGGGTCATCCTCGTCATTCAAGACATAACGGAGGAGCGTCGTAAGGAACAGGAACTCAAGATTAAATCTGCGATGATCCAGGAGATTCACCACAGAGTGAAGAATAACCTCCAGACAATCGCGGCGCTGTTACGCTTGCAGGCGCGGCGCACCGGTTCGGAGGAAGTGGTGGATGTGTTGCGGCAGACCATCAACCGCATACTCAGCGTGGCTGTTGTGCACGAGTTTCTTTCACACGACGAGTCAAGCATCATCAACATCAAGGACGTCTGCCAGCGCATTCTAGACGAGGTAACTCAAGGGGTGCTCGACCCGGACAAGCGTATCAGGATTGCTCTCGAGGGCAGCAACATCTATCTCCCGGCCCAACAAGCCACATCGTGTGCGCTTATCGTTAACGAGTTGCTCCAGAACGCAGTCGAGCATGGTTTCAGTAATCGTTGGGAGGGGACGATTACGATCACCTTGCACGACAATGGCAACAACCTGACGCTAGAAATAGTCGACGATGGGCAGGGACTGCCTCCTGGCTTCAGCTTCTCTAGAGGGACCAACCTGGGGTTGCAGATAGTAAGCACGCTTGCCAGAGAGGACCTGAAGGGCGCGTTTGAGCTCGTCAACGGAAGCGGCAGTAGCCAGGGTGGGACCCATTGTGGAGTGAGAGCCATGGTCACTATCCCGAAAGCACAGCGAGGCCAGAAGGTGGCATCTGCCGCCATCAGATGACGAGGTGGCTGATGATGGGACCAAGATATGTGAGGAGGAACTGAGAATTGGGCAAGACAAGGGTAATTGTCGCCGACGACGAATCGATCATCCGTGTTGATCTGAAAGAGATGCTTGCGGCGCTGGGGTATCTTGTGGTCGGCGAGGCAGGAGACGGTATAAGCGCTGTGAACCTTGCCCGTGAACTGAAGCCTGATCTCGTGATCATGGATGTGAAGATGCCAGACCTGGACGGAATTGCTGCAGCCAAGATTCTCACCGAGGAGCGCATTTCGCCGGTGCTGCTTCTTACGGCCTTCAGCCAGCAGGAGCTGGTCGAAGGAGCAAAGGATGCTGGAGTGGTTGGGTACGTCGTCAAGCCTTTCCGCGAGGCTGAACTCGTGCCCGCAATAGAGGTGGCGCTCGCTCGCTTCAGGGAGTTTCGCGCTCTCGAAAAGGAGACCAACAGCCTTCGCGAGACGCTGGAAACGCGCAAGCTGGTCGAGCGGGCGAAGGGCATTCTGATGGATACTCAGGGGCTGAAGGAGGCCGAGGCTTTCCGAAAGATTCAGAAACTTTCGATGAACACCAGGCGCTCCATGCGCGAGATAGCAGAAGCCATTCTGCTGGCTCACGAGGTGGAAAAAGAGACTACCTAGTTATGCCTCTAGCCGAAGAACAGGAATTTGAAAGGTTGCGCCACGGCAGAAGGAAGCTGGATGTTGAGAATCATCGCTAACAAGAAAACGCCCGTTGCGAATATGACAAGAAGGAAATAGAAGGCTACCATCGAAAGGATCAAGCCACAGCCAAACTTGAAGCCATCGCCAACGGTCAGGCTCATAGTCCTTGCTCCCTCGTTTGAAAAGAATAGCGAGAAGTCAGTCGTAGTGAGGGCCGTCCACAATCGCCGTCGATTTTAGCACAAACTGGACTTATTTGCCAATGGTTACAGGTAGTATATTATGATAAGAGCTGCAATTCTGACTATCAGCGATAAAGGATACCAGGGCCAGCGTGAGGATGTTAGCGGCCAGGAAATTCGAAAGGCGCTGCAAAGCATCGGCGCGGAGATAGTTGACTATCGCATTGTGCCTGATGAACGAGCGATGATCGAGGCGACTCTCAAGAGTTGGGCGGACGAGCAGCGCGTCGATCTGGTTCTAACCACAGGTGGCACGGGCTTGAGCCCACGAGATGTGACGCCTGAAGCTACGCTGGCAGTTATCGACAAGGAAATCCCGGCCATTCCGATGGCGATACTTGTCGAAGGAATTAGGAAGACACCGCGAGCAATGCTCTCGCGTGCAGTGGCTGGGGTTCGGGGCAGAACACTCATTATCAATCTCCCTGGCAGTCCAAGAGCCGTGCGTGAGAACCTCGACGTGGTACTCCCCATTGTCCCCCACGCTATCGAGATCATAACAGGCCAGCCGACGGATCACGCCTAGAGCGGTTTTCGGTGGGACGTGACAGGTCTGTGCACGAGGGGAACGGCCGGGCGCGATTCATCGCGCCGCTACAATGGGTACCGTGGTTGTGCCAGATAATAGGAAAGGGGGGCAGGTTCGAATAACCTGCCCCTCAATTCTTTCTTCCTGTGTATTGCTGTGCTCTGGGCTATGCCGACTCGTCCTCGATCTCTCGATCTCTGCCCAGAGGTATTGTTCTGTCAGCCTTCGTTACCAGTATCGGCCCTGTCTTGCGCAGGATCGTCTCGGCGTTGATGACGCACTTCTTGACGTCGCCACGCGATGGAATCTCGTACATGACGTCGAGCAGAACTTCCTCGATGATGGTTCGCAAGCCTCGCGCGCCGGTCTTCAGTCGCATCGACTGCTCGGCCGCGGCTTCAAGCGCCTCTGGCGTGAAGACCAGTTCGACTTTATCGAGCGACAGGAACTTCTCGTATTGCTTGATGATGGCGTTCTTGGGCTCGGTAAGTATCTTAATGAGCGCCTCTTTGCTCAGCGGGTCAACGCTCACAACTACGGGCAGTCGGCCGACGAACTCGGGTATGAGGCCGTACTTCAGAAGGTCGTCGCCAATGACCTGCTGGAGCATCTTCGCTGATTCCTCGCGCTCTTGCGCCTTGGTCGTATGATCTGACCTGAATCCAAGCGAACGCTTCGCTCCAACGCGGTCGGCAACTATCCTGTCGAGCCCTTCGAAGGCCCCGCCGCAAATGAAGAGGATGTTGGCCGTGTTGATCTGAAGGAAATCCTGGTGTGGATGCTTGCGTCCTCCCTGGGGTGGAACGTTAGCGACGGTTCCCTCGATTATCTTCAGCAGAGCCTGCTGCACGCCTTCACCCGACACATCGCGGGTGATCGACGGGTTATCTCCTTTGCGGGCGATCTTGTCGATTTCGTCGATGTAAACAATACCTCGCTCGGCCCTGGCGATATCCAGGTCCGCCGCCTGAATCAATCGCAACAGGATGTTTTCTACGTCCTCGCCAACGTATCCAGCTTCGGTAAGCGCGGTAGCATCGGCAATGCAGAATGGCACGTCAAGTATCTTGGCCAACGTTTGAGCGAGGAGCGTCTTTCCACAGCCAGTCGGCCCCAGGAGCAAGATATTACTCTTTTGCAGCTCCACCTCGTCGATCTGAGTGCCAGCGTTGACGCGCTTGTAGTGGTTGTACACCGCTACTGACAGCACCTTCTTGGCTCTGTCCTGACCCACGACGTACTGATCCAACAACTCGCAGATGCGCTTGGGTGTTGGAATCTTATTTATTTGTGGCTTGACCTTGGGGGTCGTCGGCGCGTGTTCTTCGTCTATGATCTCGCGGCAGAGGTCGACGCATTCATCACAAATGTAGACTGCGCCGGGGCCTGCGATCAGCCGTCGCACTTGCTCCTGCCCTTTGCCACAAAAGGAACAATGGTATTGTCCCCTTGAGCCTCGCGTCGTTGCCATCGATCTAGTCCCCCCTCCCCAACAACTGACCAGCCTTGTTGTCTAGAATTAGCTTACTTCTTTTCTTGCGTCAGTATCTCGTCGATTACGCCGTATTGCACTGCTTGTTCGGCGCTCATGTAGAAATTGCGGTCGGTATCTCGAATGATGCGCTCTTCGTCCTGGCCTGTGTGCTTCACCAGGATATCGTTGATGACCTTGCGCAAGCGAAGTATCTCCTTCGCCTGGATTTCCATGTCCACCGCTTGCCCCTGCACTCCGCCCAGTGGCTGGTGCATGTGGATGGTCGAGTTAGGAAGCGCGTAGCGCTTTCCCTTAGTCCCAGCCGAAAGCAGGATAGTCGCCATGCTGGCGGCCATACCAACACAGATAGTGGAGACGTCAGGCCTTATCAACTGCATCGTATCGTAGATGGCCAGTCCCGCTGTGATAATCCCGCCGGGTGAATGGATGTACAAGCTGATATCCTTGTCGGGGTCCTCACGGGCGAGATACAACAACTGAGCGATGATGAGATTGGCCACGTTGTCATCGATAGGCGTGCCGAGAAAGACAATTCGCTCTTTGAGCAGCAACGAATATATGTCGAAAGCTCTCTCAGCTCGGCCCGTGTTCTCGATGACCATGGGCACAAGATTCGAAGCCTGCATGTTCACGTTCATCCCTCCTTAGTAGGGTCCAGTGTAATACTCGTTCATTCTTGTGGTGGGTTCGCCTCGGATGTTTGCTCTGCGGCAACTGGTGACTCTGAATCAGAAGCTTCCTCGGGCGTTGTCTCGGAGGTAGCTATCTCCGTCAGACGATTCATCACCTTGCGCTCCCAGAGATCGTAGCTCAGACTGCTGCGGGCCTCTGGGTTGCCAAGCGTGTTGCGCGCCCTGGCAGCATCCTCGTCGGCCAGGTTATCAGCCAGCCGATGAATCTCCTCGTCCACTTCTTCCTGCTTAACCTCAATGTTCTCGGCCTCGGCAACCTCACGCAGCACGAACGCCGTTTCCAGGCGCTTCTTCGCGCTGGCGCGAACTGTCTCTTTGTACTGCTCCTCGGTTTGCCCCGCCGATCGCAGGTACTGATCGAGCATCAACCCTGACTCTCTGAGTCGAGCGGCAAAACGCTCGATTGCATGTTCCTCTTCGCGGTCGATCAGCGAAGGCGGTAGCTCTACTCTCGAGCGGTCGACGATCATGTTGACTAAGGTATCAGCAAAGCGGCCCTCAGCCGCTGCTTTCGCGCGCTCGAGCAGCCCCTCTCGAATGGATTGCCGCGCAGCGTCGATGGTCTCGAAGTCGCCGATGGTCTTGGCGAACTCGTCGTCGAGTTCGGGTGAATGCTTCTCCTTGACGGCGTGGCAGACGACTTTGAAAAGCGCCTCTTTCCCAACGAGATCTGCCTCAGGATAGTCGGTTGGCAGGATAATGGAGAATTCTTTTTCCTGGCCTGCCGCCAAGCCGACCAGTTGCTCGGCAAAACCAGGCAATAGGGAATCTGGCTGAGGTTTGACAGGGTAATCGACACCCTTAGTGTTGATTATCTGCTTTCCCTCTTGGCTGACGAGCGCCGATCCAGCAGCGCTCTCTAGCAAGGCTTCGCCCTTGGTTGCGCCAGATATATCAATGGTAACTCTGTCATCTATCGCCGCGGGACGCTCCACAGGTACCCACTCGGAGTATCTCTCCCTGAGCTGATCGAGGTAATATTGAACCTGCTCGTCGGTGACCTCAACTTCCTCACGGGCCAGGCGAATATCCTTGTAGTTGCCTAGCTCTACCGTGGGTTCGAGAGATACCGTGATTTTCAGAACGAGCGGATTCTCCTGTGCAACCTCCCACTTGGGAGCGTCGAACGGCTTCACTCCAGCCTCGTCGACGGCAGTCTTGTAGACGTCAGGGAACATAAGGTCGAGCCCCTCACTGAAGAGCATTTCCTTGCCCATCATACGCTCGACAATGTACCTCGGGGCCTTGCCCTTTCGGAAGCCGGGTATGTTGATCCGATCGACGAGGCGGCGATAAGCCCTGTCCAAGTACTTCTCGACGCGGTCTGGCTCCACCTCGACGGTCAGAACGACCTGCCTATCAGGAATGCTTTCCGTTGTAACCTTCACTACTGGCTCTCCTACAAAGTGACGCCGAGCAGACTTGCTGGCGCCTCGCACTTCATTATAGCATAGAAAAGGGCTCTCCGTGAAGAGCCCACTGGAGTTGGAGCGGAAGACGAGATTCGAACTCGCGACCCTCTCCTTGGCAAGGAGATGCTCTACCACTGAGCCACTTCCGCGTGCAAGTCGCTGACTTTGGTAATTTTACAATGCGAGGATAATCCTGTCAAGTTTGGCTGGCACAGCTCTTGCACTCTTTTTGCGGAGCTCAGACAGAGGGAGGTGGGTCAATATGGAGAAGGAGAAGCAGAAGCGCTTTGTGAGGGAGCAGACGCACGCGGGGGTGTCTGCGGTGGAATGTTTCAAATGCGGCAACTGCGGCGCGATGTTCGCTACCGAGGAACAGGAAACCAGGAAGTGCCCCGTTTGCGGACGCGTCGATAATCGACGAGAAGATGAGATCGTCTGGTGCTCCATAGAGGAATTCTAGAAGCGCTGCGAGCGGTGGCTAGCTACCATCCTGCGGTCGCGTTCCTGAAGATAAGTGGGAGGTACAGCCTCCCAGCAAAGATGGAGGCTAATTGAACCTCGGCTGGCTTGTTCTGTGGCGTGAAATCGTCGTCGCAAAAGCCTCCTGCGTCAGAGAAAGGAAGCCAGTTCCAGATGAACAAGCCTTGCAGCCAGGGGCTGTTCTGAAATGCGCGTGAGGCAGCCAAATAGCTCCTCGCCTGAAGGTTGCCGTTGTATGTGCCGCCCTTCGACGTCGACCAGGGCTTTCTCGCAGCGTAATCTCGGCTGCGATAGCCTATCTCGGCGAAGATGACGGGCTTATCGATCTTCAATTGCCATCTCTCCATCTCGGCCAGCCAGTTGTGAGCCTCACCTCCCGGCAGCACATAATGCGTCCAGCCACTGGCAAGCTCGTCGACAGTGGGGTCTCTCGCGTCGCTCAATGGGAAGTAAGCATCGACGCCGGCAATGTCTAGAAGGTCCCAAAACGAGACGAAGCCGTAACTATCCCAGTTGGCGGCGTAGGCGATTTGTCCACCGTAGATTCGCCTGACCTGGTCGATCACGGCGTTCCAGTTGTCGCGATGGGCAGCATCTTCGAGGCGAGCCAGTTCCGTGCCCACCAAGAACAGTTCCACGCCCTGGCTTTGTGCGATCTGCGCGTAGTGGCTGATGAAGCGGGCATAGCTGGCGAACCAGGCGTTCGGATCAGCGGGATCGATGGCGCCCCGCCAATCGCCTGTTTGCACGTCGACGTGAGGGGCGAGCAGCACGCTCATGCCGCGACTGTGAACCTCGCGTATAGTATCGACGATTTCCTGATCCGTGTGCGTCTTGGTTGGATCAGGATAGATCGTCGAAGTTACTGTCGTGTCTTGATACCAGGTCACGATGAGGGAGACGGAATTGGCGCCGACGCCTTTGATCCTGTCCAGGGAGTTCAACACGTTATCGAACCCATACTTAGGATGAATGCTGCCACTATCCCAGTCGAATTCGTCGAGCCAGATTTTGCCAGCGAAACGCGCAGACGAATTGGAGTCGATGCGGAGGCCGACGACCGCAACGCGCGTAGGGTCGAAGCCAGGGGCAGAGCGTGGCACTACCGCAGTGACGTCGTTCCACTGGTTTTCGCCGAAAAAGGTGGGAATGCCGAAAAAGCTTCGCATCGATTCGTCCCTGACGAAAAGCTGCAAGGTGTTGGGACTGGATGGATCGCCACTGCTTCCGTACGGCGCGTAAACCTTCGCGCTCAAGCGGGCACCGGCGAGGTCAACAGGACCAATAGAGCAATCGGACGGTCGATCCTGGAGAGGGTGAATCAGCAGGTTGATGAAGGTTTCTCCCGCGCGCCGCTGATTGGCCGGATCGTCGCCGACGAGATCTACGTCGATTTCCAGCGATCCCGAGCCCACGTAATGCCTGTTGTCGGTCACCGAGACCTTCCCGATGGCCTGCGCGCCCGTGTAAGTCTGGGCTTCCCAACTCGCCGTGAATGGATACTGACCTTTCGTCCACGAGGCATAGGCGACACCCTTGTGTTTGAGGTTGGCGGTTGATGGCGCCGTGGAATAGTTTACGCGTGAAATCTTGGGTTCGGCCAGTGGAGTGGGCAGCCTTGGAGATGGCAGCGGGTCTTGCAGGCTAGAAAGCAAGAGAGCCATGCCTGCCAGGGCCAGGAACGTCCTGCCATTTGTGCGCGCCCTGCCGAGTGCTCTTGAGGCAAACGTGTCCATTTATTTTATTGTCACACGGCATTCGCGAGCTGTCAAGCACAGAGGCCGAATCGGGCCCGCAAAGCTGAAAGGGAACGACGTGCCGTGGCTACTATGCCTTAGATCGTTGCACGGCGTCGGCCGCTTCGTCAAGCCATCCACTCAGCAGGCTTTCGACCAGAAGGGAAACATGCTCCGAATTGACAAACGCGAGATCGATTGCCTTGAGATGCCGTTGGCATTTCTCGCACACGCATACGCGGTAGCGGCCGTCCTGCAGCACGTAGTATGCTTGAAGGTCCTGATCGTCGTTGCCGCAATACGGGCAACCGATACGTTTGAAGGGCCATTCGGTGCCACAGCGCGTGCAGAGCAAAGATCGAAGGCGGCTTTGCCGGGCAATGGCGGCAAAGCTGGGCTCGGCGCCACATATGGGACAAATGCCCTTCTGCCACAGAGCCAGGTTGAGATGCGGCAGAAGCATCTCAGCCTGGCTGCTGAGCCAGGGGAAAACCGCGGCCGAGACGAGGAAGTCCGAAGGTTCTGAACCGGCATCCCCGGAAAGCCAACGTTCGACGACAGCTTTCCGTCTATCACTGTCAGTTTGCGCAGCCCGCAGCGCCATCAGGTCAGCCTCGTCAAGCAATCCGTGGCGGTCCATCACCTGGCATAGGTCGTCGACGAGGTGTGGGAAAGCCTCGCCGAGTGATTGCAGACGATCGAGGCTGAGTGCAGCAAGTCCGTCTTGTGCGCGCGAGAGGGCTTCTTCCAGGTGGAGGGAAGGCGCATGGTCATCATTGCTTAAGAGGGCCTGCTTTTGGGCGCGAAAGACGTCGTGATAAAAGGCGGCCAGCTTGCACAGGTCGCCGTCCTGCTTCTTTTCTTCCGTGACTTGCATGCAACTCTCGAATGATTCCATGCCGAAGCTTCAGTCTAGATTCCTCTCGCCCCTCAGTCGCCTCAGGCTGATAGTTCTAAACCGGCGGCCGAGATATCCATGCCTGGGTTTGTCCGCCGAAGACTACAACATAGCGAAGGACGAGGCTACCGATGAGCACGAGGATTGGCCCCACGAGCATCACGGGGGCCATCGTTTTTGGCTTGATTCTCTCGACCAATATCTCGATGATCAGGGGAGCGATCAGCCCGACCACGACCACTCCGAGCCAAAAGGCTGGGCCGAGTGGCGCGATGAGGATATCTTGCGCGGCCTTGCTCGCCAGGGGCGTGGAAGAGAAGACGAGAGTGACCATCAGCGCGGCCAGGATGGCGAGCTCGAATACGACGAAGATGGCGTCGGCCTGCCGCAGCCTGGTGGCCATCCTCTCCGATAACTGCAGATTCAGGAAGCGCGTGAAAATGAGAATGGTTGCTGCGCCCATCGACAGGGCTGAGACGACGAACAGCGCCGGCAGCAAAGGCGTGGCGCTCCAGAAGACTCGCGATGTAGAGGTGAGAAGAACGGCAACGTAGGTGGCCACCACGGCGGCGAAGATGAGGCCGAGCCAGGTGACCAGAAACTCAAGGGTGTCTGCCCCTGGCAAGCGAACCTTGAAGGCATCTATTGCTTCGTGGATTATCAGCCCGCCACCGACGATAGAGCCAAGGACGAGGACGTAGGTGCCGAGCCACATGGGGGAACCTGGGCGCCATGCGGCGAGGAGATGCCAAAACCGTGCGGGCTGTCCCAGGTCGGCCGTGAGCAGGGCGGCGCCAATAAGTAGAAGCGGGACAGTGAGAAAAGTAGCTGCGCGAACGGACTCACGATGCCATCTGCCGTCCCAGAGGTTTACCAGGATAGCGCACATATACGTGCCGCCCGCAAGACCGGCTATCCAGATGTAGGCCGTGATTTTCCAGCCCCAGACCATTTCGTCCATCGCTACTCACCTCCTGTGGTAGGAAGCACCTCCTGTGTTTCGGCTGCCAACTCTCTCTTCCTGCGGAAAAGGAACCAGAAAGGCAACGATGCCAGGACGCCGGTTGCGAGAAGTCCGCTCAGCCAGCTACTGGAGAGGCTGGCGGTTGCCACTTGCGGATTGGGGGCGAGACCGTAGGCCACTGGCGGGCCGTTGAGAATGTAGATCACCTTCAGTCCGCCAAGCTCATCCTTGCCGTAAACGCCAGAGCTGCCGCTGCCACGGGCTCGAAGCGTGTCCACCCTGCCTCTCGCTACAGTGAGTAACTTCTCCCTATCACCGAAGCTGAGCGCACCCGAAGGGCAAGCCTTGACGCAAGCAGGCTCGAGTCCTGTTAGCACGCGGTCGATGCAAAGAGTGCATTTCTTAACGGTGCCAGTGGTTTCGTCGAACTGTACGGCGCCGAAGGGGCAGGCCTGCACGCAGTAGCGGCAGCCAATGCACCACTCCTGATCTACCTCCACGAATTCGTCGTAATGCTTGGCCATCGCTCCCGTGGGACAGACCTCAACGCAGCTTGCCTGGTCACAGTGCAGGCATTGCTCTTTGCGGAAGAGCCAGCGCGTGCCGTTGTCGTCGCTCTTCTCTGAATAGCGCACAATCGTCCAGGTGTTGGCCGCAATGGCCGGCGGGTTCTGATAGGTGCCAGGGATCATCTTCGTCTTGCCAGCTCTCAGGTCGTTCCACTCTTTACATGCGACCTGGCAACCTCGACACGCGATGCACTTCGAGGTGTCAATGAGCATAGCGTTCTTAGCCATTGGTCACCCCTTTCACGCCTTTTCGACGTTACATAGAAATGCCTTATACTCAGGCATCATTGTGTTGGCGTCTCCCACGTGGGGCGTGAGCACGTTAGCGCTGTCGCCCGTGATTATGCCCACATAGCCAAAGTGCCATGGAATGCCGATCTGATGGATGATCTTGCCTTCGATCGTGAAAGGCTTGAACCTCGTCGTGACCAGCGCGGTGCCAGTGACCTCGCCACGGGCGGTGCGCACGACGACGAGGTCGCCGCTCTTAATGCCCTTCTCGCTGGCCAGCTCGGTCCCGATCTCGACGAATAGCTCGGGCATCAACTCCGCGAGCCACGGCAGGTTGCGGCTCATCGCCCCTGCTTGCATATGCTCAGATAGGCGGTAGGTGGTGCCGACGATGGGGAACTTGTCGGTCTTGCCCACTTCGTCGGGCCGCCAGACCTTGGAGGCGGGGTTGAAGTTGACCTGCGACAGGGCGTTGCCGACGGGGCTTTCCAGCGGCTCGTAGTGCTCCGGGAGCGGGCCATCTACGATGCCTGCAGGAGCGAAGGTCCAGCCCTTGCCGTCGGTCTTCATGATGAAGGCGTCCGTGCCGCCCAGAGCGGCCAATCCCAGGGCTTGAGGATTCCGCTTGGCGTCGGGGGCCTTGGTTGGCACAAAATCGGGCACGTCGTTGCCGATCCATTTCTTCTGGTTGGCATCCCACCAGATTACCTTCTTTTTTTCGTTCCACGGCGTGCCGTCTGGCTTCGTGGAGCAGCGGTTGTAGAGGATGCGGCGATTCGCGGGCCAGGCAAAACCCCAGCCTGGGTGGAAGCCGAGGCCGCTGGGGTCCTTGTTGTCGCGACCAGCCGCCTTATTCGTGTTGCCGTCAGGGTAGAAGCCCGAATATATCCAGTTGCCGCACGAAGTGGTGCCGTCGGCCTTCAACGCGGCGAAGCCCGGTGCTAATTTGCCCTGACTCAGATCGTAGCCGTTGACCTCTTTGGCCACGGCGTCGTATTCGGGACCGTCGCCGTAGCTCCAGTTCAAGTCGAGAATCGGGCGGTCCTTGGGGGTGGTGCTATCCTTATAGGCTTTCCTGATGGCTTTGTACAGTCGATCCAGCATCCAAAGGTCTGGCTTCGCGTCGCCGGGTGGGTCGATAGCTTTCCATCGCCACATGATCCAGCGCGCGCTGTTGGTAACGCTGCCCGAGCGCTCGACGGAGGCTGCGGCCGGGAGGGCGAACACCTCGGTCCTGATCTGCGCGGGGTTCACCCCTGGCCGTTTCCAGAAGCTCATCGTCTCGGTTTCCCAAAGGTCGGAGACAACCAGCCAATCCAGCTTGCCGAGGGCTGCCCTGACGACGGATTGATCGGCCCCGCTCACGGCCGGGTTCTGGCCGAGGACGATCAGGCCGTTGATCTTCCCCGCGTGCATAGCCTCGAAGAGGGGTATCCAACTGTAGTTGCCGTTGCCCTTGGGCAGAAAGTCGTAGGCGAAGTCGTTTTCCTTAGTAGCGGCGTTTCCCCACCAGGCTTTGAGCAAGCTGACGAAGAAGGCGGGCTTATTGTTCCAGTAGCTTACGGCCGGCGTCTCTTTTTCGATGTAATCTTTTAGCCTGGGGTGCTTGGCTTGTTCTGGCAGGCCGATGTAGCCTGGCAGCATGTTTGAGAGCAAAGACATGTCGGTGCTGCCCTGCACGTTGAAGAGCCCACGCAGCGCGTTGACGCCGCCGCCGGCAACGCCAATGTTGCCTAACAGCAGTTGGAGAATCGCCAGGGCACGAACGTTCTGCGTCCCCACCGTGTGCTGCGTTTGTCCCATCGCGTACATTATCGACCCGGCCTTCTCTGGCTCGCCAGTGCTCGCGTACAGCTCGCACACCTTCAGGAAGACCTCTTTCGGCGTGCCGGTGATCCTCGACACAGTATCTGGGTCGTATCGCGAGTAGTGCTTTTTCATGAGCTGGAAGACACAGTTGCTGTCTTGCAGCGTCCTGTCCTCACGTGGAAACCGTAGAGGTTTGGTTGTTGCCCCTTCGGGAGGCGGCTGCTCTGGTTCGAGCTGGTACTGCCATTTGCTCGCGTCGTATGCGCGATTCTTTTCGTTGTAGCCGACGAAGAGGCCGTCGAGGTCGCCGGGGCCTTTGAAGTCGGCGCTGACGATGGTGGCGGCGTTGGTGTAGCTAACGACGTACTCCTCATTGTAGCGCTTGTTCTGGATGACGTAGTTGATCATGCCTCCTATGAAGGCGATGTCGGAGCCGGACCGCAGCGGCGCGTAGAGGTGGGCGACCGACGACGTCCGTGTGAAGCGAGGGTCTACGTTGATCAGCTTCGCGCCCTTATCCACCGCGTCCATCACCCAACCGAACGACACTGGGTGGTTCTCCGCCGCGTTGCTGCCGAAAACGAGGATTACGTCGGCGTTCTTGACGTCGATCCAATGGTTGGTCATTGCTCCCCTGCCGAACGTGGCGCCGAGACCGGCGACCGTGGGGGAGTGTCATATGCGAGCCTGGTGTTCGGTATACACCAGGCCCATGGCGCGCTGGAGCTTTGCGTAGAGGTAGCATTCCTCGTTGCTGGAGGTCGAGCCTCCAATGGCGGCGATGTTCTCGCAGCGGTTGACGGTAACGCCGTCGATTCGCTCTACGAATCCGGAGTCGCGAGTCTTCTTGATGCGATCGGCGATCTGATCCAACGCCCAGTCCCACGTTTTTTCTTCCCATTTGTCGGACCCTGGCGCGCGATACTTGACCTTCCTCAGCCGCCGATCGTTCTGCACGACCTGAAGAATCGCCGCGCCCTTGCTGCACAGTCGTCCTCGGTTGATGGGGTTGTCGGGATCGCCTTCGATGTTCACTATCTTGCCGTCTTGAACGGCGACGATGACACCGCAACCTACAGCGCAGTAAGGGCAGATCGAGGCTTTCTCTCCGATCTTCTTGTGCAAAGGAAAGGTTTGCGCAGAAGCAGCGAGTGGATTTGCGCCGGCAGCCACGCCGCCGACAGTAGCCCCGGAAAGCTTGAGGAAATCCCGTCGAGTCAAGCGCATCGGCCCTACCTCCAAGAATGTGTAGCCGTACGACACCCAAGGGATAAGCCAGTAGAGGACTAGCAAAACTGTGTCATGCTGAAAATCAGTATAGCCCTTTGTAACTAGCTTGTCAAGGCCAGTGGCGAGCTTTTTTGGCTGAAAACAGCGGTAGTAATAGACTACAGCGGCCTGAAGCGGCACGCTTTGTGCTCGGCCTATGTCCGTGGGAAGTTCGATGGATGGACAGCACAAGCAACAGCCGCAGCGCAAGCCTCATAAGCACGAGGCGCATAAAGCGGAGGATTTTCGCCAGCGTTTCTGGATCTGTCTGCTGCTAACCCTGCCACTTCTCGCCTATACCGATCTCGTCCAGGAACTGCTAGACTTCACGCCGCCGACTTTCCCTGGATCACAGTATGTCCCCTTCGTGCTGGGGAGCATCATCTTCTTTTACGGCGGCGGCATCTTCCTGAGCGGCGCAAGAGACGAGCTTGCCACGCTAAGCCCTGGCATGATGACCCTCGTCTCTCTGGCGATAACCAGCGCGTACTCATACAGCCTTGCCACCGAGTTCATCTTTCGCGGCGAGCCGCTTTACTGGGAACTGTCTACGCTGGTCGTGATTATGCTCCTCGGACACTGGATCGAGATGCGTGCCGTTGGCTCAGCCAGGGGTGCCCTGGCTGAGCTGGCCAAGCTGCTTCCCGACACGGCAGAGAGGATCGTCGACGACCGAACGGAGGAGGTGAGACTTGAGGAACTGGAAGTGGGAGACCACGTGCTGGTTCGCCCAGGGGCCAGGATACCTGCCGATGGTCGAGTTGTATCGGGAGAATCCTCGGTCAACGAGGCGATGATCACTGGCGAGTCACGCCCGATGTACAAAACTCCTGACAGCGAACTCATAGCTGGAACCGTCAACGGCGAGGGATCGCTGCGACTGAGGGTTACGAAGATCGGAGAGGAGACGATGCTGGCGGGTATTACGCGGTTGGTAGAGCAGGCGCAGATGTCGCGCTCTCAGGCTCAGGCGCTGGCCGACCGTGCCGCCTACTGGCTGGTGCTCGTCGCGATTGGATTCAGCGCGGTCACTCTTGTTGGCTGGCTAGCCCTGGGCGCATCAGGTAGTTTCGCTCTGGAGCGGACGGTTACCGTGCTGGTCATCGCCTGCCCGCACGCGCTTGGGCTGGCCATCCCTCTCGTCGTAGCCATCTCGACGACTCTGGCGGCTCGCAGTGGGCTGCTCGTGCGCGAGCGTCTGGCGCTAGAGACTGCGCGGGACCTGGATGTCGTCGTCTTCGACAAGACAGGCACGCTCACGCGGGGTGAGTTCGGAGTGGTGGGTCTGGCAGCCGTAGAAGGCATGCCTGAGGAAGAGGCGCTGGCGCTGGCGGCTGCGGCGGAAGGCGATTCCGAGCACGTTCTCGCCCGCGCCATTCGCTCCGAGGCGCAGCGGCGCGGAGTGCGTCGAGTTCGCGTCTCAGGCTTCGAGGCTCTGCCAGGCAGAGGAGTTCGTGCGGACGTGGATGGGCACGTCGTGCAAGTGGGCGGACCACGACTGTTGGAGACGCTGGGCCTGGCGTCGTTCGATGGGTTGCAGGAGACAGCGCAGCGCTGGGCGGGGGAAGGCAAGACGGTGGTCTACCTGGTTCTGGATGGGCGTCCTCAGGCTGCAATAGCCCTTACAGACCTGATACGGCCTGAATCTTACGAGGCAGTATCGCGATTGCGGCAGATGAAGGTGAGAGTGGCGATGTTGACTGGCGATAGCGAAGAGGTAGCACGTTGGGTTGCGCGGGAGATTGGCATCGACGAGTACTTCGCCGAGGTGCTGCCCGAGCACAAGATCGAAAAGGTCAGAGAGCTGCGTCAGCGCGGCCCGAGCGTGGCGATGGTTGGGGATGGCGTAAACGATGCGCCAGCTCTGCTTGCGGCTGACATAGGCATTGCGATCGGCGCTGGAACTCAGGTGGCGATTGAGAGCGCGGGCATTATTCTCGTCAAGAACGATCCACGCGACGTCGTACGGATAATGCAACTCAGCAAGGCCAGCTACCGAAAAATGATCGAGAACCTGTTGTGGGCGACTGGCTATAACGTCGTGGCGTTGCCGCTGGCAGCGGGCGTTCTGGCTCCGTTCGGCATTCTGCTGGTGCCGGCGGTAGGGGCGATCCTGATGTCGGCGAGCACGGTTATCGTCGCTCTTAACGCTCAGCTTCTCCGACGCTTGGATCTCCAGGCAGTATAGGATCGAGATGCTAGATGTCCTCGATGGGTTGCCCACAGTGGGGACAAACCCGTTTCTCGCATTTATCCGCCTGCATGGTTTCGACAAAACCAGTGGCGATTATCCCTGTTGGCAAAGCGAATAGCCCGATCCCCAAAATGGCGATAATGGATCCCATGAATTTCCCAAGGGGCGTGATAGGATAGATGTCGCCGTAGCCAACTGTTGTCAGTGTCGCCACTGCCCACCACATAGTGGCTGGGATGCTGGAAAATGCCTTGGGCTGGGCCTCGGACTCGACGAAGTACATTAAGCTCGACGCAAAGACCACGAGAATTGAGGTGGCAAAGGCCGTAATTACGAGCTGTTCCTTCTTCGATTTGAGAACATATCCAATAGTGTGCAGGGAATTGGAGTATCTGGCTGACTTCAGCAACCTGAAGAGTCTCAGGAGGCGTAGCGCTCTGACGAATCTCAGATCGAATGGAATGAACATGGGCAGGTAAAAGGGCAGGATGGACACCAAATCGACCAGGGCCATCGGTGTGAGTGCGTATCGGATCCTTCCCATTACGGGCTTAATGAACTCATCGTCTGCTGTGCAGGACCAAAGACGAAGCGCGTACTCGATCGTGAAGATGATTACCGAGAAAACCTCGAAGGTCCATAACAGGGAAGAATACTCGGCATATATAGTTTCCTCGGTTTCCAGAATCACCGAAAGTATGTTCAGGAAGATCAGAGGGACCATGAAAGCGTCGTACAGCCTGTCCTCGATCTCGTCGCCGACTTTCGGGTCGAGAATCACGTGGATCTTCTCCCTGAGGGACCGTATCGACTCGTGACTTGTCGCAATTGCCACTTTCAGTACCTTCTGCGCGGTGAATGGTCCGGACCACAACTGAAACAGAGCCAATGTTGCTGGAAACTGGGTGGTAGTGGACGTCTTCCCGAAGCGTTCCTCGCCCGCGAACTCACGATGTGTGATCGGCGGATGAGGAACACCGAGTTAGCGTGACAGCATAATAGCATTGGCTCGATAGCAAGTCAATGGCAGAAAGGGGAGCGTTACAGGTTTGGGACATCGCCGCGACGCGAGATAATCCATTATGCGCGACCAACTCGCCGTTCCCCGGCGCAGACCGCCTCGGTCTCCGAGACCGAGGCGGTCTTTGGCTCGCCGTGAGATGTCCCCAACTCGAAACGCTCACCAGAAAGTGGTGACTTGGCGGTCTTTGCCGGAACAGGGCTTTTGGTAATTGGCCGGTGATGAGGATTCGACCACGGCGTGCGGATCAAAACTGAGTGATCGCCGTGCTGCCGTCAACGCGTGTGGAGGCTTTACGCAGTTGCGCCTTAGTGCTACAACGGGCCAGAGGAGGTGGGAATATGCCGACGAAAGAGAGAACCGTCAAGCTCACCGCGAGCATTGATCCAGAGCTTCATCGAGCCATCCGACATATGGCGATTGAGATGGACAAGCAGGTGCGAGAAATCGTCATCGAAGCCTTGCGTAAGTGGCTGGAAGACCAGGAGGCTCAAGAAGATTTAGCTGCTTATCGTGAGGCAAGACACGAACCAACTATCCCTTGGGCGCAAGTCGAAGACGAAATTCGTGCGGCCGAGGACGGCCACAGTGCCGTCTAGAAGCTATCAGCTTGAGCTAACCAAACGCGCACACAAGGAAGTCCTTGCCTTGCAGCCAAAGATACGAGGCCAAGTCGAGGCCATCATCAACCGCCTGGTCGCAACTCTTGACCAAGGACAGCGGCCCCAAGATATGAGAACCCTTGAGGGCGAGCCAGATGCCTATCGCATCGACAGGGGTGAGTACCAAATCCTCTTCCACCTCGACGAGCCCAAGGCGCTTGTCACTGTAGTCCGCGTTCGCCACCGTATAGATGCCTACAGGAATCTCTGACGGGATGTTACGGCGAGTAATAGGAAAGGGCAACAAAAAAGGCCCGCTTGTGCGAGCCATATTGGCTGGGGGACAGGGATTCGAACCCCGGCGTGCAGATCCAGAGTCTGCTGTCCTACCACTAGACGATCCCCCAGTACGCCTAAAGTTTACCATGCGCTTTCGGTTTTCGCAACAGTAAGAAGCAGGCATTTAACACGGCACACGGCAATTTCATCCTGGCCCAGGTGGGGTTGGCGCAGGGGATCGGCGCCAACCCCACCTGTATGCTTCGAGACCCGCGAGCGGCGCGAAAAGCGCCGAGACTGCCATCACGTTGACGATCAGGAATTCTGCTCCTGTCCACGGCCAAACGTAACCTAGAACGGCAACGCCGAGCATCGCGCCGATGGCGAGGAGGTGGATTCGCTCGTGCGCTGTGCTGCTCGCCGTTAAGGCTGCCAGCGCGATCGGCCAGATAAGGTACCACGATTCGAATTGCGTGCACGCTATGATGAGGTAATAGAACAGGACGTCGAAGCTTGCCAATACGAGGCTCGATAAGTCCGCGACAACAGACCTGGCTCGCCACAGGTAAATCGCTAGGAAAGCAACGCCGGTGAGGGCTTTGGCGACAAAATCGGCCTGGTCTAGGCCAACCCATTTCTGCAATAGATAGGTGATGATCGAAGGCACCGATGAAATGAAGATGTCTGCCTGTCCCAGGAAGCCCCGCAGCGTGCTCAGTCCTTCCCAGAAGGGTGCGTAGGCCGGGACGACGAGCGCGAGTGAGGCGACTGTGGACAAGCCGATAAAGGCGAAACGGTCGCGCCAGGAGTTCTGCTTGCGGAGAATGTGGATGGCGAGAAGCGGAACGAGGAGCAAGGTGATGTACTTGATGAGCACCGACGCGATCAGCGCGGCCATACCAAGGGTGGGACGGTCGGTGCTGACCAGGTAAACGGCGAGCAGCACGAAGAATACCAGTAGCGCGTCGTTGTGTCCGTTGCCTGCCGTCTCGAAAACTACCAGCGGATTCCAGGCAAAGAGAAGGACCCCCCTGGTTGCCAACGAGGGATGAGAGCGCTTCAGGATCAGAAAAATAAGCCAGGCATCCCATAGGTAGGCGGCTATCGCTACAGCTTTGAACGAGAGCAGGTTGAGAAGGAGATCGTTTCCTGAAAGCCAGGAAGGTATCGTGGCCAGCAGGATGAAAAGGGGTCCGTACGGCGTGGGCCAGTCTTTCCAGCCGCCTATGTAATAGCCAAATGGGTCCTGCGGGAACTGCGCCGGGACTGTAGTAAACGGGTTGCTACCGAACATGGTGAAGATGCGTGTGCGCACGATGTAGCCGTAAACGTCGATGGCCGTTATCGGATACATCAGCGCCATCGTCAGAACGAACAACAGGGCGAATGCGACGGCAACTGCCCAGGTGTGCCTGCTCTCATTCTCCCTTATCTCGCGCAAGGCGAGGAGGTAGAGGAGGAAAAGGCCAAGCACGCTGGCAATGAAGGCAGCGAAAGCGGCTGGGTTGTACTTCGTCAGCAAACCCATGTCAGTAAGCAGCTCGTAGTGGCCAGGCAGAGAGAAAGGTAGCGTGAAAGAGAATAGGTAGATCGCCTCGGATGTCGCGCCAAGCACGGCCAGAGGGAGCACTCTTCGCTTCATTATGGTCTAGCGAAAATATGGCCTGATGTCGGCGCAAAACTCCTCTGGCCGCCTATCCGTTATCGGCTCCCAAAACAGGCGCTCGAAGCCCGTCGCGTCGCTGCGATACCAGGGCTCTAGAGTCGAGCGGGAAATCAGGCGAAGGTTCACGCGGAAATGGCCGGCGTCGCCCCTCAGTGGACCCGAGTAGATGGCGAGATTGAAGCTATTGACGTGATTGGCGCCATAATACTTTAGCGCCGCGGAAATGCCCATTGCCAGGCTCTCGATATCATCGTCGCCCAGGTCGGTGATCCTCGATTTGTCCGCGACGACGGCCCTGATTTCGTTGAATCCGATCGGGGCGAAGGATGCCAGCCAGGATACCTGGCCTGTGCTGCCGATGAATCTCTCTTCCTCGTTTCGCTCGGCTTCGACGAGGTCATCCCAGAAGCTGGAGCCATTTTCCTGGCAATAGCCTTCGCTGCAGGAGATCATCTCCAGTTCCTGGTTGGTGGGTATTTTGTCGACGCTGCTTTGCAAGTGGGGGTGAATCACTGAGCCGCCAGATGGCGGAAGGTAGTTGCCGATAATGGAGCAGAAACTTACTGTGGGATCGTAGGCCGCGACCAGTTTGATGTAGCGGCGATGCGCCTTGAGATTGTTGGCGATCAGCTCGGGCTTGAAGCTGCCGATTTCGATGAAGTGCTGTGTGGAGTAAATGCACACGGCGCTATAGTTGCTGTAGGCCGTCATGTTGGGGAAGAGGATCGCCTCGCCAACCTTGATCCTTTCCTCGGAAGATATCTCGGGCATGATCCTGGGGGTCACGACCTCCACCTTCTCGGCGCAGAAGAAGCAGTCTCTGGTAAGCTGGAGGAAGGCGTCGATATTGGACTTGGACGGGGCGCGCTTTCCGAACCGATCGACGACGCGGCTGGTATGGCCGGTCAAGGGATCTATCCTGACCTCGATTGCCCTGGTGTCCAATTGGAAATCCTTCATCGGGTTGAGGACCTTGTTCTCCAGGATTTCTTTTTCGAACCTTATGCCCATTAAACACACCCCCGTGCGACTCCGTATTCTGGAATCTTGAATGTTCGCTTGGCCGCGCCCTACGCGGATAACTTCTGTATCATCTTGTCCAGCATCGAGATGGCGCGGTCTACCCTCGCCAACGTTTGCTCTCGGCCGAGAACCGCCATCGTCTGGAACAAAGGAGGGGCAATGGTCCTGCCCGTGACGGCCACTCTCAAGCTGCCGAAAAGCTGGCCTGTCTTCATCGCCAGGTCCTCGGCGAGCTCGCGCATCGTGTGCTCCAAGTTGGGGGCGTCGAAAACCGCTGTGGCCACGATTCGCTCCCTCGCCTGCATTATCGTGGCTCGTGCTTCCATCGGCGTCAGGGCCTTCGAGACCAGCAACGCCGGGTCGTATTCGAGCTCTTTCTTGAAGAAGAAATCGGTAAGCCCAGGGGCCTCTGCCAGGCGCTTCAGTCTTTCCTGGATGAGTGCGACTATGCTCTTGACGTGGCCGAACTGATCGGCCGTCAGTTCTTCAGGTCCGACTAGTTCTGCCTGACGCAGGAATGGCAATATGCGCCTGGTCAGGTCGTCCAGATCGAGCTGGCGAATGTAGTAGCCGTTCAGCCAATCGAGTTTCTCGATGTTGAAGATAGCGCCGGTCTTCCCTACGCGTTCGATGCTGAAGAGCTTTATCAACTCCGCGCGCGTGAATATCTCTTGCTTGTCGTCGTAAGACCATCCTAGCAAGGCTAGGTAGTTGACGAGCGCCTCGGGCAGGTATCCCAGTTCGGCGTACTCTGTGATTGACGCCGCACCGTGGCGCTTCGATAGTTTCGAGCGGTCTGGCCCAAGGATCATGGGCAGATGGCCGAATTGTGGCAGGGGGTAGCCGAGCGCTCTGAAGATGTGAATCTGCTTGGGCGTGTTAGGGATGTGATCTTCGCCACGAATAACGTGGGTGATCTCCATGGTCGTGTCGTCGACGACGACGGCGAAGTTGTAGGTCGGTATGCCGTCGCTCTTGACGATCACGAGGTCGTCTAGCTCCTGGTTGGCGAAGGCGATGTCGCCGCGTATCATGTCGCGGAAGCCTACCGTGCCATCCAGGGGCATCGCGAAGCGAATCACTGGCTTCCTTCCCTGAGCTTCGAGTTCGCTACGCTGCTCGGCGGTGAGATGGCGGCAGCGGCGCGAGTACCTGTAGGCTACCTTTGCCGCCCTTGCCTTCTCTCGCTCGGCCTCCAGTTCCTCGTGCGTGCAGTAACAGTAGTATGCCTTGTCGCTTGCGAGCAGTCTATCGCTGGCCTCGCGGTATGTATTCAGCCGCTGCATCTGGAAATAGGGACCGAGTAAGCCTCCTGCCTCGGGGCCTTCATCCCAGTCGAGGCCCAGCCAGCGCAAGGAATCGACGATGTTTTGGGTGTATTCGGGTTTCGAGCGGAGAACGTCAGTGTCCTCTATCCGCAACACAAAGACGCCGCCATAGTGGCGGGCGAATAGCCAGTTGAACAGAGCGGTTCGCGCTCCTCCCACATGGAAAGGTCCAGTGGGACTGGGCGCCATTCGCACCCGCACCTTCGTTTCAGATGACATATATGTTCATACCTCCAAGGCTGAAGCAGCTTTTCGACTCCTGGATTTCGACACTGCAGTTGATCTTGATATAAGGGATGGGGCTTAAACTTCCGCTGGCAGTTCTTCGGGTCTTCCCCAACAGGATATAATGCATTGTACCTGAAAATCTGCTCGAAAGTAAACCTCTGTGGCACGTAGCTACCCTACAAGCATCCGCCGGGGTATCTGGTACTATTTTCTTATTGAATCGTACTATGTTCTCCTATTGAAGCGGGCGTGGTTGGTTGCTAAACTTGAGTTGATCTCGGAATGCCAACGTTTCCCTTATCCGGTGCAGCGGTCTTATCATCATTATTGTTTTTCTGTTAATTTGAGCACCGGAGGACTTATGTTATCATCAGGTGAGGATGGGCAGTCGTTGGTGGAGTACGGGTTGCTCATAGGGCTCACGACTATCGTGGCCATCGCTGCGCTAATCGTGTTGGGTCAGGGTGCGCAGAGCCTCTGGTCGTCAAGCTTCGGCGCAATCAGAGCCGTGCTGTAGGCCGCGCAGGTAGTCCAGGACAACCGCGAGGTCAGGCGGAAGCGGAGATTCGAACTCGAGCCATCTTCCTGTGCCAGGCGACTTGAAGCCTAGCCTGCAGGCGTGCAGGAATTGCCTGTCCAGGGGAAGGTCGACCTTGCGTGGCCCGTAGACTCTGTCTCCGGCCACGGGATGGCCGATGTGGGCGAAGTGCACGCGTATTTGATGCGTGCGCCCTGTTTCGAGCCTGGCTCTCACGAGCGTGTAGCCGTTCAGGTCCAGCACGACCTCGAAGTTGGTTCTGGCCGGCCTTCCCTGTGGGACCACGGCCATAAGCTTCCTTTGAGTCGGATGCCGGCCAATTGGGGCTTCGATCACTCCCTTCTGCACGCCGATTCTTCCGTGAACGAGGACCAGGTACTCCTTGGCCACCGCTCGCTCCTTCATTTGCTGGATCAAGCTATTGAGCGCCTGGTCTGTTCTCGCTATGACCATCAGGCCCGATGTGTCCTTGTCCAACCTGTGGACGATGCCCGGTCTGATCGTGACTCCAATGCGGATGTCGGGATAGCGTGCCAGTAACGCGTGGACGAGCGTTCCTGTCGGGTGCCCGGGAGCGGGATGCACCACCAAGCCAGGGGGCTTGTCCAGCACCACGACGTCCTTGTCTTCGTAGATCACGTTCAGTGGGATGTACTCTGGAACGAGCCGCGTTGGTTGAGGCGGGGGGATTTCGATGCTGACCACATCGCCCGGTCCGACCTTCGTTGCGGCTCTTGCCGGCTTGCCATCCAGCCTTACTGCGCCTGTTTCGATGAGCTTTTGAACGAAGGAACGCGAGAGGTCAGGATAGAGCTCAGAAATTGTCCTGTCCAACCGCCCTTTAGGGAAGTCGGCGGGCACTCGAAACTCTCTCGTTTGCGCTTCAGGTTGCTGAGGGTTAGCTTGCACTTTCAGACTCGGGCTTCCCCGAGGAAGTGGCAAAATAGAAGGCAAGGATGGCCACGCCGACGACGAAGGCGCTGTCGGCGATGTTGAACGTTGGCCAGCGTAGATTGCCTACGCCAGCGCCGATGAAGTCGATGACGTAGCCCAGGCGAATCCTATCCACCAGGTTGCCCAGCGTGCCACCCAGGAGCAGGCCGACGCAGTTGCGCGCGAGCGCATTCTCGGCCGGGATGTTGTTGTGAAAGATTATAAGCACAGGTATGGCGATGATGGCGACGATCGTGAAGAAAAGCGTCTTATCCTGGAAGATGCCAAAAGCGGCGCCAGAGTTCGTGACGAACTCCAGCCTCAACCATGATCCGATAATATCTATCTGCTCTTGATGTCCATTACGCCCCATGTATTCCAGGACGGCCAGCTTGCTGATTTGATCGATCAGAAAAATAGCCGCTGCGATTAGCAGAGGCGTCAGCCCTCTAATGCGCTTGTTGGAAGAATCGAGCACAGACAATCTCCTACTATGAACGCTCGACAACTCTACCTGCGCCCCTGTACGAGCAGGTGCGTGGAGGTGGGCTTATCGTCGGGCTTCCTTCTCCAGTCTCGTTTTGCACTCAAGGCAAAGCGTTGTGTATGGCAGGGCTTGCAGTCGCTCGATCTGAATCTGCCGATCACAGTTCTCGCACTTGCCATAGGTATTGTTCTCCATCCTCTGTAGCGCCTGCTCGACGGCGTCGAGCACCCCACTCAAGTGGTTTCGCAGCGCCAGGGTCTTCTCCGCCTCGTAAGTGTCGGTGGCGTTGTCGGCAAGATGGTTGCCATAAGTGTCGATCTCCACTGGGGGCCCGACTTCACGCGACAGTTCTTCGCGCTCGAGTTGCTGCAGGTCTCGCTTTATCCTTTCGCGCTCCTCTTCGAGTTGCTTCCTCAGGGCCTCATAGGTAACCACGATGTGGCTCACTTCCTTTCCCACGGCAACACAGACGGCGCATATCGTCTTCCGGCTATTGTAACTAATGGAACCTGAATTTGCAAGGCGAGAAGCAGTAGAGCGAGCAGGCACAATCAGGGGATGTTGTAAAATGGTAAGGTTGTCTGGTCTTCTGCCGAAGCCAGTTTTCTTGAAATGCCGCGTCACTGCCTTGACACAATCGGAGCCCTGGCCTATCATCAGCCGTAGGAGGGATAGCATGAAAGTTAGGGGTGTCGATGGCGGCTTGCTGGTCAGGGACGACGCCGTGCTGGTGATAATCGATGTTCAGGAGAGGTTGTTCCCTGCCATCGCTAACAAGGAAGCATTGCTTTCCAATGCGCTGAAGCTGGTCCGCTTCGCTAAGCTGTTGCGGCTGCCAGTTATCGCTTCGGAGCAGATTAAGCTCGGACCAACCGTAGCTGAGATCAGGAGCGAGCTGTCAAATCTAGAAGTGATTTCGAAGGCGGAGTTCGACGCTTTGAAGTGCGCGCGATTCGCTCGGCGCCTCGACGAGATCGGTCGAGGTGCCTTGATAGTGGTTGGCATCGAGGCTCACATCTGCGTCGCACAGACTGTGCTGCACGCTTTGCCCGAGCGCCAGGTGCACGTCATCGGCGATGCCATCGGCTCTCGGTCAGTCGACAACTGGCGGGTCGGCGTAGAGAGAATGCGGCAGGCGGGCGCTGTGATCTCGTCGACTGAGATGGTGATGTACGAGCTGTTGGAAAGGGCCGGCACGGACGAGTTTCGCGCGGCACTAGGCCTGGTTAAGGGCTCGTAGACACCTCAGTCGACAGTTTGATTGTGACGATCTTTACTTGCGACTGACGGCGAGCACGGCTTTGTGTCCGTCAATGTCCACGGTCTCCTCGCAAGCGCCAGCGGGCGGTGCTCCCTTGACCAACATCTTGGACAGCGTTTCCTGCTTGATGTAACTTGCGAACTTCTTCATTACCTGGTCGATCATCGGCGACCCGTCGTAGTATGTGTTGATATATTCCTCGATCCTGAAGTCGGCTGTCTTGCGCAGCGTCTGAATGCGATGCACCAACTCGCGAGCCAGCCCTTCTTCCACGAGCTCGGGCGTTAGCTGCGTGCTCACCGCGGCGAGATAGTCGCCCTCACGCACCAGCGCGTAGCCCTCACGCCCTGTGCCAATGACTTCGATCTCGTCGGGCGATAGAACCCGCCCGTCGACCTGCACTGGCTCGCCTGCTCTCACCTTCCTGGCGACTTCAGAGGGATCCAGTTGCTGCAACTGGCGAACTATCTGGGACGAGTCTTTGCCGTACTTAGGACCCAGCAGGTTGAGCTTGCCCTTGACTGAATACGTCACTAACTGGCTCTCATCGCAGGTTACCGACAGCTCTTTGACGTTCAGTTCTTCGAGAGCCTGGCTCTTGAGCATATTGAGAGCTTCCTCTTCCACGGGGTTCCTGACCTTGACGATCCCCTGCGCCAGGGGCTGCCTGACTTTGATGTTGGCCTTGGCTCGCGCCGCACGGCCCAGGCTGACGGCCTTCATCACCAGGCGAGTGTGAGCCATAAGCGTCTCGTCGATGATGGCAAGGTTGGGCGTCGGAAATGAGGCCAGATGTACGCTCTCAGGCGCCGCGGGATCGGCCGAGCGAACCAGATTTTGGTGTAGCTCATCTGCTATGAACGGTGTGAACGGGGCAAGCAGTTTAGACACTGTGACCAGACATTCGTGAAGAGTGTGGTAGGCGTTCTGCTTGTCGACGTCGCTCTCGCTCTTCCAGAATCTTCTGCGGCTGCGTCGCACGTACCAGTTCGAAAGATTGTCCACGAATTGCTCGATTGCTCGGGCCGCGCCGGTTACATCGTAAGCGTTCAGCTCGTCGTCCACGATTTTCACCAGCGAGTGCAGTTCGGAAAGAATCCACTGATCGAGCGCCGATAGCTGGGACAAATCGGCTGTGCGCGACCAGTCGTCGCCCTCTCCTGGCTGCGGCGTGAACTTGTCGATGTTGGCGTAAGTCACGAAGAACGAGTATGTGTTCCACAGGGTCAGGAGGAACTTGCGCAAGCTCTCGCTCACCAGTTCCGCCGAGAACCGCCTGGGGTTGCCAGGTGGCGAAGCGGTGTAAAGGTACCAGCGCAGCGCGTCAGCGCCCTGCTTGTCGAGCACCGACCACGGATCGACCACGTTGCCCCGCGACTTGCTCATCTTCTCGCCTTTGGCATCCAGGATGTGTCCCAGGCAGATGACGTTCTTGAAGCTGGGCTTGGCGAAAAGCAGAGTGGCGACCGCGTGCAGGCTGTAAAACCATCCTCGTGTCTGGTCGACGGCCTCGCAGATAAAGTCGGCGGGAAAGCGCTCGACGAACAGCGCCTGGTTCTCGAACGGGAAATGCCACTGGCCGACGGGCATCGAGCCTGAATCGAACCAGGCGTCAATCACGTCTGGCACACGCCTCATCTCGCCTTTGCACTTCGAGCATTTCAGGGTGATCTCGTCGACGTATGGTCGGTGCAGGTCCAGCGTCTCGTGCAGGTCTTTGCGTCCGCTTCTCTCTTCGAGCTCGGCAATGCTGCCAATGCACGCTGCCTCACCGCACTTCTTGCAACGCCAGATGTTCAGCGGCGTGCCCCAATAGCGCTCGCGTGAGATGGCCCAGTCGACGTTAGTTCGCAGCCAATCTCCGAAACGACCATACTTGATGTGCTCAGGATACCAGTTGATCTCGTCGTTGCCGGCGAGAAGCTGATCTTTTAGGGCTGTGGTTCGGACGTACCACGAGCTCTTGGCATAGTATAGCAGCGGCGTCTCGCAGCGCCAGCAGAACGGATAAGTGTGCACGATGTGCTCGGCGCGGTACATCTGCCCGCGTGACTTCAAGTCCTTGATTATCAGCGCGTCCGCATCTTTGACGAACAGCCCGGCAAATGGACCAGTGGCTGCGATCATGTTGCCCTGCAAGTCCACCGTCTGAATGACGGGCAATCCCTCTTTGCGGCCCATTTCGAGGTCGATCTCGCCGAAGGCTGGAGCGATGTGCACGATGCCAGTGCCGTCTTCAAGGGAGACGAAATCGCCGGCGATGACGCGATGCGCTGGCGCTTCTAGCTTTACAAAGGTGTAGAGCGGCTTGTACTGCAGACCGACCAGCGCGGAACCAGGCATAGCGCCGACGATTGTATATTCGGTAACCAGCGCCTGATCAAGCAGCGCCCTGGCCAGAACCAGCCGATGCACTTTTTCGTCTTGCTGCGTCTCGACCAGGACGTACTCAGCGTCAGGGTTGACCGCAAGGGCGGCGTTGCCAGGCAGCGTCCAGGGGGTTGTCGTCCACGCCAGGAAGAAGACGGGGACTTGAGAGCCGTCGTGGCCAGGAATGGCTGAGGGATCGCTCGCCTCGAACTTGACGTAGACAGATGGATCCCTGGCCTCGTCGTAACCCAGGGCCACCTCGTGAGAGCTAAGCGTGGTGCCACAGCGGGGACAATAAGGGCTTACACGGTAGTCCTGGTACATCAACCCCTTGTCCCAGACCTGTTTGAGAATCCACCAGCAAGACTCGACGTAAGAATTCTCATAGGTGACGTAGGCGTCTTTCATATCGATCCAGAAGCCGATGCGATCAGTCATCGCCTCCCATTCCTTTACATAACGGAAGACGCTTTCGCGGCACTTCTGGTTGAAGTCGGCGATGCCGTATGCCTCGATCTCGGGCTTGCTGCGGATACCGAGGAGCTTCTCGATTTCCAACTCGACGGGCAGCCCGTGCGTGTCCCAGCCGCCTTTGCGAGGGACGTAATAGCCCTTCATCGTTCTGTAGCGCGGGACAAGGTCTTTGAACACACGAGCCAGCACGTGATGGATGCCCGGGTTGCCGTTTGCGGTTGGCGGTCCTTCGTAAAATGTGAAGACAGGGCTGTTGGCTCGGGCCTCAACGCTCTTCTCAAAGATGTTGTTCTCTTTCCAGAAACGAAGGATTCGTCCCTCCATCTCTGGAAAGCTGACCTTGCTGCTAATCGGTTTGAACATCGTCACCTCTCCTTGTACGCAGCTTGCAATATCTACGCCACAATGACTGCACCATAAAAAGAAAAATCTCGTCCCTGTTCAAGGACGAGATCGTTATCCCGCGGTACCACCTTGGTTAGCCCAGCGCGCTGTGGCGCGATGAGGCTCTCTCGTAAAGGGTACGCATTCATACCCTTGTCGGTGTTAACGGGTGACAAGCCCGACCAAGTCTACTCTGGCTGGCCGTGCGGCTCTTGCGCGTTGGCGCGCCATTTCGGTTGGTAGCTCGGGAGGGATTTTCGATCGGATCGTCGCGTCTGGTCGCACCAGCCCCAAACTCTCTGGAGCAACTCCCCGTCTACTCTTTCCGTCATTGCCTGTGCATTGTGGATAACTTAGGGAATATTAGCACGACTGCTGGGTTACTGTCAAGTTTGACAGGGGTGAGGTATCAGTTATAATACATTGTGCAATCGCGGTTGTTGCGACGAGTGAAGGTAGATTAGTGAGGAGATTCGAGGAATGCGATTGACTGCGGAGCCCGTGTCCAGATTGATCGAGGAGTTCACCAAGCTGCCGGGGATCGGTCCGAAGACGGCGCAGAGGCTGACTTTCTACTTGTTGCGCGTGCCTGCGGAGGATGTGAAGGAGCTTGCCAAGGCCATAATTGAGGTCAAGGAGAAGATCATCTTCTGCTCCACCTGCTTCAATATAACCGAGAAGGATCCGTGTTTCATTTGCGAGGGAACGGGAAGAGACAGAAGCTCCATTTGTGTTGTCGAGGAGCCGCTGGACGTGCTGGCTTTAGAAAGAACTGGCGAGTATAACGGGCTCTATCACGTACTGCACGGCGCCATCTCGCCGATGGAGGGGATGGGGCCAGAGAATCTGAAAATCGACCAGCTGTTGCGTCGCCTGCGCGTTGGGACTGTGCAGGAGGTTATTCTGGCGACCAACCCGAATCTGGAGGGTGAGGCGACGGCGATGTACGTTTCTAGATTGATAAAGGGACTTGGCCCGAAGGTTACTCGCCTGGCGCGTGGTCTGCCTATTGGCGGCGATCTGGAGTACGCCGACGAGATAACGCTGACTCGTGCCTTAGAAGGCCGTCGCGAGGTTTGAAATCTCTAAGAATCCTCGGAAATTCGTAGCGATTCTTCTTGACAAGTCTGTGGTGGTGTGCTAATATTCCAATGTTCGCAGAAACTCTGAGGAGGTATCGAGCGGAGGAAACTGTAACTGTTGGGTTAGGTAAGAAGGCGGTTACAAGTCCCAAGT
>JAMCWX010000042.1 GCA_023480885.1 Chloroflexota bacterium | reverse complement strand
CTGACTGCATTCCGATAGGCCCTCGTTGGTAATGACTCTGAAGACCATTCGCACCGAGGGAACCACGGGGCTGATCTCGATCCACTCGTCCACGCGCCGGGTTCCTTCCATGATCAAACGTTCGCCAGCAAGATCGACAGGAAGACCGTCTGATTTGTTTATCGCTGTGCTGTCAAACGAAAAGTGGCAATTTCTCCAGAGGAACAGGCTGTATATAGTTTCCTCGAGTTGCTGATCCCGGCAGCTTCGAAGGTCTGCGTCAGTGATGAAGCCCCTGGCAAGGAGGGTCTCGATGACGCTGCGCGAAGTCCTTTTGGATTCCTTGATTACAGCGTCCAGTTGTGGTGCGGATACTTTGCCAGCTTTAAGGAGAAGTTCTTCGATTGAAGGAAGTCTGGTAGCAGCCGCGATGTAGGTGATGCGGCCTTTTTCGAAAGTAATCGAGCGTGAATTCCACCCCTGCGTGAGCGTGAGGGTCCCTGTTTGCCCGCTGAAGCTCAGCATCTGGATAATGTCAGAGAGAGTGAAACAGCGCAGCTTCCCTTCCAGATCGACGTCCATCGTCCACCCTAATCCACCCAACTTTCCAACGCGCTCCGCGCTGCGTTCTGTTGCGCCTCCTGCTTGCTGGTGCCAGAGCCTTGGGCCAGGATCCTGTCTCCAGTGACCACTTCAACCGTAAACACCTTGGCGTGGTCAGGGCCGACGGCTGAGATCGTACGATAGGTGGGCGTAAGTTGCCACTTCGCTTGAGTAAGCTCCTGGAGACGAGATTTATAATCTTTGGCGAGTTTCTGTTCCTGGATGCGTTGGAGCTCGCTCTGCAAAGAACTCAAGATGAAGGACTTTGCTCTTTCGAGCCCACGGTCGAGGAACAAGGCTCCGATCAGCGATTCCAGGGTACGAGACAGAATGGTCTGTCGGCCTCTGCCACCAGTCGCCGCTTCCCCGCGTCCCAGGAGTAGATACTCGCCAAGTTCCAGTGTACTGGCAACGCGAGCCAGGGTTTCTGCGCGAACCAGAGCTGCCCTCAGGCCCGTCAGCTCGCCTTCGGACATTGAAGGAAACTTCTCGTAAAGGTATTCCGCGACAACAAACCCAAGGACCGCGTCGCCAAGAAACTCAAGCCTTTCGTTAGACGACAATGGGAACCCAGGGTTTTCGTTGAGATACGAGCGGTGAACGAATGCCTGCTGGAGCAGTTGCTTGTCCGTGAACTCTATACCTATCGCCCTTTGGAGCGTATCTAGATCCCTGATTTGATCCCTAATTTGGAACCTCCTGACGTGGACGCTTCACTAAGCTCCATTAGCTGGCGCTTCACCGAAGATGAGGCAAGAGTTATGCCCACCGAACCCAAGGGAATTGGACAGAGCCACTCTGACGCGTTGCTCTCGGGGCTTATTTGGCACATAGTCGAGATCGCACTGCGGATCCGGGTATTCCTGATTGATGGTGGGTGGAATCACGGAGTTGTTGATCACCTGCACACAGACGATGGCCTCAACCGCGCCTGCTGCCCCAATAAGATGTCCTGTCATCGACTTCGTCGAGCTTACAGGTAGCTTGTAGGCGTAATCGCCGAACGCGGCCTTTATGGCGTCGGACTCCGCTTTATCGTTCAGGGGAGTCGAGGTCCCGTGGGCATTGATGTAATCCACTTCTTGGGGAGACAGGCCCGCGCGTCTCAGGGCTCGCCGTATCGCCCTTGCCGCGCCTGCACCTCCTTCTGGAGGGGCAGTCACGTGAAAGGCATCGGCGCTAGCCCCGTAGCCCAACATCTCCGCATAGATCTTTGCCCCACGTGATTTAGCGTGCTCGTATTCTTCAAGGATGAGGACGCCTGCGCCTTCGCCGACTATGAAGCCATCGCGCTGCGAATCGAACGGGCGACTGGCCTTGCGTGGCTCGTCGTTGCGGGTGGAGAGGGCGTTCATGGCATTGAAGGCGCCTACACAAATGGGAACCACTGGAGCGTCGCTGCCTCCTGCGATGGCCGCTGTAGAGTCGCCTCGGCTGATTGTCTCGAAAGCCTCGCCGATGGCGTGGCCGCCGCTTGCGCAAGCTGAAGTCGTGCAGATGTTTGGCCCTTTGGCGCCGAAACTGATGGCCACCTGGCCAGACGCCATGTTGCCGATGAACATGGTGCTTAAGAAGGGACTCAGCCGGCCCGGGCCCTTTTCGGCAAGGACCTTAAATTGATGGGACAACGTGCCTATGCCGCCGATGCCTGAGCCGATGAACACGGCGATGTCGTCGGCGTTGCCCTCGTCGATGGTCAGATTAGCCTGCTTGAGCGCCTGAGCGGCCGCGCCCACCGCAAACTGCATAAACCTGTCCATGCGGCGCGCTTCCTTACGGTCCATATACTCCGATGGCTCAAATCCCTTAACCTCAGCCGCGATCTTCGTGTCGTGTCCGCTGGCATCAAACTGCGTGATGTAGTCGACCCCGGATTCCCCTTTGACCAGCGATGCCCAGGTCGAAGGCAAATCCAGACCGACAGGAGTGATGGCTCCCATGCCAGTTACAACAACCCTATTGCCCAACTTTCCTCTGTCCCTCCTCACCTGCACTTTGCCTGTCTCTCGTCACTCACGACAACGCAAATAGCCATCGAGTTGCCTGCCTATTATACCCTAATGCTGTCGCCACGGGCAACAGGACAAAAGGTCTATCAGTATTCAGTCGTCGACGTGAAGCGCCAGCGAGCGATCTTCAGCGCCGGAACTCGGTTGGCTCCGGCCCAGGTGCGCTGAAGCTTGGTGTCGGAGCTTATCATCTCGACGTTCGACAGCCCCTCAAGGTAGCTTTGCGTGAAGCGCATGTTCTTAATTGGCCGAGTTATCTCGCCGTTCTCGATCAGGAAAGAGCCATCGCGCGTCATACCTGTCACGAGCACAGGCAAAGGGTGCACTGTTCGCGTGTACCAGAAACGCGTGACCCAGATGCCCCTCTTTGTGCTGCGCAGCATAGCCTCCTTGGTGACGTCACCTGCGGCCATAAACATGTTCATTGGAATTGGCCCTATTGTGTTGGGGGATGGCAAGGCGTGACCTGTAGAACGTTTCCCAACTCGGCTAGCCGTGTAGGAATCGTAAACCACGTTCTTGGCGACGCCGTGATCGATCATCATTACCTTTTCCTTTGGCACGCCCTCGTAGTCAAACGGCATTGGCAGCCCCGACGGGTCAAGCCCGTCGTCCCATATGCTGACATTCTCGCCGACGAGCTTTTGCCCGAACTTGTGGGCTATGAAGCTTCGATCTTCCTGCACCGCCAGTGCGCTGAGCCCGGTTTCAGCTAGGAAATGAAGTATGTCGTTCGCCGCGTACTCTTCGAGAATGACCTCGTATTCTCCCGGCGTCACAGCCACGGGGTTGCGAGTTTGGAGCGCCTTGAGAACAGCCTCGTCCGCGAGTCTCTCTGAGTCCACCGTTGCTACGTCCGTGGACACGTGATCTGCGTAGCCAGAGCTGTCCTCTGAAGCTATAACCATATTGATATCAGCCAAAGTGCTGGGATGGTAACCAAAGACGCCGATGGAATTAGCGACTGCTAGCTCACTGCTGCCTGTCGTAAATGCTCCAGCCGCTATCAGTCCGTTTTCACGAGCTTTTCGACAGATTATCGCTACCTCTTTGGCTCTATCCTCTGGCCCAAAGCTGGCGGTCTGCTCGACATAAGCGTTGACCGACCGTATTGGACCTGGACTCGGCAGAGAGACGAATTCAGGGTTCTCCTCCTGCAATTTGGCGATGGTCGTGGCGTTTTCAATCACGTTCTTGATGGAGTTGACGCTGAGATCGTTGGTGGAGGCCACTCCAATCCTTTTACCCAAGACGACCCGCACACGTAGCTCGGCATTCGTCTCGGACACGTTCTGATGTATAGCTGAGTTAGCAAACCTGGTAAGGCTGCTGTCCGCAGTAGACAGTATCACCTCTGTCTGATCCGCCTTCGAGCAGGTTAAAGCGCGACTCAGTATTTGTTGCGCCCGCTCTTTACCTAACATTTTCGAACCTCCACACGATTCCGTTCAAGACGGCCCCAGCGGGGACAAGCCCCAACATGGTTTAGTTGTTAAGGTCGGAGTTACACCGCGGAGGCACGGAGTGTACTGAGATTAATTCATGGAGACTCCGTCTCGCCGCCTCCGTGGTGTTCTCTTCGTGCTTGGACGCCCACGTGCGCTCGCACTAACCCAACCATCTTGGGACAAGCCGCCCGCGCTGCATGCTTGCTTCGAATCTATAATGATTAAACACCAAGCCCTACGCGAACGTTACGAAATCTCGCTGGAGCCGTGCCATGGCCGACTCGGGCCGTTTGACTGGGTTGTCCCTTGCCGCAGTTTGGCGTGCCCCACACGTTCCAGTGAGCGCTGCTGCAAATAGCGTCGCAGCTTCGCCAGAACTCAGGCGTAATGCCCGTGTAAGTCGCGTTCTTGAGAATGTCGCCGAGCTTACCATTCTTGATTTCCCAGGCGATCTCCGTGCCAAACTGAAAGTTAAGTCTCTTGTCGTCGATGCTCCAGCTCTTATTGGTTTGCATATAAATGCCTTCGTCGGTGTCGGCGATAAGGTCGTCGAAGGTCCACTGGCCCGGCTCGAGATTGACGTTAGTCATTCGCACGATAGGGATTCTGTTCCACCCGTCTGCCCTGGCCGCACCATTGCTTTGCATTCCCAGACGGCTTGCCGTATCTCGGGACGTAATGTAGCCGACGAAGATGCCCTCTCTTATCACTGGTACTCGCTGCGCTGGCATGCCTTCGTCGTCGTAGCCAAAAGTCCCGAGCCCTCCGGGCACGGTAGCATCGGCAACGACGTTCACGATGTCTGAGCCGTAGCGGAAGTTGCCCAGCTTATCGGGAGTTAGAAAACTTGTGCCCGCGTAGCTTGCTTCGGTGCCGAGAACTCGATCCAGTTCAACCGGGTGCCCACAGGACTCGTGAACTTGGAGCGCCAGTTGGGTGGCGTCCAGGATGATCGTCATTACGCCGTGGGGGCATTGTTTTGCAGACAGCAATTTTACCGCCTCTTCTGCTGTCCGTTCGCCGTTGTCCGCGAGGCGCATTTCCTCAAAGAACTCGTAGCCAGCCTTCCCCTGGTGCCGGCCGAAGCTGTTGGGATAGCTGCGCTTTTGAACCTCGCCTTCGCCGACCGCGGTTGCCTCGATGCCTCCACCTGTCTCGACCAGGTCCTGCTCGATGAAGCTTCCCTCTGAGCTGGCGAACGTGATATTCTCTCTCAGCGCCTCGAAGCTGGCCTCCGTGATTGAGATCCCAGGAGCCCGCCGCATAGCGGCGTCCGCAGCCAGAAGCTGATCGATCTTCCGTTCGAGGGAGACAGCAAAAGGGTCTATGCGAACGGGGGTCCGGTAAACGTCGACGATGCTGCAGGGCTTGCCAATGTCTACGTCTTTCTCCTTGACCAGGCTGCTAGCCTTGGCGATCTTTACGGCGAGGCTTGTGACTCGTTCCACTTCTCTGGCGGTCAGCCGTGAGCTGCTGGCAAAGCCCCAGGCTCCGTCGACGATTGCCCTAACTCCGAAGCCCTGGTTTTCGCTAACGGATAATGCTTCGACTCTACCATTCTTTACGACCATGATCTGGCTTGCTTGCGTTACCACGCGTATATCGGAATAACTGGCGCCGCGTTTTGTGGCGAGGTCGAGAGCTCTGTCGGTGAAATCCTTCAAATTATCAACTCCTAGCTGATCTTGGCGCGGACTGCCTTCTCCACGAGGCTCAAGGGAATGGTTCCGCTGGATAGCAGGTAATCGTGAAACTGTCGGAGTGGCAACTGCTTCAGTTTGTCACGCAAGGCCAGTATCTGCAGCTTACCGAGCATGTAGCTCATAGGTTGGGTGGGGGACATCGCGTAACGGCGCACTTCTGCCACGGCGGCTGCCTTCGACAGATAGACGCGATCGGTCAGCAATTGCACGCCTTCACCGAAGGTCATTCCTTGCGTGTGGAGCCCCACGTCAATTATCACTCTCGCGGCTCGCCACAGCGCATCTTTGAGCACGAAGAGGTGGAATAGCTGCATTTTCTTCGACTTGTTCCGCGATTCACTCATCGAGGCAATAAAGCTTGGCTCGTAACCCAATTCACTCAGTAGTTGTTCGCAGTAGAGTGCCCAGCCCTCGCACATAGTGTTGCTAGAAATGTGCTTGCGAACGTAGGAACTGATATTGTTCGAGGATACCATTTGAACGTGGTGGCCAGGATACGCCTCGTGAAGGGCGATAATGGGAAAGGCGTAGTGGCAGTGCTCTTTCATCTGCTCGATCTGCTGTTCTTTTTGAGCAGATGTATCAAGTGGCGTAACCCAGAACTGCCCTTTCTGATCGGGCTCGAATGGCGCTGGAGGATTGTAGGCTGCGTAAGGTAGCGTGCTGCGCGCAAACAGTGGGGTGTCGACGATCTCAAGCCGTTCGTTCGCAGGGATGGTCACCAGATCCCGCTCGACGATGAAAGAGCGCAGCCGCGATAGCTCGTTGCGATAAACGTCCAGCAGTTGTTCTCCCGAAGGGAATTCGTTCCTTCCAATAGCAATGAGCTCGGGCCAGGTCTTACTAGGATCGATGTCTCTCGCCAGGACTTCCATCTGTTTCTCGATAGCTGCAAAGGTTCTCCTACCCAGTTTTCCGAGTTCTAACGCGGACTCGGAAAGCATATGTTCGGTGCGCAGTCTTTCCTCGAATAACTGCTTGCCGATGGCGAAATCGCCTGTGGATGTCGGTAGGAGATCGCGTTTCAGGTATTCTAGAAAGTCCTTGTAGGCGGCACGAGCGCGGTCGTTGGCCGAGAGGACATCCGAGCGAAGCTCGGGAACGTCGGCGGCAAGTTCTGGGACGGTGGTATCGAAGAACTGGATGCCGCCTTCGATCGTCTCAATGGCGACCTCCGTAAAAACCCGCGGCGGGTTCACCAGGTTGTCCCTTCCTGCTTGCAGCAGTTCGGGTACGTCTTTCAATCTTGCCAGCACGCTCCGCATCCTGTCCTTAAGAGGAGCGAACTCACGAATCAGCAGCAGGAAGATGCCGTAGACGGGGGTTTCCGCGTAAAAGTTGGGGTTACGTTTCCATTCAGCTACCTTATCGTACCAGAGGATGTTCAGCGCAATGTCAGACGCTAACAGCGAACAGTCGATTCTGTCGGCAGGTGTAAGTGCGCTCTGGTTGATCGTCTTGAGACGAGCCTGTCTATCTTTGAGGCCGGCAAGGCTCTCGGCAATGGTTGAGCGAGAGTAGTCGCCCAGGGTGTTGTCGTATTTGTGAACGCCGAGGGTTGTAGCTTGAACGGGCATGGCGCTGTAACCGGCTTCGAAATGCTCGTGCGCCAAGCCCAGGAATCGATCTTCTTCTGTCATTTGCGCCTCCGCAATAAGCAAAAAGATGGGGAAGCCCACGTTGGGGATAACTCCTACGGCGCCAACTTCTTCCCCCCCAGCTTCCCCTGTTCTATAGTCCTTGACCCGTTAATAGCCCTAGTGTACAATACGACTGACAGGTATCCAGATATCCTGTCATCTGTCGACGATTGTCAAGGTGGTTGGCATGCCCCTCTACGAGTTCAAATGTAACGAATGTTCCAATAAGTTCGAGGTCCTACGTAGCTTCAGTTCGGCTGATGAGCCGGCTCCCTGCCCTGCGTGTGGCGCCAACAACGCCCGGCGGTTAGTGTCCACCTTTGCCTCGTTCAGCAAGAGCGATAGTGGAGTAACCCGAAGCGTTGGCGGAAGCTCGTGCTCGTCGTGCGCCTCGTCCAACTGCGCGTCTTGCCACTGATCTCGCCTTGTAGTTCGTGCATATTGATGTCATCTCTTGACTACTTTGCCGGGACCGCGTATTGCCATTCATAGCCTGCCGGATAGACTGGAAGCGTCATTTTCGTTCGCTTCAAGACCGCCACTGTCGCATCAGGGTAAGTGTTTTGTAGATAGGTTACGAGTCCCCCTTTTCGCACCAGGGCTCGTTCCAGCGTTTCCGGTTGACCTATGGCGAGCAAAATATACGGTTTGCCAATGCGAATGCCGTTGATCGCAACTGACGATCCTGCTTCTGCAACCGCTGTTCTAGCCACTACTCGCTGGCCATTGACTGCGATCGCCTCCGCGCCTGCGTTACGCAGTTCGTTGATCAGGTCCTCAAGCTCATCCGGCCTCAAGTCGGCGGAAACAGTCATCAGTACCCCAGGTCCGGACACTTCGCTCAGACCGTTGGCGATGCGCAGCTTGTTTAGCTCGCGGATCATTGCCGTGAGGTCGCTTTGTCCAAATGACGCGTTGTGTTCGGCTAGCTGTGCGTGAAGAGAATCCACTTCCTTGCGCAGGTTCAGGTTGCTGTCATAGAGATTGCTAATCATCGTCGACTGGTCGGTTGCAGACTGCGCTGACACCGACTTGGCAATCCTTCCCTGTGTTCTGAGCTGCATGACTACGAGCACTCCCAAGATGATGGCTACTATCGTCAAGCTGAGCTTTGCTGAGCGGCTTCGCACTACTGATCACTCTTTTCTAAGGTCATTGGCTGGCTTCGGAAGAGGAGTACCTTGCTTCCAAACTGCCGTTATACGCCGGGAGGGTAACGTCTTTCATCTTCGATGTTTTGAACTGTATGCCGTAGACTTTGACACGTGTCTTCAGCGACTTAAGATTGGACGGATTGTTTAGAGCATCGTCCAGCGGAGCAGGATTTCCTATAGCAAGAATCTCGAATGGCGGTGACATTCGGGTATCGTTGACCATTATGGTGCTGCCCACGCAATAGATTGAGCTGGAGGAAACGAGCCTCTCGCCGTTTATCGATATCGCCTCGGCGCCGCTCAGCCAAAGCAGGTTTACGACATCGCGAAGATGGTACTCGTGGACCAGATAGAAGGCTGGGTCCTCGTCTGCCGGCACGGTCTTGGCAGCGCTGTCGTCGAGTATTACCCGTATGCCAGGACCTTTGACCGCTACCATTCCTGCAGCGATTCGCTGTCGCGAAAGCTCCTCAGTGAGGCCTGCCAGGGTCGATTTGCTGGTTCCTGCCTGTTCTTGGAGCGATCCAATCTGTCCGCGAAGGTCGGCTATTTGCTTCTTCAAATCCGTCTGCTCTGCTTCGAGGCGCTCGATAGTTTTACCTGCCATCTGGCGTGAGCTCTCGCTGTCTTGAGCTGGCCTTGGGGGGGCGCTTCTCACTTGGGCGGCAACGAGAACGCCGAGCGCCACGCCGATGATCATCAAGAGAGCGGCGCCCTTTGTGGCGTGCCACTGGACAGGGTGGGGGCGCAAACGGGGAAAGGCCATTCTGCCACGAAACAACTGTGACAAGAATGGGAAGTGATGCGAAGGCTGTTGCACGACGTTCGACATTCTTTGCCCCGAATCAATCCGCTCGCTGCGTGGCGAAGCGACGTTGGACGACTGACAGCCCAGCGCCGACCAACGCAATGCCTATGCTTTCGATGAGAGCATAGGCGGCGAGGGTCAGTGCGGCCTCGAAAAAGAACTGTGACGGGAACATTCTGATCAAATAATCAGTCCTGGGATCCAGTATCCAGAGATCGTTGGTGAATGATACTAGATGAAACATCAGGAAAAGGTCTGAAAAGTCGGCGAACGACAGCGCCCCAAAGACAATCAACACGACGACAGTTAGCCCTGCGCCAAGCAGCAGACCTCTCGACACGCGCCTCAGGAAGTTCCTCGGTCCGAGAACGAGTGCTACCAGAAGGAAGATGATCCCGTACCCTAACGCGATCTGCTGAACTCGCAATACGCGAATCAACAGGACTTTTACATCTTTGAGGTGATTCGTCTCGCGCTCGTTAAAGAAATCAGCCGGCAAACCTTGTTTCTGCAATTCCGATGCCAGATCGTTGTGAGACCCAAAGTAGCTGGACAAGGCTCTACTGGATGCCTGCACCTGTTCGGCCCGCAAGCCTATCGTCTGCATGGCTCCGAATTTCATCTGGCCGTTTTCATAGAAGGAAGGACTGAGTGCTAACCATCGAACATCAGTTGAGATGATCGCCAGAGGAATGGCAATCACGAAAAGGGCTGTCGAAAGGGATGCCAGTAATCTCACTGTGTAAAGACTCGCTTATCTAGGTCCTGCTAGCAGTTGGATAATCTTGCTGTTGTCGTTGGTCACTATCTCACCCGAGATCGGCTGGACTTCTACTCTTACAAAATAGCTGGATCGCGCAGGAGCGGCGAAGCCCGTGAACTTGACGACCCGAGCCTCTCCGGGAGCCAGGGAATCGATCGTCAGTGATTTGCTTTCCATCGTATCCGCTTCTGATTCGCCCATTAGCTTTGCCTGAACGCTCAAGCCTGTTTCAGCCTTGTTCCCCTTGTTGTCAACCGCCACCAGCAATGCCAGCTTGTCCAGAGGTACGGCGGCGAGTCTGCCCTGTGTCAGAGGTGGATCGAAGTCTACGCTGATAATGGCAACGTCGTGGTGGTCTGAGCTGGGAGCTTTTACGGAGTATGTGGCCGGGGCCGCGACTTTGCTGGAATCAACCGTGGCAGTGGCGCAACCAGATACCAGTGCCAAAACGAGAACCATACCTGCCATGAAGAACACGGTTTTTCTGGTATCGCTCGGGCAACGCATCGCGGCCTCCTCAAATGCCCTTAGCCACCCCACACAGCATCTCCCACGGGCAGTAAGACGCTCAGGGCCTCCTAAAAGTAATGTAATTCTTGAAAGGTATGATAATCAAAGGGCATGGCTTTGTCAAGCAAGCTTCCCGCCACAGAAAGAACTCTTAGCCATCATACTTGTGCATGCAGCGTACAGGATATATACTGTTAGCGTCTCGACATTGGACAAGGGGTCGAGTGTCGTTCAAGTGTGAAGAGCTCTGACCTGAATGACGGCAGGGACATATCGGTGCGGAGCGCAGGGATAAGGAATGGATAACGACGAAAAGCGGGCGCGTCCCACGTGGGATGAATACTTTATGGAGATCACCGAAGTAGTGGCCAAGAGATCCACTTGCCTTCGCCGCCAGGTGGGCGCAGTCATTATTAAAGATTCCCAGATCCTCACCACAGGCTATAACGGCGCTCCCCGAGGGACTGCCCACTGCCTCGACGTGGGGTGTCTCAGGGAGCAAATGGGTATTCCCTCAGGACAGCGACACGAAATCTGCCGCGGTATGCACGCCGAGCAGAATGCGATTGTCCAGGCCTCATACCATGGTGTGAATATAAAGGGTGGCACCATCTATTGTACCCACCAGCCATGCTTCATTTGTGCCAAGATGATCATCAACGCCGGTCTTATCCGCGTTGTCTATCTCAATGGCTACCCAGACAACCTGGCGGCAGTTGCCTTCGCGGAGGCTGGCGTGGAGCTGGTGCCTTACTCGTCCAGAGGGGCCAGGGACTGATAACCAAGACCAGGAACCAAGGACTTGTAACCTGGCGCAAAATCGTGCTCTCACCTTGTTGACCCTCGCTACTGGGGTGTGATATACTTTCGGTCGGTCACGCGTCTATAGGTAGATTATGAACCGAGATCTGGGCCCCTGGGCGCTGCTGCTTCAGTTGGGCTGGACTATTGCCCTGTCGCTGGTAGGTAGCTTGCTTGTGGGTATTTGGCTGGATCAAACGCTTCACACCTCGCCTCTGGGTGTGCTGTTCTTCTCGCTTCTCGGTATCATAATTGGCTCGGTGGCGGTGTATCGGCAGGTGGTGCAAGCCATCAATGCGGCAGCAGAGGAGCAGCCGCCAAGGCACGATCGTAAGGTCGAACCTGAGGACAAAGACGACTCACACACAAAGGAGGATTAATAGCGCCGGTGAAAAAGATTGGGACTGTTATCCTTCTGCTCGCGCTGTTTATTGGAGGAGCGATCTTCTTCCCGGTAAATAAGCCGCACGTGCAGCTCCCCGCGGAGAAGATCGGAGACGTAGCTGGTTTCCCAATCACCAATACTATGACCGCCGCATGGGCAACGATAATAGTTCTATCGTTGCTATTTTTGTTTGCGACGCGAAACATGCGGATGATTCCGGGGCGGCTGCAGGCATTTGCCGAGATGATCGTTGAGACGCTACTCGGTCTCTGCGAGTCAGTTGCGGGCAAAGAGAAAGGCAGGGCTTTCTTCTCTCTGGTGGCCACTTTCTTCCTGTTCATCATGATCTCGAACTGGATGGGATTGCTTCCAGGTTACGGCACGATCGGGGTGAAGGAGAATGAGCCAGCACACGTCGAACAGCAGGTTGAGCAATCCAAAGAGCATAGTGCGGCGGTCGTAACGAACGCCGTGGAGCGTAAGGATGGTGCGGCTGCTACGGCAGAGAGTTCAAAGGGCGAGGAATTGCTTTTGCCTCTGTTCAGGTCGGCAAACACCGACTTGAACACGACGCTGGCTCTGGCTCTCGTTTCCGTGTTGGCCACGCAGTTCTTTGGCGTCAAGGCGCTCGGCGCTGGCAGCTACGCAGGCAAGTTCTTAAACTTCAAGAGCCCGATAGATTTCTTCGTGGGGCTGCTCGAGATCATCAGCGAGGTCGCCAAGATAATCTCGTTCAGCTTCCGACTTTTCGGCAACATTTTCGCTGGCGAAGTGCTGTTGGGCGTGATGGCTTTCTTGATACCCTGGGTGGCCTCGCTGCCGTTCATGGGGCTGGAACTATTCGTGGGCGCTATTCAGGCGTTCGTGTTTATGATGTTGACACTTGTGTTTCTTACACTTGCTACTATTGGACACGGTGCTGAGCACGGGGCTGAGCACGGCAAAGCGCACTAGACACGGCCAGTGGATCTTGGGGCACGCGGGTATTAACCCGGACATTATCGATTGAACCAAACGAATCATTGCCTACTTAAAGACGAAAACCAAAAGGAGGAAACTAAATGACTGATCAGGGTGTTAGATTGCTGGCAAGCGCGATAGCGATCGCTATCGGAGCTATCGGACCTGCAATTGGTATCGGTATGTTGGTGAGCAAAGCAATGGAAGCGCTCGGTCGCAATCCAGAGGCGGAGGGTGCGGTCAGGAATAACATGATCCTCGGCATCGCTTTCGCCGAAGCTATCGCCATCTATGCCTTGGTAGTTGCTCTAATCATCAAGTTCGTCTAGTGCAGATGGTATCTGTGCACGCTGCCTGGATACGTTGTCGAACGCAACGTATCGTCCCAACGTGGTGGGATGCCGCCTGCTCCGATACTCCAAGACAGAAAAAGTGTATCGGAGCGCGCGGAAGGGCAGGCGGTGTGTGGACCGATATGGAATCGGTGCTCTCTTGCCCCGTTGTTTTTGTGCAGGAAAGGAGTTAGTTCTTGGAGGCGCTAGGCATTAACGGAACTGGCCTATTGGCCCAACTCATAAATTTTGCGCTGCTCCTGATAATACTCCGAGCTGTCGCCTACAAGCCAATAATGAATATGCTTGATCAGCGCGCGGCGCGAATCAAGGAAAGCATGGATAACGCCGAGCGAGTCAAGGAGCAGTTGGCGAAGGCGCAAGAGGACTACGCTGCGATGGTCGAGCAGGCTCGGAAAGACAGCCAGTCGATCATCAGTCAGGCGAATCAGATCGGTGAGCGGATCAGGCAGGAGTCGCAAGAGGCGGCCCACCGTGAGGCAGGGGAGTTTCTGGCAAAGGCGCACGCTCAGATCGAGCGAGACAAGCGGCAGGCTGTGGCCGAGCTGCGCAAAGAGGTGGGCGACCTGGCGATACTGGCGGCAAGCAAGATCGTCGCGCGGTCACTCGACGGCGAATCCCACCGCCGCCTGATCGAAGAAACTCTCAACGAAAGCGACAAGCTGAGCAGCAACTGACGATAGTTGGAGTGGATGCCTGCTTATGAGGTTTCGCTGTCGTATTCGGTATGAGTTGGCGGTAAGCACGGTTACGCGCACCCTGCAGGGTGCGGCTACAAGTGGCGCGCGCCTAGGCGCGCGAGTCCGGCTTGTCGGGAGGTATCCATTAACATGGTTAAAGGCAGCGCTGGGCGGCGATACGCTCGCGCGATTTTCGATCTGGCCTCGCAAGGGGATAGTTACGATCAGTGGCTGCGGGATCTGAAGGACATCCGCGACTTTCTGTCTGATCAGACAGTCGCGTTGGTAATCCAGAACCCTGAAGTGCCATTCGAACAAAAGAAGAAATTGATTGACGCCGGCTTACCGGATCTCGACCAGATCGGGCGCAACTTCGTGTACGTTCTCGTGGAGAAACGACGAAGCGAGTCGATGGAGAACATAGTTGCCGATTTCGAGAGCCTGGTCAACGAGCGGCGCGGGGTTGCGGTAGCCGAGGTAACGACTGCGGTGCCTCTCGACGATAAGTCTGCCCAGTTCGTGGCCGAAAGACTTTCGGCCCTGACAGGCAAGCAGATAACCTTGCAGCAATCGGTCGATCCGAGTATCGTCGGAGGCATCGTAGCCAAGATCGGAGATAAGCTGATCAATGGCAGCGTTGCGAACCGGCTGGCTCGAATGCGAGAGAAGCTGGCTCAAGCGTAGGAGGCACTGAACTGGCCTTATAGTTGGGTAGTTAAGCTGCACTGATGGAGGTGACAATGGCTGTTCGAGCAGAAGAAATCAGCCAGATAATTAAAGAGCAAATCGAGCGCTTTGCCGAGCCGCTTACCTCTGTTAACGTTGGAACTGTTGTGGAGGTACACGACGGCATTGCGCGTGTGTATGGCTTGTCCGGAGTGATGTCGAACGAGTTGGTGGAGTTTCCCAACGGCGTCGTCGGACTGGCTATGAACCTTGAAGAGGAAACAGTTGGCGTCGTTCTCCTTGGCCCCGACAGTATGATCAAAGAGGGTGACCAGGTCCGGACGACTGGACGCATTGCCGAGGTTCCTGTCGGGGAGGCATTGATCGGCCGCGTCGTAGATGCTCTCGGACGGCCGATTGATGGGAAGGGTCCAATTGAGACGACGAAGACCCGTCCAATCGAGCGAGTTGCCCCCAATGTGGTTATGCGCCAGGCTGTGACCACGCCGGTGCAAACGGGGCTCAAGGCTATTGACGGTTTGATACCTATCGGCCGCGGGCAGCGCGAGCTCATCATTGGCGACCGCCAAACAGGAAAGACCGCTATCGCCATCGACACGATCATCAACCAGAAAAAGGGCGATATGGTCTGCGTTTACGTGGCCATTGGACTGAAGCAGTCCAAGGTCGCGCAGGTTGTGGCCAAGCTGGAAGAGTACGGCGCAATGGATCGCACCATTGTGGTTTGCGCTTCAGCCGACTCATCGGCTGCGCTGCAGTACCTGGCACCATACGCCGGCGCTGCGATGGGCGAGGAGTTTATGGAGCAGGGAAAGGATGCTCTGGTTGTGTACGACGACCTTTCGAAGCACGCCTGGGCATACCGGCAGATTTCGTTGCTGCTTCGCCGCCCCCCTGGACGAGAGGCATATCCTGGCGACGTTTTCTATCTGCACTCTCGCTTGCTGGAGCGCGCGGCAAGGTTGAGCGACGAGCTTGGTGGGGGCAGCCTCACGGCATTGCCGATCATCGAGACGTTGGCAAACGACGTGTCGGCATACATTCCGACGAACGTAATCTCGATTACAGATGGCCAGATATATCTGGAGTCGGACCTCTTTTACGCAGGCGTGCGACCGGCTCTGAACATAGGTATTTCGGTGTCTCGTGTGGGTGGCAACGCGCAGACGAAGGCGATGAAGCAGGTAGCTGGCAGGCTGAAGACAGACCTTGCGCAATACCGAGAACTGGCGGCGTTCGCGCAGTTCGGCAGTGAGTTGGACAAGGTCACGAAGGCGCAACTGGACCGAGGCGCACGAGTTACAGAGATTCTCAAGCAGCCGCAATACTCGCCGATGCCGCTGGAGAAGCAGGTTTCTATAATCTACGCGGCGACCAATGGACACCTGGATGACGTGCCCGTGGATAAGATTCAGGAGTTCGAGGGTGCCTTCCTGCGCTTTATGGACTCGGCACACCCTGAAATCCTGAGAACCATTGCTGAAGAGAAGCGCTTGTCCGATCAGACCATGGAAAGCCTGGCAGGTGCGGTTTCTGAGTTCAAGCAAGGCTACTCTTATTAGCAAACTGAGGGGAGGTTAGTTTGCCAGCAAATACTCGGCAGCTACGCCGCCGTATTCGTAGCGTAAAGAATACTTCTCAGATTACTAAGGCGATGGAAATGGTCGCGGCCTCCAAGATGAGGCGGGCTCAGATGATGGTGCTCGCGTCGCGCCCTTACAGCGAGAAGATGGGCGAGCTGTTGAGCCACCTGGCTGCTGCTGTGAGTGCAAGCGAAGTGCCTCATCCGCTGCTGGAATCCAGGGAGACGCGAAACGTGGGGCTACTGGTAGTGACAGCGAACCGAGGTCTCTGCGGTGGCTTGAACAGCAACGCCATACGCCAGGCGGGTAATTTCATCCTCGATCAAAAGAATCCTGTGAACATCGTCGCAGTCGGGCGCAAAGGTCGCGATTGGTTCGTACGCCGCGATCAGAATGTCATTGCCGAGTTCGTTCAGTTGCCCGATCGGCCGGCGCTGATCGATACCACACCAATTTCCCACATACTTATCGACGAATATGTAAGAGGGGAAGTCGATGAGGTGTACGCGGTGTTTTCGCAGTTTGTGTCCACTCTGGTTCAAAAGCCTGTACTAAAAAGGCTATTACCAATCGAGCCAGCGGCCCTGAAAGGGGCCAAGGCTGAGTATATCTATGAACCAAGTGCAGCTGACGTGTTGACTAAATTGGTCCCACGGTACGTCGAGGTGCAGGTGTACCAGGCGATTCTGGAAGCCAGTGCCAGCGAATGGAGCGCAAGGATGGTTGCTATGCGCAACGCTACCGAAAACGCGCACGAGATGATTGGTGACCTTACCTTGAGCCTCAACCGCGCACGCCAGGCCAGCATAACGACCGAGATCACCGAGATCGCTGCGGGCGCCGAGGCCCTAGCCTGATGCCTGAGACTGGGAAATTAGCTTTGTGATAGAATTCCGTAGGAGGTACTAATGGGAGTAGGCAAGATAGTTCAGATAATCGGGCCGGTCGTGGACGTGGAGTTCGCACCCGACGAATTGCCCGCTCTTTATAACGCTCTTCACGTGCAGCTCGGCGATTCCAAGCTGGTTCTCGAAGTCGAGCAGCACTTGGGCAATAACTGGGTACGATGCTTGTCGATGTCGACCACAGATGGACTTGCACGGGGACAGGATGCGGTTGATACGGGTGCACCTATCAGCGTGCCTGTCGGACGAGCGTCACTTGGCCGGCTCTTCAACGTGCTGGGCGAGCCGCTGGATAACCTGGGTGACGTCAAGGCCGAAAAAACCTATCCGATCATTCGGCCCGCGCCATCGTTTGATGAGCAGCAGACACAGGCCGAGGTGTTCGAGACGGGTGTCAAAGTTATCGATCTCATTGCCACGGTTACCAAGGGTGGCAAGGTCGGTATGTATGGCGGTGCTGGCGTAGGCAAGACGGTTATCATTATGGAGCTCATCCGCAACATCGCCGCAGAGCACGGCGGTTTCAGTGTGTTCGCAGGCGTCGGCGAGCGGTCCCGCGAGGGTAACGACCTCTGGCACGAAATGAAGGAATCGGGCGTTATCGACAAGACCGTTCTCGTGTTCGGTCAGATGAACGAGCCGCCTGGAGTCAGGCTGCGGGTCGCCTTGACCGGACTGACGATGGCCGAGTACTTCCGCGAGGAAGAGAACAAGGACTTGCTCCTGTTCATCGATAACGTGTTCCGTTTCACGCTGGCTGGTTCTGAGGTGTCGGCGTTGTTAGGCCGCATGCCTTCAGCTGTAGGTTATCAGCCCACACTGGCTACCGAGATGGGCCAATTGCAGGAGAGAATTACGTCGACGAAGAAGGGATCGGTGACTTCGTTCCAGGCGATCTACGTGCCTGCCGACGACTACACTGACCCGGCCATCGCGACGACATTCGGTCACCTCGACGCCATTGTCGCTCTTGAGCGATCTATTGCCGAGCTTGGCCTGTATCCTGCAGTAGATCCATTGGCCTCCAGCTCGCGGATCTTGGATCCACAGATCGTCGGCCAGGAGCACTATGATGTGGCGCGAGGCGTTCAGAAGGTGCTGCAAAGGTACAAGGACCTGCAGGACATCATCGCGATCCTGGGTATGGACGAACTGAGCGAAGAGGACAAATTGACAGTGTCCAGGGCGCGCA
>JAMCWX010000040.1 GCA_023480885.1 Chloroflexota bacterium | reverse complement strand
CTCTTACAGTTGGCAATATGGCATCTATGCAGGCTCGGATGGTGGCTACTGGATACCGGCGTTGACGGGGAGAAAGGCGTCGCTGCCATCGCTGCTCTACGCGTTGGGGAAGCCCGACTACGTCACTACCGAAGCTTCCTCTATGGCCAAGGTTTCCAGCGGCGCGCTTTCGGACGAAGATATGAGGGATTTCCTGAGAGCCAACAAGATCGACTACGTGTACATCGGGTACCGCGGAGGTGTGCTGAAACCGAGCCAGTTTGTCGACAAGCCAGGGTATCGGGAGGTGTATAAGGGGGAGGGGGTGTGGATATTCCGCGTCGAAAAGGATTGACAATGCACGCGAAAGCGAATGGCACCGCCCCTATCGGCGGTGCCATCGGTCATCAGCTAGATTGTGCGCTTGTTAGTTTATTCAGGCCGATTGACTTTCGGCTGGCGGGCTACTGGTTGAGGCCATTGTAGGTGCCCAAAGAATCACCATATGGGCTATCTGTCCGCGACGTATTCACGATCGCCACGATACTGCCGCTGTCGGATGTAACAGTAGCGACACCATACGCACCATCCTGCATTCCCGCAAAGTCGGCCCAGTTTGTACCAAAGTTCCAGAATCCTTTAGGTCCAACGGAGACTGTCTTCGTAAACGCGGCACCGTTCGCTCCACCAGCTAAAGGCGTGAACGTAAACGTGACGTTTGTCGAAACGTTATCCACATTCTGAATGATGATCCCCTGAGTCTTTGAACCGCGGTTCCTGAGGACGTATGGCAACGCAATTGTCTTGCTACCCTTGCTAAACGCGTTGTACGATGTCTTGTTGCCAACCACACTGAAATCACCATACGTGTGGTTGACTATGCCGACGACCGGCTGATCTGATGTCACAGTGGCCGCCCCCAGGAACCCATCGGGAAGCCCCGGCACAGTGTTCTGCCCCTGGTTCCACCCCCCCTTCGGACCAATTTGCGCACTTTGAGAGACGTTGACAGAGGCACCTCCAGATGCCGTGCCTACATAGTTCACCGTCACGTATGCAGTGTTGTTCGAAGTGTTCTGTATGAAGTAGGCGGTGTTCTGACCAGACCGATTTCGTACCATGAAAGGCATGTAAAGGGTTGTCGACGGCGACGCAGTGCCATTATAGCTATAAAGGACACCGTCCCCCATGTCGTACACCGATCCTGCAAGCAGTGCGCTTGAGGTAGCAACCACAGAGCCCATCCACCCAGATGGGAGGAATGTATCAGTTACCCCTTGCTGGTGAATGGTGGATTGGCCAGGCTGCAGTGTGGGAGTCAATGTCTCTCTGACACTGCCGTCATTGTTATAATAAGTAATCGTAACGGTTGCGGCTGTGCTGCCTGCATTCTGAATACCGAATGTGGTACTTCGGCCACCCCTTTGCTTCAAGAGGAATGGGAGGTACATGGACGTGCCAGTTTCGCCTGTGTAACCATTCGTCCCGGGGTAGAACCCAACACCAGATCCAAACAGATAGGGGCTGCCGCTAGGAGTGAAAAGATTACTTATGGCGGCAACAGGCTTGTTAGACTCCACAACCACTGATCCCTGCCAACCGCTTGGGAGAGAAGTCGGCAAGGCAAAGTTGCCAAGCGAGCCTTTTGCAATCGTCGCGGCGAATGATGCACTGTTAAGGCTGCCGTCACTGTTGTAGAACTTAATATTCACAACAGCGCCAGCGTCGTCCGTGGTGTCCATATTCTGCACGGCGAAAGCTGAACTTACAGCAGGGTTTGCCTGAGGCTGCGCTCCAGCAGGGCTCTGCCCAGACTCGCTGTTAGGAGACGATAAAGCCGCGGGAGCTCCGACTATCAGAGCGACCACCACAACAATGAGGGATAGAGCCATCCTCTTGGACGTAAGTCGCCTCACTTATGCACCTCCTGTTACGACGACAAATCTAGTCGATGCGCGCTTGCATGCCTACGTCGGCAAGCGTAACACGTGAAAGAGATACAAGTCAATAGTACTTTTGAGCAAGCACCAATACTATTGTATCATGGTCGGCGAACTCGGCTCTGCGGCTCAGGCAAATCGACGCCCATCGACGCACCCAGAGCACAAAGCGCCTCGCAGACAGAATACCACATTCTCGACATAACCGCAATAGCCATAGCGACAGGCAACGGGAAGAATCCCGCCAGCAACGACACCAGCCCTGCCTCCCTCACGCCAATGCCCCCAGGGGCCAAGATGACCAAATACCCAATTACACACGATATGGCAAAAGTTCCAGCGACGGCTGGCGCCTGGGAAGGGACCACCGGGTATAAAGCGCCGAGCAAAACGAAAAAGGCATAACCTAGAATTGCCCATTGTGCCACGTAGTACAGTGCCGCGAGGACCACCATCTTAGGTTGCAGCGAAACGCCCCCAAAATCTGCCCCAACGAGGTTATGGGCCTTCTCCATGACATACTCAAAAACGGGCTGCCAAAGAAATGCTGCGCAAGTAAGCACCACAAGCACAGCCAATAGTACCACTATCGTGTTAGCCTGTTGCCACCAGCCTGGCAAAGTAAGCAAGAAGAAACCTGTGCCGCCAAGGATCAAGAAAACCATTTCCAGGAGAAGGCTCGTCGCGGCCAGTGACGTCCCGATCCCGACTCGAGCGCAGAGTGCCACCCGCCCCGCAATGTAAAAGACTGTGCCGGCGGGAAGGTACTTGCCAAGCTGTGATGTCAGCCATATTCTCAAGACAGTGGCGAAGGGGAGGTCTATTCCCATCGATCGCAAGATAATATTCCACCCGAGAGCCCCGGTCAAGAATGCCAACTGCAACATGACGACAGATAACAGCAGCCAGGAGAGGTCGATCTTCCAGTTGAAACTGGAGATGTCCCGCCAGCTAGAATAGATAATCCAGAGGAAGATGCCACCTGCTAGGAACGTTACCAGGCGACGAGGGAATCTCGACAGCACCCAGCCACTAGCGCTAAGCTGCAATTTCATCCGCGCTTCAGTGATCCCTGACAATTCGCGCATATCGTGCCCGCAGTGGTGTCTCCACCGATAAGCGCCTGGCGCGACTTCACAAACGAAGGGCCATTCCACAAGCTGCGAAAGCTCTGTTCACGGACATTGCCATAAGCCTGCCCTGTGTCCACAAAGCAGCAAGGATAGACGGAACCATCCCAGTTCACGACGCCTCTGCGCCACAGTTCAGGGCAGATAATGCGTTTCGTCGTGGACAGGCTATTACTGCCTTCCGAGTAGTCATACCAACTCTTGTTTTCGTCTCGCGGCAGCCATTCTTCGATGTTTTCCTTTTTCGCGGCGTCAACAAACATGGGAAAGAACAAGAGGTTGTCGACGGACAACTCGGAGGCAATCCTCCTAATATCTGGCAGCTCGTGCTCGTTGTATCGTGTGAGCAGAACTCGCAGTGTGATCCGAGGGGTTAAGCTCCCAAGCTTATGCTTCCAGTACACTACACGGCGAACGTTCTCAACAACAACACGAAGGTCGCCCCTAACCCGGTACCTGGCGTAAGTATCCTGATTGGCGCCATCCATCGCAACCACGAGGTAATCGAGGCCGTTTTGAACCATTCGCTCTGCGCCGGAATCGTCAAGAAGGTTGAGGTTACTACTCATTCTGGTGGCGACGTTTCTGGAACTGCAATAAGAAATCATTTCAAATATGTTACGATTCAAGAGCGGCTCACCACGGTTGTATAGATCCATCCAAAGAACGTACTCACCAACATCGTCAACGAGATTCTTGAAGGTCTGCAAGTCCATAAACCCGAGGGGCCGCTTCGACCGCCCCTGCCATCCGAAACAGTAAGGGCAGCGAAGGTTGCACGAGTTAGTTGGCTCCACATAGAGCCGATAGGGATATGCGGAAAGCACGTTCTGCTTGGTTTGCATCTGCCATATTCCCAGGAACAGGTTGGCCATTCGTCTGGGCGTGAGATGCCTTTGATAGCCCGCAAGGTCAATCTGCACCCGCCTGGCTATTGCCCCAAAGCCGTTGACCTCAACTAGCTTGCGTAAGAATCGGAACAACAATTCCCCCTATTTCTGCACCTTGCCGACCACAATCAGGCCCGGCCCCCTGTCACACCAGCCAAACGCGCGGTCAATCAGGAAAAGACTGCCCAGAACCTGCGACACAAGGTGGCTGTTACCCACTCTCGTAACCCAGTGTCTGGCACGATGAGTGGCAGTCCTGTTCATCATCTTCGCAGCATATCGCTGGAAAACCAGTCGATCATAAGCCTGTACGAATGGAAATCCCCAGCGCTTCGTCGAGATGACCTCGAAGCTGGAACGCCCGAAAAGGTGCTCCAACCCGTCTCTGGTATACCTGCGACAATGCCCAGCCCATTCATCACAATTCGTCCAAAGCCTGGGATCGGCTGGCACAGTCACAATACATATTCCCTCGGGTTTCAAAACGCGGGCAAATTCTCGGACCGCGCCTTCATCGTCCCCTACGTGCTCCAGCACTTCTCCACAGAGCACCGCGTCAAAGGCCCCATCTGAGAACGCGAGGTTTGTCACGTTGCCAACCTGAGCGCTGACCGTCCCGTCCAGGCCGGCCTCGTGCGCCTTGAGGCTAACCATGTCCACAAAACTCGGCGATAGATCAACCGCGTCTACGACGTACCCCAGCTTCGCTAGCTTCAGCGTTAGGCTGCCACTGCCACAACCAGCATCTAGAACGTGACCTCTGAAGGGAGGCTTCAGATTACGCAGCATCATTCCTTCACGGAAATAATGCCTCGGGCCGCCGATTTCGGATTCGCCCCACCGAATTTGTTTGATGGGAAAGGTTTTCTGCAACTGCTCGACGCCATCCAATCCGCTACCTCGGGGAGCCAGCCATATGTCCAAGAACAAACGTCTTCACCATGTTCAAGCTACGCCCAGGCACGCCGAAGTAACGTTTGCGCCAAAGGCGATCGCAACCACGGCAAAGCCTTACGTCACTGTACTGGCCCTGAGCGAGCTTACGCCTTAGCTCTAGCATCATCTCGCCGTTCCAGGCATCCAATAGCTTTGTCTCCGGCACTTTCCCCAGGGGATACTCGGCCCACCAGTCCACGCAGCATGGAACTATCGTCCCGTCCCAGAGCACGAAGCTCGCGTACCACAGGAACGTGCACGGAGAATAATTCTTTGAAGAAACCCCTTCAAGACCCCCAACCTTGCCACCATAGTTGTGTTTTGCAATGACTTTGAATTCGTTCAATGGAAGAGAGGCGAATTGTTGGCGGAAGTCGTGCCGCAAGCCGCGGTAATTGCCATCGGGCTCAATCGTTTGCAGAACGGTGTATGGTTTCTTCGCGTTCCTCTCTTTTTTAATGCGGAGAAATGTCTTTACGTTTTCTAGTGTCTCCTCGAAACGCGCATTGACCCTGACGCTCTCATAGGTCTCCTTGTCGTAGCCGTCAAACGAAAAGGAGAGGAAATCCACGCCGGCATTGATGAGTTGCGTTGACAGTTTCTCCGTCAGCCTGGTAGCGTTCGTATGCAAGCGTACGCGTATTCCCGCGCGCGAGGCATACTCCACCATCTGGACTATTTCTGGATGCAGCAGAGGTTCACCACCGCCAAAGAGATCGGCGTTAATAACGTATCCCTTCACCTCGTCGATAGCAGTCCTGAAAACGCCAAAATCCATCAAGCCGCGGGCCTGGGGTTGCGTGCTCTGAGGACACATTACACATCTGAGATTGCAACTCCCGCTAGTCTCAATCCCGAGAAACGTCGGCGGATAGCTGCAACGGGTCGTCCTTCGGGTATAGCCGAGATACACTTGAGCGAGAGACCATCCGTCCCGCCAGTTCACCACTATTCCCCCAATTTCTGCCCGAGCAGGTCATCCCGCAACACGGACATCAAGACCACATCGTGGAACACTCCGCCAGCGAGAATGGCTTGACGTTTGACGCCTTCTTGCCAAAAGCCACATCGGCCATATAGGATGATCGCCTGCTGATTCCAGGCGAAAACTTCAAGCCAGATCCTGTTCAAGCTCAACTCTACGAAGCCGAATCGAACGAGCGTTCTCGTCGCGTCAGAAGCATAGCTCTTTCCAAGTTCGTCGTCCTCTCCGATCATAAGTCGGCCGAACTCCGCACTGCGGTTCACGGGATCGATGTTCGAGAGGCCAACAGTCCCAATCGGCTTGCCTTCCTTGGTCTCGACAATAAAGAGCGTGTCTTCCTCGCGCCGGCAGTACTCCTCGTACCACCTCTCCTGCTCGCTCATAGTCAAGGATCGTTGGCTGAAGAAGGCACGCAAGACCCGCGACTTGTTCCTCCATACGACCATGTTGTGCAAATCGCTTCGCTCGATGGGTCGCAAGTTGACTGTATTACCTTCAAGCATGCCCAGCCGCCAATACTAAAGATGCCAACGCTGGCCGAACTCTTTTATCTTGGTGATCACCAAATCCTGCTCGTCTTCCGTCATATCGGGATACAATGGCAGCGACAGGAGTTCCTGCCACAACGCTTCTGCTACAGGTAGAGACACGTCGTTAAATCGATAATAAGGGAAGAGATGAACAGGATAATAATGGACGCCCGGCGCGATATCGTTAGCCTTCAAGTGCGCGATAAGTTCATCTCGTTTCTTAACTTTGATAGCATAGATGTGCCAGGAACTCTTGACATAGTCTCGCTCTACGGGACACTCAAGCCAGCCCAGGTTCCCCAATTCTGCGTTGTAGCGATCGACCAGTTTACGTCTTTTTCCGTTTAGCTCACTCAACCTCTTAAGCTGGACAAGTCCGATGGCAGCAGAGATATCGTTCATGTGGCACTTGAAGCCAAGGCTATCAACGGAATAGCGCCAGGCATATATCTGTCCTTTTAGCGTGCGACTCCACGTATCCTTGGTTATGCCCATCCAGCGTTGCTTGTTAAACCTGGCGGCCATAGCTTCGTCGTCTGTAGTAATCATGCCACCATCACCCGTAGCCAGGTTCTTTACCGCGTGAAAGCTGAAGCATTGAAGAGGGCTCAACGAACCTATTTTCCGTCCCTTGTACTCGGCGCCACACGCATGGGCCGCGTCCTCAATGACCAGGATTCCTTTCGATGCCGCTATATCGCGAATCTCGTCCATTTCGCACGGGTGGCCACCATAATGCACGGGGATTATCGCCTTTGTGCGACTGGTTATCTTCCGCAATATGTCTGCGGGATCGATGTTTACAGTATCTCTATACACATCGGCGAAAACTGGCATGCCGCCAGTGTACACCACAGTATGCGCCGTCGACACAAATGTCATTGGTGGGACAATCACTTCATCCCCCTCCCCAATGCCTGCAGCTTCGAGGGCCAGATGGAGCGCTGCTGTACACGAATTGAGAGCCACCGCGTGGCGGACGCCGACGAACTTGGCAAACTCCGCTTCGAAGTCGGCGGTCTTTGGCCCCAGCCCAAGCCAACCAGATCGCAGCACCTCGACTACTGCTTCGATCTCCTCATCACCTATGGAGGGCTTGAAAAGCTGAATCATAGTTTCTCCTCTCCCTGGCGCCTTGATGTTCCTGAACGATATCCAGGAGATGTTGCTTTGCGCGTGCACCAATGGCCTGGGGCGAACATTTGTCAAGGAACAGTTCGTGGCCGTTCCTCGCCAATCGCAGACAGAACTCGCTGTCTGCCTTTAAGCGCAACACGGAAGCGGCAATGGCTTTAGGATTGCCAAGCTCACAAAGTACGGCGTGCTCACCATCGACCAGCAGTTCCCTGGTTGCAGCGCAATCGCCGGTGATTACCGGCTTGGCCATAGCGAGTGCCTGAATAACCTTATTGGCTATGCATCGATTGACCTTGTCAGTGACGCCGAATATGCCGAGACAAACGTCAGCGTCCGCCACATAATCCTGCAGATCTTGAAAACTAACCCAGTCGATCAGCTCGACGTTGCCAGGCCTAAGCTCCGATACGAGACGATCGACGACAGGCGAATCAGGGCCGCGGCCGATAATGCGCAGTTTAATCGTCGGATCAGCTTCGAGCATCTTAGCAGCTTTAATGATGTATGGTACGCCCTGCAACTGTTGAAACTTGCCATAGAAAAGCACTTTGAAGGTCCCGTCGGAGCCTTTCCTTGTGCGCGGGAAGAACAGGCGATCGTCGGCGCCAAAGTAAACTTGCCGATACTTCCGCCTGGGACAGCCTAGCATCAGCCTGAAGAACTCGAAATGAGCATCCGCGTCGAGAAACACGGCATCCGGCAATCTAACTATCAGGCGCTCCAGCATTAAGATAAACCTGGCCTTCATACCGCCTGGCTTAATGTATTGCTTATCGACTAAGGTGTCATAAATGGAAAGCATCGGATTCAGGACCAGGGGACAGCCTCGAAACAGCGCAACGAGCCTTGCTGGAAAAACGTCGAGGTGCCCGTTGAAGCCGACGATCAAGACGTCGAAATCTGGTACTTTTCGCAGCTTCCACAACAAGCGCAAGTTCGCCAGAATATGCGCGAATAGCAGAGGAACCATGGAGACTACACTAAAGTACTCTGCCGGCTTGTTCGGGACCTTTTCCCAAAGGGACACGTGGCACTCAAACACTGTGACGCCATTTCGCCGGAGTCCCTCGATTAGCACCCTGTTCCCAGGATACTCTTTCTCATAAGTCCCAAAATAGCAGACGCGCAGAGCCGCAGTCTCCTGGGATTTCATGGCGGTTGACCTCCCTCCTGAAATCCTGGCATTTCATAGGGAGCCCACGCGTACGGTCTTTCGAAACAACCGAGAATGCACTCAAGATCATGTACATCGTTGATGACCCTCGCTGGGTTGCCCGCGACGACGGCGTCATCGGGAACATTCCTGGTCACGACGGAGCCTGCGCCAACCAGGCAGTTCCTCCCCAACGTTACCCCTGGGAGGATCGTCGCGTTCGCGCCGATGCGCGCCAGCGTCCTCACCTTGGCCCCACCAGCGCATTCCTTGTACTTCGGACAGTTCATCGGATGAAGGTCGTCGGTGAACACAACTCGCGGACCGACGAACACATCGTCCTCGATCGTGACCATCTCCAAAAAGCAGCCCGTGTGAATCCTCACATTGTTGCCTATGCGATTGCCAAACTCCAGCGCCGCGTTCGTGCCCACGGAAACGCCGTCGCCGATGACGTTGTCCTCACGTATAGACACGCCCTGTCCCGTCTGGAAGCGATCGCCGATCACCGTCCCCGCGTAAATCGTCGTGAAGGGCCTGATGACCGCGTTTTCGCCGATCCGCAGCGGCAGCTCACCGTCGCCCCGGCCTCGCGGGGGCTTGCCCAAAATGCAGGGTCCCTCAATAATAGACCCCACGCCGATGGTCACGTTATCGTAGATCGTGCAATCGCCTGATATGTTGATGTTCGCCCGCTGTGAACCCACGTCAACGCTCCTCAGTCGATGAAGCGGTACTTGATCAGCGCCCAGAGCGCAGGGAAGGCGTCCTTCCACGAAATCTTCTTCCCTTCGTCAAACTCGCGACCATAATAGGATATGGGGGTTTCGTAGATTCTGTAGCCTGCCTTAAGAACCTTCGCCGTCACTTCAGGCTCGAAATCGAAGCGGTTCGCGCGGAGCTTGAGCCCGAGAATCACGTCACGATGAAACATCTTGTAACACGTCTCCATATCGGAGAGCGTCGTATCGTAAAGCACGTTCGTGACGAGAGTGAGAACCTTGTTGCCAAGCATGTGCCAGAAGAACATGTTGCGGTGCTCGCCAGTGAAGCGCGAACCGTACACGACCTTCGCCCGGCCGCTCTGAATCGGCTTGATGAGCCGCAAGAACTCCTCTGGTTCGTACTCGAGATCGGCGTCCTGGATGACGACGACGTCTCCATTCACGTGCCCCAGGCCGGTTCTGATAGCAGCGCCCTTGCCCTTGTTCACCTCGTGAAAATAGACAGCCGCTCCGCCCTCGGCCGAAATCTCCTTGAGAATATCCCGTGTGCCGTCACTAGAGCAATCGTCGACGACGATGATCTCCTTCTCAACATCTACCGCTGCCACCTTGTTTAGTATCTCGCGGATGGTCGATACCTCATTGTAGACGGGAATGATGACAGAAAGCATTTCGCTCACTCCGCGGCTTTCAGCGCAATAGCCTCGTCCGGGCCCAGTTCAGTACCCTCCCCGTCCAGCCAGCGATGCTGAAGCGAGACAACGCCCGATTCCATCCTGCGCACGTTCGAGTCTGCTCCCCTCACCGAAAACCTGTGCATCTCGCTATGCGCGTCGAACGGGGAGTTGGCAGCATCAGTAGGCCACACGGCTGCCGATAGGCTGTACGAGCCCTCGAGCAAGGGGAGATCCACGTATTCCAATTGTACCACACCCTGCCGACTCGGTGCCTGCACCAGTTGCTGGTGCAAGCAAAGCGCGCGGTGTATTACATTCCCCAAGTGATCGCAAATGCTCACCGAGAAGGAGATTGGCAATGTGGCCACTTCGTCGTCAGCGACGTAGCGCAGCCTCACAACCATGTTATCGCCGGTTTGAAAGACGTGTTTTCCTTCCCGCTCGGCGCCAAGAATCTCGACGCTGCCGATTCTCACACCACCCGTAACCCAGCGGCTGGCTGGCTCGCCCGCATCGACCTTCTGCTCCGCAGTCTGATGCTCCGACTTGGCTCTGGCATCTTCGATGGCATAGACCTGCCCCAGGTAGTCATGAACAACTTTCTGGCAGTCGCCCATCGACCTGATCTGGCCGTGGTCGATCCAGATTGCGCGATCGCACATGCTTTCAATCTTGCCGAGCGAATGGGAAACAAGAACAATCGTCTTGCCGAGCTTCTGAAATCCAACGATCTTCTGGAAGCATTTCTCCTGAAAAGCCTCGTCGCCAACGGCCAGCACTTCGTCGATCAGCAAGATGTCGGGATCGACATTGATAGCCACGGCGAAGGCCAGACGCATATACATACCCGATGAATAGTGCTTTATCGGCACGTCGATGAACTGCTCGAGCTCTGAGAAGGCGACCACCTCATCGAAAATACGTTCCATCTTCCTGCGGCTGAAGCCGAGGAGCGAGCCGTTGAGGAAGACGTTATCTCGCCCCGACAATTCTGGATGAAACCCGGCGCCGAGCTCGAGCAAGGGAGAAACACTACCATTTACAGTGACTTTGCCTGAGGTTGGCTCGATGATGCGAGAGATCAATTTCAAAATCGTGCTCTTGCCCGAGCCGTTATATCCGATGATGCCGAGGGTTTCACCGCGCTGCACGCTGAAGCTCGTGTTTTTGAGAGCCCAGAACTCCTCACGCGAGCCATTGCTCTTGAAGAGGTTGACGACCACGTCCTGGAACGAGCGATTCTTCTCGTGAACAATGACGAACCTCTTGGAGACGTCCTCCAGGCGTATTACTTCGGTCATAGCTCTTCACCGAAGAGCCGCGACTGCCGAATGAAGAAGGCGTAGCCTAACGCGAACACGATCAGCGACGTCGCGAGTGTTCGCAGGAGAAAATATGGCTCAGGGCCCGCCCCCTGGAGCAGAACGAGTCGATAAGTAGAGATGAACGATGCCATAGGGTTCAAGATGTACATCAGGCGTTCGTATTGTGGAAAGAGATCGTGGATATCGTAGAACACAGGCGTGAGAAAGAACCAGGCCATAATGCCCACTTCCGTAATGACCTCGGTGTCGCGAAAGGAGACGTTGAGGGCAGAGACAAAGAACGCCAGGCCCAGTAGGAAGATCATCTGAATGAAGATAAGGATTGGAAGAAACGCGAACATGGGCTGGATCTCAACGCCGAAGGCCAGCAGCATGGCGAAAAGCACGATGAGGGCCAGGAGATAGTTCACCATATTGGAGAGCACCACAGAAGCAGGCAGAATCTCCCTGGGGAAATAGACCTTCTTGATAAGGTTGGCATTCCCCACAATGCTGCCGATTCCGCCGTTGATAGACGCGGCACACCAGTTCCAGGGAAGGATCGCGGTGAGCAGAAAAACGGGGAACTTCTCGATGCTCTTGTTGGGCATCATGACCGTGAAGACGACGGTAAAGACCAGCATCATCAAGAGCGGGTTCAGCAGCGACCAGACGAAGCCCAGAAAGCTGCTCTTATAGCGAACCTTGAGGTCCCGAATAACGAGGTTCCTGACGAGCTCGCGGTATTTGAAAAGCTCAGTCAGTCTGGTCAGCACAATTCACACCTGAGCCATCGTGGGTTAGTTTCATCGCGTCTTCCTTGCCGAACCTTGGTCGTCTCCACCCTCAACAGGAGCCAAGTATAGCACATAGTTGTGCACGCGGCAAGCAGGCGTGGCGAGCCTCCTTGACCCCACCTCACACTTGCTGTAGCATTCATAAACAAGAGCATCACAGCACAGAGGCGTTTCAAGTGGCAAACATTCTCGTGGGCACCTGCAGTTGGTCCAACCCTGGACTGCGTGGGACGTTTTATCCGAAAGAGATCCCTGGACGGGATATGCTCGGGTTCTACGCGCGGCATTTTCGCCTGGTGGAAGTGGACTCGACGTACTACCACCTGCCCAGCTACCAGAACGTTAAGCTCTGGGCGGCGCGAACGCCAGACGACTTCGTGTTCGACGTCAAGGCTTATAAGGTGCTGACGAAACACGATAGAACGACCGAGCCTGACGCTGACACTTTCCACTCCTTCGCCGCGGCCCTCGAACCTATGCTCACGGCGGGCAAGCTGGGCGTCGTCCTCTTCCAGTTCCCACCCTGGTTCAAGTTCTCTGACGAGAATCTCGAGTACATTCGTGAATGCAAGGAGCAGACGCAGCCTTACAAACTCGCCATCGAGTTCCGCAGCGGAAGCTGGCTGCGCGAGGACACCGTGCATCAGACTCTGCAGTTCTTACGCGAGAACGAGTTGGCCTACGTTTCGGTGGACGAGCCGCAGTTTCCAGGAAGCACTGTCCCGCCCATCGCAGTCGCAACTTCCAACGTAGCAGTAGTCAGGTTCCACGGACGAAACCGCAACACCTGGTTCAAGCGGGACATCAGCGTCGAGGAGAGGTTCAATTACCTGTACACGGAGCAGGAACTGGCGGAGTGGGTGCCGAAGATCAGGGAACTGGCCGAGAGCGCACAGCAGGTTCACGTGCTGATGAACAACTGTTACCACGATTACTCTGTGCGCAACGCGCGGGATATATCCAGGTTATTGGGCGATCCAGGGCGCGCCGACGGCGAGACATCGCCGCAAGCTGATTCGCAGCCACGACTACTTTAGTGGCACGCGACGAGAAAACCACGGATCCTCTACGAGATCCTTTCCAAGATGTCGCGCGCCTTTTGCATGGAGATGGAGCGCGGCGAGCCCAGGCCCTTTCCCCTCCGGGATACCTGCGCCCTTTTGCACAATGAGATGGGCGCAGGTGATGCAGGAATGAGATGGGCCTGGGCGAGCACGGAGGGCACTGAGCTAGATTCACAGAAGCTCCGTGTCTCTGCGCCTCCGTGGTGAGTTTCGGCCGTACCCGGCGGTATATGCTCGGCTACTTTACTTCGACGACGGCGCCGGCTTCCTCGAGCTTCTTGCGCAGGGAGTCGGCCTCTTCCTTGTTCACGCCTTCCTTCACGGCCTTGGGCGCGGCCTCGACGAGGTCTTTGGCCTCTTTCAGGCCCAACTGCGTCACTTCGCGCACTGCCTTGATCACGTTGATCTTGTTGGGGCCAATCTCCTTGAGGATCACGTCGAATTCGGTCTTCTCCTCGACTGGTGCGGCGGCAGGCGCGGCAGCGGCTGCAGGTGCAGCGGCAACGGCGACGGGAGCGGCTGCACTGACGCCGAATTTCTCTTCTAATGCCTTTACGAGCTCTGAAAGCTCCAGAACGCTCATTTTTTCGATCGCGGCGATCATCTCGTCTTTGTTCAATTTATTTTCCTCCATTCATTGTTTGAGTGATCGGTTTTTCCAACCACAGAGGCACGGAGACACTGAGATAACTTGTCTCGCCCCCTCTGTGCCTCTGTGCCTCCGTGGTGACGCTCCCACGGAGATACGGGTAACGCACAGGTCCCAAAGGTAGATGGGACACGCCTAGCTGGCGGCCTCCAATTGTTGCGCTCGCGCCTGCAGGACGTAGGCCAGACTTCGCACAGGTCCACCGAGCACGCTGACCAGGTTGACGATAGGCGCCTGGGCCGTGCCCAGCAACTTCGCCACCAGCACCTCTCGCGGCGGCAGCTCGGACAACACGCGAATTTCATCGGGATTCAGGACCCGATCAGATAACACGCCACCCTTGATGGAAAAGACTTTCGAAGTCCTGGCATAGTCGGTCAGCGCTTTTGCCGCCTTGGACACGTCATCGCTAGCACAAGCGATGGCAGTTGGACCAGCCAGCATCGGTTCGATATCAGGATAGCCCGCTTTCTCGGCAGCGCGACGCACCAGGGTGTTCTTGGCCACGTGATATTCCACCCCTGCCGCACGCAGTTGCCTGCGTAACTGGCCAATCTCGCTCACCGTGAGCCCGCGATAATCTGTGAGCACCGCCAGGGAGCTCTTGGAGAGCATATCAGTCAACTCGTCGACAGTCTCACGCTTCTTTACAGTAGCCATCATTCACCTCCTCTCAAACGAGATTCTTGGCAACAAAAAAGCCTTCGCGCACCGTAGACGCGAAGGCTCGTGGTGTCAGAAAACGCCGTGGCGTCTAGCTCCCAGCTTTCGTGGGAGATGAAACCAGGCTTCTCAGTCGCCTCGGCAGGCCAACGAACCATTTAAGGCCCCAACTCGCTTGCGCGTCAAAGGGCACACCCGCTGTCTACGGCTATATGCTTCGATTATTCGGTTTTCAAATCAAGCTGCCGCCGCTAGCGACAACGTCTGCCCGAGGTCCAGCCTGACTCCAGGCCCCATTGTGGCAGCGAGGGTAGCGCCTCGGACATACTGGCCCTTGGCACCGCTTGGCTTAGCCTTCTGAATGGCGTCGATCAGCGTGGCCAGGTTCTCCATCAGTTTCTCGTCCTCGAAGCTAACCTTGCCAATGGGAACGTGGATAAGCGCCGTCTTTTCGACCCTGAACTCAACTCTTCCCTTGCGTGCATCGCGAATGGCCCGAGGCAAGTCTGATTGATTCACAATCGTGCCCGACTTAGGGTTGGGCATCAGGCCACGGCGACCCAGAAGCTTACCGAGCTTGCCTACCTTGCCCATCATATCGGGGGTGGCGATGGCTACGTCGAAGTCGAACCATCCGCCCTCGATTCGCTTGATAAGTTCGTCGCTGCCGGCGTAATCAGCGCCCGCGTCTTCGGCGATCTTGGCCGCCTCGCCCTGGGCGAACACCAGAACTCGCACAGTCTTGCCCAGGCCGTTGGGCAACAGCGCCACGCCACGCACCACCTGGTCGGCGTGCCGCGGGTCGACGCCCATGCGCAGGTGCAGCTCGACTGTCGCGTCGAACTTGGCATAAGACGTCTTCTTGACGAGGTCGATGGCCTCGCGCGGCGCATACGCCTTGCCTGGCTCGACCAGTTTTACAGCTTCTTGATACTTCTTTCCGTGATTCGGCATTATTTCCTCCCTTGACCGATACATTTCATCAGTTTCTTGAGATGTATCGTACCGTGTGGTGTTAACGGGCTTTGCCCTCCCACTATGTGGGACGCTACAAGCGTATCTCAGCTAATCTACAATTTGAATGCCCATGCTTCGAGCAGTGCCAGCGACCATTCGCACGGCCGCCTCGACATCAGAGGCATTGAGGTCCTTCATCTTGAGCTCGGCGATCTCACGTACCTGCTGGCGAGTAACCTGGCCGACCTTGGTTGCCGGTGGAGCGCCAGATCCCTTCTCGATGCCTGCCGCCTTTTTCAGAAGGTCCGCGGCGGGAGGCGTCTTGGTTACGAAGGTGAAAGAGCGGTCCTCGAACACCGTGATCTCCACGGGAACGATCAGTCCGGCCTGTCCCGCGGTTTTCTCGTTGTACTCTTTGCAGAACGCCATTATGTTGACGCCGTGCTGGCCCAGAGCAGGTCCAACTGGTGGCGCGGGAGTTGCCTTGCCGGCGGGGATTTGAAGCTTGATTATTGCCTTTATCTTCTTGGCCATTGACGACTTCTCCTGTTGCTACAGCTTTTCGACTTGCAGGAAGTCCAACTCCACTGGCGTTTCGCGTCCAAAGAACGAGACCAGCACTCTGACCTTGCCCTTCTCATGGCTGATGTCTTCAACCACGCCGATGAAGTCGGCGAACGGACCATCGATGATGCGCACGCTCTGGCCCCTGCTGAATGCGATCTTGACCCTGGGGGTCTCGGCTTTCATCTGCTTGAGGATAGCCTTGACCTCAGATTCGTGAAGCGGTATTGGCTTGTTACCTGTGCCCACAAAACCAGTGACGCCAGGCGTGTTTCGCACAACGTACCAGGAGTCATCGCCCATAATCATTTCTACCAGCACGTAGCCAGGAAAAATCTTCCGCTGCACCGTTCGCCGCTGTCCGTCCTTGACCTCGACCTCGTCCTCCATCGGAATGACCACCTGGAAGATCTTGTCGGTGACGTCCATAGTAGCGACGCGATGCTCGAGGTTAGTCTTTACCTTATTCTCATAGCCCGAGTACGTGTGGATCACATACCACTTTCGGTCAGGATTCTCCGCAACTTGCGGTTTCTCCTGCTCGGGCACCTCAATCTCGTGCTGCTCTGGCTGTACTGCCGTCTTGTTACGCTTGCGCTGCTCCATCAGATGCTGGACGAACCGTCCATCTCCTTCTTAGCTTAGAAACCACCGATAATCATCTCAAAAAGCTTCTTGAAGACGAGATCGACACCTCCAAGAAACATGCCGACGGCTACGGAAACGCCGGCGACAATCATCGTCAGGTTGATGGCTTCCTGACGGGATGGCCACACGACCTTCTTGAGTTCGGTTCTGATCTCACGAGCGAATCTCTGCAGCCTGTTCTCGGTGACCGCTGCCTTGGACTTCGCCACTCTTGCCACTCCCATGATAATTACGCAGCCTCGTACTCAAATAACACGCGGTCGGTCGCAATTACGACTGCCGCGTGCTGGGTAAATAATACATCAAGGCCAATATAATGTCAAGGAACATCGCCACTTATTATCCAAGGACACGGACGCCCCCTTCCGATACGTTGCAGATAAGGCTGCGCCCGCTAACCCCCAAACGTGTGGCTGCAGTAGACATTGCATCGATAACAGATTGTTCGTTCCTGGAACAGAGCGCGCAGATGGTCGAACCTGCCCCACTGAGAAACACGCCTGACGCACCGGCCTCCATCGCCGCAGCAAACAGGCCAGCCATCTGTGGATAGATCTGCTGGCGATACGGCTGGTGCAGGCGGTCGCCAGTGGCAAAGGAGAGATACTCCAACTGGTTCGTAGCGAGCGCCGTCACCAGAGCGGCCGTGCGTCCGATGTTGTGCACCGCATCAGATAGACTGACGTGCCTGGGGAGAACCCTCCTTGCCTCCCGCGTAGACATGGCAAAGTCGGGGATGAAAAGTGCGGCTTTGAGCCCCGCTGGCACAACCCCTTTCATACAAATGACCTCGTCGCCATCGGCCACGGCCACGGTTAAGCCACCGTAGAGCGCCGCCGCGACGTTATCGGGGTGCCCCTCCAGCTTGTGGGCAAGCTGGAGCAGATGAGATGTCGATAACGGGTTGCCCGCTAGTACGTTGGCGGCGAAGAGACCGCCGACTACGGCCGCGGCGCTGCTGCCGAGGCCACGAGCCAGCGGGATGCGGTTATGCGAGGAGAGATGCACGGCAGGAGGCTTGCTCCCGATCGTCTCGTAGAGCGCAGACATAGCGCGATAGACGAGGTTCTTGCTATTTCTGGACAAACGGTCCGCACCCTCGCCGGCAACGTCGATGCGCAACTCGTCGCCAACCTCCACAGACACGACGTTGTGCAGATCCAGCGCGAGGCCGAGGCAATCGAAGCCCGGCCCCAGGTTCGCGCTCGTCGCCGGCACCTCAACTGTTATTCTCTTGTTGACCAGTCCCTGCAAGCCAGAATTCTCCATGCTCCTCTGCCACCACTAGCTGGGGCGAACATAGGGTCATTTGTTCCAACTAATCGTTTATCACGACCGGTCACGCCCTCACCCGTCTTCGCTGCGCTGCGCCGACCTCTCCCAAAGGGAGAGGTGATCCCCTGTCCCCCTCTCCCTTTGGGAGAGGGCTGGGGTGAGGGCACAGCCTGTGCTCCACCGCAATTAGTTGGAACTGATGACACAAGCTTCGCCCCCACGCAATTTAACCAGTTGCCTTTATATCCCCAGACGTTAGCCA
>JAMCWX010000022.1 GCA_023480885.1 Chloroflexota bacterium | reverse complement strand
GCAGCCGTTTTGGTATAATTCCAGGTGCAGTCGGGGCGTAGCGCAGTTTGGTAGCGCACTTGTATGGGGTGCAAGTGGTCGGAGGTTCGAATCCTCTCGCCCCGACCATTCTTTTCTCCAAGATAGCCAGGGCAAGACATCACGGCTGGGCGGATCGTGACACGTTCTGCCCTTTTTCTTTGGCGTTGGCATCTCGAATCAGTTCGTTGACAATAGGCTCTCGTCGGGTATAATTGTTAGCGCACGGTAAGCTTGGAGGAGTGTCTTGGCTTCACGGTCGTTATATCGCAAGTGGCGCTCGCAGACTTTCGAGGAAATAGTGGGCCAGCAGCGTATCACTCGGACGCTGCGGAATGCCCTGCGCAGCAACAGAATAGCTCACGCTTACCTGTTTTGCGGCCCCAGGGGAATAGGCAAGACTTCCGCGGCGCGGGTGTTGGCCAAGGCAGTGAATTGCCAGAATAGCTCTGATGGCGAACCCTGCAATTCTTGCTCGATCTGTCGGTCCATTGGCGAAGGGCGATCTCTCGACGTCATCGAAATCGACGCCGCGTCCAACCGCGGCATCGACGAGATTCGTGATCTTCGCGAGAAGGTTAACTTTGCCCCCAGCGAAGCAACCTACAAGTTCTATATCCTCGACGAGGTCCACATGCTCACCGCCGAAGCATTTAATGCCTTGCTCAAGACCCTCGAGGAGCCGCCAGGCCACGCCATCTTTGTGCTGGTTACCACCGAGCCGCACAGGCTGCCGGCCACGATTCTCTCGCGCTGCCAGCGCTTCGATTTCCATCGTATCAGTCTGCCTGATTTGATCGGAAGGTTGCGGTTCATTTGCGAGGCAGAGGGCATCGATGTCGATACTGGAGCATTGGAGCTGGTAGGAAGATTGTCCACAGGGAGCCTTCGGGATGCCGAAAGCCTGCTGGATCAACTGGTGTCCTACTGTGGTACGAAGATTACGCTGGATGATGTCCATATGGTGGTTGGGATGACTGGATCGGAGGCAGCAAAGACGCTTGCAGCTCACGTCATCAACCGCGATATTCCATCCGGCCTAAAGTTGATAAACGAAACGGCTGCCGAGGGCGCGGATTTGCGCCAGTTTTGCCGCGAAGTCGTGGAGTACCTGCGCGGGCTGATGCTGCTGAAGGTTGGAGGTGCGGCCGATCTTCTGGATGTCACCAATGAGGCTTTGGACGAAATGCGCGCTATGGCAGATGAGGCGTCTGCCCCAATGCTGATCAACAGCATTCGCCATTTCACCGCTGCTGAGGCAGCGCAGCGCGTGCCCGTTCACGCGCAGCTCCCTCTGGAGCTTGCTTTCGTCGAGGCCACCCTGGCCTCGCAGGGGCAGGAGCAGGTCGATAGCATAGGGCCGAGAGAGGGAGCAACATCGATTGCTCGTCCGCCGACCCAGCCGCGATCTCTCGGGCGGCCGTCGAGCCACTTTCCTGAAACGATTCCGCCTGCGCCTCGTGCAGTGCGCGACGCGGCATCATCTGCCCGAACGCCAACGTCGACGCCGTCGCCTTCGATGGATGCTGCAGGAGGCGAGACTGGGAAGAGCGAAGCTGTATCCGAGGCAGCAGCCTCCGATCAGTCCGACAGGTTGGTCAGAGACTGGCCCAAGATCATGGAGGCTTTCGGGCTCGTAAACAAGTCGATTCAGGCTCTTCTCCGCGATTGCCAGCCCGTTAAGTTTCAGGAAGGCGTCGCAGAGCTGGGGTTCTATTTTCAGTTTCACAGGACGAGGATCGAAGATCAGAGTTATCGAGCAGTTGTAGAGAAGGTGTTGAGCGATTTCCTGGGGGAGTCAGTGCGGGTTAAATGCGTGTTGGCTCAACGAGAGAAGAAGGTACAGTCTCTGCTGGACGATCCGCTTGTCAAAGCCGCCGTCGAGCTGGGGGCCAGAATCAAGAAGGTGGAAAGTTCTCGCGAAGACGTGAGCTAGAATAGATCGAGAGGTGTAGGATGTTCGGAAACGTGAACATGATCAAGCAGATGCAGCAGAGACTTCTGAAGATTCAAGAGGAATTGGCCAAAGAAACTGTCGAGGCTACCGTCGGGGGCGGCGCAGTGACAGTGGTGATGACGGGCCAGCAGAAAGTCCAATCCATTAAGATAGATCCCGAAGTGGTCGATCCCGAAGATGTGGAGATGCTAGAGGACCTGGTTTTGAGCGCTTTCAACGAGGCGCAGGCGAAGTCTCAGGAACTGGCAGCAAAGCGCCTCGGCGCGGTGACCGGCGGGCTTAAGATTCCTGGTCTGATGTAAAGGTTCGACTCAGAGGGATTCCTTTAGTCTTTGGGCCGTGTATCTGCTAATACCCCCTACGGCCTGAATGTCTTCGATGCTGGCTTCCTTGATCGCTTTCAGCGATCCGAAGTGTTTAAGCAAGGCGGACTTGCGCTTCGGCCCGATTCCAGGAATATCGTCTAGTCGCGAGCCTATGCTCTTTATAGCCCTCACCTTTTTGTGATACGCTAGCGCAAACCGGTGGGCCTCGTCGCGTATTCGTTGCACCAGGTATAATGCCTGAGAAGTGCGTGGTAGGTTGATAGCCTCGCTGAAGTCAGGGGAGAATATCTCCTCGTTTTGCTTGGCGAGCGAAACCGTAGGAATGGTGCCCTCCAGATCGAGGTCGCGCAGCACCTCTAACGCTGCGCTGAGTTGTCCCTTGCCACCGTCTATTATGACCAGGTCAGGCAACGCTCTCCAGGATGACTTGCCCTCGGGATCGTCATCATTCTTCGCCATACCTCTCTTGAAGCGACGGCCAAGAACTTCCTGCAGCATAGCGTAGTCGTTGATTGTGGCGACGTTCTTTATGCGGAATCGTCTGTATTCGCTGCTCTTGGGTTTCCCATTCTCGAACACTACCATCGCCCCTACCGCGGAACTGCCCTGCGTGTTCGAGATGTCGTAACACTCGATGCGGTTTGGTGGCGAAGGCAATCCGAGGTACTCAGATAGCTCGACGACGGCGACGCCAGTCTTCACCTCGTCGGCGAGCCATCTGGCTCGCATCTCCTGAAGAACTTCAGCCGCGTTCTCGGCTACCATTTCGACCAGCCTCTTGTGCTCCCCGCGGCGGGGCACCTGCAAGGCTACCTTGTCACCGCGCTTCTCTTCCAGCCAGGCTTGAATGACGGCGGCCTCGTCGACCTCGCTTTGAAGGAGGATTCGCGGTGGCACATATGCTGCGCTGTCGTAGAACTGCATCACAAACGACGTCATTATCTCCTTTTCGCTGGTGTCCTCTCCCTGAGCGCCCTCCAGCGCGAAATGCTCGCGACCGATCAGTTTTCCGCCGCGAATGAAGAACACTTGAACGCAGGCATCGCCGTTGCTGCGAGCGAAAGCAACGACATCTTCGTCTTTCAATGCCGTGGAGATAATACGCTGGCGTTCCGTAACTTTCTCGACGGCGACGATTTGATCGCGCAAGAAGGCTGCTCGCTCGAACTGTAGATTCTCAGCGGCCTCTTGCATCTTCTGACGCATTTGCTTGACGATTTCTTCTTGCTTGCCCTCTAGAAACAGGCAAAGCTGATGAATCACCGCGAGATACTCTTCACGAGAAACCGCGCCGATGCAGGGTCCCGGGCAGCGGTGGATATGATAATTCAGGCAGGGCCGTTTGTCTGTGCCTGTGATATCCTTATTGCAGGTTCGATACGGAAACAGCTTCTTGAGAAGGTCGAGAGTTCTCCAAACAGACTTGGAATCGGTGTAAGGGCCGAAATAGCGGGCCCCATCGTCGAAGATGCGGCGCGTGATGTAAACGCGCGGCCACTCCTCATCGAGACTGACTCTCAAATATGGATAATGCTTGTCATCGCGCAGGCGCACATTGTACTTGGGCCTGTATTTCTTGATGAGGTTGCATTCCAGAACCAGGGCCTCGAGCTCTGAGCCAGTGACGATGTAGTCCAGATCAAATATGTGAGACACCAGCCTGGCAGTCTTGCCAATCTGGTTCTTGGGCCTGAAGTAGGACCGCACACGGTTACGCAGACTAATCGCCTTGCCGACGTAAATAACGTCTTCCTGTTTGTTCTTGAAAAGGTAGACTCCTGGCTTGGTTGGCAAGGATTGTAAACGCTTTTCTATCGACGAATCTGCTGTCCGTTTTTCTCGCATATCCTGAAAACAATGAGGACACGGTTGCCGTGTCCTCGCAGTTACCGTGTTTGATTATCTCGCTTGTCGTTGCGCTAAATTATAGCCGAAGGTGTGCCTTTTCCTCCAGCTACGCCCAGTTGACCGTAGAGATAAGCCTGGACGAGTTCGGCCCAGAATAACGTGAATAAGACGCCGACGCAAAGCGCGATGAAACCGAAGCTGGCGATTATTGAGGCGACGAGAGACAGTAGAAAAACGATAACGAAGTTCCCGACATTGCGTGTAACCATCGAGAATATCTCGTTGAACTGGAAAGCCGAACCGATATTAGGGTTGACCGCGTACTGTAAGAATATGGCGGGCAATATGAACGCGAGGGCGATATTGTAAATGAATGCCACGCACGAAAAGAGGAGGCCGAGAAGGACCAGGGGTCCGCCATCTTTTGGCCCTGCTATTGCCGGCAGAAAGGAGCCGATCATGGAGATGACGAAAGAGGGGATATACCAGATGATCAGCGCGATTCCGAGAAGCAGCCCCTTCACGAACTTGTCGCCCAGATTATCCCATTCGGCCAACGGCTTTGGCCGACCAGCAAGCACATTCTGAATGGTCACGATCATGAAGCCTATGATGAAGGGAATGCCCACAAGGATGAACGATAGCAGAACGAACACGCCGCCCAGCAATATCTTGGTGATCCAATTCTCATCCTCGAACATGTACGTAAAAGCCTTGCCGATGTCTTGCACGGTGTATTCCCCCTTTTCTATTAACTTATCAAGAGCCTGCTTCTGTGCAATTATACACGTGGGAGAACCCTTTTGCAATCTGGCTGGACACAGGGAGATAGCTTGCGTGCCAAGTCTGGCCAGAGTGCGGTTGACAATTCTGGCGATACTCGGCTAAGATTCCCTCACGAGGACATGAAACCCGTCTTTGCCGCAGAGATCGGTCTGTCAGGAGGCAAGCGAAATGAGCTTCAGGCGAAGAGGTAGCAGGCTCACGCTAGTGATCATTCTTAGCGTCCTGATTCTCGGTGGATTGGCAGCGATTTACATGTTGCTGACTGCGCCTATCCAGGCAAAGAAAGAGGCCGGCGATAGGGCAATCGCCGGAGCCACAGTCATGCCTGGGAGCGGTACTCCGACGCCAGCAGGTGGCACGAGCAAAGTGCTTGCCGATTACGTCGTGGAAGGCGATCAGCTTTTCCTCCAGGGCAAAGTGGATGAAGCCCTTTCTTCTTACGCCGATGCTCTGGCGAAGGATGCAAACAATGCCAGGGCGTACGCCCATTGGGCTAAAATTCTGGTCTCTCGCAATCAGACGGCTGAGGGTCTCGAAAAGGCAAGGAAGGCAGTGGAGCTCGACGCAAACAACGCCGAAAACCAGGCTATCCTCAGTTTTGCCTACGACTGGAGCGGCGATTATTCGAAAGCGATTGAGGCAGCGCAACGCGCGACACAGTTGGCGCCTACATACGCACCGGCTTACGGTTATCTGGCCGAAGCGCTGGCGGACGCCGGGCAGCAGCAGAAAGCTGTCGACACAGGCAAGAAAGCCGTCGAGCTCGATTCCAAGAACGCCGACGTGCATCGAAGCTATGGATATGTCCTGCAGTCCGTTGGCAACTTTCAGGTCTCCGAGCAAGAATATCTTAAGGCCATCGAGTTGCAGCCCAAGGCCAGCTATCTCCGACTGAGCCTGGCGGGTCTTTACAGGCGAATGGGGCGGACAGACGCGGCCATTATCGAGTTTCAGAAAGTCATCGAGGCTGAGCCGTCGAACCCTCAAGGATACGAGGGGATCGGCCGCACTTATTACGATCAGGCCAAATACGACGAGGCTATCTCGTTCTTCAAGAAGGCAACCGAGGTCGATCCAAATCGCGCAAGCACCTTCAGCTATCTCGGCTGGAGCTACTATCGTCAGGAGAAGTACGATCTGGCGATTCCATACTTGCAGCAAGCAGTGAAACTGGAGCCTAAGCGAGCCGGAGAATACGCTGGGCTCGGCATGAGTCTTTATATGACGGGGAAATACAACGAGGCTCGCGATGCGTTTAACAAGGCGCTGGCGATCGATCCGAACTCTGAGCTGGCAAAGACTGGGCTCAAGCGACTGGGGGCGAGGTAAAGCGCCTTAGATGGGGAACGTTTGCAGCTTGTCCTTGTCAGAGATCACTTCTTGGTCTGGGGCTTTCGAGACCCTGAGCCGTCTTTGAAAAGCGGCAGCGAGGGCTGCCTGGTCGAAGGTGTCGCCTGTCTCTTCTCTGATGCTTCCCTGTCTGAAATCCTAGAAGCCCTCGTCCCTCCAGCCTTCGACGAATCGGGCTTCGATGCTTTGGGTGCCGCTTTTCCCTTCTCGGCGTCCTGCTTGCTCAGAGTGCTGGCTATGGAACCCCAGAGGGTTGCGGACTTTGGCTTGGAGCTAGATGAGCTGGCGCCAGCCTTCGGTTGCGTCTTCTTCGCTGGCAGAGAGGATTTTGCTGGAGCTTTTGACTCCACAGCCTTCTTTGCAACCGTGGCCGTCGACTTTTTCTTCTCGGCCTTGGCTTTGTCCTGGTTCTTTTCAGACGCGGTGCCTGACGTCTTGGCAGTCGCAGCCTTGCTGGCAGATTTCTTCGGAGCGGCAGTTTTCAAGCTCGATTCTTTGCCGGCGGGCTTCTTTGCTTCAGTGGCCTTAGGATCCGAACCTTTGCGAGACGTAGTCTTCGCTCCAGATGCTGCGGGGGTCATCTCTTCTTTCGCCTCCGTTTTCTTTCCCTGTCGTGCCCTCGGCTTCGGGGCTTCGCCCGCGGCCGTATCCTCAGAGGGAGCGGTTACTTCTGGCGATGCTTCTTGGTCCTTAGAAGGTGATTTGCTATCGCCTTTCCCCTCGATCCTCAATAAGGAGGTCACTTGATCGCCCTTATCCAGTGCCGTGAGAGGTACGACTTGCAACGAGCGACCTCGCTGCGGAATCGCTTCGACGGGTGTTCTGAAGACAGAGCCCATTGCGGAAACGACCGCAACATCATCGGTTGGGTTGACAACCTTTAGACCAGCGATCTCGCCAGTCTTCGGGGTGATGTTCGTGACGCGAACACCGCCACCCCCGCGGCCGTGAACGGGAAACTCCTCAAGCGCGGTGCGCTTGCCCAGGCCGTTTTTCGTGACGACGACGAGGTCCGACTCTTTGTGAACAATGTCGGCGGTGGCCACGGCGTCATCGGCGTCAAGCCTGATAGCTCTTATGCCTCCGCTGGTGCGGCCCGAGGCTCGAACGTCGTCTTCTGAGAACCTAATGACCTGACCGAGTTTGGTGACAATAAGTACCTGCCCCTGCCCATCGCTGCTGCCAGCCCAGACAACTTCGTCGGCGTCGCCGACGCTTAACGCAATCAGTCCGCTGGCACGGGCAGTGGAGTATGCGTTCAGTTCCACGCGCTTGACTTCACCGCCGCGAGTGACAAAGATGACGAATCCCGGTTGGTCGAAGTTGCGCGACGCGGTCACCCCGACCACCCTCTCGTCAGGTTGCAACGAGATGAAATTCGAGAGAGGGAGTCCCTTCGCTTGACGACCAACGTCAGGCAGATCGAAGACCTTGATCTGGAATGCCCGTCCGCGATTGGTGAACAGCAACGCCTGATCGAGCGTGCTCGCAGGTGCCAACAGGTAAGGAGCGTCATCTTCGCGCGAGACGGTACCAGTTATGCCTTTGGCTCTGCGCTGCGTGCGATACGAATCGGCCGACATTCGCTTAATGTAGTTCTTGCCGCTGATGGCGACAAGAACGGGCTCGTCAGGGATGAGATCCTCTTCGCTGAAGTCCGATGCCTCCTCAGCGAGGATCTTAGTTCGCCTCTCGTCACCATATTTGGTCTTCAGCTCGACTAGCTCGTCTCTGATCAAGTAAAGGATCTTCGCTGGATTGGCCAGCAGGTCCTGCAGGTACTTGATGAGCTTCACAACCTCGGCCAATTCGTCGAGTATCTTCTTTCGCTCCAATGCAGCGAGACGGCGCAGTTGCATATCGAGGATCGCCTGTGCCTGAATCTCGCTGAGCTTGAAGTTTTTCATCAAGGCCGATTTCGCCGTGTCGGCATCTCGCGAATTGCGGATGGTGCTAATGATTGCGTCGAGATTATCGAGCGCGATCTTCAAGCCTTGAAGGATGTGCTCGCGATGGAGGGCGCGGTCCAAATCGAACCGTGTGCGGCGGGTAATGATGTCCTTCCTATAATTTATGTAGTGCAGAAGGATCATCTTCAGCGTGAGCACTCGTGGCTGCCCGTCGACCAAAGCCAACAGGTTTATGGAGAAGGTGCCCTGCATCGCCGTGTACTTGAAAAGCTGGTTGAGAATCTGCTTGGGCTGAACTTCTCGCTTCAGCTCGATCACGACGCGCATGCCTTGCCTGTCGGACTCGTCGCGCAACTCCGAGATTCCTTCGATGCGGCGATCTCGCACCAGCTCGGCGATCTTCTCTTGCAGCGCAGCCTTGTTCACCTGGAATGGCAACTGGGTAATGATTATATGATGACGACCGCCGCGGACCTCTTCTGCGTGCGCTCTGGCCCGGAGTGTAATGCGACCGTGGCCAGTCGTGTATGCGCTCTTGATGCCTTCCTGCCCCAGGATGATGCCGGCGGTCGGGAAGTCCGGTCCCTTAATGAACTCCATCAGCTTATCTGGCGGGATGTCGATCATTTCGTCGACGACGTGCAACATAGCCTGAGCGCGTACCTCATCGCTCGGACGTTTGCTAGTCTTGGTGGCCTCTTCTTTGACGCGTTCACGCAGTTCAGGGCTCAAACCACCGAGAGCGCCGATCACAGTCTCTGGCTCAACTGATGTGTTCAGCAGACGCGACCACAGCAGATTGAAGGGCACGCCGTTCGCCAGCGCATTTCCGTAGTGCCCGATCATGTACACGATGGCATCGGCCAGCTCGTTGAGGTTATGCGGCGGAATGTTGGTGGCCATGCCGACGGCGATGCCAGAGGACCCGTTGAGAAGCAGATTAGGTAGCTTGGCAGGGAGGACGGTAGGTTCTTTCAGAGAACCGTCGAAGTTAGGTGTGAAGTCGACGGTGTTCTTGTCAATGTCGGCCAGCATCTCCTCGGCTATAGCCGCGAGTCGAGCTTCTGTATAACGCATAGCAGCCGGCGGATCTCCATCTACCGACCCGAAGTTGCCCTGGCCGTCGACGAGAAGGTAGCGCATCGAGAAGTCCTGCGCCATACGAACCATCGTCTCATAAACTGGCGCGTCGCCGTGGGGATGGTATTTCCCTAGCACCTCTCCGACGATCCTCGCGCTTTTCTTATAGGGACTGGTGTGCCGCAAGCTTAGCTCGTCCATTGCGAAGAGAATTCGCCGCTGGACAGGCTTGAGACCATCCCGCACGTCAGGAAGGGCGCGGGCTGTAATAACGCTCATGGCGTAGTCAAGGTAAGCGCCGCGCATCTCGTCTTCGATTCTTACAGGTTTAACCGTCCCTATGTCCATAATCAAGTCTGCTCCTCAAATGGTTGCCACTCTGGCGGGATTATAGCATTGGGGGTTGAGTAGCGCAACGTTGCCCTAGCGATCAAGAAGGCTGTCTTCACGACATTACACCATCGAAACAAGAGTGCGTAGCGCCAAACTTGCCCGATTACGGTTAGCTGTGCTATAATTCGGCTCGCTCTAAGGAGGTGATAAACCTGTTCACTTATCTCAATATCGTTCAGATCATCGTTTCTGTCGTCCTTATGGTTGTGGTCCTGCTTCAGACCAAGGGCGAGGGCTTCAGTGGCACATTCAGTTCTGATACTTCAGTCTTCCGGACCCGAAGAGGAGTCGAGAAGACTCTGTTCCAGTTTACCATTGCTCTGGGCGTTATTTTCGTGGTCGTATCCATAGTTAGCGTACTGGCTGGAAAGACAGTCCCCACCGTCTAGGTTTGTCACCGAGCGTCAAGAGGAAGGGAACTTGGCTAAGTCCACCACATGGCAACTTCTGATTGCCGTTGCTGGGTTAGTGTTGGTGGCCGGCCTGCTCTGGTGGGCCACTTTTCCATCTCCGCAATCTACCACCGAGGTACCGGCACATGGCGGCACGTACATTGAGGGCATCGTCGGCCAGCCGAAGTACTTGAACCCGGTCCTCGGCCAACCGAACTCCGTCGATCAGGACATAGCCTCCCTCGTATTCAGCGGTCTGACTAAGTTGACGAGCAATGGCGCTGTCGAGCCTGACCTGGCGGAGAAATGGCAGGTTAGCCCCGACGGAAAGGTCTACCTGTTCGACCTTCGGCACGATGCGAAGTGGCACGATGGCTCGCCTGTTACAACCGACGACGTCGTCTTCACCGTGAAGACGATCCAGGACCCAGACTATCAGGGTAACCCCGCCGTCGCTCAACTGTGGAAAAACGTGGCCGTGGAGAAGGTGTCTGACGAACAGGTGAAGTTCACCTTAAAGGATGCCTACGCTCCGTTCCTCGAGTACGCCACGCAGCCGCTCATTCCCGCGCAAATCCTCGGCGGCGTCCCCGCGAAGAAGCTGCCGGAACATCGGTTCAACATGTATCCTCTAGGCACAGGCCCTTTCAAGGTTACAGAGGCAAGCTTGAAGGAAGTTGTGTTGGAGGCAAACCCGGATTACTACGGCGAAAAGCCATTCCTCGATCAGATTCGCTTCCGTTTCTATCCTGATGGGCAAGCGGCGCTTTCGGCGCTCCGCAGAGATGAGGTCGAAGGCGTGGGATATTTGAGTCCGGAAGACGTACAACTAGTCAAAACGGATACCAGGATCAATGTCTTCGCGGCTCCTGAGTTTTCAAAGCAGTCTCTTCTGATCATGAACACTAAATCTGCTGTTTTTGCCGATAAGGCCGTGAGGCAGGCGATAGCGTATGCGATCGATAGGCCGAAACTGATAGATATAGTTGAGAATGGCCAGGGGGTGGAGGCTGATAGCCCGGTCATTCCCGTTTCCTGGGCCTACAACCGTGAGGTAAAGAAGTACGACCACAGACCAATGGAGGCCAAGAACATCCTGGACAACGCGGGATGGCGAGATACCGATGGCGATGCTGTGCGCGATAAGAATGGACAGAAGCTCGCCTTCGTTCTGCTAACCAACGACAATCCGCGCCGTGTTAAGGCCGCGGAAGAGATCAGCAGGGAGTTGCAGGAAGTCGGCATCAAGGTCACAGTGCAGGCGGCCGGTTGGAGTGGCTTCATACGAGATTTCCTTGCCCCACGAAAGTTCGAAGCAGCGCTCGTCGAACAGTGGTCGCCGGGCGCTGACCCGGATAGCTATCAGTTCTGGCATTCGTCGCAGGCAAAGGGTGATGGCCTCAATTTCGCGTCCTGGACTAACAGGCAAGCGGATGACTTGTTGGAAAACGCCCGGCGGTCGAACGATCAAGCAGAGCGTGCCAGGTTGTACCGAGACTTTCAATCGCTGTTTGCGGAAGAAGAGCCGAGCGTACTGCTGTATTACCCTGTGTTCGATTATGCCGTCAGCAAGAGCGTAAAAGGGGTGGATCTGGGGCTTCTTCTCGATCCAAGCCATCGCTTCGACAAGATCTCAGAGTGGTACGTCAAAACGAAGCGCGTGCCATTAAATCAAACAGGGAAATCCTAGTCCTTGATCCTCAACTCGTCGACGACGTCCACCACACCTGGGACCCAGCGGGCGATGTCCTCGGCGATCCATCGCTGGGCAATCGTTGCGACCGTGCCTCTCAAGAAGACGACGCCGTCCGCTACTTGCACGTGAATCTGCCCTGGCTTGACGCGAACGTTGCGCTCGACATCGCGGCGCACGTCTTCAGCAATCTCGCTATCGAGGCGCGCGGGGGCAGGCACAACGGCGATGTCGTCAACCACCTCGACCACCCCTTTTACAGCGCGAGCATCGTCTTCGGCGGCTGATCTTGCGGAAACGTCCTCGGCGGTCCCCTCAAGGTAAACAGTGCCATCGTCCACGCGCACTTTGATGCGTTTTTCGTCGACCCACGCGTCGCGCTGCAAGGCTGCCTTGACGTCTGCCTCAATGTCGATATCGCTCCTGGTGTAGAGGGGCGAGAGCTGTATATCGTTGTTTACGGCAAGAATACCCTTAATGCGACCGATGATGTTTTGCGCGGTGCGTTTCTGAATGATGCTTGGCACTACGCCTGTGAGATAAACTGTGCCGTCGACAACGTCGACGTTAATGCCAGATTCGTCAATCCTGGCATCTGCTGCCAGAGCGTCTAGCACATCCTGGCGAATATTTTCATCACTTCTTTCCCTCGGTAGGGCCATAATCTCACCCGAAAAATCACCATTGAGGAATCGCTCTGGCAAAACCTGAAGCAAGTCTTGTGCCAGTAGCACTGTGGAGCTGCCGGCTTCTCTATTCCGGCTCACTCTTAACCACGCGCACGTGGCGGATGCGTCTTCCCTGCACCGCGAGGACGTTGAACGTTATGTTGTCGACGATTACCTGGTCGCCGGGATTGGGGATTCGACCCAGGCGGGCATAGATGAGTCCACCAACGGTGTCGTACTCGCCGTGGCCTTCCAGCGTGAGGCCGAGAGCGTCGTTGAGTTGATCGAGCGTGACTTTGCCAGTTACGATTGCCTCGTTCGGCGCCATCTGCTCTACTTGCTTCTCCAATGTGTCATATTCGTCGTGAATCTCGCCGACGATCTCTTCGAGAATATCTTCGAGAGTGACGAGCCCTGCGGTTCCCCCGTATTCGTCTACAACTATAGCCATATGTGTTCTGCGGTGCTGCAGTTCTCTCAATAGCTCGTTGACTTTCTTGGTCTCTGGGATAAACAGGACTGGGCGAGTGATAGCGTCGATAGTGGGACCTTTGAGTTGGCCGCCGAAGTACTTAAGGGTGTCTTTGGCGTGAAGCGTGCTCACGATGTTGTCGAGGGTGCCGTCGTAGACAGGAAGACGCGAGAATCCTGCTCGCAAGAAGACTGCCAGCGCATCGTCGATGGTCGAATCTTTCGGAAGCGCGACGATGTCGATACGCGGTACCATGATCTCTCGGACGATCGTGTCGCCGAAATCGAAAACGCTTTCGATCATTTTGTACTCCATGGGCTCGACGATGCCTTCTTCTTCACCTGCCTCAATAATGGAGCGAATCTCGGCCTCGGTCATTTCGGGCATCTGTGCTCGCTCCGAGCTGCCGAAGGCGGCCAGAATGGCGTTGGTCGTGAAGGTCAGAAATGCCACGAGAGGGGTCAGCAGAACTGCGATGAACTCCACCGGGTGGGCGACTGACAGCGATACGCGTTCTGCGTAAGTGACCGCCAGGTTCTTTGGCACCAGTTCCCCAAAGACCAGCGTAAAGAAGGCTATGAAAAGAGTCACGATAGCCACAGACAATGGAGCTGAAGCTTGTGCGATCGGGAATATTGGCACCCTGGCGAGCAGGTCGCTGAGTATTGCCACCGCGCTGATTGCGCCAATAGCGGATGCGAAAAATCCCGTGAGGGTTACGCCGACCTGGATCGTTGCCAGGAAGCGGCTGGGATTGTCGGACAGGCGGAGCACTGCCATCGCCGAGGTGCTCTTCTGCTCTTCGATTAGTTGCTTGATGCGGGTTTTTCGAACAGTGACTATGGCGATTTCTGAAGCGGCAAAGAAGGCGTTGCAGAGGATCAGGACCAGTATCAGAGCTAACTGTACCACTGTGCTGGTTTCCATATCAACGATTCTCGGAAACAGAAAGGGCAGATGGGAGTCGCCATCCGCCCTGGAATCTTACCAAATGAGAGCTTTGCCCAATCACTCGTGATTATCGGATCATTGGGCCGGGCATGGCAGGTCCGCCGCGACCGCGACGAGCCATAATTCCGTATTGATCGATACGCCGATTGACGATGTCCCAGTTTACGTTCTTCACAAAGGCATCTATATAGGCTTTCCGATTCGTCCCATAGTCGATGAAATAAGAGTGTTCGTAGACATCCAGGATCAACAGCGCCGCGCAGTCCCAGACGCCATCGGAGTGGATGTCGGTCATATAGTTGTGTATTCTGCCGTCCTCCCAGTCGAATGCCAGGATCACCCATCCTCGTCCGGCTACTCCCGCTGCCTTGAACTCGGTTTCCCAGTTCTCGTATGATCCAAAATCCTCGTTAATCATCGTCAAGATGTTGCCTTGTGCAGTTCCGTCTCCGCCAAGGTTCTCGAAGTACTTCTGGTGCAGCCTGGCGGCGTCTGCCGCGAAAACCTCTTCTCTTTTTAGTTCTCGAAGTGAGCTGTAAGTAGCGTTAGCCTCTGCCGGGTTGGCCGTCGGCAACTTGGATTCGATTTCGTTGAGCTTGTTCACGTACCCTTTGTAGAGTACGTCGAAGTGCTCGTCGATTTGCCGCGTCGAAATGCCTTGTAGTGGCTTTGTGGGCTTCACATCCTTGACTGTCCAGTGCATACAAAACTTCCTCCTTGTCGAACGTATTGAATGGTGCGTGAGTTACAGAAGTCAGCCATCAACGGGTTAATCAACTGCAAGAAGTGTACCAAGAAAGACAGCCTGCTAGCAAGAATTAAAGGGAAAGCTTGTCCAGGGCATCGGGCACTTCATCTTCCTGTTTGACCATCAGCCACTTGATATCACCGACGGGCGCAGCAACGGTGATTTCTTCGGGCGTCATCACCAGAGCTACCGTCTCCACTCTCGATACTCGTGCATCGCTGTCGGGAGTGTTGGCCTCGACGAACTCCTTGAGGTCGTCACGAATGTGTATTAGCTCTTCAGGCCGTAGGAACTGGCTGGCGCTTGGGAACTCTTTTATTGAGAACACCAGGAGTCTCCCATCTCTTAGCGCTGCCAGCGCGGGCTCGACATAAGGAAATATCTTTTTGTCTTCGGTGACAACCCGATAGCCGTTGGCCACAAGGTAGTCCTCGGCGATTCGCTTCAGCCGTCTCAGTATCTCATCGACTTGCCTGTGAGTCATTTTTGTTCTCTTTCCTGGGCTTCTCGCATGTGCTGAGAGTTTGCTATTAGTTTGGCATGCCCGTGCGGGGCGCCATCAGGGATCAAAACCTATGGACGCTCACCGCAAAGGACGCAAAGGTCTTCCGTAATCTCCTTTGCGCTCTTGGCGGTCTTGGCGGTTCACCTTTTTTCGTGTTAGATGTACCTACTACGCGGCAAGTGCAATAGCTATGCCACGCCTGCTATACCTTTCGCTCCTAAACTGTGGCATAATTGAGGGTGGCAAAGTGGCGATGACCGTGCGGCTAAACACATAATGTTCAGGAGATGGCTGTGGCTAAGGTGCGCGCCCGCATCCTGGTAGGTGGCTACGTTCAAGGAGTGTTCTTCCGCGACTCGATGCGCAGTGTCGCAAGCCGTTACGGCGTAACCGGCTGGGTCAGAAATCTCTTCGATGGGCGAGTCGAGGCAATCGTGGAGGGTGAGGAGCAGGATGTCCGGGCGGTGATCGACTGGTGTGCGGATGGGCCCCCTGCCGCCAGAGTGGAGAGCGTCGACGTGGAATGGGAGAACTACCAGGGAGAGTTTTCAGGCTTCTTCGTTCGTAGGTGATTCCCTACGAGTATCCGCCTGAAAGCGAGGTGCTCATTGTCCGACGTGTCGCCTGAGAAAAAAATGCCCCTGGCAGCGACCTATTTTCCCGAGCAGTTGCCCACTAAGTATCGTCAGCGCTGAGGCGTTTCACTTCCGTGTTCGGGATGGGAACGGGTGGTTCCACCTCGCTTTAGCCACCAGGAGCTTTTCTTGCTTTGTAAACTATTTGATCTCACTTGGCGCCCCAAGTAGCCTCGCTGTCCGCTCGCCTCGTTGTCGCCGACCGGCTCCGCTGGGCATTCCGCCCGCCCGATCCAACCGTCTGACACGCGCGCCACGTCCTGTCCAGTTACTTGGGGCATACATATTTATAGCACACGAGGCTATTCCTGTCAAGCAAAAAGAGGGCAAGAATTCGCGTCACTCCTTCTTCAGGTGAAACAAGTACATGATCAGAATCCCGGCCAGAAATCCTCCAATGTGGGCGAAGTAGGCCACGCCTCCTCCTGACTCGCCCAGGGTCAGAATTCCAATAGCAACCTGGACGGCAATCCAGAAGCTGATAAGAAAGAACGCCGAAAGTCGTGTGAGGGTGAAAAATGGCCCGATGAACAGCAACGTTCTTACTTGTGCGCGTGGAAACAGCACCAGATATGCTGCCAGCACACCAGCTATAGCGCCACTAGCTCCTATAACTGGGATGCGTTCAGCGGGCGAAATGGCAATCTGGGTGAGGCCAGCGGCCACGCCGCAAACCAGGTAGAAAATCAGGAAGGGGAAGTGTCCCAGGCTGTCTTCGACGTTGTCCCCGAATACCCAAAGGAAGAGCATATTGCCTACCAGATGCAGAATGCTGCCGTGCAGAAACATCGACGTCACAAGCGTGAAGTAAACTGGGAACGGAATCGTGGGTGAGATATCTCGTCCGTGGACTATCTCGAAAGGGATTGCACCATACGAGAAGAGAAACCGGTTCAGATCGGCGCCAAGGGCCATCTCGAATATAAACACGAGAGTACTGATGGCAACCAGGGCCAGCATTATGAAGGGAGTGGTGCGCCTGGGAGGCGGATAGTCGGATATGGGGATCATGCTCTGGCTCTCTTGGTCATTGTCTTGCTGAACGTCCTTGGCCGATGCGTTTTACGATGGCTACTCTGAATCTGCATGTCGTGGCAAACTTGCTGCCCGCTACAGGTACCAACTAATTCTAACATATACCACTGCCCAAATGGCACAGAACTTGCTGACCTGGATGGTGTGGGCTGGTGATGATGAGAAAGCTCACGCGCTCTGAAGATGTGCATCAGCTTGAGAGGTGAAAAGACGTGGCGAGGGAATCTTTTGAGACGCAAATCGAACAAATGAAGAGCCAGATTGTGGAATTGAGGGCCAGGCTGGACGAGGCTATGAGCCATCCTTACACGGCGAAGACGCGCGAAACGATGGAGGAGGCGCGACGAAGGGCCGCGGAAATGGGACAGCGAGTATACGAAAGAAAAGGCATAGCTATACCCATCGGCACTGTGATGCTCTTAGCCTTCACCCTGGGCGCAATGTTGATAATGTTCCCGCATATGGGAACGAGAACCGTCGATTCGCTTCGAGATAGGTGGCGGAAATACACAGGCAGAGACTAGTTGGGATCAGAAAACATCGCTTTGACATCGTTTTGCTAGGTCCGCCTGGGGCTGGGAAAGGTACCCAGGCGGACCTATTATCGGCAAAGTACGGTATTACTCACGTCAACACTGGCGAGCTGCTAAGGGCTCTGGCGGAGGAGCCTACGCAGGTAGGGGAAGCCGTGAGACACTTCCTCGAAAATGGGTTGATGGTGCCAGAAGGTGTAGTCACCCGTATTATCGAGGAGAGGCTAAGCAGTCCTGATTGCGAACGTGGATTCATCTTGGACGGTTACCCCAGGACAGCCAGCCAGATGGTAACCTTCGATCATCTGCTGCAAGAGCTGGGGCGCGAAGTGTTTGCCGTAATCTATATAGAAGTACCTGATAGCGTCTGTCTGGCCAGGCTATCGACGCGGCGCGTATGCTCCGGGTGCTCAGCCGTGAAGACGATCCCTGGCGGAAGTCACCAAAGCAGGGCTGCCTGTGAGCGCTGTGGGGGCAGGCTCATTCGACGGCCGGATGATCGTCCTGAGGTGGTCGTACGACGCCTCGCACTATTCTCTCGCGAAATCGCACCCGTAATTGCCAAGTTCGAGAGAGAAGGGCTGCTTGCACGTGTCGACGGACGCAATCGAGTAAACGATGTATTTGAGCAAATCACCAGAGCAATCAAGCGTAAGCTAACCAACGGGAAAAGCTGAGCTCTGGCCCGTGTCCTCCTAAGCTGCTATTCCTACCTTGAGCACATGGACCGTACGAAACGGCCCCCGAATCGACTGCTTTTGGGCTTGCGAACCCAGTCGTATCAAACTATAATCACTCGCGAGTGTTATGGGACTGCGTTAACGCGAGTGCCCCTGGCCGTCCATTTGGCGAAGAGCTATTGGGAAGATGCGCGAGCATTGAATGAGAAATGCTGTGTCCTCGATTCTCAAGAGAAGCTGACTAGTGGAGCCGAGATACCTAAACGGAAGTCGAGGTCTTTCATTGTTTTCCTAGTGTTGGTGGCGTTCTCCACCAGCCTTTACCGACTTGGAGGACAGAGCCTTTGGTGGGATGAAACCCTCAGCGTGCAACGGGCACGGGGAGATCTGGGCTACGTACTATCAAACACGATTTACATATTCAACGATGCCACCAAGGATCAGCATCCGCCCTTGTACTTCTTACTCCTTCATTTTTCTCGCATGGCGTTCGGCGACAGCGAGTTTGCTCTTAGGTTTACTATCTCGAAAGGGATTGCACCATACGAGAAGAGAAACCGGTTCAGATCGGCGCCAAGGGCCATCTCGAATATAAACACGAGAGTACTGATGGCAACCAGGGCCAGCATTATGAAGGGAGTGGTGCGCCTGGGAGGCGGATAGTCGGATATGGGGATCATGCTCTGGCTCTCTTGGTCATTGTCTTGCTGAACGTCCTTGGCCGATGCGTTTTACGATGGCTACTCTGAATCTGCATGTCGTGGCAAACTTGCTGCCCGCTACAGGTACCAACTAATTCTAACATATACCACTGCCCAAATGGCACAGAACTTGCTGACCTGGATGGTGTGGGCTGGTGATGATGAGAAAGCTCACGCGCTCTGAAGATGTGCATCAGCTTGAGAGGTGAAAAGACGTGGCGAGGGAATCTTTTGAGACGCAAATCGAACAAATGAAGAGCCAGATTGTGGAATTGAGGGCCAGGCTGGACGAGGCTATGAGCCATCCTTACACGGCGAAGACGCGCGAAACGATGGAGGAGGCGCGACGAAGGGCCGCGGAAATGGGACAGCGAGTATACGAAAGAAAAGGCATAGCTATACCCATCGGCACTGTGATGCTCTTAGCCTTCACCCTGGGCGCAATGTTGATAATGTTCCCGCATATGGGAACGAGAACCGTCGATTCGCTTCGAGATAGGTGGCGGAAATACACAGGCAGAGACTAGTTGGGATCAGAAAACATCGCTTTGACATCGTTTTGCTAGGTCCGCCTGGGGCTGGGAAAGGTACCCAGGCGGACCTATTATCGGCAAAGTACGGTATTACTCACGTCAACACTGGCGAGCTGCTAAGGGCTCTGGCGGAGGAGCCTACGCAGGTAGGGGAAGCCGTGAGACACTTCCTCGAAAATGGGTTGATGGTGCCAGAAGGTGTAGTCACCCGTATTATCGAGGAGAGGCTAAGCAGTCCTGATTGCGAACGTGGATTCATCTTGGACGGTTACCCCAGGACAGCCAGCCAGATGGTAACCTTCGATCATCTGCTGCAAGAGCTGGGGCGCGAAGTGTTTGCCGTAATCTATATAGAAGTACCTGATAGCGTCTGTCTGGCCAGGCTATCGACGCGGCGCGTATGCTCCGGGTGCTCAGCCGTGAAGACGATCCCTGGCGGAAGTCACCAAAGCAGGGCTGCCTGTGAGCGCTGTGGGGGCAGGCTCATTCGACGGCCGGATGATCGTCCTGAGGTGGTCGTACGACGCCTCGCACTATTCTCTCGCGAAATCGCACCCGTAATTGCCAAGTTCGAGAGAGAAGGGCTGCTTGCACGTGTCGACGGACGCAATCGAGTAAACGATGTATTTGAGCAAATCACCAGAGCAATCAAGCGTAAGCTAACCAACGGGAAAAGCTGAGCTCTGGCCCGTGTCCTCCTAAGCTGCTATTCCTACCTTGAGCACATGGACCGTACGAAACGGCCCCCGAATCGACTGCTTTTGGGCTTGCGAACCCAGTCGTATCAAACTATAATCACTCGCGAGTGTTATGGGACTGCGTTAACGCGAGTGCCCCTGGCCGTCCATTTGGCGAAGAGCTATTGGGAAGATGCGCGAGCATTGAATGAGAAATGCTGTGTCCTCGATTCTCAAGAGAAGCTGACTAGTGGAGCCGAGATACCTAAACGGAAGTCGAGGTCTTTCATTGTTTTCCTAGTGTTGGTGGCGTTCTCCACCAGCCTTTACCGACTTGGAGGACAGAGCCTTTGGTGGGATGAAACCCTCAGCGTGCAACGGGCACGGGGAGATCTGGGCTACGTACTATCAAACACGATTTACATATTCAACGATGCCACCAAGGATCAGCATCCGCCCTTGTACTTCTTACTCCTTCATTTTTCTCGCATGGCGTTCGGCGACAGCGAGTTTGCTCTTAGGTTTCTTTCGCTGGCTTTCATTCTCCTCACTATCCCGCTTTCATACCAAGCTGGCAAAGCTGTTTGGAACGAGCATACAGGAATCTTCTCTGCTCTGGTGGCTGCTACATCACCATTCTATGTGTGGTATGCTCAGGAAGCTCGACCATATGCCCTCGTGGCTATGCTTACCACCCTTTCAACGTATCTGCTACTTAAGTTGTCCCGGACAAAGTCGAAACATTTCCTGGCTTACTACGTGGTGGTTACGGCAGCACTGCTGGCAACGCACTATCTTACGGCGATAATGATCTTCGCGCAAGCGCTGTTCTTCGGAATGCGCGCAGTTCGAGGGAAACGTTCAGGAGCTGTTGGTGCGCTCATTGCTGTCATTGCCATAGGTGTTGCTGTCTTGTTTGGGGCGTCTTACTCGATTGGCCGATACCTCACCCAGAATGGCAGTCCGCTAGAGGTTCCACTCGTCTCTGTAGTGCGTGACATTGTGGTCACATTCGCCTTCGGTGTCACAGTAAACCAGTATTCTGTGGTCACTTTTGCCGCAATCATCGCCGTCGTTGCAATCGCCGCAACCATTGTTGGAATAAGGGGACAGGCGAGGGAAGGTCTCCTGAGTGTATGGGTTTGTGCGATTGTAGCCTTGGCGTCGGTTTACCTGATTTCGCAGTATAAGACAGTCTATGGCGCACGCTACGTGATTTTCCTTGCGCCACTGTACTATCTGATTATTGGTCATGGGGGTGCTCAGCTCCAGCGCCTTCACCCTGCCATTGGCGCAGTATTTGGTCTGTACCTTCTAGGTGTTGGAGCTTTCGGAAGCTTTGATCAATTGGTCCTTGACCACAATTACAAACAGGATTACCGGGGTGCTGCCGAGTACATCGCACAGCATGCAAAGGCGGGCGATGCAATTGTCCTCGACGACAGGAAGATTGTGACAGCCTTCGAGTACTACAACGTAGGCCGCTACCCGCTGTATGGGGTACCTTCGTATCCTAGGGTGGACCGCTCAACTGTTTCCACGGAACTGCGGGATATCGCGAGCCGCCATCCTCGTGTCTGGCTTGTATTATCGATGACTGGCGATATCGACCCTCAGGGATTGACTGAGGCGGTCTTGCGTGAGGAATACTACCAGATTGACGCTCGTGTCCTAACTGGCAGCACGTACAGCATTGGCGTTTACCTGTTCTCGACGATGCCTCACACAGTGAGCGAACTTCCTGTGAACGTGGTTCCGACAGAAGCTAACTTCGATGATCAAGTTGTCTTAGCCGGCTATAAGATTGGCAAGCCAGACTTGCCTGGAAATCGCCTAGACCTTGACTTGTTCTGGCGTTCCCGAGGCGCCAGCTTACCGCGACTCGCTATGTTCGGCCAGGTGGTCGATAGAGAGGGTAATGCTTGGGGGTCCTTTGACAGCGAGCCATTCTTCGGCTTCTTTCCCACGGAGCAGTGGAGACCAGGATCGTTAGTTGCTGACCAAAGAGAGATATGGCTGCCGCCAGGTACTCCACCAGGCAATTATTCCCTGCGTCTGGGAGTTCGTAACGTTCAATCGGGCCATAGTTTGCCTATCAAAGACAACAATGGCAGAATATCTAGCGCAGTTATGGAAATTCCGAATGCTCTGGTGATCGGCGGGTTAGTCGGTGGGGATCGAAAAGCAATTGACTTCTCGCAGCGGTATGGAGCGAAGTTCGGTGACCTAGTTACGCTGCTCGCCGGCGATTCACTTTCTCGCAGCATGGTGCCTGGGCAGGAGTTGAGTTTCAGACTCCTTTGGCAGAGCGAAGTTGCTCAGCCAGAAGACCTCGACGTGGAATTCTGGTTGGATAATTCCAAAGGGGAACGAATGAGGGTGACGTCTGCGCCGCTGAGCCCTGCGTATCCGGTGAATTCCTGGCGAAACGGCCAAATTGTAAGCGCATACTACAGCTTCACTGTTCCTGCCAGTGCAAACTCGGGTAACTACAACGTTGAGTTAGCCGTTCGTCGCCATAACAGCGCTGCACGGCTGGGGGCGAGGTTCGGTCTCAATCCGTTTGAGGAAAGCCTGGTTGATCTCGGGACGGTTTCAGTTACGGCGCCGGCCCACCGCTTTGCACCACCGGAATCTATCATCCGGGTGGGTGCGAACTTGCATGATACGGCCGAGTTATCGGGCTTCACCATAGCTAATGCGAACGGTGTATCCGCGATTGCCGCACAGAGCACAACTCGGATAGACATAACGCCCCCGACCGATGAGCCTCTCGGCGTAACCTTATGGTGGAAAGCGATGTCAGAATTGCACGTTAACTACTCTGTGTTTGTGCAAGTTCTGGACAGTGGGGGTCAATTAGTTGACCAGGACGATGGCTTCCCGAGCAACGGCAAACGTCCTACGTCTGGCTGGGTGGCCAATGAGTTCATCGAGGACGGGCATGTTCTCAGCAAGATTAACGAGCTTCCGAAAGGGAGGTACACGTTGGTAGTTGGGATGTATGATAGCAGCACCGGTCAAAGGCTGGAGCTGCTGGGTGGAACACAGGATTTCATTAGGATCGCAGAAATTGCAATTCACTAATGACTGAAGGAATCCCGTTCGTGAAAAGGATTTTCCTCAAGCGAGTATTCTCCTCGCCTGCATTCGTGTGTTTAGTTTTCGTTGCTCTGAGCGGCTATTATAGCGTGGCGACGCCCATTTTCGAAGCGAGCGATGAGCTTTGGCATTACCCGTACATCAAGAATATCGCTGATGGCAATGGATTGCCTGTGCAAATCCCCGGCGATAAGAGGAACTACTGGCAACAGGAAGGTGGGCAGCCTCCCCTGTACTATTGGCTAGGCGCGCTCACTACATTTTGGATAGACACAGGAGATATAGGTGACCTTTATTGGAAGAACCCGCACGCCAGCATCGGCATTCCAAATGCGGACGGCAATAAGAACATGGTCATACATACAGCAGGCGAATCGTTCCCTTACCATGGCGTGCCATTAGCTGTGCACGTCGTCAGGCTTCTATCAATACTTATGGCAAGTGGGACTGTCTACGTGACCTACCTTCTTGGGCGAGAACTGTTTCCCAGAGATCGAAAGGTAGCTTTGGGCGGGGCGATGGTCAACGCGTTGATCCCGCAATTCCTCTTCATTAGCGGATCGATAAACAATGACAACCTCGTCACTTTGCTGAGCTCCACAGCCCTTCTGTTGATTATTCGAGCTTTAAGGCACGGTCTTAACACTGGTCGAATGGTCTCGCTGTCAGTGCTCGTCGGCCTCGCTTCGCTTTCGAAGTTAAGCGGCCTGGGATTGCTGGGACTCGTCGTCGTGGCAGCGGTCCTCGACGCAGCGCGAGCTAGGTCAGGCCTGAGGTTGATTCAGTGGGTAGTTCCCGTTGCCGCAGGGACTCTTCTGATTAGCGGCTGGTGGTACGTTCGAAACTGGTTCTTGTATGGCGATTTTCTTGGGCTTAGCGTGTGGCTCAAGATAGCCGGCGAACGCACCGATCAGCCAGGCATTGTTCAGCTCTTGGTGTCGGAATTCCAGGGCTTCAGGATGTCCTTCTGGGCTGTCTTCGGTGGTTTCGACCTGCTGGCGGACCGATACGTGTACTGGATATTTGACGGACTAACCATCGCCTCTCTCATAGGTTTAGCCATCAATGCCGCAAGCAGGGGCAACAGAAGGTTGCCGCCGTCCGCTCTCATTCTAGTAAGCGCTGCGTGGGTGGGGATACTCGGCGTGTCGTTGTTGCGCTGGACGCAGATGACTCTTGCGTCCCAAGGACGCCTTCTGTTCCCTGCAATTTCCGTCATTGCTATCGCATTTTCCCTTGGGATACGATCATTAGTACCTGAGAGGCTCGTCACAGTCACGACGGCGTGTGTAGGACTTGCGATGTTCTCTATTGCAGTTGCCGTACCTTCTCGCAACATTGTGCCTGCCTATCCAGGTCCTGAGACAGTGCTGGTGAAAGAGGTGCCCAGTTCGATCCAGCCTCTTAACATTAACTTTGAGAGAAAGGCTGAACTGCTTGGGTATACATTCTCTGGGAGTAGTTTTCTTCCGGGCGAGGAAATTGGCGTAACCCTTTACTGGAAATGTCTGTCGCAGTTTGACGAAAACTATTCTGTGTTTGTTCACGTTTTTGGGAAAGACAATGAACCAATTGGACAAAGTGATAGCTTCCCTGGAAGTGGTGCTTTTGCGACGCGACTGTGTAAGACCGGAGATGTGATCGTTGATCGACACAGGATTGCTCTCAGCGCTTCGGCGTCTAGCCCATCGGCCGCTCGAATTGAAGCTGGTTTGTACCTACTACCAGGTTTTGACACTCTCACGGCTACCGACGAGAGGGGGCAGGCAATTGGCTCGTCCCCCACCATTGGCAGAGTAAAAGTGGCCTCAGCGCGTAAGGGTTCGACCTCTAATGCATCGGAAATAGCTGGGTTCGGGGGTAAGATTGCGCTCGTGGGAATTGACGTGCAGAAGAGCGACATCGCTCCTGGTAGCGTTCTTTCGGGAACGTTGGTCTGGCGCGCGGATACCGCAATCCAGCAGGACTACACGGTTTTCGTTCAACTAGTTGGCCGAAATGGCCTGATTGCCCAATACGATTCGCAGCCAGTAAGAGGGAACTATCCGACTTCGATGTGGGAAGGAGGTGAGGTAATCGACGACCCGTTTCAGATGATTATCGGCTCTGACGTCAAAGAAGGGGTTTATGATCTGATCGCTGGCTTGTACGACGTGAACAGTGGGGCTCGCCTCAAGGTGAAGGACAGTACGTTCGTGAAGTTGGACCAGATTGCAGTGCGAATCGCCAGATGAGCCACTGAACTCATCGCTTACTCATATTGCTTCGTGGCATTGATTAATGGCAAGCCTATTGAAGTGCCGTGAACGAAGGGTCTTTTCAAAGTCTGCTGTGATGCCCGTAGACCGGGGCGGGATGCCACTGGCGCTTTACGACTTTGAAAATGCCCTACTTGTCAGGAAATTCCCTTGACTCACTCCCAAGGCGGCGTTATAATTCGACTAACAGAGGGCGTCTTGAGTTGGCTGTAAGCAGCCGAGGGATGCAGCGATGCGAGTATTGGTCACAAGCGTATACGGTGAAGTCTTGCGGCACTAGGAGTACGGATTCTGGTGCTTTTTTGTTTGACCTTTCATAGCTATTCAAATGAGATCGCGGAGCTAAACTAGATTCAGGAGGAGATCAGGTGCATTCGAGCTTGATTGGAAAGATCGAGAAGGCCAAGCGCTACGCAGAAGAACGCGATCGCATCAGCATATCGGAGCTAAGGGCGAATTTCAGGGGTGAGCACGACGTCTACGAGGTCTCATTTAAGGAAGGGAACTGGAATTGCTCGTGCAACTTCTTCAGCGGGTGGAAGGTGTGTAGCCACACGATGGCTATGCAGAAGATTCTCGGAGAGATGCTTCCCAAACAGCCGCAGGAGGAGTCCAACTTGGCCGCGGTTAGCTTGAAGGGACGATAGCTGCAGGTCGCCAGGTAAGGTATCCTATCTTAAGACGAACCTAGATCGATCGAGACGAACTTGGATTGGCAGGCTGATATTCGCCTGCCAATCTTCATTGTTTATGCTCGGGGATGGCCAGATTCTCACTCGAGATGAACGAGGCCAGGGCCTCTTGCCAGGGTCTGAGCCTTATGCCAAGGGCATTGGAAGCGCAGAAATTGTGGAGCACCGAGAATGGAGGTCTCCTTGCTGGAAGGGGATGCCTGGCCAGAAACTCCTCCGAGGTGATCGGTATTACCGAAACCTTTCTGTTGGCCGCTTCGCAGATCGCCTTGACATAATCGTGGCGCGAACAGCTCCCATCGTTTGTCAGGTGGTAGATGCCATAGACAGGGTGCCTGACCAGCTTGTCAATCGCTTCTGCCAAATCCCTCGCAAACGTTGGCGAACCGACTTCATCTGTCACTGCCAGCACCTCGCCGTTGCGGTCGGCCAGCGATAGGATGGTCCTGACGAAGTTCTTGCCAACGCCATACAGCCAGGCCGTTCGGACGATGTAATACTTCCTGAGAGACATCTGCACGTAGCGCTCGCCAGCCAATTTTGAGCGTCCATAGGTGCTGATAGGGTTCGGATCGTCGAATTCGAGGTAGGGAGCGCCCTTGCTTCCATCGAACACGTAGTCTGAGCTTACATAGACCATAGCCGCATCGACCTGCGCGCAGGCCAGGGCAACGTTCTGGGTTCCGAGGGCGTTGACGCGGTACGCAAGGTCAGGGTCGGTTTCGCACCCATCGACGTTGGTGTAGGCCGCCGCGTGAACGACCACGTCTGGCCGAAAACGCGTTATAGCATCTGAGACCGCGGCACGGTTCTCAATGTCGACTTGATCTCTGATTGTGGCGAGGACTTCGTCTTCATCGAGCGTTCTCTGCAACTCCAGGCCGAGCTGGCCGTTCGCTCCAGTGATGAGAATGCGCATCGTAGTGAGTTCCTGCAATTGCTTGTTAAGTGACTGAGGACCAGGCCGAGGAGTGCCTGGCCTGGCACTGTCGCGTATTGTACCATCATTGGCTGGAAATGGGAAGGATTATTATTGTAGACGGCGAAGTGAGCCGAGTGGTTATCATTGGCCGCCGAGTCGATCGTCCGATTCGAGCTCGTATACGAGATATCTGTGGATGACAGTCCTGGCGACGTTGAAGACAGGTATGCCGGTCTTCGTTGTTCCCCTGGGGGAGCCGTAGTGAGCGTGCGCGTGAACGACGACGTTGGCGCCAAGGGTGTCTATGGGCCTGACTAAGGCAGAGCTTCCCAGGAAAGGCCAGAGCTCAAGGGACTCTCCAACGACGGTGTCTCGTATGGGCGAATAGTGCAGCAGGATCACACGGTAATCGGTGTCGAGCGAGTTCATAGCCAGCTCGAGCTTGTTTGCCTCGCGCAATGAGGCGTACACGAAGCTCTTCAGAGCGAGCTCTCCGAAAGGCTCGACAGCGTACTTGTCGAAGCCGCCGCAAAACCCCTTGACACCTGCAATGCCGACTGTCTTGCCCTTGATCTCCAACTTCGTGGAGTCACCATCGAGGACGGTGATATTATGGCGCTGGAGGGTGCGAGCGATCTCCTCCTCTTGGTTTTCTTCGCAGTCGTGGTTGCCGAGGACCGCTACGATCGGTATCTTGACGTCGCTGAGTTCGTGGCAGAATACCTCGGCCTCCCTCGGGGTACCCGCAGTAGTAATATCGCCGGCAAGAAGCAGGATGTCGGCTTCGAGGTTGACGCTTGCGAACAGCGGGCGGATGTGGTTCACTGCGGTCTCCCAGCAGTGTATGTCCCCGATAGCAGCTATACGAATCACGCTTGAGCTCGCCTTGGATGCGCTGGCGTTTAGTAACATTATATCATACGCGCGTTTGCCCACTTTGTGCGCAACCAGGTTTGCGCTCATATAGGAAGTAATGGTGATTGCCAGCTTGCGGAAAAAGTGCTAACGTAAGCCAAGCTGATTGGCGCGCAGTGCGTATTGAGGCCTGCGATCTTCCGACGAAAACCCTCGTAGAGTACGATATCTAGTTTGTTCTTTTGGACGGTCCTCGCTAATATCAGGTAGGGCGGATGAAGAGGCTGCTGACTCTAGTCGTGGCGATCCTATTGGCCGCGCTGGGTTCAAGCTTTGAACAGGGGGCGGCAAACAGCGCGGTTCCAGGCGCGCCAGGCGTTATCGATCTATCGACACCCACTGTCAAGGGTGGACAGGTGACGCTGGGTCCGAGCCTGCTACGCGCCAGCGAAGTGCGCGGGCCGCTGGATCTGAGCAATGGCGTCGCCCTTAGCGCCGCGGGGGGCGGCACGTTTACCTCGAGCATCGTCAGGTCACCGCTGCCATTCAGCCATGTGGGAATTCGCTTTTCGGGCAACGTCCCTCCTGGAAGCAGCGTTTCCTGGGAAGTGAGGGGCAGCGTCGACGGCGTGTCGTGGACTGACTGGTACCCTGTAGACGAGGACGATGACCTGCCCACGAGTGTCGATGGGCAAATGACCACCAGGGTCTTCGGACTGAATCGACCAGATGGCCGTTTGTCGCAGTTCGCGCAGGCGCGGGCAACGCTGAACAGCTCTCCATCAGGCGCTCGCCCCTCCATATCCTCGGTTACATTGGCGTTTATCGATCCCACACCTGGTCCCGCAACAGCGCAAGCTGTTCAAGCGAGTCGAACCTCTGCGCTTGGCATCAGCCCGCTAGCGGTTTCGAAGCCGCCTGTCATTTCGCGGACAGCGTGGGGTTCTCCCGATGGTCAGGGAAGTCCCGCGTGGCCGCCGGAATATAAGACCGTGACCGACATGATCATTCACCATACCGTGACCAGCAATACCGCTATAGACTGGGCCGCTGAGGTGAGGGCTATCTGGTATTATCACGCGGTGACCAAGGGCTGGGGCGACATCGGTTACAACTTCCTCATCGATCCTAACGGGTACATCTACGAAGGGCGCGCAGGAGGAGATGATGTAATCGGCGGCCACGCGCTGCAGTATAATCCAGGAAGCATGGGCGTGGCGCTGTTAGGTACCTATTCCAGCGTATATCCCACGGGAGCAGCCCAGAATAGCCTGGTTAACATACTCTCCTGGAAGGCCAATCAGCGCGGCATCGATCCTATGACGCTCAATAGCTGGTTCGTCGATAAGTATTTGCCGACGATAATGGGGCACCGCGATGCGATCTACACGTCCTGCCCTGGCGACGATGCCTATTCGATTATCCCGCAAGTCCGCACGGCGGTGCGCGACCGAGTGGGCGCGCAACAGGTTTCCGCGCAAATTCTGTCCACTACTTTTGAGCCAACCGTGCTATACGGAGGAAATCTGCTCAAGGTCACGTCCGTGGTCCGCAATAACGGGAACACGACCATACACACTCAGGGGCCAGCTCCCGGCTTCGTATATAACGAGGGGGAAGATTTCAGGAAATACGCGGTTGAGAGCTACGGCCGTTTCCGAGTTGGCGTAGATCTCAATGGCCGTAGCCAATCTGTCGATCATCCATACCGGTGGGGCCTGGGCAAGGATTTGGCGCCTGGCGACAGCGCCACGGTGGTTGGATACATTCGCCTGAATAGCCAGAGCACCACGAACTATTGGGCCGGCCTGGTGGATGAAGCTGTTGGCTGGGTTGGCGACAACCTCGGCAGCGCCACGGTCCGCGTCCTCCCCCCTGACACAACGCCTCCAACAGTGACCGTCAGCATGCCTGCGTCGACCTTGAAAACGTGGGTGGTGATCGACTGGACGGCAACCGATAGCCAGTCAGGAGTGGCGCCGGGTTTCGACGTCGACTACAGCAGCGATCAGGTCAACTGGGTCCCGTGGCTTCGGGGCGCCTCTGGACCATCGGCGCTTTTCGCCAATGGGGTGCCCGAAGGGAAGTATTACTTCAGGGTGACGGCGCGGGATAACGTTGGCAATCCGGGACAGGGTCTCGGGCAAGTGCAACTGGGGAAGGATCCCAGCGGGCTCACGACCATACGCATGCCCTTGGTGTTCAAGAACGCACAGGGGGGATGGTGACACAACAGCGTTTGAGGGGGCCACTGATCCTCATCGTGGGGCCGACTGCTGTCGGCAAGAGCGAGCTTGCTCTGAAACTGGCTCGTGATGTTGGCGGCGAGATCGTTTCAGCCGATTCCCGCCAGATTTACCGTTTTATGGACATCGGCACCGCGAAGCCGTCTCCCGCTGAAGTTCGATTGGTGCCGCATCACCTCGTCGATTTCGTCGATCCCGACCAGGAGTACACGCTCGCGGATTTCCAGGAAGACGCTTATCGGGCCATCGACGATATCCTGCGGCGAGGCAAGGTCCCGTTTCTCGTAGGAGGGACCGGATTATACGCCAAGGCTGTAGTTGAGGGACTTCTAATTCCTCGGATTCCTCCAAACCCAGAGATGCGTCGGCGGCTCGAGGAGCGGGCGCAGCGTGAAGGACCTGAGGCGCTACACCGAGAGCTTGCGAGCGTCGATCCTGTCGCTGCCCAGAAGATCCACCAGCGCAACGTGAGGCGCGTGATTCGCGCGCTCGAGGTTTACTACTCCACAGGAAGGCCGATCTCCGAGCTTCAGCAGGCCCAGCCCCCGCCATATAACACGCTGACGATCGGCCTCACGTGCAGCCGCGAAGAACTGTACCGGCGGATCGACGAGCGGGTCGACAAGCAGATTGAAGACGGTCTTGTGCAGGAGACAGAGAGGTTGGTGGTGATGGGCTACGCTTACGATCTGCCGTCGATGTCTGGACTCGGCTACCGGCAAATCGGAATGTATCTGAGAGGAGAGGCAAGCCTGGAGCAGGCGATACAGCTCATAAAGAACGAGACACACCGGTTCGCGCGCCAGCAGTACACGTGGTTTCGGCTCGACGACCCAAGAATCCATTGGATCGAGCGCGGACCGGATATGTTCGATCAAGCGCGCGGTCTAGTGCTTCACTTCTTGCACCGAAAAGAGCCTTGAAATTGACCGAATTTCCGAAATACCCTATAGTTTAATTGGCATGTACAGAACTGTTGAAACAGAAAAGAAGACCGAATGTGCATTCCTGGTTGGCGTGGAGATGGCTGCGCAGCCCAGCGTTTGGACTATCGAGGATTCGCTGGAAGAGCTAGGCCAGTTAGCGGTTGCGGCCGGGGCGCAGGTTGTCGGCGCGACCACACAGAAGCTTCGTAGCCCGAATCCAGGGCATTATATTGGGACGGGGAAGATCGAGCAACTGCAGGAGTTGAAGACAGAGCTGCGCTACGATATGGTGATCTTCGACGACGAGCTTTCCCCTGTCCAGCAACGCAATTTGGAGCAAGAGCTAGGGGTTAAGGTAATCGACCGCACCGGGTTGATACTTGACATATTCTCGCAGCGTGCGCAGACGCGCGAGGGGCGTTTGCAGGTGGAGCTAGCGCAGTACGAGTACCTTTTGCCGCGGCTCACGAGGCAGTGGACCCACCTCTCGAGGCAAGAAGGGGGCGTCGGCGCGAGGGGCGGTCCAGGTGAGACGCAGCTCGAAGTAGACCGCCGCCGGGTTCGGCAACGTATAACCGATCTGAAGCAAGAGATAGAAGGAGTGCGCAAGCACCGCGCGCTGTATCGGCAGCAGCGTGAGCGCGACGGCGTACCCGTAATCGCGTTAGTTGGCTACACCAATGCAGGCAAATCGACTTTGTTGAATACTTTAACTCAGGCTGGTGTAACAGCCCATGATCGTCTGTTCGACACTCTCGACCCGACGACGCGACGGATAAAGCTGCCGTCGGGCAGGACAGCTCTGCTCAGCGACACGGTGGGATTCATCCAAAAGCTGCCGCCAGCAGTGGTCGCGGCGTTCAGGGCGACGCTGGAGGAACTGGAGCTGGCAGACGCGCTGGTGCAAGTGCTTGACATAACGCACCCATGCGGCTTCGAGCATAGCCAGACGGTGGGAAAGATACTGGGAGAGCTTGGGTTGAGCGATAAGCCGATCGTCACCGCGCTGAACAAGATAGACAGGTTGGCTCAGGTTGAGAATTTGGAACACGACAACGGAAGCTACCGCGCGTTCCTAGGCGAAGCCTGGAAGCCGCTTCAGGAACTGATGGCGCACTATCCTCAAGCTGTGCCGATTTCGGCAGAAAGACGTTGGGGCCTGCACGAGTTGCTGCAGAAGATCGACGACGTGCTTGGCGATGACCTGGTAGATATGGAAGTTCGTCTGCCGTACAGCGCTGGGGATCTCGTCGCGCTGTTTCATAGCAACGCCATCGTGAAGAAGCGAAGCTACGGCAAGGACGGCGTCACCCTCAGAGGCCGCGTGTCGCAAAAGCTCGTCAAGGCGTTCGAAAAGTATCGCGTGCATGGCAGGAGCGGCGCTGTTCGAGGGACCGGTGTGACAGGCTAGCATTTCAGGTGTCCGCGCAACTTCCAACTATGACTATTATGTCTAGCGCAACCAGGCCCTTCGTTTCCTTGCAATCGCTTCCGGCCGGTGCTACAATGACTGTGACACTTAGGACGGTGGCTGGCCCTCGTGGCGCAGCCGCCAGTCTTTATTCACGCTCGAGCGTTCCGCTCGGAATCACTTCGTCGTCGATAACACTCGGCAAACAACATCACTTAATTCTGGAAGGAACGGGACAGGCCCATGTTAGTCAGAGTTATCCAGGCTCTCATCGCCGCCATCCTGGTTACGACAGTAGGCACAGCATCCTATTTCGGCGGTCTCGAAGCGGGACGGCGGTCTGTCTCGCTAGGAGCTTCCCCAGTTGCCAGCGCTCCAGCCGCAGAAAGCCCGACTTCACTAGACGAGAACGCAGAATTCAAGGTCTTCTGGGAAGCCTGGCACCTGGTCGATAAAGAGTTTTACAACCAGCAATCCATCGACCACAAAAAGATGGTGTACGGCGCTATCAAAGGGATGCTGGAATCTCTCGACGACCCGTATACCAGCTTCGCCACCCCCAGCCATGCGCAGATAACAGAAGAAGATATGCGTGGCTCGTTTGACGGAATCGGCGTCGTGGTCGAGATGAAAGATAAGAAACTAACCGTGGTGGCTCCCCAGGAGGACACTCCTGGCGAGAAGGCGGGCATCAAGCCAGGAGACGTCATTGTGGCGGTAGACGGCAAAAAGACTGCGGACCTGACCCTGCTTGAGGCAGTTGCTATGATTCGCGGTCCGCGTGGGACCAAGGTGCGTCTGACCATCGTACGCGAGGGCGAGCCCAACCCCCTTGAGATCGAGGTAACCAGGGCAGAAATCAAGACCGTCAACGTGAAGGCCAAAGATATGGGAGACAGCATCGCTTATGTCAAATTGAATGGGTTCGCTGCGCCGAGCGCGCGAGAGTTGAGCCAGGCCGTGAAGGGCGTTGTCGACAAGAAAGGCAAGGGGATCGTCCTCGATTTGCGGAATAATCCCGGAGGCCTCTTGCAGAGCGCGGTGGACATCGCCAGCATATTCATGCGGGATGGTGTGGTCCTCTATGAAGACCAGCGTGACGGCAAAAGCATACCGTTCAACGTTAAGAAAGGTGCAATTGCCCCCGACATTCCGCTCGTGGTGTTGATCAATAAAGGCAGCGCCAGCGCATCCGAAATCGTCGCCGGCGCCTTGCAGGATTCAGAGAGAGCGAAGCTCATAGGTGAGCAATCATTCGGCAAGGATACCGTGCAAAATGTGCACGAACTCAGCGATAAGTCGAGCGTGCGCATCACCATCGCCCACTGGGCGACGCCGAAGCGTCAGGATATCCATCAGAAAGGCCTTAAGCCTGACATAGAGGTCAAGTACACTGAGGACGACTTCAAGGCCGGGCGCGATCCCCAACTGGATAAGGCTGTGGAGTACCTTAAGGGCGTGAATCAAGGCGCGAATTAGGCGTGGTCCTGGCAGCCTATGCGACAGTCAGTTGTGTGGCCCTGGCAGAGTCTGGTATAATAAGCTATGAACCGAGCGATTCAGAAGATCATCGCAACCAACCGAAAAGCCTATCACGAGTACTTCATCGACGAGACGTACGAAGCAGGGCTCGTGCTCTCTGGCACGGAGATCAAGTCCGTCCGTGGTGGCAAGGTCAGCCTGCGCGAAGGTTATGTCAAGATCATCGGCGGTGAGGCATGGCTCGTGGACGTACACATCGCGCCTTACGAACACGGCGGCTACTTCAATTTGGAGCCGACCCGGCAGCGCAAGCTGTTGCTGCACCGCGATGAGATAAACAGGCTGCGAGGCAAGGTGAACGAGCGCGGCTTGACGATAGTGCCGCTAAAGTTGTATTTGAAAGGTGGACTTGCCAAATTAGAGCTTGGGTTGGCTCGTGGCAAGAGGCTTCACGACAAACGCTCGGCCATAGCAGAGCGCGAGGCGGCGCGCCAGATCGAGCGAGCGTTGAAAAGCAGGTAGCTGGCACGTGCGCCGAAGGCGCAGCTTAGAATAAGGTCACATACAAGGGGATGTCAGGTTTCGACGGGGGAGGAAAGCCTGGAATTGCAAGCCGAGGTGCCATCAAGCCTCGTTAAACCGGTGGCAAAGCCATAACTGGCAACAAACAACTCGCACTAGCCGCCTAACAAGGTGACTACGTCCAACTCAGCCTCGCTCTGGTGGGCCGGGATTGGGCGCCATAATGCCAGAGTGCTGTGGTCCTGATCGCCGGTAAGGACCGCTTAAGACCATCGGCTAGCGCAAGCGAAGCGTTGTCGGCTAGGCTTGCAGGCGCGAAATCTATAACTAACCGACTAAGCTTGTAGCACATTCCTTGTTGAATCTTCTGGACGGGGGTTCGATTCCCCCCATCTCCACCCATGGCCCGTGAAAACGGGCCTTTCTCTTGCCAATTCCCCACTGCGAGGGCGAAATCGAAGGCTTTTCAAGGGGGATAGGCTTTACCTTGCAGCAGGCTCGGTCGGAGAAGGCTACTTTTTGTCTGCTACCTGCTGCAGCATTGCGAGCTGTTGCTCGAGCAACTTGATCTGCGTTTGCTGCATCTCCACCAGCTCTTTCCACTGGCGTTCCCGAAGGTTGTCCATTTTTCGATGCAGTTGCTCGATCTCCATTTCCGCCTTCAGGTTGACTTCGTAATCGTGTTCTGCCCTCAGCCGGTCCTTGGCTTCCTGGCGATTCTGGCTCATCATGATCACCGGTGCCTGTACCCCCGCCATGCCGGATAGAACGAGGTTGAGCAGTATGAACGGGTACGGGTCGAAAGACCTATTGAGCAACACCACGCCGTTGACGATGACCCACACAAGGAGGATGCCTAAGAAGCCGAGGATGAAACTCCAACTGCCGGCGACCACTGCCAGCTTATCTGCCAGCCTTTGGCCAAAGGTCATTTGTTCCTCGTGAACCTGGTTGATGTTCTGGCTGACCCACTCGCCCTTTGACTTTTTGGCCCTTAGCTTCGCTTCCACATCGCTGACTTCATGTGCGGGCCTCGCATCAGGCGCTGCGTTCGCGCTCACTTCTGCCATCCGTTGCCTCCATTATGTCTCGCTCTCCAATTTACCCAACAAGTGTAGCGACTTCGCTGCAGTTTAGCAATGTACGAATTTGAGCTTATTCCAAATAAGGATTACAATCAATTTGAAAGCGTAATACCAAGAGGGGACGGAACATCGACGGCATTTTCCCCCGATCAGATCATATTGAGAGGGAGTTGATAGATGGAGCAACACGAGCGTGGGAAAAGCGGTCTGCGCGTTGTGATCGTGAGCTTCCTGATCCTCGCCTTGTTGGGGACAGGCTTCGTCAGTGGGGCAGCGGCAGAGCGTGCAGCTCTGATCCCCGGTTCAGTCGTGGGCGAGCCTCCGGGCGTGGCATCCACCGTTGGCGTATTATGGCAAGCCTGGGACCTGGTCCAGGAGCATTACGTCGACAGGACGGCAGTGGATCCCAGGCGGATGACCTATGGCGCGGTAGAGGGCATGCTCGATTCGCTAGGCGACGTGGGCCATACCCGCTTTCTCTCACCTGAGGCTCTGCGTGCGGAGCAGCAGTCACTGTCAGGCCAGCTTGAGGGCATCGGCGCGGAGTTGGGAGTGCGCGATGGGCACCCCACAATTGTGGCCCCCATCGAAGGATCACCAGCCCAGCGCGCGGGCTTGCGGACCGGGGACGTGATCGTGCGCGTGGACGGCAAGGACGTGACGGGGCTCACGGTCGAGCAGATCGTCAGCCTGATCCGTGGTCCCGCAGGCACCTCGGTGACTGTTAGCGTGCTCCATCGCGGGGAGATGAAGGTTACCGACATCACAATTGTCCGTGCCCGCATTACCGTACCCAACGTATCCTGGTCGCTCCTCCCTGGCACTCAGGTTGCGCACGTGCTGATCAGCCAATTCAGCGAGCATACCAAGGATAATCTTGTGTCGGCTCTGACCGATGCCCGATCTAAGGGCGCAACGGCCATTATTCTGGACCTGCGGAACGATCCTGGCGGATTGCGAGACGAAGCGATCAAGGTAGCCAGTCAGTTCCTGCGGGAAGGAAACGTCCTCCTGGAGCAAGATGCGCAGGGGCGGCGCACCGCCTACGGGGTCAAACCTGGCGGCATTGCGCTAGATCTGCCTCTGGTCGTGATGATCAACGAGGGCACTGCCAGCGCCGCCGAGATTGTGGCCGGCGCCCTGCAGGATCAGCATCGTGGATTGCTGGTTGGAACGACAACCTTTGGCACCGGCACAGTGCTTTCGACCTATCATCTTAGCGATGGCTCGGCGATCCTTTTGGGCACTGAGGAGTGGCTAACGCCAGGCGGACGGCAGATATGGCATCACGGAATCACTCCCGATGTGGTCGTGGCTCTGCCTGCGGATGCGGCGCCGCTGACGCCGGGCGAGGAGTCAGGGTTGACACCGGCGCAACTGCAAGCCAGCAAAGACGCGCAACTCCTGCGCGCACTCAAGGAAGTGGCGGGCAGCGCATCGTCTCGATAGGAAATCCATACGCTCAGGTGGTGAGCATCATACCCTTTTCAGAGGAGTTGACGAGGCGACAGCGTCACACTCGGCCGGCCAAACCTGTCTGTTCGTCAGCGAAGTCAGGCGTGGCGGAAGCGGATGCCGCCACACGAGCAGCCACAGGCACAGCGTTATGATCCCGAAATACAGGACCGGGTAGAACCAATCTGGCACGCTGAGCGGTGTCGGCTGCGCTACCAGGTAGTAATTCACCCCGCGAAATGCGCTGAACCAGGTCGTGAAGATGAGGAAGGCGGTGCCGTCTACCACTTTTCTGTGAAGCATCCACCCAGCGAGGGCTGCGCCAACCAGAGCAGCCGCCATCTCATAAAGCTGTGTCGGGTGTACTGGCAGGGGGCCGCCGGTGAAGAGCGCGACGCCACTGAAGATCTGATGCACGTGAGCGTTGCTGCCAAAAGGATAAACTACGCTCCAGGGCAGATCTGCCTCCTTCCCGAAGCAGCATCCCGCGAGAAAGCAACCCGCTCGCATCAGCGCTATTCCAATGCCCAGCGCAGGCGCCACCGAATCCGCCAGGCGTGTGACATCAATGGCGAGTAGTCGGCAAGATACAAGCCCGACCCCTGCGGCCGCGAGAAGTCCCCCATACAGGGAGAAACTCCTGAAATCGAGAGCGAATAGCTGGTCCGATAGGCTCACCTCACCGCTCGAGTAGATGGCCACATTCAGCAATCGAGCACCTACCGGTACCGCCAGGGCCATAGACAGCAAGCATACGCCCACTCTCTTCAGCGGTAAGCCACGACGGGCAGCAACCACCAGGGCCGTGACGACCGTGATGATTGCCGCCAGGTACATCATCGTGCTATAGGAGCTAAGCGCAATGAACCTTCCCCATAGGGCGAATGTCAGGACTGGAAGCACGGCCTCACCCTTTTTTCATTGCTTGGGCTTCGCGATCTTAAAGGTGCCAACTATCCTCAATGCCTCTACCCCATTGCTCCTACCAACCATGCTGAACGGCCCTGTCATCGTGTATTCCTGGTCGCCAATGGCAACCTCGCCTTCGAAATGAATCGTGAATCCTTTCTGAGTGGTGTCGATGATGACCTTCTTGCCGTCAAACCTGTAAGGCAGAGCCTGGGACTTGTCGGCTTTGCGCTGGCCGCCGGTGGCTATGACAACGGTCCCTGCTTCGGAAGATTGTGCCTGAAACTCCATGGAAAGGTTCCCAGGCTTGCCCATCTGTGCTTTGACCGCTTTTTCACAGTCTTCCTTCGTGATGACCGTGGGCGGCTTTGTGTCGTCAAACGGGTCGGGAATCGTGATTTCTGACGCCGCAACTTTGACATCAGCTATGATCAGACTCCCCGTCCACCTTCCGTTGAGTTCCACGACTTCCAAGGACACATCGCAGCAACTGTTGGTATCCAACCTGCAGAGCCTGACCGTCGGCTTCTTCTTCTCGTCGAGGATGCTTACATCCCACGTTACGTCGCCAGCCGCAGCGAGCTTCTTCTTGGACGAACTGCTGATCATACCCTCCCCCATCAACTGGATGCTGACTTCCGTCCCTTTTTCGCCGACCCCGGCGATACTCGCCCTGACTGTGAATTCCTTCGGGTTCTTGGAACTGACAGAACCGTCGATGCTCGTCAGTTTCACCAGGGAGTCTCGGGTCAGCGGTGGCTTCTTCTCCACCGCTCGCATGTCGTTGATAACCTTCAGCACTGCCTCGTCCACGCGCAGCACTCCCTTGCCCATTCCTTGTGGGATCGGCACAGACTGCTTTTCACCCGTCACGCCTGGAGCCGCAGTATCCTCAAGAACCTTCCTGATCTGTTCCGCCGACAGATTGGGGTTGATGGACCTGATGAGCGCGGCGGCAGCGGCCACCATCGGGGTGGCAAAGCTGGTGCCGCTGGCCTTAACGGTTTTCCCGTCGGGCCCAACGCCCATCGGCACCTGTACGCCGGGCGCCGATATGGTCACTTCGCCGTCTCCAGTAGAATAGTTGGAGAACTTGGCCCGGTTCCCCTGGTTATCCAACGCCCCGACGGTTATTAAATTGGGAAGCTTGTGCCCACCAATCGAGTAGTTGCTGCCGTCGAGTGCGCCCTTCTCGTTCCCTGCTGCAGCAACAAACAGGACTTTGGGATATTTTTTGTGCACCTTTTGCAGGAACTGCTTCCAGGCATCCGATATGCCCTTGTTCTTGGCGTTAGGTTTTTCTGGCCCAAAAGAACAGTTGATGATTGTGGCACCGCTCTTTATCTGCTTGATTGCATCGACGAAATCTGAGACCACGTACGTCTTGCCGTTAGACCAAACCACCTTGGTGGGGTCGTTCGGATCCGGTGCCGATTCGGGACTATTCGCTCCGGCCTTGTAAATATTGCCCACTTTGATCGTGAGCTTATCGCCCAAGAAACCTGCCACTCCGGCGACGCCGCCGTTGTCCGGGTCAGCGCCTATGACGTGGGTGACCATGGTGCCGTGATTAAAACCGCCATCAACTACATTGCCTCTGTCGTCTGTTGCTGGTTGATCCGTAGAGTCGTCCTTGTCAATTCCGGAAATGCGAGTCTTGCCTCTTACCTCGTCCGACTTAGTGTAAATGGCCTGATCCATTACTCCGACGGTCACGTCGTTTAGCTTTACGCCGCTGGCTTTGAGGATGTCCCAGGCGTTCTTGAGGCCGATCATCTCATAGTGCTTGCCGTTGTCCCCCTCACCGTATACAGGGTCATTCAGTGGGCTGCACGCCCTGCACGCCGAATCGAGAGGATAGCTCCGCGCATTGGGGAAGGCCACCTCGACTCCCTGCAGCTTGCTCGCCTTTTCCAGCGATGCCAGCAGGTCTGCCTCGGTGGTGCCTTTCGTTTCCACCTGGTACAGGTTGATGAGCTCAACCTCGCCGACGATGGTGCCGCCAAGCTCCTGGGCCACGCGCTCGGCATCTGCGCGCGACAGGCCATCTCGCAGCATCACGGCAACCTGGTTCGTTGGCACCTCGCCCCACGTTGCTGACTTGGCAAGCACCTGCGGTTCAGGATACTTCACCTGTGCCTTGCCGAAGCTCTCGGGCGTGGGACTTGCCGCCGGCTTTGCCGTCTCGCCTGCAGACGGCAAAGCTTTCGTGTCGGAGACCACGCCCTGGCCAGACTTGGATGGTTGAGAGCCCTGCTGTGTTTGACCTGGTTGGGAGCCACATCCAGCGAGAAGCAAAACGAGGATCGTTATGGAACTAACCGCGAGGTGTGAAAACCTGGACCACATAGTTGAAAGCCTCCTTCTCCAACGAGCCGGGGTTGAATCTGGTAGCGCCCGAAACTCCCTCCGCGCGATTATCGCACTGAAAGATGAGCAAGAGATGATCGATTAATGAGGACTTGGTGAGGATAGCGGCAAGCATACAGTGAATCTGCTGCCCTTGCCGGGTTCGCTCGCGGCAGTCACGTGACCACCGTGGGCTTCGCATAGATGCTTGACTATGGCAAGCCCCAGTCCGGCGCCCCCATCTCTCGTCTTTCCTACCTGGTAGAAGCGCTCGAAGATATGAGGAAGGTGTTGAGGTGCAATGCCCTCGCCTGTGTCAGAGATCTCAAGCATCGCCCAACCGTTTGCGGCCTGCAGAGACAAATGTATCATTCCATTCGGCGGTGTGTGCCTAAGCGCGTTTCTCATAAGGTTGTCGAGCACCTGACGTAGCCTGCCCTCGTCCCCCAAGACCTCCACTTTTTCGACGTGCTGAACCAGAATCTGCTGCCCGCACGCACGTCTCTTGGCGCCGCGAACAACGTCTTGCAGCAGGGACTGCAAGGCCACAGGACGTCGTTCGATAATTTGTCTTGCCTCCAGCCTGGCCAGTGTGAGCAAGTCCTCCACCAGACGGCTCATTCGCTCGACCTCGTCGATGCATTCTCTGATGCACTCCTCGCGCTCGCTTGAGTTGTCAATGCGCTCAGCCAGTTCCAGATTCACGCGAATAGCCTGCAGAGGATTGCGCAACTCGTGAGAGGTGTCGGCCAGGAAATCGCGGTGGCTCTCAAGCGTGCTTTCGACCGTCGCCAGGAGGTAGTTCACGGTTCGTGACAGATGTCCGACCTCGTCTGGCCGGTCCGCCATGCCGACCCGCCGGTTGAAGGTGCGACGAAAGGCGATGTCTGCGGCCTCTTCCGTTATCGCACAAAGCGCCCGCAGTCGTTCGAATCGCTGCATAAGCGGATAATACTGGCTGGCGAGGAAGCCGATAAGGGTAAATGTTAGAATGCCGGCCCCAACGTTCGTCCACAGCTCCAGCGGGTATTCGATGTGCCAGTTCAGGCCGAGCCAAAGGCGGAGATGGTATCGAGCCACGCCACCCACGACACCAGCGAGGGAGTATGGCCCAAGGGAGAACAAAATGGCCCTCTTGCTGGATCCTTCCAAGAACAGATGTGGTGGAACCAAGAGATGGGCAGCGGCGACAACTAATACTACCGTAATCAGACTGGTGTAATCGATGGCGAGACGTGCGCCGAAATGGGCCCATAAGAGACCGTCCTCGATGGACGGGCTGCTTTCAAAGGCGCTGAATAGCGTGAGCACAAGCGCGAGCACCGATCCCGCGGTGGCGACGAATTTCGGCGATGGAGCTCTGGCGACGAAAAGGGAGGTAGGATTCATTCTCGGAGCAGCGGAGTCCGTGGGTGGAATGGTCGGCATTGCTGCTAGCTGCGGATACATCAACGGCGACTTAGCGGGATTACCTGCCGAACCTGACTCCGTGTGGTCCATCGTTTAGCTTTCACGCAGCGCGTAGCCGAAGCCACGCACTGTCTGAATCAGGCGCTTGCCCCCATTGGCCTCGATCTTTTTTCTTAGCTCCATCACGGCAACGTCCACGAAGTTGGACTCTCCTTCGAAGGAATATCCCCACACATACTGGCAAAGTTGCTCACGAGTAAGCACCTGGCGGTGGTGGCGCACAAAGGCAACCAGCAATTCGAACTGCTGTGGACTGAGGTTAAGCAGCACGCCATCTCGAAATGCTTCCCGCGTACTCAGATTAATCCTGATATCAGCGCACGCCAGGCTTCCATCGTCTGAGCCCGTGGTTCGTCGAAGCAGAGCTCTTACCCTGGCCAGAAGCTCCGCCAGGGCAAACGGTTTGACCAGGTAATCGTCAGCACCCTTATCGAGGCCAGCGACACGGTCGGGCACCGTATCCCTGGCTGTGAGAAACAAGATCGGGGCAGACGTGAAGAGGCGCAGCCGTCGACAGACCTCCAGTCCGTCAATATCTGGTAGCATCACATCCAGTATGATTATGTCCGGTAGTTCCAGTTCCGCCGCCCGCAACGCGGTTTCGCCATCCTCGGCTGCGAGAACCTCATACCCTTCGAGTCCGAGAGCCCGACAGATAGAGCTAAGGACGCCTACGCTATCGTCTACAACGAGGATCCGAGCACTCATTTGATCTCAACAATCCTGTTGCTGTACAACGTCTGTCGAAAGAGAAGAGAACTGGCCGCTGCGAACCCGCGTCCCTCTAGGGGAAACATGACTCCCTTCCGAAACCGCACCTGAGGGCACACTTGATTCCTACCTTGCTGCGCGTCTTGATGGGGGTTAAGTTCAGTCTAATACCTCCATCGAGCGGATATTATACCAGGAACCCGCTCACGCGCTCAATGGGCAACTTCTGGTCTTAGCTGGGCGGATGGACTGCCGTCACGTGGATGGTGCCGCCGCGACATGGTGCCAGTGTCATCGGAATGACAATAGGGGCGTATTCGTTGGGCGGAATCACTGCTATCTGGCTTGCCTGCGGGCAGATGGTTTCGTCCCCCACCGGCACAGTCGACCACTCCAACCCGAAGTCAGCCGACCCACCGGCTGGCACAGTGATGAGCGACGGCCCAGGATCTTTGAAAATGAATCCACCGCCGCGGATGACCTGCGTTGGCAACGCGTTATTCTGGGCGTCCAGCATAAGGGCGCCGACGTAACCGTAGAAAGTGCACAAAACTGGAGCGTTGTTCGTGAAGCGCATAGTGTTACCGACGTGGCCAGCGCCGCCTTCTCCGCTCTGAACACTAAGGGATAGCTGGGCTGTGTGACAGCGGTCGCCTGGCACAGGAGGTGGGACGATTACCAGCTCGTCTGGGTTCCACTCCCAGAAGAATCGCTGGCTGTTCAAACGCTCTTGCAGACCGAATGGCCCGTTCACCCACGTGTGGTAACCGTCCGTAAACGCAGTGAAGTTGTCGGCCTTCCGCCATACGAGCATGCCGCCGTTGCCATGCCATCCCGTCGTCATTTGCAGACCGTCGCCGTTGGCCGGGTTGTATTGCACGTTAGTCAGGCAGTTGCCGACGATGTCCGGAATCATTTGCTGTAGGGAAAGAAACCCGAGAACGAACTGGCATTCCGCCGCCTGGGCAGGCTCCGGGATCTTGGCTAATGGAGACAGCGCAATCGCGAGGGCCAGGAGAAGTGGTAAACATCGAAGCATTTTCACACCTCTGTCTTTCTGGAATCGAGTAAAAACTAACAGGTGATTGCAACATCGCCTCGCATGTGCTGCAGTAATTGTGCCAGTGCGCCTTGACAATCATCAGGAATAGTAGATAATACGTAGTGTACGACACGTCGTATCCTACAGAAATGGACGCCGAAACGAGCTGGCAACAGTAGCGCAGGCAGCCACTGCCATTGTGTGCGACGTGGGTTCCCAGCGGCAATTCAAACCGGCTTCGGTCTTGCGAAAAGCCAGCGATCAGGGGAGTGGGATATGAGACCTTTGGGTCGAGCCTTGCGCTATATGACGAAATACTGGCCGTCCGCGCTAGGCGCCTTTTTCAGCATGCTTCTCGTCTCGGTAGCAAATCTGGTTTCGCCGCAACTGATTCGCAGGGCGATCGACGAAGGCATTTTGGTCGGGAATCTCAGCACAATCTTGGTGATGGCGGCTGGACTGCTTGGCGTGGCGCTCGTTCGTGGCTTGTTCAGCTTCGCCCAGGGGTATCTGTCCGAGAAGGCTTCGCAGGGCGCCGCCTACGATATGCGGAACGAGATTTATGGTAAGCTACAGACCCTCAGTTTCAGCTTCCACGACCAGGCGCAGACAGGACAGCTAATGACCAGGGTCACAAGCGACGTCGAGATGGTGCGCATGTTCACCGGCCAGGGGTTCCTACAACTCCTGGGCGCCCTTTTCATGTTTTTTGGAGCCGCGGCCGTCCTCATCTTGATGAACTGGCGGCTAGCTCTTATCACTCTTGCCATCTTGCCATTGATCTTCATCTCCTTCGCCATCTTTATCAGGAGAGCGCAGCCACTTTTCGCTAATGTGCAGGCCCGACTCGGCGCCTTGAACACGGTTCTTCAAGAGAACCTGGCGGGCGTCCGCGTCGTCAAGGCATTTGTCCGAGAGGCATACGAGGCCGAGCGCTACGCCAGGGCTAACGATGAGTTGCTTGAAGTCAACCTTCAGGTCGTGCGGGTCTTCAGCAGCGCCTTCCCTGTCATCTTCTTCATCGCCAGCCTGGGCACTGTCGCCGTCGTCTGGTACGGCGGGAATCAGGTCATTCGGGGTGAGTTAAGTCTGGGTGAGTTGGTGGCGTTCAACACCTACCTGGGCTTGTTGATGTTTCCGACGTTTATGCTTGGCATGGTCACAGCTCTCGTGGCTCGGGCGGCCGCGTCGGCGAAACGCATTTTTGAGATCGTCGATGCTGAGAACGACGTCACCGACAGGCCGAGCGCGATGCCGCTGCCTCCAGTCGAAGGGCGAGTGGCCTTCGAGGACGTCAGCTTCCGCTACGTCGGCGCCGAGCGGAATGTGCTCGAGCACGCCAGCTTCATCGCCGAGCCGGGCCAGACGGTTGCCATTGTCGGCACGACAGGCGCTGGCAAGAGCACGATTATCAATCTGATCCCACGTTTCTACGACGTCACTGGCGGTCGGGTGACCATCGACGGGCACGACGTACGTGACGTGACCATCGGCAGCCTCCGAAGCCAAATCGGCATCGTTCTTCAGGATACGCTCCTGTTCTCAGGAACGATTCGGGAGAACATCGCCTATGGCGCGCCGGACGCATCACTTGACGAGATCGTGAAAGTGGCCCAGCTTGCCCACGCTCACGATTTCATTCTCGAACAGCCTGAAGGGTATAACACAAAAATCGGCGAGGGAGGCGTTGGCCTCAGCGGGGGACAAATGCAGCGCATCGCCATTGCCCGTGCGTTGCTGCTTGTCCCGCAGATACTGATACTGGACGACAGCACTTCGTCGGTCGACGCTGAGACCGAGCACCAGATTCAGCGCTCACTGGCCAGCCTCATAGGGTCCCGGACAACCTTCATTATAGCCCAGCGCATCAGCACTGTCCGAAACGCGGACCTCATCCTGGCGCTGGACAACGCGCGGATCGTTGCCCGGGGAACTCACGAGGAGCTACTGGCGACCAGCGCGCTGTATGGTGAGATTGTAGCTTCGCAACTTTATGACGACGTGCCGGCCTTTGCCGACGCCGGAAAGACGGGGGATTGAGCATGTTTCGAGGAGGCCCATTTCACAATATGGGACCCTTGCCCGAGGGCAGGGCACACAGTTCAGGGGCCGTTGCGCGCCGTCTTTTTGGCTACGCCTTGCCTTTCTGGCGCCGGCTATTGATCCTTCTTGTGCTGACGCTTGTCGTCGCCGCCACGAGCGCCCTTGGGCCATTATTCATCGGCCTTGCCATCGACAATTTCATCGCCAACGGTCAGGCGGCTGGTCTCACAATGATGGTGGCAGCGCTTCTGTGCGTCTATGTTGCTGGCCTCGTCGCACGGATCTTTCAGATGTCATTGCTTGGCTGGATTGGCCAGATGACGCTGGCGCGGATTCGCCGCTTGATCTTCGAGGCACTCCAGCGCCAATCCCTCCCCTTCTTTGACAGGCATGAGGCAGGCGATCTAATGTCGCGACTGGTCAACGATGTGGAAGCGATAAACGTTCTGCTAGGGCAGGGGCTGGTGCAGACGCTGGGTGGGCTTTTCGGATTGGTGGGAATGCTGGTCGCTATGCTCGCTCTGAACCTGGAGCTGGCGTTGGCAAGCTTTCTCGTTATTCCCGCTATGTTCTTCACTACCAGCTTCTTCTCAAACTGGGCCCGTCGAGCCTTTCGGAAAACCCGCGCCACGATTGGGGATGTTTCGGCAAACCTTCAGGAGGATATCGCCGGCGTAAAGGTGGCCCAGGCCTTCAGTCGGACGGACTTGAACCGGGCACGCTTCGCCGAGCGGAACGCCGCTAATCGGGATGCTAACGTCGGCGCGAACGCCGTCACCTCAGCCCTCTTCCCTGCGATGGACGTGCTCAGTACGATCGCGATCGGAATTGTGGCAGGCTTTGGCGGTTACCTCGCCATTCAAGGGCAGACAACTGTTGGAGTGGTGGTGGCGTTTCTCGCCTACGTCCAGCAGTTCTTCCAGCCGATACAGCAGTTGGGCATGCTCTACACCCAGGCGCAGTCAGCCCTGGCGGCAGGCGAGCGCATCTTCGACCTGATCGACACGCCGGTCGACCTGACGGACGCGCCAGATGCGAAGCCCCTTGGCCCAATCGACGGGCGGGTCGCGTTCGTAGATGTCGAGTTCGCCTACGATCCTGCCAACCCTGTCCTCGACGGCGTTAGCTTCGTGGCTGAGCCAGGACAGACCATTGCCCTGGTTGGCGCGACGGGGGCGGGTAAAACGACTATCGCTAATCTGATCGCGCGATTCTACGACGTCTCGGTCGGACAGGTGCTGGTGGATGGCGTCGATCTGCGCACAGTTGCGGCCGCCTCTCTGCGCCAACAAATGGGCATCGTGCCTCAGAACAGCTTCCTGTTCGCGGGGACGATACGGGACAACATTCGGTACGGACGGCTGGAAGCTACAGATGAGGAAGTGGAAGCAGCGGCAAAGCTCGTCAACGCCGACAGCTTTATCAGCGCTCTGCCTCAGGGTTACGCGACGCTGATTGGCGAAAGAGGCAGGACCTTGAGCCAGGGCCAGCGTCAACTCATAGCCTTTGCGCGGGCGATTCTCGCCAATCCTCGCATCCTGATCCTCGACGAGGCCACTTCGAGCGTGGACACCAGGACCGAGGCGCTCATCCAGCAGGCGCTGGCGGTGCTCTTGAAGGGCAGGACGAGTTTCGTCATTGCCCACAGGCTGAGCACTGTCCGGAACGCCGATCACGTGCTGGTCGTCGATGGTGGCCGAATAGCCGAGCGCGGAACACATCAGGAACTGCTCAGTCAGGGTGGCATCTATGCAGACCTTTACCGGCGACAGTTCCGGGATCTTCCGGCGAACGAACTGGAGTTCGAGAGATGACCGAAAACATAGAACCTACTGTCGATGAGGATCTGGTGCGAATAGCAGAGCAGATTGAGGGTGCTCTGCGTAGTCTGATTCAGAGCCTGCGGAGATGTCACAAGGCAGCCATTGCTGCGAGCGGGCTCACTATGCCCCAGTTTGGTGTGCTGAGGGAACTGGCCGAGGTGGATGGGTTGAGCCTGAACGAGCTGAGCGAGCGGATGCGATTGGCCCACAGCACAGTCTCGGGCATTGTCGATCGTCTGGAACGGCGAGAGATGGTCGTGCGCCGAGCAGATCCTATCGATAGGCGCTTTATCAGAATTTACCTGTCTGACCCCATCAAGACCTACGTTCAGGAGGTTATGCCGGCGCGCAGGCTTGGGCTTCTCGTGGAGGTTCTGCGATGCGTGGGCCCCGAAGAACGGGAAGTCATTCTGGAGGGGCTCTCTTTACTGTGCGGGGCACTTCGGGCATCCGAACCACAGGAGGTAGTAAGTGAACGCAAATAGTGACTCATCCCCTGCAACCAAGGATCGGGCTATAAACTCCGCCAGATCTCTGTCCGAGCGACCTCAAACAACGGGACTGCCTCCTGGACAATCCGGCGGCGAGCAGGAGACGGAGGGGAAGAATCGTCCTCGTCTTCGTCGCATTCTCGTGCCGATCGTGTTGGTGTTAGTCGTCATCGGGGCTGCGATCAGCTACCATTTCTGGTACGACGATGCTTTCTTCGTCTCAACTGAAAACGCGAGAGTGGCCGGGGCTCTCGTGCAGATTGGCGCTCTCAACGCCGGGCGCGTCGACAGCGTCACTGTCGACGTTGGCAACCGGGTCGAGCGTGATCAGGTGGTAGCTACCCTGACTCTCCCATCTGTTGTCAGCGTTGCGCAAGGCAATTCCAAGATCGGCTTCGACAACACGAGCGATCTGCGAGTCGAGGTGCGATCCCCTATCAACGGAGTGGTCGTGGCTCGCCAGGGTAACGTAGGGGACGCGGTTGCTCCTGGCCAGTCTATCCTCATAGTAACAGATCCGAGTTCTCAATGGGTAGTGGCTAATATCGAGGAGACAAAGATTGGCAGGATAAAGCGAGGGCAGCCGGTCCAAGTCCACGTTGACGCGCTCGATCGAACTTTCTCGGGGCATGTGGATACGATAACGCCGGCAACCGCTGCAACTTTCTCCCTGCTGCCTCAGCAGAATGGTTCTGGGAACTTCACAAAGGTTACGCAGTTGGTTCCTGTGAAGATACTGGTAGACACTCAGGGACAGACCTTGCCGCTGGGTGGCTCGGTGGAGGTGCGTATCCGCGTCTCTGAACAGGAAGGGTGGTTATCGTGGCTACGCTAGGAGGGCATGCCGCTCGCTTGAAGCATCGTACCCTGGCGTTGGATTACCAGTGGCAGGCGCTGATCGTAGTCATCGTCGGGTCGTTCATGGTGATGCTCGATACCACCATCGTTAACATCGCTCTCCCGAGGATCACGAACGTCTTCGGCGTTTCAGTTGACCAGAGCCAGCTAATTCTCACGGGCTACATGCTGGCGCTGGCCGTTGTCATGCCTGCCGCTGGATACCTGACTGATACCTTCGGCACCAAGCGCGTGTACCTGCTGGTGATGGGTTTGTTCACCCTCGGCTCTGCCCTCTGTGGGATGGCATGGGATATCAACAGTCTCGTCGTCTTTCGGGTAATTCAAGGACTGGGTGGCGGTATGCTGATGCCGCTAGGAACTACAGTTATTTTTAGAGCCGTTCCCCCGCACCAGCGAGGAACAGTTATGGGGGTTTTCGGCCTGCCCCTAATCTTAGCCCCGGTGTTGGGGCCGACGTTAGGCGGCTATCTCGTCGAGTATGTCGACTGGCGCATAATCTTCACGCTCAACATCCCTGTAGGTGTCTTGGGGTTGCTGCTCGGCGCCACGCTCTTGCGCGAAACAGAGCGCCGCCCTGGGCTGCGTTTCGACACTCCTGGCTTCCTTCTCTCCGCAATTGGCTTCGGCGGCCTGCTGCTTGGTCTATCTAGAGGCGCTGGAGATGGGTGGACCGCGCCTCATATAGTAGCGTACCTGTTTGTTGGCGCTGCCGCTCTGGTGATATGGGTGGTGCTCGAATTGCACACAGATGTTCCGCTTCTCGATCTGCGCGTCTTGAAGAACAGCACCTATGCGCTCGCCACAGGTGTCACGTTCATCTCAACTCTCGCTATGTTTTCCTCGATGTTTCTGCTGCCGCTTTTCCTGCAGAACTTGCGGGGATTGGGCGCGCTTGAGAGCGGCTTGCTGACCTTTCCTCAGGCGATGGCCGCGGGCCTGATGATGCCAATTTCGGGGCGGCTTTTCGATCGCTTCGGACCAAGGCCGCCAGTCGTAGTTGGAATGCTCATCATGTTCTATTCTACCTGGGGCCTGACCTCGCTGAATCTCGCGACTAGCGACAACGAGCTGAGATGGTTGCTGATCGTACGAGGCGCCGGCATGGGACTCATGATGATGCCAGCTATGACAGCCGCAATGAACACAGTTCCACCGCATCTCGTGGCCCGTGCCTCCTCGCTCACTAACGTCCTGCGCCAGATCTTCGGTTCGTTTGGCACCGCTATCTTCGCGACGCTGATCCAGATGCGGATGAATTTCCACCTGGGAATGCTGGCGCAGACCGTTACGCCAGATTCACTCCCTGTGCAAAATGCGATCCCTCGGATTCAGCAGGCGCTGCTCCACCAGGGCGCAACGCTGGCGCAAGCAAAGGCAGGCGCCATTATGGCTCTGGGACAGCAGATGGCGATGGGTGCAGCAGTGCGAGCATACGACGACGCCTTTCTGATATCGGCGCTTCTCATGTTGCTCGGCATTGTGCCAGCGGTGTTCTTGACCAGCACGGGGCTGCAACCCGACGAACGAAAAAGCCCGATGTCGATGGAGGAGGGAATGGAGATCGAAACGGAATTAGGGATGGCGATGGAGATGGGATGATTCGCGACAGGGATTCTCGGTCATCAAGGCTGTTTACAAACACGAATCGGAGGTGAATCTTGAACAACAAGCGGTTGATCGGAATTCTCACCGGAGCCTTGCTGCTGTCTATGCAAGTTTCTGCTTGCACTTCGAATGGGCCATCAAACACCGGAAGCACACAGCCTGCGGCTCAAGCGGCAGTTCCTGTCCAGGTGTTTGAGATCAAGCCAGGCAACATCGCCTCATCCTTAAGCTATACAGGCGACGTCAAGCCCAAAGCGCAGATCAGCCTCTCGACCAAATCCATGGGGCGAATCGAGGGAATTAGCGTCGACGTCGGCAGCAAAGTGAAGGCAGGAGAAGTTATCGGCCATCTCGATAGAGCCAGCCTGGAAGCACAGCTTAGGCAGGCTGAAGCGGGTCTAGCAGTAGCCAAAGCCAAACAGGCGCAATTGGAGGCTGCACCTCGAGACGAGACGCTAGCGCAGGTAGATGCCAATTTAAGAGCAGCACAGGCGAGGCTGGCTCAATTGAAGGCAGGTCCGACGCCAGAACAGCTCGACGAAGCCGAGACAGCAGTGCGAGTAGCGAAGAACCAGCTCTACGCCGTGCAGGCTCAGGCCGATGCGATGATTGGCAGCAAAGCCGTTGCCTTCGGTCAAGCAGTGTTCACCAAGGACATGAAAGAAGCTCAATCGGGAACAGCCTACGAGCAGGTGAAACTGGCTGAGGCACGCCTTGCCGAGCTAAAGGCGGGAGCTACCAAGGAACAACTGGATCAAGCCCAGGCAGCAGTAGACGCAGCGCAAGCGCAATTGGACCTGGCCAAGAATCCCTTTACCAAGAACGATTTCGATGCCGCGGCAGCAGGGGTGAAACAAGCTCAAGCCAATATAGACCTTGTGAACGCACAGCTAGCCGAGACAAACATCGTCGCTCCTGTTGATGGCGTTGTTTCAGATAGATTCCTGTCAGTGGGCGCGCTGGCAAATCCCCAAGTGCCGATATTGAGCATTATTTCATCTGATCTCGAGGTTGCGGTATCGATAGAGGAAGCGCGCGCAGGACAGATTCATGTTGGTCAGCCTGTTTCGATAACCGTGTCTGCGTATCCTGACAGTTCGTTCGCAGGAACTATTTCCAGCGTTTCTCCTGCTGTCGATCCTCGAACACGCACTTTCACAGCAAAGGCTTCAATTAAGGATCAAGAAGGCAAGTTAAAGGCGGGAATGTTTGCAAAGGTGAGCATCAACCTCGATGCAAAACAGGGTGTGCTAGCAGCGCCGCAGCAAGCTGTCGTCAAGAACGGCGCCGACAATACTGTGTTCGTCGTCGCCGATGGCAAAGCCCGCCAGCAGAAGGTTGAGCTGGGGATAAGCGACGGGCAGAACGTCGAGGTGAAATCGGGGCTCTCGGCTGGAGACAAGATCGTGATTGGCCCCGCCGACCTCAAAGATGGAGACGGTGTGATTGTGAAACCGTAGGTGCATCTTCCGATTGCCGTTGGCACGCGGGACGAGGGGTCGAGGCACACTTCTTGCATCCTCATTAGAGGCATACCCACCGGCGTGTCATCGGTTCAATCTAGTTTGAGGAGGAGACAAAGATGCCAGTTCAAAATCCACAAGATCTGTTCGTGTGGCTGCTGAGCGATGTCCGGCAACGCGAAGAGCGCGCGAAGCACATATTTCAGGAGATGAGCCAGGCCGCCCAGGACCCAGACGTCAAGGAGACCCTGGACTCCTGGGTTTACCTCCAGGACAAGACCATCAACACGCTCGACCATTGTTTCAAGCTCATCGGTAAGCAGCCTGTCACTACTACCAGCCGACTTCACGAGGTTTTCCTGGAGGACTTCCGAAGGGAACTCAACGAGATACAGCAGCCGCTGGCGAAGACCCTCTACGTGGCGTCCAAGGCCAGCCAGTTGATGCACCTCCACATCGGGGAATACGCAGCTTTGACAGCGATGGCCGACATCACTGGCCACTACAGTGTGGGCGCGCTGATCGAGTCCTGCCTTGCCGACAATCTCGCCTTCGTCGAACGGGCGCGCCGTCGAATCAGGAACGTCATCGAGATGGCGGCTCCGATGCGGAAAGCCGCGTAGCCCAGCAGGATGAACTATCGCGCGGGGCGCTCGGTCCCGCACCTTGCATAGGAACCGCTGACGTACCGTGAGGTGAGCCAAGCGGAGGGAGCTAGCTCCCTCCGCGTCTTCTTGGCCGCACTCTACCTTGCAGTGAAAACCGACGTATTGACAGTCATACAAGTCAGCGGGGCATACGCCCTCGTGTTCGGATTCCTGCAGTTGGCAAACGGCTATCAATTGCAGAGCAGGCGCTAGGGCTCGATTCGAGACCTCAGGCGAGCGAGAATGGTATCTTGCTCGGAGAGTCGTTCACTGTTGAACGGGGCAAGTAGGTATCAGTAATGAATCTCTATTGGCGTGCCCACAGGAGCCCAGTAGAAGAGTTCCTTGGCCACTGGAACAGGCAGGGTGACGCAGCCGTTGCTTTGAGGAAAGCCGAAGCCGCTGCGCCAGTAGGAACCGTGGATCGTGTAGTCGTCCCAGAATGCGAGCACCCAGGGCACGTCAGGTATGTCATACCGAGCTCCCGATGGAGTCACGCCGCGCATACGAGCAGTCTTCATCTTGTACTGCACCATATAGGTTCCAACAGGCGTCTCAGCCCCGCGAACGCCGGTCGAAGTCGGGGAGGCAACCACCACCTTGCCGCCTTCAAGTAGACTAACCACCTGGCGTCTAAGATCAATATCGATCAGTTTATCGGGACGTATGGTGAACCGAAAGATAACGTCGTCCTCTAGATAACTCTTCGACTCGCCACGCACGCTCTTCAATCCGCCGGCCAGCCTGGCGACAACCTCGCCCTCAAAGGGGAAAGGTTCGGCGGGAACGAAGCACAGCTCCCGCGAGCTCGACCACTCAAAACGTCCGCTCACCGCAGGTGAGATTGTCAGGGCGTGTTCGGCCGCAACCCGATCCGCCACGGCTTCGCTAAAGGTCACGCAGACGGTTTGATTGGGGCTGATGCCAAAAGCGCCATCCCCTGGTGTCGTCTCAGTCACTTCCAGCGCGGGAGTCGTTGCGAACATAAATGTATAGGGCTGCTTCAAGTGCGTGCCGTTCTCCGCGCCAGCCGCGGTGACCGTGAGGTGATATTGCTGCCCCTGGCGGATAGTCTGTAAAGTGATAAACGAGCGGCGCTGATCTACAGGATCGATGGCGGAGGTGCTTAGCTCAGGCGGATCAAGATGGTAATCGAAATCGACGATGCGCTCATCCCAACTCAGTATCAGCAAATCCCCCAGGCGCAGCTCAGCCGAGTTGATGAGGCGTGGCTCAGCTGGCTTCGGCATAACGACCGAGAACGAGAAGGACTGCTTCAGAGATACTCCGCTCGTAGCGGTTGCATCCGTGACCTCGACGACATACGTGCGGCCAGGCTCATAGTCTAGCATGGTGAGGTAGGCGCGGCGCGGGTCAAGCGAGTCGAGCGTTGAGGAACTGGGTACGAGAGGTGACACGCGGTAACTGAAGCCAGTCACAGGCGTATCCCATTGGAGCGTGATCGGTTGCTGGTAATGCGGGCGCATCGGGCCATCAGGCAATACCGGTTTGGGACTCGCCATAGTGGCGAACTGGTACACAGCATTCCATTGTCCCACCTTTAACCAGGGCAGCGCGAGTGAGCTCCAGTCTCCTTCGAGAGCAAGGTAATAAAATGCGTCAGGGTGCAACAGACTGTTGCCATCAGCGCGATAAACCTGTATTTGAATCGGCTCCCACGGCAGCGTAGCTGACAGCGGTACCAGGTTGACTTCTACTGCTTGAGCAGCGCCCACGGTCGGACCATCGAGAGGTATCTCATACAGCCTTGCCGCAGCCAGCCGGACTCGCAGAGGTGAGAAGCCGATCAGGAGTGGGTGCTGCGGGCTGACGGCTGCCCCGTCAGGCGGCAGATAAGGCGCTGGCAAAGATGGGGCAGTCATAGCTACAACGACGAAAAATGCCAGTACCCCGATGGCCATTCCTGCCAGTCGTAGCAACCGTGCAAGGCGCTCAACGCGTGTAGGTATCGGGTAATGGCCGAAAAGGAGCAGCAGGTTCTTCACTAGCGTGATCCTTTAGCCTTCCTTGAGTTATGTCACCTCGCGCCGCGCGGCCTTTTTCACCAGCATCTCGGTGAGGGTTTTCCCCTCACGTTGATTGGTAAGTAGCTGCGTGCGATATTTACTGGAGAGGGGCGATCTGACGTTGCGACCAAAAGCGCAACACACCACGAGCGAGAGGCTCTCAGGCGAATCTGCAAGAGGCGTGCCAGCGGCTATCTGGGAGAGGGCCATCTCGGCGATGGCTCAGAGGAGGCGGAGTCCCTCACGCCAGGCGAGCGCGACTCCCAGTAGATCGGAATCGCTCACGACGGCGACTTCACTCATCAATCCTGAGCAGGCGGCCTGCGGCAAGGTATGCCAGGGACAGAAAGGCCAGAGCTGTGACAGAGCCCCAGAGCACCGTCTCGCTCAGAGCCAGTGTAGATGTCTCACCAAGAACGGCCATCAGAGACTGTTGGAGGTATGAAAAGGGCAGAAGTCGGGCAAAGATCCTTTGCGCCAGGTTGGCCGAAGCAACCGGCATGAAAACGCCCGAAAGGGCCAGCAACGGGAAGACGATCAGGGCGGAGTAGAGATGAACCTGGCCAGCAGAGGTGGCAATCGAAGCCACCAATACCCCCACCACATTGGCAACCAAGATGCTGGCCAAAAGGGACACAGCCAGCGAGAGCAGCCACCACGTCCCACCTCTTTGCAGAACAAGCAAAGCCAACAATGGCGAAACCTGTATTAGCTCGATGGCCGAGTTCACGAGAACCTGTTCCACAATGATGCGTCTGGAGGAAAGGGGTGTGGCTACTATTCGTCGGAGGACGCCATCTGTTCTGTCTTTTGACAAGCCCACGCCAGAACCAAAAACGCCGATGAACACTACTAGCAAGGAGACAACGCCAGCCTTGGCTTGAAGAGGGGCAGAACTGAGAAGCAGAGGCCATCCCAGCAGCAATGGAAAAAGCAGCTTGATGATCAGGGACTTCTTATTACTGCAGTTTTCCAACAGCTCTTTTTGCCATATAGACGAGGCTTGCATCTGTCTAGCTTACCTTTGCTCCCGTCATAGCAATAAAAACGTCGCCCAGGTTGGGCTCGCTCACCTTGAGACTGACGATCCGTCCACGCGCTTGCACCACCGCCGTCACCACTTCTGGCAAGGCAGCCTCGGCGTCGGAGACGACGATCTGAAGCGTGTTTTGCTCCGCGCCTACAACGCCACGAACCATCGGCACTCCTGAAAGCACATCCTGGGCTATCGGCTCCGCCAGTGTGACAGTTATGTGTTGACAATCCTGCTGGGTCTTCAACAGGTTTAACGGACTATCCAGGGCCACAAGTCGTCCCTGGTCGATTAGAGCTACCCTGGAGCAAAGCTTCTCGGCCTCAAAAACGTTGTTAGTGGCCAGCACCACGGTGGTACCAGTGGATGCTAGATCAGCCAGTCTCTGGTACAACGCTACTGTCGAAACATAGTCAAGGCCTAGAGACGGCTCGTCCAGGAGTAGCACGTCAGGGTGATGCGCCAGAGCCTCGACCAGAGCCAACTTGCGCTTCATGCCGTAGGAGTAAGTCTTGACACGCGAGTCTTTGTAATCGTTGAGGCCGGCCCATAGAAAGAGTTCTTCTAGTCTTGCCCCCGCAAGCCTGGGCTCCAGGCCATAGGACATGGCGAAAAACCAGGCGTTATCAAATCCGGAAAGGTCTCCGAAATGGGCCACTCCCTCAAAGAGGACGCCAAGCCTCTGGCGAAGGGCAGGGGTTGGCACCAGGCCGTTCAGGCCGAGAACGCGAAAAGCGCCTGACGTCGGTCGAAGACAGGTTGCGAGCACTTTGAGCAAGGTGGACTTGCCGGAGCCGTTAGGCCCCAGGAACCCAATGATTTCGCCGCGCTCTATCTCAAAGCTCGTCCCGAAGAAGCCCCGCCGTGAAGGGTAAACTTTGGACAGGTTCGCAGCCTCAATAACCAACATAGCTAGCAAAACTCGAACCGCGTATTGTCCGTCACCAACACTGGCCCCTCGGGCACCGTCTCCTGTATTTCGTATACAAGCATGCGATCGCCTTTCTGCACTATCGAGCCCTGCGCCTGCCCTTTGACAATGTGCTGGTGGAAGTCAGGGGCGAAACGCTTCACTTTCTTAAGGACAACCATGCTAGCCTCTTGCATTATGGTCACCTCCCTGCCTGGCCTACATCCCCATCCGCCGCCGGGCCTCGGTAACCGCCTCTGGCGTTACCGCCGAATAGCCCTTCTCTCGAGCCAACTCTTCGATAGCTCGGCGAGCCATGCCCCGTGCGAAGGGCGGAACTCGCTGGAGCATTGCCTCCGCTTCTGGCGTCCAGGGCAATCCCTTCGCCTCCGGCGCCGCCGCCACATCGTTCACTCTGGACTGCCCGCCCCCTACCACCAACACGTTGGTGGGGGCAAGCCTCACGAGATTCTCGGCGGTGCTGCCTATGTCCAGGCCATCGCAATAGTGCAGACCAAATCTTCCTATAAGCAATAAACCAAAAGAACGCTCCTCCAGGAACTCGAGAATCTTGGCAAAAGGCTTTCCAGCTAGGAGCGAGGTTGTGATCTCAATGCCTCGATCGGCAGCAACGGCTCTGGCGCGCTCCAGGTGAGCGGCATAGAGCTTCATCAATCCGTTGTCGATGATCTCGTCGTGCAATTTCTCTTGCTCACGAAAGCGGAAGACCTTCCCCGCTTCCTCCGAGAGCACCTTCGCGATGCTGCCGAAAGCTACGCTATGGAAGAAGGGGTCGTAGACCGCAGCAGCCTCCACCTGGCAGCCAAGAGCGCGGCTCAGCGCCAGCGCCTTATCCAGCGCCGCAAAGGAACTGGAGCTACCATCGATCGCCACCAGCAGCCGGGAACCTGCCAACACTGCGGAGTCCTTGACGATAAGCACGTCGCTACGAACGCCGCGTGTGACACGTTCGCACACGCTACCGATGAGGCTGCGGGAAACGCGACCTAGTCCGAAAGCGCCGATGATCGCCAGGTCGTACTCGCTGGCCCGTACGTCCTTGATCAGTTCTTCGTAGTTACGCCCCTCCGGTATCTTAACCTCGTATTGAACCGACATCTGTCGGCACCTTTCTTGAAAACGGGCCAGATACGACTCCGAGATGAGCTGAAGCCCCCTACCGATAAGCGAATCGTGGATCCGCCTCTGTCTCTCCAGCTCGTCCTCGCGCTGGTACTGCTCTGGCAGACCGGATTCCATTTGCTGGAAGCGCATGTCGTGCAGCCTGGCGGCGTAAACATGATTGCCCACGATCTTGGCGCCGAATTCCTTTGCCAGCGAAACGCCCATGTCGATGCCATGATTCGAGCAATCGGAATTATCGATGGCGACGAGGATGTGTCTATACATTAATGGTCCCTCCAGTGCTAGTGGTCGCCGACTATTGCCTCAGAGGGCTACGCACCTCGACCCACCTGCCACGACGGCTCGTAGCGCAAGGAACAGGTATAATGTGCCGCGTTAAGGTGTGTCGTGCGCATAGCCCTCTTTCCAAACAGGAGGCATCCTCCTGTTTTACTGCCTTTCGCCCAGCGTTGCCAGGCTCGACGTAACAGGCTCGGTCGCGCGAGCAGGCGCGGCCTCCGATGGAAACACTTCCCAAGGTGCGCGAGAGGTTATGATGATCAGCCAACCTAAAGCCAGGAAGACCACCATTCCCACCAAGATGAGCGCAGCAGCGGCCAGACCTGGCAAGGGAATCTCTGTAACCGAAACCTTCTCAAAGGGTTCGGCGATGGACTTCACTTGCTCGTAGACCAGGTATGGGGCTCTTGCCGCCTCGCGGGCGTAGCCCATGACGAACATTATGCCTAGCGCCAGGATACCCGATAGCACTGGTAGACCAGATGACGACGCTTGCTCGCGCTCGAGCTCCGCTTCACGCTGGGCTCGCCAGTATAGTCCGATGTTTGCCACGGTGAGGGTGAAAATGCTGACGAGGCCAGCATATCTCCAGGGTCTCATCTGCCCAAGGGGGAAGGCAGTCAGGCCCATCTGAGCAAAGGGGAGCATCACGACCACAGCCCAAATGGCCACGAGAGCAGTAATGATTTTGCCCATAAGGGTCAATTGCTCCACGCCTTCTTTCCCGCGAGAGAGCAGGAGGCCAAAAGCCACGATGTAGGTGACAAGCACCAGTCCCACTATCCCCCAGTTCTCAGCCGGCCCTCGCAAGCCAGAAGATGTGCCCCACAGGGCCAACGCTACCGAGGCGACAAAACCGATGGCGGCGCCAACGGTCAGCCAATTTGCGGCACTGGCTCTGGGAGCCACCTTGAAGCTGGCAGAACGAAGCGACTGGGTGAGGTACAGGTTCCCCGTGAAGAAGAGAATGCCCAACAATACAACCTGCAGATTGAACACCCAGCGACTTTGACCCATCATCAGGTTGACGAAGGCCATGGGCGCGGCAACGCTGATCTCTTTGACATAGAAGAAGCCGATAGCGGGCATCAATACCAGGGGAGCCAGTCCCAACTTTATCCCCCAGCCAGCCATCCAATTGTAGATTGCTTTCCGTTCGGACGTGCTGCTTCGCCACCGGAATATGCCCGCGACAATCGCGATCAAGAAACCAGTGAAGGAGATAGCCCCGACAAAGCGATGAAGTGAGAGGGGCAGCCACGTGGGGTTATTCCAATATAGCGGCCCAAAATTGCGAAAAATGCTATCGAGGCTGCCACCACCCAGTGAAGCGATGTTTGCCGGCGGCGTAAGCATAGCTGCGCCAACGCCGTTGATAATCAGCATCGTCGCAGTGCCGAAAATGACCTGGAATACTCCGAACCAGATGTGCTTGCCCTTGTTATCGGCGTAGCGATCCCAGGAATAGACCCAATAGTAGAGAAATCCGCCCTCCAGGAAGAACATGACTACTTCCAGGACCAGAGGATAGAAGAAGATGTTTACTCCGATGGTCCAGAATGTCGGCCACAGGCCGATGAGGGTGGCCACCAGAGCAACACCAAGAGTGGCCCCAAAGCTAAACGCAACTACGTTGAACTTGCCCAACGCGTGAGCAAAACGATCGTACCGTGAGTCGCCAGTCTGCATCCCCATCCACTCCGAGACCACAGCGATTATGGGCCCACCTAGAGCAAGATTAGCGAACATCACGTGCACCAGCGCAAACAGCGCTATAGCCGCTGCCCTTCCCAAAACAGGTACTTCGATAGGCGCCATTTTTCTAGTAGAACCTCCTTTTTTCTATAGGATCTCTGTAGATTGACTCACGACCTCAGGGTGATCCCTACATACGCAGTCCTCCTTTCGATTTGTGCCCTGTAGAGAACACAGGCAGGAAAAGCGTAACTCCGTTTAGCCAGGCGCGATCTTGCTGGCATCGTCGATGAGCCGCTGTCGCTCTGCCAGAGCAGACAGCGAAATGGCACCCATTGTTTCAGTAAGTTGCCGCTGAAGGCGGGCCCAAACCTCGTGCACAGCGCAATGGCTTGTCCGTGGGCACTGGGAAGGATTAAAGGTACAACGGTTGAGGGCGATAGGTCCTTCCAGCGCCTCCAGTATTTCCAGGAGCGTTATGTCGTCAGCTTGGCGAGCAAGAATTATGCCGCCTCCCTCACCACGCTGAGTTTGCAGCAGCCCGCCTACGGCGAGGGCGGCGATAATCCGCCTGAGAAAGCCGACAGGCACGGCCTGTCGGCGGGAGATGTCGTCGATTGTGGTTCTCTTCCCCTGCCTTCGACTGGCAACATCGATCATGGCGCGAACGCCGTAGTCGGCACGACGGCTGAGTTGCACTGCATCCTCCCTGGTTCAAGCGACTTTATATCTGCGTAAAGATTATCAACCAATGTGATTACATTGGTCACTAATTAAGCGCAATATATCATAGCTTAGGTGCATTTGCAACAAGCGGACCGACTTATGGTTGCACGCTTATTGCCAGGAGCCAATCTTGCCACCCTTTTTCCCCGACCGAAAGAAGTTTGCCTTTCGGCGAACCGCGGCGCCAGACTCAAATCGCTGCGCTACGCCACAATTACGCCTGTTGGGGCGCATTGCTGGACGGGAAATGGCCACCTTTAGGCAGTCGTCTCGATTGAGCGCCTGATCTACTTGATGCTATAATTGAGTGTATTCTGAGGAGGGTTTGCACGTTTGCAGGAAACGACGTGAATCCTAGGGTTACTCATCGGGGAAGGAAGCATCTTCCGATCCGCTTTGCGGGCGAGCGGCCAACGGGCGACGGTAGATGTAGATCAAAGATATGAGTGGGGATCGACACCACGAGAAAAGCATAAGACCCAGCCGGATGAAGGAAGAGCTACGGGTTGCGCTGGAAAAGCGGCGAGAGCTGGAGGCTATCATCAACAGGAGTCCTGCGGTCGTCTTCCTGTGGCGCGCAGCCGAGGGTTGGCCTGTCGAATTCGTCTCAGATAACATCGCGCAGTTTGGCTACTCGCCGGATGACTTCACTTCGGGACGCATCCCCTACGCTGATATTGTCTACGCCGAAGACCTGGCACGGGTCGCCGATGAAGTAAACCGATACTCGCGAGAAGGGCGCGCCGAGTTCACCCAAGAATACCGCATACTCACCAGATATGGAGAGGTGCGGTGGCTTGACGACCGCACCTTCGTCCGCCGCGACTCGACGGGGACGATAACGCATTACCAGGGAATCGTTATCGACATTACGGAACGCAAGCGCGCTGAGGAAGAGCGCGAGCGGCTGCTGGCGCAGGTCGAGCAGCACCGCAAGCGCGCAGAGGAGTTGGCCAGAACTCTGGAGAGGGAGCGGGGGACGCTTCAGGCAATCATCGAGAACACCCACACCCAACTGGCCTACCTCGATCCCGAATTCAACTTCGTTATGGTCAACTCGGCCTACGCTCAGGACTCGGGGCACACCAAGGAGGAGCTCGTAGGCCGCAACCACTTCGAGTTGTTCCCCAACCCGGAGAACCAGGCTATCTTCGAGATGGTGAGAGACACCGGTCAACCCGTCGAGTTCCACGCCAAGCCTTTCGAGTACGCCGACCAGCCCTGGCGTGGTGTCACCTACTGGGACTGGACTTTGGCGCCAGCCAAGGATGAAGCTGGGCGAGTTCGAGGGCTGGTGTTTTCGCTTCTGAATGTGACCGAGCAGATACGAGCGCAGGAGGCGCTGCGGCAGGCAAAAGAGTACTCTGAGAAACTCATCGAGACGGCGAACGTAATGATCATAGGGCTGGACGCTGCCGGGAACATTCGCGTGTTTAACGATGCGGCCGAAGAGATCACTGGTTACACGAGAGACGAGCTCTCTGGCAGGGACTGGTTCGAAGTGCTTGTGCCAAGAGACAGATATCCTGGCGTCTGGGAAATGTTTACCGAGGCGATGGCGGGGGGCGTGCTGCCAAGAACTTTCGACAATCCTATCTTGACGAAGTCTGGTGAGGAGCGGTGTATCTCGTGGCGCAACAGCGAGCTGCGAGAGCAAGGAAAGATTACCGGGACGATTTCGTTTGGTCTCGACATTACCGAGCGTATGCAGATGGAAGAGGCGCTGCGAAAAGCTCACGCTGAGTTAGAAACGCGGGTTCAGGAACGAACCGCGGAGCTTGCCAAAGCCAACGAAGATTTGCGGCTCGAAATCGCCGAGCACAAGCGGGCAAAGGACGAACTCCAAATGCGGGAGCGGCAGCAGGCAGCGATAGCCGAGCTGGGCCAACCAGCTTTGGCCGGCATCGACCTCTCCCGCTTGATGGATGAAGCAGTCGTCCTCCTCGCCAAGACGCTCGAAGTGGAATATGCCAAGGTCCTGGAGCTCCTTCCCGACGGCAAGGCGCTGTTGTTACGTGCGGGTGTGGGCTGGAAAGAAGGTTATGTGGGGCACGCGACAGTGGGTTCCGGGGTCGATTCTCAGGCTGGCTACACCCTCCTTTCCCACGAGCCAGTTATCGTCGAGGACTTGCGCACAGAAACGCGCTTTAGCGGCCCACCACTGCTCCGCGAGCACGGCGTCGTGAGCGGCGTGAGCGTCATCATTTCGGGACGGGACCGCCCGTTTGGCGTCCTGGGCGCGCACACCACCAGACGACGGACGTTCAACCGAGATGACATTAACTTTCTCCAGGCTATCGCCAACGTCCTCGCTATGGCTATCGAACGCAAGCAGGCCGAGGAGGAACGTGAGCGGCTGCTCGAGAACATAGAGCAGTGGGCGGAGGTGGCTCAAGGGCGGGCTGCCGAGCTTCAGGGTGTCCTCGATAATATGGTTGACGGCGTCTTCGTTTGCAACGTCGAGGGGCGTGTCACCCTCGCCAATGAATCTGCTGTGCAGATGTTGGGGCTGGCCGGCCTTGAAGAGGTCAAGCGTGCGCTGGCAGATCTCTCCGCGTTGGTTCGGATGCGGCATCCAGACGGAAGACCATTCGCCAGCGAAGAGCTGCCGCTCGCTCGTGCGCTGGCGGGGGAAATCGTCGTGGCGGAGGAGGCGATAGTCTATAACCGTCGAACCCAGCAGGATATCTACGTCCGAGCGAGCACGGCGCCTATCAAAGACGCGAGGGGAGAGATCGTCGGTGCGGTCGGGGTGGTCCGGGACGTAACTGAGCTGACCGAGCTCGACCGGTTAAAGGACCAGTTCATCTCTGTTGCTGCCCACGAGCTGAAGACGCCAGTGACTATTATGAAAGGATACGCCCAGGTGCTCCTGCGGACATATGAAGATCTTCCTGAGCCGTCCCGCAGGATGCTCGACGCCATCGACCGGGGCGCTGATCGGATCAATGCGCTTGTAGAAGACCTGCTGGACATCTCAATGCTTCAAGTTGGACGCCTCGAGTTGGTGGTAGAGAGAATCGACCTCCCCGAGTTGGTCAGGGGGGTCGTGGACAGAATGGCGCTGACGACAACTAAGCATCGTATCCGCGTGGTCAAAGCCGAGCCAGTGGTCGTCCAGGGCGACAGGGAACGCCTGGGGGAGGTGCTGATCAACTTGATCGACAACGCCATCAGATATTCGCCACAGGGTGGCGACGTCGACGTGGCGGTGAACGTTCAGGAGCGTGAGGCGGTCGTTTCGGTCAGGGACTGTGGCGTGGGCATTCCAAAAGAGAAACAAGCCCGTATCTTCC
>JAMCWX010000074.1 GCA_023480885.1 Chloroflexota bacterium | reverse complement strand
ATAGTGCAGCGGTGCCTCGGCGTCGAAACGCCGAATTATCTTCTCGCAAATGGGTTTCACCCGCTCGGGCGTGGTCGTAACGACGAAGTCGTCCCCGCCGACGTGGCCGACGAAGTCCATATTCTCAGGATCGGACGAAGCCATTTCGTCAACAGCCTGATAGATTACCCTCGCCGCGGCCTTGATCAGCTCGTTCCCCTGGAGGAACCCGTACGCGTCGTTATAGGCCTTGAAATTGTCGATGTCGACGTACAGGATGGCCCATTTCCCATCCCGGTCGTTTAAGATTCGTTTAATCGTTTGCTCGATGGCCGTGTTCCCGGGCAGCCCGGTGAGTTCCGAAAGGAGCGCCTGCGCCACGTGGCGCAACTGGGTCTGCATCCTGGCGACCAGCTCGTCCATGTCGAACGGCTTGGTCACGTAGTCGTCTGCGCCAATCTCGAAACCAGTCAGCTTATCGGGCAACGTGGCTTTTGCCGTGAGCATGATGATGGGCACGCTCGCCGTCTTCACGCTGCGCCGCAGTTGGCGGCATACCTCGAAGCCATCGATCCCCGGCAGCATTACGTCCAAGATAATCAACTGCGGCGTCTCCTGATGGGCAAGCCGCAGCGCTTCCTCGCCATCGCTGGCCGAGATCGGCTCAAAGCCCTGCGAGGCGAGATAGATTTCCAGCATCTCTTGAATGTTCTTTTCGTCTTCGACAACCAGTATCTTTGTCATTACGTCAACATAGCGCTAATAATACAACTTGAACAAGAATTTCGCGCCCTTCCCCTCCTCACTCTCTACCCATATTTTACCACCATGAGCCTCGACGAAATTCTTGGAAATGTAAAGGCCCAATCCGCTGTTCCTTGACTGGGGGCCCGCCTTCTTCTCGCCGAATCCCCAGTACGTGCTGAAGATGTGATCGAACTTGTCGGCAGCGATCCCTCTGCCCCTGTCGTTCACCCAAACCGTGATCCCTTCGTCGTCGGCATCAGCCCCGATTTCGATAGGCTCGCCCTCAGGGGAATACTTGACGGCGTTGTTGATGAGATTCAGCAGGATTTGCTGGACCTTCCCCCCATCGCCGCGGATCAGCGGCAACGACTCGGGTACGCTCACTTCCAGCACGTGGCCGCGGCTCAGATAACCCACCGAACTCACAGTTTCCCGAACGAGAGCCGACATAGAGAGCGGCTGCTTTTGCATCTCGAGCAGCCCGGCCTCCATCTTCGAGATATCCAGAATGTCGTTGATGATCACGATCATGCGGTTGCTCTCGCTCTCGATGATCGACGAATACCGCTCCAGGAGATCGGGCTTACAGCCGTTCTGCCTCAGCAACAGTTGAGCGAATCCTTTGATCGAGGTCAGCGGCGTGCGAAGCTCGTGCGCCAGCATGGCCATAAAATCGCTCTTGTGCATCTCTAGCTGTCTCAGCTTCGTCGCCGTATCTAGTTCCGCCTGAAAGAGCCGGGCGTTTTCGATGGCGAGGGTGGCCTGGCTGCCTAACGTCCTCAGCCGCCCCATCTCCTCGCTCGTGAAATGGCGAGCCTGACGGCGAGTGTATACTTCGATTACGCCAATGACCCTGTCTCGAAAAACGAGAGGGACGCCCAAGTAGCTGACCACGTCCTCTCGATCTGTCAGCGCCTTGAGCCCGTTGTCCTCGGTTCTTACATCGTCGATGATCAGCGTTTCCTTGCTTGATGCCACATAGCCGGCTGGTCTCGCTCCCCAAGAGACGCGCGGAGCTACCGTGGAATGCTCGCTCAGCTCGAAGGATGCCTCGACGAAAAGCTCCTGAGTCGCCTGGTCGATCAACCTGACGGCAGCCGCGTCGGCAGCAAGCAGATACGCCGCGCCCTCTGCTATGTGGTCGAGGATCTCGGCCAGATTCTGGCTCGACGTCATCGTCTGAGCGATGTCGCTGAGTGTGGCCAGTATCCTATCAGCCTGCTGCTCCTGGTCCTGGAAGTTGTGAGCAGGGGCTTCATCTCCAGCCAGCGGTGAAGCGGATGTTGCCGAGATTCCCCGCAGCGCAGCGCCTTCGCCAGCGACTTCTTCGCTCGATCTGGCTATCTCCGGCGTGGCGTTTGCTGCCTCGCTCGCCCTTGCCGACTTTCTTGTGGCATCGCCTGCCATCGCGGTGTTGATGGCTCGCATCACCTTACCTGCAAGCGCCCCGAGCATCTGGCTGCTTGCTATCATTAGCTGAACAGCAGCCGCCCTAGTCCGCGAGGGCCGGGCAGAGGTATCCACTTGTCGCAGAAAACCATTCGGTACATTGCTCGATTTTAGGCTATCCAAGGTCATAGCTAGTCGATGACGTGCCCCGCCATATGGCAGAGCCCAGTCCAGCCGTCAGCATCCGTCATCTCTCCCTCCCAGTTCATGCTGTCCACTCATCCGCTCGATGCCTCAGATGTTCTCCGTTCGGTGGCTGGACTATTCCCTAATGAAAATTATAATGCGCTTCCCCAAGAATTGACAACTTCAGCAGTTAGGCGCAGGCCGACCGTGGCTGGCTGCTCAATTCTCAATGGCGCTGACGTCTGCAAAAGCATCAGAAGGCTCGGTAGCTGCCTGGCTCTCGAAAGCTGCTGGCAACCGCACTAGCTTCTGTTGCAATTTCTGTGCCACGGGTGGAGACGCAACGTGCTGCGAGGCCGTTCAGTTAACGGTCTGAGCGGCCAATGGTAGAATCTCCCTGCCCAACCCCAGGCGGCCACAGAGGGCCGCCACTACGTGTGTGCAGGGGTGGGGCCAACGCCGACGGAGGAAATAAAAAAGGGCTCGGCGACACGTTGCCGTATCACCTGGGCCCAGCCAGATTATTTCCAGTTTAGGATGCGTGAAGGTGGCGAGCTCTCACACGTTGTAGCGAGTGCGTAGCGCGGCCATGGTTCCATTGTTGATCGGCTCGTTCAGGTAGACATCACCGTTGCGAATCTTCAGGTTGAAGCCGCATTCCGGATTGGTGCATACCCACGCCTTGTAATGGATAGCAGCGCCTTGATTGCCAAAGTCCGAAAGAGGCACCAAGTCGCCGCTGTCACATTTCCGACACTTGGGAAAACTCATCGGAAAACCAATGCCGTCGCTCACTAAAACACCTCCCATTTGTTGAGAATCGGAGGGCTACGGGAGGAAACAGGCCGCGCCACTGGCGACGCGCATCGCCCGCAAACTTCGTCTCGGGCGCTCTCCCTAGTACTCCGTCTCGTTCGCCCTGTACCACGCTGTAACTTGTTCCATCGATCAGGAAGCTACTGGCGGGAAGAACTCGACTACCGTTGACCGAGGACGGCGCTGGCGAATACCCCGTGGCGACCTCAGGAGACCAGTCCCGTCAACAATGCAATAACTATCATAACAGGCAACCGTCTTACTGTCAACAGGCAGCTTGACACCCGCACGAAACTTGACTAGACATAAGCGAAGTTCAACGGTTTCGTCGGGTATCCGTTGTGGCGAGGCGTAACCTCAGTCGATATCTTTCTTCAACGTCTCCTGGATGCTGAACATCGCCTGGGAGTTCAAGAGGTTGAGCGCGAGATAGACGCTGATCGCGTAGCCCAGCGTCTGCGGATGGCCAAGGCCAAACCCAAGATAGCCGACCAGGCCAAGGGCGAAGGAGACGATGACGAACGCAATCGCCCGCACGTGTCTCTGTCTGTCCACATCCGTCCGCCGTTTCCTCATGCCGTCCCCCTCGATGATCTGCGCGTATTATAGTCCCTGCGCCGCGCACGCGCAACAGACTGAGACACATGGCACACTTTGTGCCCATCACGGCTGAGCACAGTTGTGTTATGGGAGGTTGAAATGGCACAGGACGAGGAACTGCGCCAGAACGTGGAAGCGGCGCTAGCGCCGCTGGTCTTCCTGCCGATCGACGTAACCGTCGACGATGGCATCGTGTACCTCAACGGCACGGTCCGGTCTGGAGAGGAGGCTGAGCAGGCGATAAAGTTCGCCGCAGAGGTCGAAGACGTCAAGAAAGTGGTCAGCAGGCTGGTCATCAGCGAGGTGACCTCGGTCGACCTGGAAGCGGAGGGAGAGCCTTTTGAAGAGGAAGGCCTCGAAGTCTTGGAAGTCGGCTCGAGCTTCGATCCCGATTTTTCCGACGCCATCGGCACCACCGACGTGATGCAGTCCACTTCGGAAAACGAGGTGTTCTTCCCGCCGACCGATCCCGTCGTGTACCCCGTGCAGCGCGAAAAAGAAGGGATCGAGGTGCTGGGCGGTTTCGCCCCCACCTCAGAGGACGAAGTGTCCGAGCCCGTCGACCATCCTCCCAAGGTTTACCACTCCGACGACGAGATGGCGGAGGATGTGCGGCTAGCCTTGTTGCGCGATGCCAGCACTGCCAGCCTCAACATTCGAGTGATCGTGCGCAACCGCATAGCCTATCTCCGCGGGCGCGTCCAATCCATCGAGGACGTCGATCAGGCCGAGGCGGTAGCGTCCCAGGTCCCAGGCATCGTCGAGGTTCGGGAGGAACTGGAGTACTGAGCCATCGTCCTTCTTGCCAAGGCGAACCACTGATGGTATATTTATGGAAGTTGGCGACCTGGCAATGATGGGCCTGCGCTCGGAATCGGCGGTGATTTAATCGGGAGGGTAACAATTGAGGATCTTTTTCGGCATCACTGGCCAGCTTGGCTATGGCGGCCTCGTCCAGCAGTCGGTGATGCTCGTCAAATATCTGCGCGAGTTCGGGTGCGAGGTCTTTCCTCTGGTGGGCCTCGCACCTCCTCATAACGACGAGGTCGACCTCGACGAGCTGGACTACACTTTCGAAGCTTTCAACCTGGCCGATTACGTGCTGCGCGAGAAATCACCCGTCTGGCGCTGGCTGCTGGGGTGGTATGCCAGGCTCCAGGTTGCCAAGACCAATCCCCAGAAGCTGAAGAAGCCAGGCCTCAACGGCCAGCACAAGGTCGACGTCAAGAAAGTGCTCCACAACCTCATTTATAACCCCGAAGAGAGCGACATCGAGAAGGTCAACAAGCTGCGCCGCGAGTTCAACCCCGACATCGACTACGCCTGCGAGCTCTCTATGGCCAGCTACTTCGGCCTCCTCGACGACCTGGGTGTGCCGTTGGTGACGTCGGCGCAGGGTTATGAGCTTTGCCAGCGCTATGGCGTCGACCTCGTCCCCGTTATACGCGCCAATGCTAACCGCATCGACGCCCTGATCTCCGGCTCCTATGCCAACGTCAAAGAGAACGTCGCTCAAGACCTCCCGTTCTTGCTGCCCAAGACGCACGTCGTCCATTATGGCATCATCAACGACGAACATTACGACATGAGCCTGGAGGAGGCGCGGACGCGAGCGCGGCGCTTCTGCCGCGAGAGCGACGACTTCACCGTCATTTCCCTGGGACGCATGGACATCGAGAAGGGCGTCGACCTGGCCCTGCACTCCGTGCGGCTTCTGCTCAACGAGGGTGTCAGGGTGAGGCTGCGAATCGTCGGCGATTGGCCGATCAACGAGCATTATTACCCCGTCATCCAGGCGAAGATAGGCATGATGGACCTCCAGGAACACGTGGATTGCATTGGCTTCGTCGAGAGCAAGGCCGATAAAGTCGCCCTGTTGAAGACCAGCGACGCTATGCTCGCCACCTTCATTAAGTCCGAGCCCTTCGGCCTGGTCCTGGCCGAGGCGATGGCGGCGGGAATCCCGGTGATCTCGCCAGACACTGGCGCCGGCAGCGAAATCCTGAGGTGGAACGGATATCGCAGCGGCCTGATCTACCGCACGCAAGATACTGGCCAGATCGCCGATGCGATTAGATATCTGGCGGAGCATCCTGAAGAGTGCCGAGAGATGGGGCAAAGCGGGATCGCTGCGGTCACAGAGCACTTCAACGCCCGACGTATGGCTTACGATATCATGAAGATATTCGAGGAGCTGTTAGACACCCGCAAAGCCGAGAAACGCTCGACGTACCTGATGTCGAGCGTGTGACTGGTTGACCAGACCGAGAGCTAGACTGTGAGAACGACGTGGACCGTGCCGAGCTGATACAGCATCTGAGAAGGGAAGGCGTCACCGATGAGAGGGTGCTCTCGACGATGCAGAAAGTTCGCCGCGAGCTGTTCGTTCCTTCTCAGTCCGAGCATCTGGCCTACGCCGACAGGCCGTTGCCGATCGGCGAGGGCCAGACCATTTCCCAGCCCTTCATCGTCGCCTTGATGACCCAGGCGCTTCGTCTCACTCCCGAGATGAAGGTGCTGGAAATCGGCACCGGGTCGGGCTACCAGACGGCCATTCTCGCCCATCTCTCGGCTTACGTCGTCTCGCTCGATCGGCGCAAGCTTCTGGCCGACCGAGCGCGATTGCGCCTGTCGGCGCTCAGCTACGTCAACGTCGAGGTTCACCACGCCGATGGCGCGCTGGGCTGGCCTCCAGAGGCGCCTTACGACGCCATCATCGTCACAGCCGGGTCCCCCAGGGTGCCCGAAAAACTCGTCGAGCAGATGGCCAACCACGGCCGCCTGGTCATCCCCGTGGGCTCGTTGCGCTTTCAGTCCCTCAGACTCGTCGAGAAACAGAACGGTCAGGTGCAAATCTCCGATTTGGGTGCTTGCCGCTTCGTTCCCCTGGTCGGCGAAGGCGCCTGGCAAGAGGACATCGACGATACCGAATACTGGGGAGTTTGAAACCCTATCTGCTGTTCCCCTTCAGCGCCGTGATGAAATCTGAAGCCTGCTTCCTCGTCAGCTCAGCGGGCAGACAGCCATATAGCTCGATGCTGCGGCCTTCGACCTGCGCGTCGGTCAGCCCGTGCTGGTCGCGGCTGATGCTGTAGATAGCGCGAACCTGAGCGGGCGTTGCCAGGCCCGGCACGTGAGCGCCGATGTGAGCGCCGTTGCCGACTGCTGCCGGCGCCAGCCTCAGCATCTGTGGCTGCTCGTCCATCACGAGAGTGCCCCGCGGTCCTTCCGCCGAAGGACCATCGTCGCTCTCTTCGTTCTCTCCCATCTCCTCCAGGGCGGCGACGCCGACGTTCACGGCGTCCCGCAGCGCCCGCGCTTTCGCCCTGGTCTCGGCCATGCGGATAATACAGTTGAGCATGGCGTGGGCCACGTTGGCCGGCGACGCATCGCCGATTCCGGTGAACGTGCCCTTCTCCGTCTCCACCGTCGCGTGGCAGATAGCTACCTGGCCGTTGTCGCCGTTGGGGATTTGCAGCAACGACGTCCTGATGGCTTTCAACCCCTGTGTATGCGCCTCATCCAGCAACCCTGCGTACAGCACGAACGACTTTCCCTGTCTCTCCACAATAAACCCTCTCTTCATCGCGTACTCCTTCTTTCTCGTAATCAGCTCTCTTAACTCCGCGAAAACGTCGACGCAATTCACACCCCCGGCGCGGGGCTGTCAGAACATGCGTTCTATGCGCGAATTATACACCTTTTCCTGTGCCTGTCAACAAGGAGTCTTCCTGGGGAGGCGTCGGTGCCGCGATCTTGTTACAAGCACGACTCAGATCGTACAAAGACATAGCAGCCCACTGTGGGCTGCTATGTCATCCGCTTATCCGTCGTCCATCCAGCGACGCCGAGCTCTCGGCGTCGGGATATTATGCCCGAGGCGAAACGCCGTGCGCCCCGAAAAGGGTTGCGCGCTAGATCGCCTGGCCTGTGGAACCCAGAAGGCCCATCGGCAACGGGTTAGCTGCTCGAATCTGTTGGCTGGCATACGTAGCCGCGGCCGTCACCAGTTCGTCGATGTCGAAGGGCTTCTTAATGAAGTCATTGGCACCTGCCTCTATGGCCGCTCGAACGTTACGAGGCTGACTCATAGCGGAGACGATAATGATTGGCACCTTGGCGGTAACAGACGTTTTGCGTAGCTTCCTGCAGATGGATATGCCATCCTCCTGTGGAAGTGCCAGGTCAAGCAAGATGAGGCTCGGTCGACGACGCTTCAGATACTGCCAGATCTTCTGCCCGCTGGACACAACGTCGACGTCGTATCCCTGCTCGTCCAGACTGGTTGCAATGACCTCCCCGATGAACTCGTCATCCTCCACCACCAAGACCCTCTTGCCCATAGCTATTCTCCTGCTTTCAGGGATTTGTCCTCTTTACTGCAATTCCTGTGCCACAACTTGACATAGTGTTAGTACTTTCGTACTATTGACCCTACTTTTTGTTAAACAATAGAATTAAACCAGTTGAATACAACGGTCCGGGCGGCGCTTTCGGCGAGGAAGTTGTAGTCCAAGTGGAAAGCGCCTTTTCGTTAATCGGGTGCTGTGCGTCAAAGTCTGCCCCGCTGCATCTGGAGCTCTTGCCGCATCATCCTCTTTCTTGGCCGCTAGTCTCGGGACTGATTCACCCTCCGGTTTCCGTTACTGGAAGGAGTCTCGGGCTGATAGGGGCAGTGTTTGTTCGCCTTGTTCGCGAGGACAACCTCCCTGGCGACGTCGCCCCAATCTGGCCCAACGTCGCCATTGGTCCCGAGGGACCGAAGTTGACCCGCGTTTTCAATGTCTCGGATGACAGTGCAACTCATGGCATCGCTGGAAGGGAGATCGCTATTATCAGTGGAGGAGCGTGGCGATTATGAAGAAGAAGGATCAACGGAGGAAGACGCGACTGGGCTTGGAGTCGCAAGATGACATCGGTTACCTGACCGGCCAGCGTTCTCCTGCTGAGGAGGACAAGCAGGTGAGAACGCCAAACCCACGACGTTCCACCAGGACGGTCAGGCAAGTTCGCCAAGGCGAGGAGGGTGGTCAGGATTAGGAGGAGGGGAAGAGCTGTGTCTGATGAAGTCGTGAGAGACGAATATCATCAACTAACTACTGATTTTGCCCAGATAGTTAGTCGAGCGAAGGGTAGCTACCAGGAAAAGGCGCCTGGTCGAGAGATAGATTTCGTTTCGTTGTTTATGGGTTCCCGTTCGGGAATCATCTGTAAAGCGGATGAACGCGGCATCCCCCAGGTCATCGTATCTGGCGAGGAGGCCGATAATCAAGGTAACAAAAGGACTCAACGCTTCTTCATTGGCCTCCAGGCTGAGGTGGCCACTAAGGACGCCGATTTCGAGTCCGCAAATCTGGCTGAGCGCGAGACTATCGTCAAGGAGTTCGAAGTTACCAGCCAGGGACACGAGCTTGTCAAGAACGCCATCAACGAGTCCCAGCGAGCTGGCGAGCGTATCCAGCGGAAAATCGACGAAGAGAACTATGAGTGGTTCCCCATCGTCCACGTCAAGGGAGAGGAAAGGTCGATCAACGCCGACACTCAGGCCAAGCTCGACCTGGACCTGGTCGTCAGCCTCGTGGCTGGCGCGCGCCAGGTCATTCGGCAGGCGCTGGGTGCCAAGTTGGATAAAGTCGAAGTCCTGTTCGTCAAGTTCAGCGACCACACCGAGTACGCCGATACCGACGGCCTGCGCTACGACCAGATCATTCCTCATCTGGGCATTACCATCACCGTTCGCACCAAGGATGGCTCCGAAGCGTTCGGCACGATTCGTGGGGCGATGGGCGGCCTCGAAATCCTGCGTCGCTACGAAAAGCCCGAGGATGGCGAGCGCGATTATCTGACCATCGTGCAGGATTTGGCCAGGCGTGTTGCACGGGAAGCGATCGACCTGGACCGCGCCCAGGGCTCGTCGATCCTTGGCACCGAGTGCCCGGTCATCCTGGCGCCTCAGGTGGCAGGCGTGCTGGCCCACGAGGTGTTCGGACACACCAGCGAGGCTGACATCATCTGCGAGAACCGCCGCAGCAAGACGGCGCAGTTCACGCTCAAGAGCCGTATCGGCGCCCAGGTCAGCGACAACCCGGCCTTCAGCATGATCGATAGCGGGTCCGCCAACATCGCGTTCGGCGATCGTGAGATCAAGTATGGCTTCGGCTCCATCGTCATCGACGAACAGGGCTGTGAGGCCAGGGAAACCAGGCTCGTCGACAGAGGCATCCAGATCAACGTGCTCAACGACCGCTACACGTTCAACGAGATCGTCGACGGACTGAAGGACGAGGTCGTTCAGGGGATGAAAGAGCACGGGCTCACCGGCAACGTTCGCCGGGAAAAGTACGACATGCCGCCGCAAGTGCGGATGACCAACACCTTCATCCTGCCCGATGAGCACGGACCGGGAAGCCTGGCCGAGATGGCGGCCATGATCCCTAAGAACAAGCGGGGCGTCTACGTCAAGAGCTGCTCCGGCGGCTGGGTGAACCCCGATGGCGGAGAGTTCATGGTCAACGGCAACCTTTGCTACCTCATCGAGAACGGCATCATCACCGACAAGCCCGTCAAGGATGTCAGAATCACCGGCAACGTCGCCAAGTTTGTCGATAGCATCAAGGCGATCGGTAACGCGAAGACCATGCATCACACCTTTACCGGCTACTGCGGCAAGAACAATCAATGGGTGCCCGTCGAAGGCGGCGGTCCTCTGCTCTACATCGAGCACGCCACGCTGGCCGGTGGCAGCTTTCCCGAGCGGTCCTGGAGCGAGCTTGTCGGCGAGTACGAGAAGCAGCACCGCCAGGTCCTCGATGGTAAGCGCGTGAGTGACAGCGTCTATGTTCCCGAGATAGGCGAGGTCGTGGGCAAGGAGACTTCCCAGGCTAAGATCTGCCTCGTGACCGCGGCGATGCCAGCGCGCGACGAAATCGAGTTCGTCTTGGGAACGCGAGACAATGCTCCCTTCGTCAGCGTCAACGGCAAGCTGCTGCGAAGGGGTGATCGTTTTGAATGAGAAGGCTTTCGTAGAAGTCAAACGGCGCGAGCTGAGGCGCTTCCATCGCGCCGTCGACGTCGTGGTCGAGGACCTCCTCCTCAAGAAGTATGAGGAGACCAGGAAAGCGGAGGAGTACCGCGACTACGCCAGGACCTGTGGCCTGGTGAAGAGCAACCTCCACTTGCTCGACGTGGTGGCTGATAACGCGGATGCGCTCTTCGAGACGACGGACGAGCGAAGCAACTGGGAGATCTACCTCTCCGGAACGCGCCGCCTCGCCCGCAAGATGCCCGAATCGCACCTGTTCCGCTTTGTCCTGCCGATGTTCGGCCTGGACAGCGTGCGCGAAAAACTGGTTGCCTATTCGGCAAGGTGGCTGGACCAGTTCCACGCCACGCAGAAGGTGCTGCACGAGACCGATCGCTATCTCAAGAACCTGACCAGAGGCCTGGCGGTGGCCCAGGATTACCAGGCCTCCGATAGCGAGCTGCCACGCCTCTACGCGTCGGTCAAGACCTGGACCTCTAAGGACGAGCTGGATCATTTCCTGTCTGGGCTCTCGGACTTGCTCGACGTCAGCGTCGAGGTGTTCGTCGTCGGACCCGTGCAGCTATACCTGATGCTCGGCCGCGACGCGTTCTTGATGATCTTCAAGACGCTCAGCGTCGGCAAGCTCAGCGAGTTGCGCGCCCACGACAGGGAATACGCCGACCTCTTGCGTCTGCATGATTTCGTCCACGGCGCCGTCGAAAAATCGATGACTATCCACGTGATGCAGGAGGTGCTGAAGGGCGCGGCGGTGGAATACTCCAAACGCCTGAGGCAGGAGCAGGACCAGTTGCGCGGGCAGTTGCCGACCAAAGAGATGAAGTACCGCTTTGCCGAGCGCTACGAGAGCGGCGCGCTGTTCCGCACTCACGACGAGTAAACATTTTAGGGGCGAGCCGCCGGCTCGCCCCTTATTACAATGTTCTTGTTTCACGCCGAAGGGGCGAACCTTGTGTTCGCCCGCGTTCCCCCAGAAACAGGTAGGTCACCTTTTCGTTGAAGTGTAGAGTGGCCCCTTGTGAGTCGCTCATCCCCCAAGCGGGGGACAAGCCCCAATACGGTTTACTTAAGGATTCCCGTTTCACCACGGAGGCACAGAGACACGGAGTTTAGTTAGAGTGGCCTCCGTGGCCTCCGTGCTCGCCCAGGCCTTTTTGCAAACTGAGATGGGGCCAGACGAGGTTAGGGGAGGGCCATACCCTATGTCGGGATCCCGTACTCCTTCATCTTCGCGTACAGCAACCTGCGGTAGATACCTAGGATATTCGCCGCCTGGCTGCGATTCCCCTGCGCCTGATCGAGCGCCTCGAGGATGAGCTGCTTCTCGACGTCGGCGATGATGTCCTTCAGTGGCACCTTCTTCTGCACTTTCTGCTGCAGGTCCACGAACTTCCTTTCGGTGACGGGTGACATGAGCAGGTGCTGGCTCGTGATCACGCCGCCCTGAGACAGAACTACCGCGCGCTCCACCACGTTCTCCAGTTCTCGCACGTTGCCGGGCCATTCATAGCGAATCAATGCCTCCAGCGCTTCCTCGGAGATCTTGCCTGGCGGGCTGGTCGGACTGAAGCGATGCTTGTGCAGGAAATGCTCGACCAGCAGCGGAATATCGTCCTTGCGGTCGCGCAGCGGCGGCATGTGAAGCGAGATGACGTTGAGACGATAGTAGAGATCGTCGCGGAAGTTGCCCTTAGCGACTTCCTCCATCAGGTTCTTATTGGTGGCGGCCACCACTCGCACGTCGACCTTAATCGGGGTCGATCCGCCGACCCGCTCGAACTCCCTCTCCTGCAGCACGCGCAGCAGCTTCTTCTGCGTGCCCAGGGTCATCTCGCCGATTTCGTCGAGGAAAATCGTGCCTTTATGCGCCACCTCGAAGCGGCCCTTGCGCTGCGTGTAAGCGCTAGTAAACGAGCCCTTCTCGTGGCCGAACAGCTCGCTTTCCAACAGCGTCTCTGGCAGCGAGGCGCACGCTACCTTCACCAGAGGGCCGTTGCGGTACAGGGAGTTCTGATGTATGACCTCGGCAACCAGCTCTTTACCTGTTCCAGTCTCGCCCGTGATGAGAACTGTGGCTTCGGTCTTGGCCACTTTGCCAACGGTCTTGTAAATCTCCAACATAGTCGGAGATCGCCCGACGATGCGCTCCGACGGGTCGTAGTCGCCCAGTTGAGTGCGTAACGTCTTCACTTCGCTGGCGAGAGCCTGATAATCGAAGAAACGTTTGATGGTAAGCAGCACATCCGGAAGCTCGAACGGCTTGGTGAAGTAATCGTGCGCTCCCAGTTGTATGGCCTTAATTGCCAGGCTGGACGTGCCATAGGCGGTCATCAGCAGAACTGGAACCTCCAGCTTCTCCTCGCTGATCTTCTCTAAGACGTCGATCCCGGTCAAGTCGGGCATGCGCACGTCCATTATCAGTAGATCCGGCTTGCCGTTGCCGAGTTGGTTGACGACCTCCGCACCGTTCTTGGCCTCAGAGATGGCAAAGCCTTCGTCTTCCAGGAAGGATTTCAACAGGGAGCGGATCGATGGGTCGTCGTCGGCAACCAGTATGTGCTTCTTATACATATGCAGTCCCCCACGCCGTAGCTGGTTCAGATAGCACTATTCAATTATATGGCATCGCGCCGCAGGGTACAAGACAAGCAATAAGATTGGGGCACGAGCGGCTGGAACTCGTGCCCCTGCTAAAGGAGGAAAAGTGGGGATGAGGCCGAATAATGCCAGAAAATAACTAAGTCAACCTTTGACTGGTCCTCCCTGTGAAAGCTTGGCCGCGTATCTCGCTAGATGAAGCCGCTTGATCGAGTACCACTGGCCCTGTTGCCGCACTGGTAGCTTCTTGCCCTGAATTGCCTCGCAGATATCGCCGACGGTAATCTTCAAGTCTATTCGCCGTCCAGTATTCAACATTACGAGCCTCAGAATCGTGGCCCAGCCAGTTTCAACCTCTTCGCCTTATCATAGTAGCAAGAACCGTGCCAAGCTGCGGTCATTCGGCCGCCAAAATGGGACGAATTTCGATGAGTTTCGTGAAATCCATAGGTTTGCCTCGAAATTCCTGCCTGGCGCAAGAATACAGGGTCCGCGCAGGCTTCGCCCGCCCCCATCTCATTTGCAAAAGGGGGCGGGCTCGCCGCGCTCCATCCCCTTACAAAAGGAGCGCGGCATCTTGGAAAGGATCTCGGAGAGGAAAGCCTGCGGCTATACTACGTCGCGCGCGGCGGCGCGCAAATGTAGCTGCACCCTTCAGGGTGCGCGTAGCCCTGCTAACTGTGCGCAAAAGGGATCTGGCTTAGCAGTCCGCCTAGGGAGATGTTCCTGGATAGTGCACTAAATCGTACGAATAGCGTGCAGAGTGTTACTCGTGGGGTGCAAGCACAGGTGGGGATTGCACGATACCTACTTTGGCCATCAGGGTCATCGCGTTGTGCACGGCGTGGCCCTCGGCATCGTTGTTGAAATAGGCGCATACCCTCTCACAGCCCTTTGCCAGATTCCGCAGATTCGTGGCCCATTGCTCCAGCTCCTCGTCGGTGTAGCAGCTCGCGTACATCGCCTGGCTGCCGTGAAAACGCACGTAAGAGAAGGACGCCGTGGCGACGACCGGACAATCGAATCCTGGCAGGCTGATCACACAGAAGGCCACGTCGTGCTTCCTGAGAATCTGGAAAACGCCCTCGTCGATCCACGAGGCGTGGCGGAACTCGACCGCGTGTTGCAGGTCCCTGGGCAGCAGCGCCAGAAATCTGTCCAGCCGCTGGTCGTCGCGATGCAGGCCGGGCGGCAACTGATAGAGGATGGGCCCTAGCTTTTCCTTCAGGAGGCGCGCCCGGCCGAGAAAAGTGTCCAGGAGGCCCTCGACGTTCTGCAGCCGGCGGTAATGCGTGATCAGCCGGCTGGCCTTCACCGCGAAGGCGAAGCCAGTGGGGCTGCCAGTGCGCCAGTTTTCGAATGCCTTCTCGCTGGGCAGCCGGTAGAAGCTATTGTTGATTTCGACGGTGGGGAAGAAGCGCGCATAGAACTCGAGCCACCTGGATTTGGGCAGCTTCTCAGGATAGAACCTGTCGCGCCAGTGGTCGTAATGCCAGCCCGACGTGCCGATGAAGTACTTTCGTTCCATCATCTAGCCTCTCGCAGCGGCGATCCCCAGCTCTCCTCTCCGTGCCTCCGTGTCTCTGTGGGCTGCTCGTTTCCCAGTTCCTAACCTGCTGTCCAGCCTCCGTCGACGAAGATCGTCTGCCCTGTGATGTAATCCGACGCGTCCGAGGCCAGGAACAGCGCCAGGCCAGTCATGTCGGATGGCTGAGCTAACCTGCCCAGCGGTGTCTTGCTCAGCGCCTCTCGCAGGTTGTTCTCGTCCTCGAAATACGCCCTGGTGAACTCCGTTTCCGTGAAGCTCGGCGCGATGGCGTTCACGTTGATCTTATACGGCGCCCATTCCGTCGCCAGCGCCTTGGTGAGGGCGAGCACGCCAGCCTTGCTGACGACGTAGCTGACCCTGTTGGGGAAGCCACAGACGCTCGCCGTCGACGCCGTGCTGATGATCTTGCCCTTGCCCTGCTCGATCATGTAAGGCGCGACGGCCTGGGAGCACAGGAAAGCGCCGCGAAGGTTCGTGTTCATCACTTTCTCCCAGTCCTCCAAGCGGTGCTCCAGCACGCTCTTGACCACGGCGCGGCCCGCGTTGTTCACCATGATGTCGATGCGGCCGTATCGCGCAACCGTCTTCTCGACCATCTCCCGTACCGAATCAGGGTTTTGCACGTCGACCGAAATGGCGATAGCCTCGCCTCCCGCGTCGCGGATCTTCTGCGCCGCGGCCTCGCCATCGGGCGCCCTGCGGTTGGCGATGACGACCTTCGCCCCTGCTCCCGTGTAACACGATGCTATGGCGAAGCCAATGCCCCGGCTGCCGCCAGTGACGATGGCAACCTTGCCAGTCAGATCGAAGTTGGGTCTACACATAAGCGTGACACCTCCGCCGCGTCTGCCTCTTTCAGCGCTGCCCGCGCGATGATGATCCGCTGGATCATGTTCGTGCCTTCGTAGATCTGATAGCCTTTGATGTCGCGGAGATAGCGCTCGACGGGGTATTTGTTATTGTAGCCGTAGCTGCCGTGGAGCATTACCGCGTTGTTGGCTGCCCTCGCCGCCGCCTCCGTGGCGAAATACTTGGCGATAGAGGTCTCCTTGGTGTTCTTGATGCCCCTTATCTTCTGGTCTGCTGCCCGCCAGACCAGTAGCCTGGCCGCGTCCGTCTCCGCCACCATGTCGGCGATCATCTCCTGCACGAGCTGAAACTCGCCGATGCGCTGGCTGAACTGCACGCGCTTGCGAGCGAAGTCGACGCACGCGTCGACGCACGCCTGAGCTACGCCCACAGCGCCCGCGGCCACGCCGAGCCGACCGTGGTCCAGCGCGCCCATCGCCACCTTGAAGCCGTCGCCTTCGCGGCCGAGCAGGTAGCGCTTGTGCACGCGCATATTCTCGAAGCCCATCTTGGCGTGGTCCGAGGCGCGGTGCCCCAGTTCCATCCCTTCCATTCGCTTGCGCGTGAAGCCCGGGGTATCCGTCTTGACTATGAAAGCGCAGATGCCCTTGTGCTTCAGCGAGCGGTCCAGCGTGCCGAAGACCAGCGCGACGTCCGCGCGATTGCCGTTGGTGATCCACTGCTTCGTGCCGTCGATGACGTAGTAATCGCCATCGCGCGTCACCGTCGTCTCCATGTTCGCCACGTCGGTGCCGGCGTTCGGCTCGGTCAGGGCATAGCAGCCGATGTTCTCGCCCCTGGCCAGCTTCGGCAGGAACTCCATCTTCTGCTCCTCGGTGCCCCAGTCGTAGATACACATAGAGCAGAGGCCGAGGTGGACGGCGAGAAAGCCTCGCACCGACGAGCACGCGCGGCTGATCTCCTCGTAGACGTTGGCGACCGAAATATAGTCGAGACCGTTGCCGCCATACTTGGGCGGAATGGCCCCGGCCAGGAAGCCCAGCTCGGCCATCTCGGGAATCAGGTCCCACGGAAAATACCGCTTCTCGTCGGCGTCCGCGGCAACCGGCGCGATCTTCTCCTGGGCGAACTTCCTCGCCAGCGCCTGGACGCGCAGTTGCTCTTCGGTCAACTGAAAATCCATCCTGAAACTCCGCTACCTCTTGCCGTAATCGTAGAAGCCTTTGCCCGTCTTCCGCCCCAGGTTGCCGGCGGCGACCAGCCGCTTGACCAGTGGACTCGGCCGGAAGGGCTCGCCATACTCCTTGAATAGCGCTTCCAGGATCATTAGCTCGGTGTCCAGTCCGATGAGGTCGGCCAGTTCCAGTGGCCCCATAGGATGGTTATACGCCAGGCGCATGGCCTTGTCGATGTCTTCGACCGATCCTGTGCCCAGCTCTAGACAGCGAATGGCGTCGCAGATCATGGCCTGGCCGATGCGTGTGCTGATGAAGCCAGGGTAGTCCTTCGAAATCACCGTTTCCTTGCCGACGCTGTGGCAGAACTCCTGCGCTATTTGCAGGGTCTCGTCGGAAGTCTGGTAGCCCGTGACTATCTCCACGAGCTTCATGATCGAAGCTGGGTTGAAGAAATGGAGGCCGATCACCCGCCTGGGGTTTTTCGTCGCCGTGGCGATCTGCGTGATGGGCAGGCCAGAGGTGTTGCTGGCTAGAAACCGTGCCGAAGGGCACAGGGAATCGAGCTCTGCGAAGATCTGCTTCTTTAGGTCCAGATTCTCGAACACGGCCTCGACGACCACCTCGGCCTCGGCGAGGTCCTTCAGGTCCTGGGTGAAAATGAAGCGCTCCAGCCAGATTGCCTTCTCTTGCTCTGTAGCGCGTCCTTTCTGCACTGCTCTGTTGGCAACTTTCTCGATGATGTTGCGGCCTCGTGCCAGCGCTTCCTCCGAGATATCGCGCACGACGACCTTCGTATCCAGGGAGCTGGCGATGACGAAGGCGATCTCCGAGCCCATCAGTCCGGTGCCAACAACTCCAACCTTTTTCATAATCGTTTCATCCCCCTTCTTAACATATCCAGGAAGTTCTGGCCGAGGAATCTCCCTGCGACTCCTTCTTTCCACCTCTCCACTCGATTACATCAATTGCAAACTGGGCAGTAACATTGGTTGAAATCCTCGAACGCCTCGAGCCAGGCGCCTTGTAAAAGCCGGAGATTGGCGATTCACAAAACCGCGTTGGGGCTTGCCCCCCTCTTTGGCGGGGTGGTACTCAAATCATAGCATTGGGGTAGGGGGGTGTCAAGAATGCGTCTTGACAATAGCCTCCGTTCATATTATCATCTCTATGTCGCAAAAATGACGATGTCAAATATTGTGATATGTTTCAGATGAGGTGCCCTTGCCGACGCACAATTCTGCGGTTAGACCACAGGCCATGTTGTTCACCCTTTACGGCGACTATATCCTGAACCGTGGCGATGAGATCTGGGTCGGGACGCTGATAAAGCTCTTCGGCCAGTTCGGCCTGTCTGAACAGGCCATCCGCTCGGCTCTGTCCAGGATGTCGCGGAAAGGCTGGCTGGTGATGAGGCGGGTTGGCAACAAGAGCTACTATGGCCTCACCGAGAAGGGCAAGAACCTCCTTTTCGAGGGCGCACAGCTTATCTACCACGGCAGGCACGACCATTGGGATGGCAAATGGCATCTCCTGACCTATTCGATCCCTGAGGGAATGCGGGACGTCAGGAATCGCCTGCGCAAGGAATTGAGCTGGCTTGGCTACGGCATGCTCAGCAACGCGACTTGGATGTGCCCACGCGACGTGAATCCGCAGCTTAAGAGCCTCATCGATACGCTGAACATCGGGCAATTCGTCGAGACTTTCACCGCCACCCACAATGGCTTCTCTGAAGGCAAGGAGTTGGTTGCCCGCTGCTGGGATCTCGATTCCATT
>JAMCWX010000064.1 GCA_023480885.1 Chloroflexota bacterium | reverse complement strand
CATCCCTGCCATCTTGACAAGCAGCACAGGTTGTAGTAACATTGCAACATCGTGATGACCGCCATCCATGCCCCCTACGAGCTAGCGTTCTCACGCGTGATCTCCGGCGGATGGTTTCACGTCTGTACAATCGTACGCCCCCCTCGGGGGTGAAGCTCGTGACTATCAAACCTGCGGCAGCGTCGTCAATCACTGGCTTAGCTCATTTTTCTCTCAACTTCCGGGCGCACACAGAATCGTTTCCCTAAACATAGCACCACTTAGCCAGGCGACCTTTGGTTCCAGTGAAAAGCTACAGGTAATCGGCGATCGGGAAGGGAATGGTCCGCTGAACAAATGCGAATCGATGGCATATTGCTTTGTATTGGACGAGGAGGTGGTTAACCGATTTCAACAACCCGTCTTGCTCTGACGGACCCTTGTAGCGCGATCTTGAGTTTTGCGAGCTTGCGGTTATCGTAGTTTCGTGCCCTGTCAAATTAAGGAGGAAATTATGTCCAGCAATTCCTCGTCAATGGCAGAATCTCGCGCTCTAGGTGGAATCGCCGCATCACGTCAGCCTATCATCGGCTTGCTATTCCTGGTCGTCGTTCTGATAGTGGGATTCGTGTTGTCGTTCTCCGTCGGTTTGGTCAACGCCCTCCTCGTCCTGGGCCCACTCACGACCATTTGGCTACCCTTCCTGGTCGTGAATGCAGTTTGGTGGCGGGGTTGGCCATTTGCTGGGTTGCCACAGCCATTGGCCGGCATTGGCAACCTGGTTCTTCAGGTAATTCTTACTGCAATTGGCGTATTCGTTGCCCAGTCTCTCGTGGTCGGGTCCTTCAACACGGCCGAGATGTTCAATCCTCCGTTCCGCATGTTTCCGTTCCTGATGCCCTTTGCTGCCCTGGTCTTCGGCGTGATGCTCCACCTCACATTTATTCTAGGCCTATGGCCCTTCAGGAACCTTGAGTACCGCCTGGCCGGAGTGGTGGCAGTCATCACCTCGTGGATTGTCGGCGGCATCCTTTACATCGCGCTTTGCAATTGGAATCCGTTGCCGGCACAAGCCCTGGGCTCGATGCCTAATCCGAGTGGGTTGTTCTTTGCCATGGACACCACTACGGCGGCGATCTGGGTAATCGCCTGGCAAATGGTGCTTGGAGTCCTTCTCGGAGGCTGGCCTTTCAAGCTTATTAAGGACAATTCCACTGCTCTTGCAACGAGCACTATTGCAGTTCTAGCGCTGGGCATCGTTACCTACTTCGTCCTGCAGGCGACCGTAGGGGGCCCGGCGGTGGTTGCGCTCGGAGCAACTTCAATCTTCGGCGCCTTCGTCTGGGGTATGGCTCTGGAAACCTGGCCAGTGCAGGGCCAGCTGACAGCTGGCAGAGCGCTGACGCTGATGATCCTGGCCTTTGCGACCTCGGCGATATGGTATTTCGTTCTCAATGCCATTGCACTGGCAACCACAGCTTGGCCACCTGATTTGCCATCCCAGCTTTACGTTGGCATCGCGTCTCTCAATTTCTTCACGGCCGTGATCGTGTTGTATTACGCGATATTCCATCGCTGGCCCTTCAGTCCGCCGGGTCCGCCACCGGCGTAGTCTCTTCGTCGCGACCCAAAGATCGCGCTACAAGCCTGCCCGTTTGGTCCTACGCCGCACCTCTCCTTCGCATCGATGGGGAGGTGTGGCTGTCAATCCCCGACTTTCTCGGTATCCAGACGAGCCTCTATCGCTCATCACCTTTCGCTGCGCGCTACGATGAGCTTCACGATCCCATGCCAGAGGTCCTCGACTCGCTCGATGGTGAGACCGGCCTTAATCACGTTCTCCACGGTGTAACGGTTGATGTTAGCGCCTTGCATGCGGACGACCAGAGGGTTCAGGATATCGGCCACGTTGCCGAGGAAGCCCGAAGGGCGCACGTGCTCGAGCAAGTAGATGCTTCCCGCGGGTTTCGTTACCCGTCCTAGCTCTCGCAAACCCTCGATAGGATCGGGGACCGAGCAGAAGACGAAGCTGGCCACAGTGGAGTCGAACGAATCGTCGGGGAAGTCCAGGTGTTGGACGTCCATCACCCGCAGGTCCACCCGGACCCCTTCACGTTCTGCCCGTCGGCGCGCCTTTTCGAACATTCTCGGGCTGAAGTCGACGGCCGTGATGCTGACATCCTTCGGGTAGTAGGCGAAGTTCTTGCCTGTGCCCACGCCCACTTCCAGGACGCGCGGCCCTTTGACCTCAGCCCACAGTCGCCGACGCCATCGCGCGAAGCTGCCGCGCTCCATCGGCGCCTCTATCAAGTCGTAGATCGCCGCGATGCGGTCGTAGCGCGCCCGCGCCGTAGCGGTTTTCCTGTCCTCATCTTCCGAACGACTCATTGCCAACCTCCTCCAGTCCCCACCCATGGCTTCGGCGTGTGCGTGAACAGTCCGTCCCTACTTCCCTTCCAGGTCGCGTCGCATCTGCTCGAACTGCTCGCGGGTGATCTCGCCTTTGGCGTAGCGCTCCCTCAGGATGTCGAGGGCCAGCCCAGCGCCGGGGCCCGCCTCAGTCGGCCGCCCCTGTTGGAACAGCCAGACGACGAGCGCTATGATACCGACGACGATCGACACCCAGAACACCGCCATAATGATTCCGTACACGGGGCTGAAGCCGAAGCCAAAGCCGCCCATCATCCCCCACCCCATCATCATGCCTCCGCCCAGTAGGCCAAACAGCAGAACGATCAGCACGGCCACTGCGATTATAGTAGCAATATCTCTTCCTTGCATAGGTGAAATCTCCTTAAACCAAGAGACGAGCAACTATTATGCCATCCGCTTCTTGCAAGGGAATGGTTCATCTGTATTGACATAGGGTTACAGCAAAAACTATTTGTTTTGTAGGGGGCCGAGGCCCTCTTTTGCAATCGCTCAAGGAGATATGGGCACTGATCAGTTTTCGGGAAGGGGAGAGGGCGAGGGGACAATGCCGCGGCGCTCGCGGGTGTGCTTGCCGAAGTAGATTCGGCGGACTTCCTCGTTCTTGATGAGGTTGTCGCAGGCGTCTTCGAGGATTATGCGCCCGTTCGACAGGACGTAGCCACGGTGGGCGACTGAGAGGGCGACGGAGGCGTTCTGCTCGACGAGCAATATGGTGAGGCCGGCGCGGTTGAGATCGCCGAGAACCGCGAAGATGGCTTCGATGACCTTGGGGGCCAGCCCCATGGAGGGCTCGTCCAGCAGGAGCAGCCTGGGCTTGGCCAACAGAGCCCGGCCGATGGCGAGCATCTGCTGCTCACCTCCGCTGAGGCTGCCAGCCTTCTGAGACAGGCGCTGTGGCAAAACTGGGAAAAGACCAAATATCCATTCGCACTCGGCCAGGAGCTCTTTCTTGCTCGCTTTGTTCCGGCGGCTGTAGGCACCCATCTCCAAATTCTCTTTGACGGTCATGGTGGGGAACACCTGTCGACCTTCGGGAACCTGGACTATCCCCATCCCGACGATGTTCTTGGGAGACTGTCCGACGATGTCCTTTCCATCGAAAGCCATCCTCCCCTCGCGGGCGCGCAGCACTCCCGAAATGGTGTTGAGCAGAGTAGTCTTACCCGCGCCGTTCGCGCCGATAATAGTTACGACCTCCCCGTCCCTCACCTCGAGCGAAACTTCGCGGAGGGCCTGGATTCGTCCGTAGTAGGCCGACACCTTATCCAGCCTGAGCACTCTTCAGCCCTCCTCCCAGGTAGGCCTCGATCACCCGCTCGTCGTTGCTGACGACGTCGGGCGGGCCCTCCGCTATCTTCTCCCCGTGATCCAGAACCATCACCTCGTCGGATATATCCATGACCAGGCCCATGTCGTGTTCCACCAGAAGTATGGTAATCCCTTGCTCGCGAATTCGGTAGATGAGGTCCGAGAGAACCTCGGTTTCGGCGTCGTTCAGGCCGGCGGCAGGCTCGTCGAGCAGGAGAAGTTTCGGTTCGGTGGCCATGGAACGGGCAAGCTCTAGAAGCCGCTGCTGGCCGTAGGGGAGATCGTGAGCGCGGTCGCTAGCCCGATGCCCCAGCCCGACGAAACGGAGAAGTTCCATCGACTTCTCGCCTATCTCTCGCTCTTCTCGAAGCGCGCTTGGGAGAAGAAGGCCGGTGGCCAGGACTTCGCTCTTCGAGCGACAGTGGCGACCCACCATGACGTTCTGAAGGACGGTCATCTTGCCGAATAGACGCACGGTCTGGAACGTGCGCGCCAGACCGAGGGACGCTATGACGTGCGGTGGCTTGCGCGTGATCTCCAGGCCGTCGAAGGTGATGGAACCGGAGGAAACGGATTCGATTCCGCTCAGCAGGTTGAATATGGTGGTCTTGCCGGCGCCATTAGGGCCGATCAGCGCCTTGATCTGCCCGGCGTGCACCTTGAACGTGACGCCACAGACCGCGAGCAGCCCGCCGAAGGATTTGTTTACCCTGTCCAGTTCAAGCAGTGTCATTGCTGCCTTTTACTCCTGAGGCGTTTGCCCCTGATCTGGATCTATCCCACTTCTCGGCAAGACCACGCAGCGCTCCCGCGGCCCCGCCAGGCCAGAGGATGACGATTAGAATGATCATAATGCCGAAGGTCACCAGGCGATACGGCTCCAACCCCTGCAGCGACTCGAACATCCTGAAGATCTCCGGCAGAATGGTCCAGAGAATCGCACCCAGAATGCTGCCGAACACGCTCCCGAGCCCACCGATGACGACCATCAGCAAGATATCCATGGAGCGGTCGAGATGAAAGGCTGAAGAGCTGATAAGGCCGGAGTAGCCGGCGAAAAGACTGCCGGCGATGCTACTGTATATGGCCGATATCACGAAGACCTCGATCTTGTACTTCGCCACGTTGATTCCCAGCATGGCCGCCGCCACCTCATCTTCACGAAGCGCTGAAAGCGCCCGACCTACGCGATGGCGAACCACGTTCGCGGTGAAGACGGCGACCAAGGCCGCGATGAGCCAGACGAAGTAATAGAATCGAAGCGGATCGGCCATGGTGCCCTTGGTGGTGGCGAGAAAGGCCGGCAGCGGGATATCGTAGAGCCCGAGGCTAGCGCCAGTGATGGGCAGGACGTGAAAGAGCCGGTGCATAATGAGGGCGAATGCCAGGGTCGCCATCGCGAAGTAGTGTCCCCTTAGCCGCAGCGCGATGTACCCGACGACAAAGCCGGCGATCGCGGCCAGGATGGGGCTGGCCAGATACGCAAACCAGAAGGGGAAATGGTCCTTCGTCAGGATGGCATAGGTGTAAGCCCCGATGCCGAAAAATGCTCCCTGGCCCAACGAAATCTGGCCGGCGTTACCCAGCACCAGGTTCAATCCTATGGCCAACATAGCGTACATACCCATAAACGTCGCCATCGTGATAAGGTAGTTGCTATCGGTGAGGAACGGCAAGAGGATGATGGCTGCGATAATCACGCCCTGGAATGTGTACAGCGCGGTAGATTGCTTGAGGCGCTCTATCGCCGTGGAGGTCAAGGAGCCAGCTCTGGACGTTGTTCCGACTGGTGCTTCAAGGTTACGTTTGGCTTGCATAGCTAGCTTCTCCTGACCTCCTTCTCACCGAAGATACCGGAGGGCCGCACGAGAAGGACCAGCAACATGATCCCGAAAGAGATGGCGTCCTTGTAAGAGGACGAAATCAAGCCCCCAGACAGGGCTTCGATGATCCCGACGATGAATCCGCCGGCAACAGAGCCTAGACTGCTGCCGAAGCCACCGACGATAGCGCCGGAAAAGCCTTTTACCGCTATCTCGATGCCGTACGAGCCGCCGGCGTTCAGCAGAGGGCCGCCTAGAATTCCGGCGGCAGCGGCGAGGGCGGCGCTCATGGCAAAGGCCACCGCCGTTACCTGCGTTGAGTCGATTCCCATTAGCTCGCTCGCCTTTGTGTTGTCGGCCACGGCGCGCATCGCCTTGCCAAAGAGGGTCTTCTGGAAGAACAGGTGCACCGCGACCACACCCAGGATAGAAAGCAGAATCACCCAAATTGCGAAAGGATTGAAGCCCGCACCAGTGGCCTTCAAGAAAGCTTCTGCGAATCCCTGGAAGGCGGGGGTGGCGAGGGAGAACGGGAAATCAAACGCAAAATCGGGGAACGGAATTGATTCCTTTCCCCAAATGAGTTGGTGGCCGTTCTTGAAGACCACGAACCCCCCAATCGTGACCATGATGGTTGCCAGTTCGCCAAGGCGATAAGCAGGCCTGATGGCAATGCGCTCGAAGGCATAGCCTATTGCGCCCCCGATGATCATCGCGGCGACGAAAGCGAGGAAGATGGGCGCGTGCAGGGTCGTCGAGACGGTGAGGGCGAGCAGGCCACCGATCACCACCTGTTCGCCCTGAACGAAGTTGAGGACCCTCGTGGCTTTGAAAATGATGTGCAGGCCCAAAGCCACGAGGGCATAGATGGCGCCGTTTGTCAAGCCACCGATCGTGAACTGTATTACCTCAGCAGGACCGATAGTCAGACCAGACATGCCTAAATGATCTCTATCTGGTCTGCTTGAAGACGGTCCACTTGCCGTCCTTGATCTGGGTCAGAAGTATCGACTCCGCGGTCAGACCGTTATGCTCGGTGGGCGACATATTGTACTCGCCGACCACTCCCACGAAGCCCTTCAAGTTCTCCAACGCGTCGCGCACCTTCGCGCGGTCATCTCCGCCCTTCTTGATGCCCTCGGCGAGGAGTAAGACCGAATCCCAACCTAGCGCCGCGAAGATGCCCGGGGTCTTGTTGAACTTCTTCTTGTAGGCATCGACGAATGGCTTGTCATTCTTGTCCGGGTTCTGGGTATCGAACCAAGCGGTAAAGGTCATTCCATCCACTGCCTTGCCTGCGAGGTCGATCAGGACCGGGTTGGCGGTGGCGACACTGCCAACCAAAGGCACGTTCCAGCCCATGTTGCGGGCGGCTTTGGCGATGTTGGCTGGTCCGGGCGGGATGCCCCAGATCACAAGGGCCTCGGCGCCAGACGCCTTGGCGCGGGTGACCTCCGTGCTTAGATCGGGTGAGTTGTTGTTGTAGGCTATGTTCGCTGTTACCTTCAAGCCCTTCTTGGCGGCAACCTCTTCGTGAATCTTCGCCCCTGTGGTACCGTACTGGTTCTCGTCGTGGATGAGGGCGAAGCTTTTGACCTTGAGGTTGTTCTTTAGGTGCTCCGAAAGGACATCCGACTCGATTTCCTCCCGAGGCACATTCTGGAAGACCCACTTCTTGCCCTTGGTCGCATCGTAGCCACCGGTGGCGTTGATCAGAACGACGCCGGACTCTTCCACGAGCGGACCGAGCGCCAGGGCTTGCGCCGTTCGATCGGTGACCATTCCGAGGATCTTATCCTCTTGGATCATCTTCTTCGCAAGCTGCAGGGCCTTGTCCTGGGAGTTCTCGTTGTCGTAGTAGACCACCTGGATCGGCCGGCCGTTTATGCCGCCCGCGGCGTTGATCATCTCGGTTGCGCTGTCCATCCCCGCCTTGTAGTCCTGTCCAATAGCTGTGCCGCCTGTGACCGACAGCATCAAGTTGCCCCCGATTTTGTAAGGCGTTCCCGTCGGGGCAGCCGGCTTGGCCGCCGCTGGAGCAGGTGTGGGGCTAGCCGCGGCCGGTTTCGTCGCTTCCCCTGCTTTGGTCGGAGCAGGTCCCGCCGGAGCCGTCGCCGCGGTCTTAGGCGCTGCTGTGGGTGTCGACGTCACCGCCTGCGCACAGCCTGCCAAGAGAGCGACAATAACGACTATCCCGAGGATTGCCGAAGACCGAGACTTGATAGACCTTAGCATCGATGCCTCCTTGCCATTTTTCTTGAAGACTCTTCCGTCGCGGTGTGATCGGTGTCCACCGCAACCACCCGTTTGCCGTAAGTGCCGGCCTAGGGAAAACGGCTTCGATGAAGCCTGAAATCGCACGGTTCAGTCGATTGAAAAGCGTCGCCGCTGTGAGGTAAATGAGCGTGCTTTCAACCGGACGCAACAGGAAGCCAACCTGGCATGCGGCCAGCGCCCCACGGAGCGCTCGTCCGACTTACACCAAACGTTTGGTGCGGGCGCAATATAGCACACTGCAGGTAGCTTGTCAATACATACCTTGACAACCCTCATACCCTTGTGGTAGGCTGCTGACCGAAAGCCAAAGGTGGACAGCGGGCCTTTGCTGCCGACGGAATCGTCGCCACTCCACGGCTGTGACGGCGTGAGGTAGCCCGCAGTGAAATGGTGGGCCATCGTTGGCTGCCAATCCAGTTCCCCTGAAAGACTCTGAATCGCCTTTGAGAACAGCTCACGCGCGTTTCCAGAGCGCAAAGTTGCATTGAATGTGTGATCACGGCGTCAAGCGTATCGCTGACCTGCGATCGTTTCCTTTATGGCCAGGCGAGGAGCGCCCGCAGGATATCCTCGAAATCAACGCCGAGATCTACGGGAGACACAAGCTTTCCTACCTACGATGGAACCTGTCGGAACGCGGTCGATTTCTGCTCTCGACCGACAATAATATGCTCGGCTATAGTAAAGGAGGCGCAATGAAATGTCCAGCTTAGAACAATACGGAAAGGTCTTTGAGACGGATGTCCTGGTTGTTGGCGGCGGGTTGGCAGGGGTTAACGCTGCCATCGCCGCCGCCGAAAACGGAGCGAAAGTCACGATCGTCGATAAGGCTGCGATCGAGCGGAGCGGATCGATGGGTGGTGGCATAGATCATTTCGCGGCTTATCTCGAAACTGGCGAGCAATGGGACACGCGACAAGCCTACCTTGCATACGCCGGGAAAATAGCGCGCGGCGCCGTTAATCTGAGGGTGATAGATAAGATATACTGTGGCGAGCTTCCGGCGGCCATCGAGCGGCTGGCTCGCATTGGGAATCCACTCACTCAGCCTGATGGCACTTACTACCGGACTCAATCTCTGGGCCAACCTGGTCCGTACATGATCAATTTCAATGGCAAGCACCTCAAGCCAAGGCTGGCCAAAGAGGCCAGAAGAACAGGATGCCGTGTGCTGGAGAAGGTGGCCGTGACCGACCTTTTGACCAGCGACGGAGCGGTCTCCGGGGTTATCGGATTCAATATCCGAACAGGGGAAGTGATCGTCATCCGAGCCAAGGCGCTGGTGCTCTCCACGGGGAATACCAATCGGCTGTTCGAGAATCCCACCGGCCTGCCATTCAATACCTGGCAATGTCCGGCAGACACAGGCGCTGCTCAGTCGATGGCGTTCCGGGCGGGGGCGGCCGTGGCCAACATGGAGTACCTCCGGCTTACCGTAGTTCCCAAAGGTTTCAGCGCGGCTGGATTGAATGCGTTGACAGGAATGGGAGGCAAGCTATTGAACGCGCTGGGGGAGGAGTTCATGCCGCGCTATCATCCGGCAGGGAATAAGGCTCCCCGCTTCAAGCTGGTCGAGGGGGTCTTGTTCGAAAACCAGAGCGGGCGCGGGCCCGTCTTTATGGATTGCCGCCATCTGTCAAGGGAAGACCTGGAACATCTGAACCGGACCTTAGGCTACGACAAGGATACCCTGCCGGATTTCATCCGCCAGAAGGGGGTGGATCTGAGCAAAGACCTTCTCGAACTGATGGTATCTGAGGGGATGCAATCCGGTCCTTCAGAGGTCTGCGCCAGCGGCATAAAGATCGACGAGGAGTGCGCTTCTACGCTCCCCGCAGTGTACGCGGCGGGCGATTGCGCCGATCAAACCCGATGTTGCAGTCCCACGATAGCCGGAGGGTACGCGGCAGGCAAAGGGGCAGCAAAATACGCTCAGAGCGTGGCGGAGCTGCGGCCCGTCGACGAGGAGCAAATCGTTAACGCGAAAGAGCGAGTTTTCGCCCCGCTGAAGCGTGAGGAAGGCTTGAGTCACCGCGAGTTCGAGGATATCCTGCGGAAAATACTATGGGAAAACCTGGGGGTTGTGCGAACTGATGGCAGCATTCGCAACGCCTTGAGCAAATTGGATAAGTTGGAGGCGTACAAGGACCGCCTTGTCGCGCGGAACCTGCACGAGTTGATGAGGGTGAACGAGGCGCAAGAGATGCTGCAGGTTGGCAGGTTGAGCGCCGTGGCCTCGCTGCATCGCAAGGAAACGCGGTTTGGGGTCTTCCACCGCCGCGTCGACTATCCTGAAACGGATGATGCCAACTTCTGCGGGCAGATCGTCTTGCAGAAAAGGCAGGGCGAGGTGAAGGTGACTTTCAACCCCTTAACGTACGAGATTCCCGAAGCCTAGGTCTCACCCACCGAGGCTTTACATGGTCTTCAAAGATGACCAAGAAAGGATAACGCAATGCCTCCAAGAATAGATGCAGCCAAATGCAATGGCTGTGGAACCTGCGATCGACATTGTCCCATCGACGTCATAGAGCTAGACAAAGGAAAACGGCTGGCAGTGGTGAAATACCCCGACGAGTGCTGGCACTGTGGTTCGTGCCGGCTTGATTGCAAAGAGGGAGCCGTGGAGATAGTTTTCCCGCCAAGGATGCTCTTAGTTTAGGCGTAGTGTCACCGCCATGTGGGGGCGGCTACGCCCCCACATCCACCTGCCTCCCCATGTTCGTCGGCAGCGAGGTCAACAACTGGATGACCTGCGAGCCACCTACTCGATCGCTACCAAACGCGACCTCTCGCCCAAGACGCGCCCTCTGCTAACCACCATGGCGGCCCTTCTCACTCACATGTCAGCCGTTAACAACCGCTAGCGCCTTCATTTACCCCACATGGCGACCTGTGACCGCCCTGGCTGGTCGCCATGGCGACCAGTCTAAAGACATGGCGCCCATTTCATGTCGTTCCAGGGCCTGTTTCAGCCATGATGACATAATCATGTGGATAACTCCGCCGATTTTGTGGATAACTCCTCCCGAATGTGGATAACCTTGTGGAACTGGTTCTCCCCTCCCATAAGGCCAGGCTTATCCCGGCGAACCATGGCGACCACATGACCACCGGTTTCTCCACGGCAATTCCCCTTACTTCTCCCAAACCATCCGCACATATTTTGCTGATACATCAGTCTTTTTTAGGTTTTTCCACAGTAATATTCCCCACTATTGCTACGACTACTATACCCATACAGCATGTGGTAGAATCCATTAATAAGGAAACTGACAACCGCGGAGGGAAACGGTGATTTTTGCCGATACTGCCAAGATCTACGTCAAGGCCGGCGATGGAGGGAACGGCGCCATAAGCTTCAGGCGTGAGAAGTTCGTTCCTTTCGGAGGCCCTGACGGTGGTGACGGCGGGCGTGGTGGCGATGTCGTGATAGTGGCGACAGCCGAAGAGAATACGTTAGCCGAATATCGGCATCGCCGCCACTTCAAGGCTAAGCGTGGCGGAAACGGTGCTGGCAGACAGAAGCACGGAGCGCGTGGGGAGGACGTGATCGTGGAGGTTCCTCTCGGCACTATCGTTCGCTCGGACGACGAAGTGCTGGCAGATCTTGCAGAGCCTGGCGCCAGAGTCGTCGTGGCAAGAGGTGGCAGGGGTGGACTCGGGAATACACATTTCGCCACGCCGACCAATCGCGCGCCGCGCATCGCGCAGAAGGGCGAGCCAGGCGAAGAGCGATGGATAACCCTGGAGCTAAAGCTTATCGCGGATGTTGGCCTGGTCGGATACCCGAACGTGGGAAAATCGACGCTGCTGGCTGGCACGACGCGAGCGAGCCCAAGGATCGCGGACTATCCATTTACGACGCTATCGCCGAATCTCGGCGTTGCTACAGTCGGGTATCAAACGTTTGTGCTGGCGGACATTCCAGGCTTGATCGAGGGAGCACATCGAGGGGTTGGCCTGGGGCGCGAGTTTTTACGGCACGTCGAGAGAACTAAGGTGCTCATCCACGTGATCGACGGCACGTCGGCTGATCCGCTGAGAGATTACGAGAGCGTGAGCGACGAGCTGCGATTGTTCAATCCAGAGTTGGCCGCGAAGCCGCGAATAATCGCCGTGAATAAGATAGACGTGCCGGAGGCGAAACAACGATGGCCGGAGACGCGGCAGAAGCTAGAGTCGCTAGGTCCACAGGTTTATCCGATCTCGGCTGCGACCGGGGAAGGATTGGAGCCGTTGTTGGAAAAGACGGCAGAGCTGGTGCAAAAGGTGCGGGCGGAGGAGGCGGAAAGGGCAGCGGTTGCCGAAGTGAAGATAGTCGCGCCGGCCAGGCCAGTGCCCGAGTTCGTCGTGCTGCGTGAAGGCGATGGATTCCGCGTGCGAGGCAGGCTAGTGGAGCGTCTGGTGGCGATGACGGACCTGGAAAGCGATCAGGCTATCACGCTGATGCATCGACAGTTGACGCGAATGGGCGTGACGGCGGCGCTGGAGAAGGCCGGCGTGAAACCTGGTGATACGGTGCGCATTGGGAACGTCGAGCTTGAGTGGGTTTAGGGCGGGTGTTATAATTCCCTTCGATGTCGAAGGGAGCGGTGGATGAAGGTAGGCGTACTTGGGGGAAGCTTCGATCCTGTTCACTACGGGCACCTGGTGGCGGCTGAGGAGGTGCGTTTCAGGCTGCAGCTTGGCGAAGTTATCTTCGTGCCAGCAGGGCAGCCACCGCACAAGCTTTTTCGGGCAGTGTCGCCGGCCGAGGGTCGCCTGGAGATGGTGAACTTAGCCATCGCCTCGAATTCACATTTCCGCTCTTCTAGAGTGGACATAGATCGGCCTGGTCCCCACTACTCTGTGGATACGGTGGCGCTGTTGCGGAAGGAACTGGGACGCGAGGCGGAGATATACTTCATCGTCGGCCTGGACTCGCTATTGGAGATGGGTAGCTGGCGGGAGCCGGCGAAGCTGCTGCGCATGTGCCGCGTAGTGGGAGTCACGCGCCCCGGGTACGAAGACCTGTCGCAACTGGCGCCTGAGATGCGGCGGGCAGGCGGAGACCGCATTACTATCGTCCCCATCCCTCAAATCGGCATTTCCTCGTCGAGCTTGCGGCAGAGAGTCAAGGAAGGCGCGCCGATCAGGTATCAGGTTCCTGAGGTTGTCGAAGAGTACATTTACAGGCACGGTCTGTACGGGTAGAAGGGCGTGCAGCAGCCGGCATTGCTGGTGCCTGCCCTCGTGCAGTTCAACGTGCGATTGGTGCGCATTGCCAGGGAGCAAGAGTAGGCAGAGTCGTTGCAGGCAACGTGTCTGTGGAATCTAAGAACAGGTGGAGTTAGTTTGGGAGGAGAAACGCTGACTTTAGAGGCTGAGCTCATCGAGATGATGGAAGGGCGCGCCAACTTCTATCGGCTGTTGGCGCGCGTGTTCCGCAAGGAGGTCGACGCGGAGTTCCTGGAGGCGCTTGCAGGCCAGACGCAACTGCTGGCGGCGCTGAGAGGGATTTCTCGCAAGGGCCAGAGTTTGTTGAAGGATTTCCTGCGCCAGATCAGCGCTGTCCAGATGGAAAGCGTGGTGAACGATCTGACGGTGGAGTACGCCGATCTTTTCCTCGGGACTGGCCGCTCGCAAGGGCGCTCGGCGCTGCCTTATGCCTCGGTCTATCTGGGTCGAGACAAGTCCCTGATGGAGGAGCCTTACGTTCAGATTCGTCGCTTCTACCAGCGAGCTGGATTTCAGGCTGCCGCTGGATCCAGCGAGCTAGAGGACCACGTTGCCAGCGTCCTGGAGTTTTTGGGCCACCTGGCGGCTGGCACGTCCTGCTCTATCGCGGGCGGGGACAGGGCGACGGCGCGCGAACAGCTCTCGTCGCAGGCGGAGTTTCTCGATAAGCACGTGCTTACCTGGGTGCCGGCCTTCTGCCGCGATACGTCGCGCCACGCCAGTTCGGGATTCTACAAAGCGTTCGCCCTCCTGACCGCGGCGTTCGCGAAGGCCGACAGGGCCGTTGTGGAAGAGGCGTCTCTGGAGCTAGGCGGCGACGAGTAACAAGAACCTCAGGGAAAGGCAATTACAGAACTATTCGCTACGCTAGGCTACAACGCTAGGCTGCACGCTTGACTTACTAGTTCTTCTGTGGTATACTTTAAGCGCTAGCGGGGACTACGAATCCATATACCATAACGGGGAATGCGAATCGTGGCTTCGCGTTCCCTTTTGCTTTTCCTCACGCTAAGGGTGTGCTAGAAGGAGAAAGGTGGATGTCAGAAGTAAAGCAGCCTGCCCTTTGCCCCCCTCACTATTGGGAGGTAACCTCCATCAGGATCGACGGTGTTTCCCACTATCATCATCGCTGCATCAAGTGTCTGGCTGAGAAGGATATCCCATTCAGTGCGACTAACTCGATGAAGTGGGTTAGTAGGAACTCTAAGACCAAGCAGTAGCTCGCTTTATATACTGGACCCTTCTGTCGAAGGTCTTATCCAACCTGGCGAGTGAGTAGACGTGATAGGCGGAACGGTAGATGCCGGTCCGCCTATTTCCTTTCTGCAGGGCTGGGCGGGCGCGATTTATCGCGCCCCTACGCTCGTCTGGTCTTGGGCGCGGCGCCTTCCAACGTGCAGATGGAGTTGGGCCGATGGACGCGGAGCACCAGGGTTTCCAGCACGCGGAAGGGATGATTCAAGTTTTGCGATTCCAGATAAGCGGTGATAAGGTCTTGCGCGATCACCAGGTCGAAGTTCTGCGGTCCTGTCGATACGACGACCGCAGCCGCATCGGACATGGCGGGCGTCTGGAAGATACCGGCGGTCATGATCTTGCGCACCTGCTCGATCTCCAGGACGCCAGTATTCTCGTAAACGCGGGCCATATGAGCAAAGTTGGTCGGGCTGACGACCATGGCGAACGGGCCGTAGAAGCCGCGCGAGACGAGAAGCTGCATGGCGGCCACGGCGTCGGCGAAGGCGTTCCCCATCTGCGCCCAGTCACGCATTGAAAGTGTTTCCCGTCCGCTGACGTTGGTCAGACCAGAATAGCCCAGGCCGGCGTGGCCGTTGAGGATGAGATCGTCCTCGCGCTGAGCGACGAATGCGGCAGCGGCGGCCGCCGCGCTCAGGTTGAGAGGCACGCCAAACCTGCGGCCTGTTTCGATATCGCGCCAGTTGACGATGAAGTCCTTGTATATCAATGGAATGACTGGATGCAGCCTGGAGGCTGCCCTGATCGGGGTCGGGTCATCGCCGCCGATAACGTCGACGATGCCAGGCTCGATGCCGATATAGACGTAAGTGGGCACCTCCTGAACGCCAGCGCCAAGCGGTCCGACGACGTTGATGAATCTGCGCCCGACCAGTTGCCGTCTGGCTGTTGCTACGACAATTTCGTCAAGGTGTGCCCACTCGCCTTCTGTCAATGGGGCGAGGGATCGATTCAGCAAGTCGGTCAAAGTTGCACCTCCGCTTTGGTAATTAGCTCTGTTCCTGGCCCAGCAAGCTGCCGACAGTCAGTTGCATGCCTATTTGAGCGCGTGCCTCTGCCGTCTGCCCTGCCGCACCCTGCTCCGTTGGCAGGACGCCCATCTGGCCACTTTCGATGGTTTGTGGGTGTTCGGCCTGGAACTTCTGGCTTTGCGTCGGGTCAAGCTCGTTGATGAGGGCTATGAACTCGGCGATGTGTTCCTTTTCTTCGTCGCGGATGTGGGCAATGACCGCTTTCACCCGCTCGTCGTCGATGGCGTCGATGTGAGCCTGGTACAGGTTGGTGGCGTCAAGCTCGGCGGCTACGTCGATGCGCAGCGCTCGCAATGTCTCCTCCGCGTTCAGCTTGCGTCCTGGGGTAATGCCTGTGAAAGGGTCTGTAAAACTCATAGCGCTTTTCCTCCGTCAGGTTCGTTCAGTCGGGTCTACAGCTAGCGGGTTATGTGGATGTTCAGCCTGGCGCGTTAAACGTTAATGACCGACGGGCCCGATCCCTTGGCCAGATCTTCTTTGGCCTTCTGATAACGAAGGGCGTGAGCCCTCTCGGCCTTGGCAAGGGCCTCGAACCAGTCCGCGATTTCGGCGAAGCCCTCCTGGCGAGCAACTCGGGCGAACTCCGGATACATCTTATCTGTTTCGTAGAGCTCGCCGTCTATGGCCATCTGCAAGTTTTCCGGGGTGCTCTTGATCATCCCCAGGTGCTGCATGTGTCCGAGCGCATGGGCAGTCTCGCCTTCGGCGATGGCGCGGAGAAGATTGGCGACTTCGGGAAAGCCCTCCTGATCGGCCTTGCGGGCCCAGGCCGTATACATACGATTGGCCTGCGATTCGCCAGCGAAAGCGGCTTTCAGGTTCTCGTGTGTCCTGGAGCCTTCCAACTTGGGCATCTAATAGCCTCCTTTAGATTCTGGCAGGGGATTGAACGGGTCGTGGAAACGCGTCAAGGTTTACTATAGCAAGATACGTGCCAGGCTGCGGGCTGGGGGAGGGAGGACTATTTCCGGTCTGAAAAGTCCAGCTTGCTGGGGTCAAGTTGGGCAATCGTCTCGAATAGCTCGGCAAATCTGCCTTCTTGGAGCTTGCGATAGAAGAACAGTGATCTGAGGCCGTAGTTAGATCGTTGCGACTGTTTAAGGAGGTCAGGTTCTTCGCTCACCTTAGCTCCTGCTCTTCTGCCAGAAGACAATGCTCTCTCTTACGGGGACACGTCCGTACCGGCCCATTTGCTGACTTGAGTTGCCTTTGTAACGTGTGATGCGAATCTCTGTGGTTTCGAGCCCGTGACTGGCCGCGATTTCCGACAATATCAAGTCCGTTGGCACCATCTCGCCTTCAAAACGCGCATTGGCAACGACCAGCGCCACGCGGCCGCCTGGCATCAGCATTCTTGACAGGCCTTCTAGAACGAGATTCATGTCTTCGAAGTATCCCTCGATCATAATCGGAATTCGTGCGTTGTTTAGCCTCTTGAGGCGCAGGGCATTTAGTACCTCGCGAATCGCTGGGACCTGCACCAAATTGGTGGGGGCAGGTTTGGACTCGATATGGGAGCGTAGCAAGCTGTGGCGAAGGCTTTTGAGGTCGTCAAAGTCTCGTACACAAGGATTTCCATCCTCCCCATACATTAGGCAGAGCTCAAGCGCATACGTCCGTGAGTAATCGTAGCGATTCAAGTATGGGGGGGAAGTTACGACGCCGGATACACGCCCTTGATGAACAGAGAGTTCCCCAGGCAAGCGCCGTGCATCGCCAAGCGATATAATGGCCTTGGCCTTCTCCTCAAGTTGCGTGGTACCCAGTCGCTCGCTTCGAAGATCGCCCAGCATCCGGTTCAAATTCGCCGCTAGCACAAACTCCAATGCCTTCGGGGGACGGTCGACGATTCTTAGGAACTGCCCGTCTTTTGAAGTTGCGCTCGCCTCTTCCACACTTGCAAGCAGTGCGAGCATAAGGAAATCGCGCACTAGGTGGTCATCGAACTCCTGAATTCGATCACGGTAGAACAGTAGCTTATCCTGTACTTCCCTGGAAAACGCGAGGTCCACTATTTGGACTTTTGGCCAGGACTTCCCTGTCGGAGTGTACTCCCTCGACAATAGCTGTTCAGTCGCTTCTTCCAGAGCGGGAATGTCATAGGCAAAGTGCGCGAGCTTTACCTTCGCGATAAAGATCGCGATCGGCATGATATCTATTCCTAAGGCAGGGTAACCCATGTATTGACAGGCTAACAAAGTCGTGCCACAGCCGGCAAATGGATCGAAGACCAAGTGCTCTTGGGTGAGTTGCCACTCTTTCTTCAGTATGTGATCAACCAGGTACCTGGAAAAACCTTCCTTGTATCGAAACCATCCGAAAACTGGCTCGCTCTTATTTGACACATAAGTTACAAGCTTCCCGAGTCGAAGATCCTCTCGCATCAGGGGCTGATAACGGGCCTCTAGGCTCGAACGTTCCGTCGCAACGCCACTATCAAACGGCTCTTCTAAATTGAAGAGGTCCAGTTGGAGAGTATTTCTTGGCTCAAGCACCTGCACTCCCTCCGTGATCAAACACGTCGTGTCGTTGGGTGGCGGCTGATTTGCAGATCATTTTTCCAGACAAGAAGGGCGTCTCTGCCCTAATTATAGGTGTGGCAGCCCAAAAGTCAAGCGCAATCAGCCAAACGCTTAAGCTTGGTCTCGTGCAGGTTACTGATCGCGACCAAGCGAGTTCCGCTGTTGTACAACAACCCCTAGCCTTGCCTATGCTTTTCTGATATGATATAGGCGTTCGTTTGAGCGCGCTCAGGCACGCTGCCTGGGACCGGCGCTTTTTTACGTCCAACCCGATGCCTACCAAATGCAACTGACGAAAGCGAGGAAAAGATAATGTCTTCTACGCGAGAGGCAGTCATCGTCGGCGCAGCCCGAATTCCTACGGGCAGATTCCTTGGCTCACTGCTTCCCCTCACGGCACCACAACTTGGGGCCATCGCCATTCGTGAAGCGGTCAAGCGCTCAAATATCGACCCGAACCTCATCGAAGAAGTGATAATGGGCAATGTTGTGCAGGCTGGCATAGGCCAGGCGCCGGCGCGCATCGCGGCGCTGGGGGCTGGCCTACCTGTCTCGACCTCTGCCGTGACGGTAAATAAGATCTGCGGCTCGGGGCTCATGGCTACGATGCTGGCGGCTCAGGCTGTGAGAGCCGGCGACGGCAAAGCCTACGTCGCGGGCGGAATGGAGAGCATGAGCAACGGCCCCTACGTGCTCAAACAGGCCCGAACTGGCCTGCGCATGGGCAACTCTGAGGTGATCGACGCCGTCGTGCACGATGGCCTATGGTGCGCCTTCGAGAACCAGCATATGGGCGTAAGCGCCGAGTTCATCGCCGAGCAGATGGGCATCACGCGGGAGATGCAGGACGAGTTTGCTTTCAACAGCCATCGCAAGGCCATCAGGGCCATTCAGGATGGAAGCTTCAAGGATGAGATCGTGGCGGTGGAAATCCCACAGAAGAAGGGGACCATCCGCTTCGAGGTCGACGAGCCACCGCGAGCGGATACCTCTCTCGAGGCGCTGTCGAAACTGCCGACGCCTTTCAAGGCCGGAGGCACCGTTACCGCCGGCAATGCCCCTGGATTGAGCGATGGTGCCGCGGCGGTCGTGGTGATGGACAGCGGCACAGCTAAGGAGCACGGCATCGAGCCGCTGGCGCGGATCACCGGCTACGCATCGGCTGGCATCGAGCCTAAGTGGATTTTCGCCGCTCCCGCGCTGGCCGTGCGCAAGCTGATGGCCAATACCGGCGCCTCGATCGGCGACTATGACCTTATCGAAGTTAACGAGGCATTCAGCGCCCAGATCCTGGCCAATGGCAAGGAACTGAAGTGGGATTGGGAGAGGGTCAACGTCAACGGCGGCGGTGTGGCGATGGGGCATCCCATCGGCGCCAGCGGTGCCCGCGTTCTCGTCACCTTGATTTACGCTCTGCGCCAGCGGGGTCTCAAGAAGGGCCTGGCCGGGCTTTGCCTCGGCGGCGGCGGCGCCGTTGCTATGAGCATCGAGCTTATGTAGAATTAGCACACGGACCTTTCGCCAGGGTGGCAGGGTCTGGAGCCCTGCCTCAATAGTTGTGATAGTAGGGAGCGAGTAACCTCGATGTCTCTGGAAGAGAAGTTTGAGAAGCTGAAGAAGCTACGCGAACAGGCGCGTTTGGGAGGCGGCCAGAAGCGCATTGAGCAACAGCACGAGCGGGGCAAGCTCAGCGCCAGGGAGCGCCTGGAGTTCCTCCTGGACGATGGCAGTTTCCAGGAGCTTGACGCGTTCGTTACGCATCGCTCGGACGACCCGGACATGGCGAGCCAGAAGTATCTGGGTGACAGCGTGGTCACCGGCTTCGGCAAGATCGACGGCCGGCTGGTATACGTTTTCTCACAGGATTTCACGGTCTTCGGCGGCTCTTTGTCCGAGGTCCACGCGGAGAAAATCTGTAAGGTAATGGACCTGGCTATGAAGAACGGCGCGCCGGTGATCGGCCTGAACGATTCCGGCGGCGCTCGCATTCAAGAGGGCGTGGTCAGTCTCGCGGGCTATACCGATATCTTCCTTCGGAATGTCATGGCCTCTGGCGTCGTCCCGCAGTTCTCGGCTATTATGGGCCCGTGCGCCGGTGGCGCGGTCTACTCTCCAGCGCTCACCGATTTCATCCTTATGGTCAAAGAGACCAGCCATATGTTCCTCACCGGGCCCAACGTGATCAAGGCTGTCACGCACGAGGACGTTTCGTTCGAGGAGCTGGGCGGCGCCATGACCCACAACTCCTTGAGCGGCGTGGCTCACTTCGCGGCGGAGAACGAGGAGGAGTGCCTGTATCTCCTTCGGCGGCTTCTCAGCTTCGTGCCCCAGAACAACCTGGAGGACGCGCCGATTATTCCGTGCACCGACGACCCTGGGCGGATGGACGAGGAACTGAACTACATCGTGCCCGACAATCCTAACAAGCCCTACGACATGCGGGATATCATCCGGCGGGTGGTGGATAACGGCGACTTCCTCGAAGTGCACGAACACTTCGCACAGAACATCGTCGTCGGCTTCGCCAGGCTCAACGGCCGCTCTGTCGGCATCGTGGCCCAGCAGCCTAACGTGCTGGCTGGCGTGTTGGACATCCTCTCTTCCACCAAGGGAGCCCGCTTCGTGCGCTTCTGCGATTGTTTCAATATCCCGCTGATCACTTTCACCGACGTCCCCGGCTTCCTGCCTGGGGTGGCTCAAGAACACGGTGGTGTCATCCGTAATGGCGCCAAGCTGCTGTACGCCTATTGCGAGGCGACGGTGCCGAAGCTCACCGTCATCACGCGCAAGGCCTACGGCGGCGCCTATTGCGTTATGAGCAGCAAACACGTGCGCGGCGACATCAACTACGCGTGGCCCACGGCGGAGATCGCGGTGATGGGACCCGAAGGCGCGGTGAACGTGATCTTCAAGAAAGAGATCGACGAGGCCGCGGACCCAGAGGCAGCGCGCCAGCAGCTTATCGAGGAGTATCGCGAGAAGTTCGCCAATCCTTACGTGGCGGCAGCTCGTGGCTACATCGACGACGTGATTATGCCAGCGGAAACCAGGCCAAAGCTGATCATCGCGCTGGAAATGCTCAAGAACAAGCGAGACACGAATCCGCCGAAGAAACACGGCAACATCCCATTATAAAGTTGCGACGAGGGAAGGCAGAGGCGTGCTGAAAAAGGTTCTGGTCGCCAATCGAGGAGAGATAGCTGTGCGGGTGCTGCGAGCTTGCGAAGAGCTGGGCATCGCCACCGTGGCCGTATACTCCGACGCGGACCGCAACTCCATGCACGTGCGCTACGCCGACGAGGCGTACAACATCGGCTCGGCGCCCGCCCGCCAGAGCTACTTACGGGGAGATAGAATAATCGACATTGCCAGGCGCGCGGGCGCCGAGGCGATTCATCCCTGCTACGGCTTCCTGGCGGAGAACGCGGAGTTCCGCAATGCCTGCGACGACGCGGGCCTGATCTTCATCGGACCATCCGCGCAAACCATTCGCGCAATGGGCGATAAGCTTGTAGCCAGGCGCACAATGAGAGACGCAGGAATTCCTGTCGTGCCAGGCAGTTACGACAGCATAAAGGACGAAGACCACGCGCTGACCGTTGCCGAGGAGATCGGCTATCCCGTCGTGATCAAGGCCGCGGCGGGAGGCGGCGGCAAGGGCATGCGCGTGATTAAAAGCAAGGACGAGGTGGCCGGCGCGTTGCGGGGAGCGGCAGCCGAGGCCCGGTCGGCTTTTGGCGACGACACTCTCTACATGGAGAAGATGCTCGAAGGGATCAGGCACATCGAGGTCCAGCTTCTCGCCGACCGCTTCGGCAACGTCATCTACCTGGGCGAGCGCGAGTGCTCCATTCAACGCCGCCATCAGAAGCTAATCGAGGAATCCCCGTCCACTGCCGTCGACGCCGAGATGCGCCGAAAGATGGGCGAGCTTGCTGTCACAGCCGCCAAAGCGGTGGGCTACGAGAGCGCGGGAACCATCGAGTTCCTGGTCGACAAGAACAAGAACTTCTACTTTCTGGAGATGAACACGCGTCTCCAGGTCGAGCACTCGGTTACCGAGCTGGTGACTGGAGTCGACATCGTGATCGAGCAGTTGCGCATGGCCGCTGGCCGCAAGCTACGCTACAGGCAAGAGGACGTGAAGATCAACGGCTGGGCTATCGAATGCCGCATCACCTCGGAAGACCCTTATAATAACTTCATGCCATCTGTGGGGAAGATCGTTAGCCTGAGCGAGCCCAGCGGACCGGGCGTGCGGGTAGATAGCGGCGTCTTCGAAGGCTTCGAGGTGACGCTGTATTACGATCCACTCATCGCCAAGCTCATCATCTGGGGCGAGACCAGAGCGCAGGCTATTCTGAGAATGCGCCGGGCTCTCAACGAGTACAAGATCATCGGCATTCGTACGAGCATTCCATTCCACTTACGCATGCTAGAGACAGCCCGGTTCATCACCGGAAAGATAGACACCACCTTCCTCGATCGAATAAACGTTCTGGCCAATGACGGTCCCAGCACGCGCACCAAGCTGGCGGCCATAGCCGCTGCGCTGGTGGCCTATAGGAGCAGGCATGATCTCATCGCCAAGAGCCTTGCCGATGGGTCGGCGGGACCGAACATGTGGAAGTTCAACGCCAGACGGGAGGTGCTGAGACCTCGATGAGGTACTACGCTCAAATTGACGGCCAGATGCTCGAAATGGACATCGAAGGCGAAGGCGACGACCTGAAGGTCGTTCTGGACGGGGAGACCCTGGTGGCGAGCTTGCGGTTGGTGAGCCCGCCTTCGCTCTATTCCCTTATCTTGGACAACCAGTCTCACGAGGTTTTCGTCGAGAATCGTAATGGCGAGTACGTGGTCATGATCGCCGGCGAGCTTTGCCACGCGAAAGTGCAGGACGAGCGCGCCAAGCGGCTGGCGGCGGTCACGCCGAAGGGTCACGCCAACGAAGGCGAAGTGGTCATTAGAGCGCCGATGCCGGGTCTGGTGATCTCGCTCGACGTTAGTCCCGGCGACGTCGTCGAGAAGGGCAAAGGCCTTCTGGTGCTCGAGGCGATGAAGATGCAAAACGAGCTCAGGGCCCCACAGGCAGGCACCATTAAATCTGTGAACGTCCAGCAGGGAGAGAGGGTCGAGAACGGGCGCGTGCTCCTGGTGCTGACGTAGCCTCGTTCGAATCTGGTCCCCTTGTTGTACTCTGTGCGCCCTGTCCGAAATGCTTGAAGCTTTGCTCGTATCGGCAGTCTAAACCTCTGTGGGGGAGAAGGAGATTGGACTCGTATGTCATTACGCGGACTCGAAGAGGAGAAGAGGAGGTGGGAAGGAACCACGCTGAAGGAAAGCACTTCCCGTTTTCCTGAGCGAAAAGGGGAATTCAGGACCGCTTCGGCCATCCCCGTGGAGCGGGTTTACTGTCCGAGCGATCTCCCCAGTCTTGATTACGAGCGGGACCTGGGTTTCCCGGGCGAATCCCCCTTCACGCGAGGCATACAGCCCACGATGTACCGCGGCCGCTTCTGGACGATGCGCCAGTACGCGGGCTTCGCCTCTGCCGAGGAGTCCAATCGCCGCTACCGCTATCTGCTGCAGCAGGGGCAAAGCGGCCTCTCGGTAGCCTTCGATCTGCCCACGCAGATCGGCTACGACTCCGACCATCCGCTGGCCACTGGCGAGGTCGGGAAGGTGGGCGTAGCCATCGACTCGCTGGAAGATATCGAGGTGCTGTTCGCCGATATTCCCCTGGACGCCGTCAGCACGTCGATGACCATCAACTCCACGGCTTCAACCTTGCTGGCAATGTACGTGGCGGCTGCCAGGAAGCGCTCGATCCCGCTGCACAGGCTGTCGGGAACGGTGCAGAACGATATCCTCAAGGAGTATGTGGCCAGGGGCACGTACATTTTCCCTCCCGAGCCCTCGATGCGCCTGGTCACGGACCTTATGGCTTACTGCGCGGAACACCTGCCTAACTGGAACACCATCTCGATCAGCGGCTATCACATCCGCGAGGCAGGCTCCACGGCCGTTCAGGAGGTGGCCTTCACCTTCGCCAACGCCATCGCCTACGTCGAGGCTGCCCTCGAAGCCGGGCTGAAGATCGACGATTTCGCGCCGCGCCTGAGCTTTTTCTTCAACGCGCACAACGACTTCTTTGAGGAAATCGCCAAGTTCCGCGCGGCCAGGAGGCTCTGGGGCAAGATTATGCGCGAGCGCTTTGGCGCCAGGGATGCGAGGTCCTGTATGCTGCGCTTCCACACGCAGACGGCAGGATGCTCGCTCACGGCGCAGCAGCCGGAGAATAACATCGTGCGTACCGCCCTGCAGGCGCTGGCGGCGGTGATGGGCGGTACGCAATCGCTGCACACGAACTCGATGGACGAGGCGCTGGCGCTGCCGTCCGAGAAGGCGGCGCGGGTTGCGCTGCGCACGCAGCAGATCATCGCCCACGAGAGCGGCGTGGCCAACACCATCGATCCTCTTGGCGGCGCCTACTTCGTCGAGTCGCTGACCGACGAGATCGAAGCACGGGCGCGGGAGTACCTCGACGAGGTCGAGAAGCGGGGCGGCACGCTACGAGCTCTGGAAGCGGGCTTCTTCCATAGGGAGATTCAGGAAAGCGCTTATAGATATCAAAAAGAGGTCGAGAGCCGCGAGCGCGTCATCGTCGGCGTGAACAGCTTTCAGACGGAACAGATGGAGCCGATAGAGACGCTGAGGGTCGACCCTTCCATCGGCCAGGCGCAGGCGGCGAAACTGGCCGCCCTGCGGCAGCGCAGGAACGCGGGCCGGGTCAAGGAGGCGCTGGAGCGGCTGCGAGACGTGGCCACAGGCAGCGAAAACACGATGCCGGCAATCATCGAGTGCGTCGAAAGCCTTTGCACGCTGGGCGAGATTTGCGACGTCTTGCGCTCGGTGTTCGGCGAATATAAAGAGGTGATGATAGTTTGATGAGCGACAGGGTAGACCACATCGGCATCGCCGTGAATGACGTCGTCGAAGTTGCCAGATTCTATTCCGAGGCGCTCGGCGTGGAGGTCTCCGAACCGGAGTTCGAGCCGACGGAGGGGGTCAAGATCGCTTTTCTGCCCACGAGCAGCGGACTCGTCGAGCTGTTGGAGCCGGTGAACGAGGCCAGCGCCATCAGGAAGTTCCTGGACAACAGGGGCGAGGGAATGCATCACATCTGTTTCGAGGTCCTGGATATCGAAGCTGCGATGCGCCAGGTGGTGGCCTTCGGCGCGCAGTTGATCGACGAGAAGCCGCGCCACGGTCGAGGCGGTCGCAAGCTGGCCTTCGTGCATCCGAAGTCGGCCCACGGCGTGCTCATCGAACTGCTGGAACTGGGCAAAGAATAGGGAAAGAGCGTGATGATGCAGAAGCCCGATAAGGCAAAGGAAGCGGTGAAGCTGCCCGCTCGACATTTCGAGCGCGGGCTGGTGCAGGTCTACACCGGCACGGGCAAGGGCAAGACGACCGCGGCGCTTGGGTTGGCGATCAGGGCCGCGGGTCACGGCCTGCGCGTATTCATCGCCCAGTTCATGAAGGGGGCGAACTACGGCGAGCTAAATACCCTGGCCAGAATTTCGAACATCAGCGTCAAGCAGTTCGGCCAAGCGCACTGGGTACTGCCCGAACATATTACCGAGGATGATCGGAAGGCGGCGCGTGAGGGATTTGACGAGGCCCGTGCGGCCGTACTTAGCGGCAAGTACGATGTTGTCGTGTTGGACGAGATAAACGTCGCCACGGCCTGGGATCTGGTGCCATTGGAGTGGCTATTGGACCTGATTCGCGACAAGCCGCGGAACGTGGAGCTTGTCCTGACCGGTCGCCTCGCGCGACAGGAGATCATCGAAGCGGCTGATCTTGTGACCGAGATGGTGCAAATCAAGCATCCGTTCGAGAAGGGTATCTCGGCGAGACAGGGGATCGAGTTTTAGGGGGCGCGCGGGCGCGATTCATCGCGCCCCTACAGATAGAACGGCGTCAAACGCAGGGGCGCAATCGATTGCGCCCAAGGGTCTCGGCACCGCCGAAAACCGTCCCTTTAGCTATAGAGGCGCAAAGTGAGACGCAGAAAGGACATCGAACGCATGGCTTCGAAGCAAAAAGAATGGGAAGAGGGCCTGCTGTGCAAGTCGCTGCAGCGGGCGCCTGAACGAAGGGAACAGTTCGTCACGACCTCCGGCGTTCCTGTCGAGCGGCTCTATACGCCCGTCGACATCGCCGGCAAAGACTACGCGACGGAGCTGGGGTTCCCCGGCGAGTATCCGTTCACGCGAGGCGTTCATCCGACGATGTATCGAGGGAAACTCTGGACCATGCGGATGTTCGCCGGCTACGGCACTGCCGAGGAAACTAACGCCCGCTTCAAATACCTGCTGGAGCACGGCGAGACCGGTCTGTCCGTCGCCTTCGACATGCCGACGCTCTACGGCTACGATGCCGACCAGCCGATGGCCTGTGGCGAGTTCGGCAAATGCGGTGTCGCTATTTCCTCTCTCGCCGACATGGAGGTCCTGTTCGCGGGCATCCCTGTCGACGAGATAACTACGTCCATGACCATCAACAGTCCCGCCGCTATCATCTGGGCCATGTACGTCGTCGCCGCCGAGAAGCGCGGCATTCCCAGGCAGCGCCTGGGCGGGACGATTCAGAACGACATTCTCAAAGAGTTTATCGCGCAAAAGGAGTACATCTTCCCGCCCGGGCCTTCGATGCGGCTCATCGTGGACACCATCGAATTCGGTGCCAGGGAGATGCCGCTGTGGAACACGATCTCCATCAGCGGCTACCACATCCGTGAGGCGGGAGCGACGGCTGTGCAGGAGCTGGCTTTCACGCTGTACGACGGGCTCGCCTACGTCCAGGCGGCCATCGACCGCGGCCTGAACGTGGACGACTTCGCGCCGCGCCTCAGCTTCTTCTTCAACTCGCACAACGACTTCTTCGAGGAGATCGCCAAGTTCCGCGCCGCGCGGCGCATCTGGGCAAAGGAGATGCGCGACCGCTTTGACGCAAAGGAACCTCGCTCCTGGTTAATGCGCTTCCACACACAGACGGCAGGATGCTCGCTGACGGCGCAACAGCCAGAGAACAACGTGGTGCGCACTGCCCTACAGGCGCTGGCGGCGGTGATGGGCGGTACGCAATCGCTGCACACGAACTCGATGGACGAGGCGCTGGCGCTGCCGTCCGAGAAGGCGGCGCGGGTTGCGCTGCGCACGCAGCAGATCATCGCCCACGAGAGCGGCGTGACCAACACGATCGATCCGTTGGCCGGCTCGTATTTCGTGGAAGCGCTTACCGATCGCACCGAGCGAGCCGCGCGAGATTACTTCCAGAAGATCGACGCGCTGGGCGGCGCGATTCCAGCCATCGAGGCAGGATTCTTCCAGAGAGAGATCGCGGACAGCGCACATCGCTACCAGAAGGAGATCGACGAAGGCAAAAGGACGATTGTCGGCGTGAACGATTACCAGACGCAGGAGCCCACGAGCATTCCTTTGCTGAAAATGGACCCTGAGGGGGAGCGCAAGCATCTGGCGCGCTTGAACAGGGTGCGGCAGGAGAGAGATAACGACGAAGTGCGCCGGCGGCTGCAGGGGTTGCGGCAGGCTGCCATGGGCGACGCGAACACTATGCCCTACATCATCGACGCGGTGCGGGCCTACGCGACGCTGGGAGAGATTATGCAGGTGTTCCGCGACGTGTTCGGAGAATATGTGGAGACGCCGGTGCTATGACTCGGCTGCCCTGGGAGGTTTGAGTTGAAAGAGCGACGAAAGATCAGAGTGTTGATTGCCAAGCCTGGCCTGGATGGCCACGACCGCGGCGCAAAGGTGGTGGCAAGGGCGCTGCGCGACGCCGGGATGGAGGTCATTTACAGCGGGCTACGACAGACGCCAGAAATGATCGTCGAGACGGCGATCCAGGAGGACGTGGACGTTATCGGCCTGAGCATTCTCTCGGGAGCGCATCTTCCGCTCTTTTCCCGCCTCGGCGAGCTTACCAGAGAGCAGGGGCTGGACCGGGTGCTCATAGTCGCCGGCGGCATCATTCCCGACGAAGACATGCCGGCTGTCAGGGAAATGGGCATCAGAGCTGTTTTCGGACCGGGCTCGTCGACGACCGATATAGTCGACTTCGTGCTGTCCAATGCGCCGCAGGACAAGGGCTAGGGGTAGGGACGAAGATGGACCTGGCGCAACGATTGCTAGACGGGGATCGGCGCGCTGCTGCGCGCTTGATTACCCTCATCGAAAACGGAGCCGACGGCGTCGAGCTGGAACTGAAGCAGATCTACCCTCACACAGGGCAGGCGCACATCGTGGGCATAACCGGGCCGCCTGGCGCTGGCAAGAGCACGCTGGTGAGCGCGCTGGCCAGGGAGCTTCGTGGGCGAGGCAAGACCGTGGGCATCATCGCCGTCGATCCTACGAGCCCGTTTACAGGGGGCGCTCTCCTCGGGGATCGCATTCGCATGCAAGAGCTCAGCACCGATTCGGGCGTTTTCATTCGCAGCATGGCCAGCAGAGGCGCGCTGGGGGGACTCTCGCGAGCCACGGCTGACGCGGTGAAGGTGCTGGACGCCTTTGGCTGCAACGTCATCCTCGTCGAAACCGTCGGGGCTGGCCAGGGCGAGGTCGACATCGCGCGGGCGGCCCATTCGACCATCGTCGTCGAGGTGCCAGGCATGGGCGACGAGATACAAGCAATCAAAGCAGGCATCCTCGAGATCGCGGACGTGTTCGCGGTCAACAAGGCTGACAAAGCCGGCGCCGAGCGGACGGTGATGGAGTTGGAAATGATGCTCCAGATGAATACCAGGCCCGGCGCCTGGTTCCCGCTCATCGTCAAGACCGTCGCCACGTCGAACAAGGGCATCGCCGAGCTGGCGGACGCTCTCGAAAAGCACCTGCGGTACTTGAGGGATTCCGGCGAGCTGGAGCAGCGCCTGCGGGCCAACACGCTGCGCGAGCTCGTCGACGCGGCCAAGGAGGAGTTCATCGGCGAGCTTTGGGCTGAGCTCAGCCAGCGTGACCTCGCGACTCTGACGCAGTCGATGCTCGACCACCACCTGGACCCTCGCTCGGCGGCGAAAGAGCTGGTGAGGAAGTTTCGCAACGGATCGTAGGGCTTTGATGGCTGGTTTCGAATGGAACAGGAGCAGCAACTCCGCAGAGTAGTCTTATTGATGATCACCATCGTCACCGTGGGCGTACTGGGCTACGTCTTCATCGAGGGCTGGCCTGTCTTCGATGCCCTGTACATGACGATCACGACCCTTACCACTGTTGGTTTCGGCGAGATTCATCCGCTCTCCCCGCTTGGACGAGGCTTCACGATTTTTCTCATCGTCGTCGGCGTTGGGGGAGTGCTGTACGTCTTGACCACGGTGATGCAATACGTCGTCGAGGGACACTTCGGGGGCGCAGTTTGGAGGCGACGAATGAAGAGGCAGATCGAGCAGTTGAAGGACCATTACATTCTGTGTGGCTACGGCCGCGTGGGGAAGCATATCGCTACCGAGTTTCAACGGGAAGGCGTGCCTTTCGTCGTGATCGACATCAATCAGGATTCGCTGCGGCGCTGCGGCGAAGAGGGATGCCTGTTCGTGCCCGGCGATGCCACGACCGACGAGGTGTTGAGATCGGCTGGTATCGAGCGTGCGCGAGGCCTGGTGGCGGCAATCGACAACGATGCCCACAACGTCTACGTGACGTTGTCGGCCCGCGGCCTCCGTCCCGACCTTTTCATCGTGGCCAGGGCGAACAAAGAGGGCTCGGAGGCCAAGCTGCAGCGCGCGGGCGCCGACAGGGTTATATCGCCTTACAACATAGGCGGACACAGAATGGCGATGTCGGCGCTACGTCCCGTGGTCATCGATTTCATCGACACGGTGATGTATAGAGGGAACCTCGAACTGCTTCTGGAAAGCCTCGAGATAAAAGAGGATTCGCCTTTCATCGGAATGACGATGGCGGAAGCTCGCGCGCGCGAGGCCAACGCCGCCGCGGTGCTCGCGGTGCAGAAGAAGAGCGGCAAGATGGTTGTCAGCACAGAAGCGGACGCGTGCATCGAGGTGGGCGATCACATCATCGTCATCGGGACGCCGACCCAGCTCAAAGAGCTAGAGAACGTGGGCGTCAGTGTTAAGGCCGGGGCAAATGCGTCTTATCCCGGCAAGCTATCCAGATAGATCTTGCACTCGGTATAGCGCTCGCTCAAGCACATGGTCCTCTGCGTCTCTGCCGGAATGGGCGCCGTGCTCCTCTTGCTCCCCAGCAGTCTATCCTTGATGCCGATCAAGCTCAATATCCTGCGTTGAGTGGGAACATGTAGGCCGGTGGGTTGGCGCGCGTGGCAGGCGTTGTGCGAGCACGGATAGAGGTACTTTTGATGGCGGTCGGTCCGAGATCCGAGCAGCGGACAGACCAGGGTCGTCTCACGTGTGTGCCACTGTCGCTGCCGCAGCCAGCGACAGCTTCCGTAATGGCTCGTAAGGCAGATCGACCATTGCGTCTCAACGGGCACCGGGACAAAGCGCTCGCCGTGCCAGGGCAAAACGCCGGCGCAATACTGAACGACGTCGGGCGGGACGCCTAGCTCGTCCCAGAGATAGCAGGCGTTGTCATCTGATGGGAACCTGCCGCGTTGCTCGCGATCCCAACGTTGCGCCAGCCACGGGCACGATGCTTCTACTGAGCTTTGAAGTGACAACTGCATATTTCCCCTTCCAACCCCTATATTATATGCCGGTGACTGGCGCGATTCAACTTCACGAGCTTCCAAAATCAGTCGAAAACTTCCCTCTCTGCTACTAGAATTGGCCCCACCTTTGTTGTATACTGTTAGCAACCACGGGCCAGAGCCTCGCTATCCGTGCTGCTAATCCGCAACCGTGCGCTACAAGGCAATCTTGTCGGACTCAGCCTCGCGGCGGCGAGCGCCGCAACAACAGGAAACATATCCAGTGGCACGATCAATGGAACAGCCTCCGCTGCACGGCGTAGGGGAGATGTAATGTCGATCCTACATTCGCAATGTAGGCACAAAGTTCGTTGCTATAGTGAATGAGTGAGGGAAAGAAAGTGAAAGTCTTGCTGCTAAAGGACGTCAAGGGCCTAGGCAAGGCAGGTGATATCAAAGAGGTCGCGGATGGTTACGGCCGCAACTACCTGATGCCGAAGGGGCTGATCGCGCTGGCGACTCCGGCGGAGATAAAGAAGGCAGCCGAGCTGAAGGAAGCGGCCAAGAAGAGAGGGGAGAAGATTGCGAAAGAGGCGCGCACGCTGGCAGATCGAGTCGCCGCCACCGAGCTGACCCTCAAGGCAAAGGTGGGAGAACAACACCGCCTTTACGGATCCATCACCGGGGCTGACATCGCCGAGGCGTTGAGCCGCCAGCTAGGCCAGCCGATAGACAAGCGGAAGGTGGAGCTTGAGGAACCTATAAAGCACCTCGGGACTTTCAAGGTGAAGGTTCATCTTGCCACTGGTGTCGAGCCTGAGGTAACTGTGAACGTCGAGCCGGAGTAGGCGAATTTATGACAGTTGTGGAGAAGGCCCTTCCTCAAAATGTGGAGGCTGAGGAAGCTGTACTCGGAGCGCTTTTGATCGATAGCGAGTCCATCGCCAAAGTTGCTCCGTTTTTGCGTCCGCAAGATTTCTATCGCGAGCGCAACCGCACTATCTACGAGGTGCGGGTCGAGCTTTACAACCGCCACGAGCCCGGCGATTTCGTCACGATGTGCGACGAACTGGAGCGCCGCGGCAAGCTGGAGGATGTCGGCGGCGCTTCTTACCTCACGTCGCTGATCAACGCGGTCCCCACATCTGTCCACGTGGAGTATTATGCCCGCATCGTCGAGCGCTGCTCGATCATGCGCCGACTGATTGGCGCAGCCGGGCAAATCGCCGCCATCGGCTACGAGGAGCCGACGGATGTCGACAGCGCGCTGGACAAGGCCGAGCAAATACTCTTCGGCATCTCGCAACGCCGACTGACGCAAGACGTCGTGCCTCTGCATATGGCTCTCAAGGAGTATTTCGACCAGATCGATTTCTTGCATCAGCACAAGGGCGAGATTTTCGGCGTGCCGATGGGTTTCCGCGACCTGGACGTGATGCTTGGGGGCCTTCACGCGTCTGATCTGGTCATCATCGCCGGCCGGCCCGCCGTGGGCAAGACGAGCTTCGCTTTGTCCATCGCCCGCAACGCCGCGGTCAAGCACAGCGCGACGGTCGCTATCTTCAGCCTGGAAATGTCGGTAGAGCAGTTAGTTCAGCGCCTCCTGTGCATGGAGGCTAGCGTCGATTCGCAGCGGCTGCGCACGGGCTTCATCGACGAGTACGAGTGGCACCGCATCAGCCAGTCCTTTGGCGTCCTGTCGGAGGCGCCTATTTTCATCGACGATACCGCCAGCATCTCGACCATGGAGATCCGAACTAAGGCGCGGCGACTGAAGGCGGAACACGACTTGCAGCTTATCGTCATCGATTACTTGCAGCTTATGCAGGGTCGCGGATTGGAGAATCGCGTTCAGGAAGTTTCGGAGATCTCGCGCGGTCTCAAGGGGCTCGCGCGCGAGCTGGACGTGCCAGTCATCGCTCTGTCGCAGCTTTCGAGGGCGGTAGAGTCCCGCGCCGACCATAGACCGATGCTGAGCGACTTACGCGAATCCGGCTCTATCGAGCAGGATGCCGATATTGTGATGTTCATCCATCGGGAAGAGCTTTACAATCCCAACACCGACAAGAAGAACATCGCCGAGGTCATGATCGCCAAGCACCGCAACGGGCCAGTGGGGCAGGTGCCGCTGCGCTTCTTGCCGTCGCAGACCAAGTTCGCCGACCTCGAGGTGTACAGGCAGCCTGACGAGTAGGATCGAGCAAGGTATCGAGGACGCGAGGTGTGGTGGATGAGAGGGTTCGCTGGCTTTCCTGCTGGAGGGATGAAGTTCACGCCGTTGCCTAACCTGTTCTTCAGCGCAGTGTTGCCGCAAATCGACAACCTGGCCGAGCTGAAGGTGACGATGCACATCTTCTGGATGCTGCATCAGAAGAAGGGTTTTCCGCGATACGTGACGCTGCGGGAGCTATCCGAGGACGGAACGCTGATCAGCGGGCTCAAGAAGACCTGCAGCCCTGGGGAGAAAACCGAAGATAAGCTTCGCGAGGCATTGGAGCTAGCGACGACGCGAGGGACGCTGCTGCATCTGTTCGCCGAAATCGGGGGGAAGGAACAGGATCTTTACCTTCTCAACACAGCTAATGGGCGCGAGGTGGTGCGGAAACTTCGCAATGGCGAGCTTGATATGGGCCAGATAATACGCTCGCCAGGCGAACCCGTTGCGGTGAGGCCGGAACGTCCCAACATCTTTGCCTTGTACGAACAGAACGTTGGGCTCCTCACTCCCATCATTGCCGACGAGTTGCGGGAAGCGGAGAAGGTGTATCCCGCCGAATGGATTGAGGACGCTTTCAAACAGGCTGTGGAGTACAACAAGCGCAACTGGAAGTATATTCAGCGCATTCTCGAACGCTGGGCTATAGAGGGCAAGTCCGATGAAAAGAGTTGGCGAAGTAACAAACAGATACCTGATCAACGTAAATACTAATACAGACGAGACAAGAGCCATCGAGCCACCGCCCTCTGTAGAGGAATGTCCGATGTGCAAGGGCGCTCGCCACCTGCGTGTAGACGTGCCCTACGGACATCCCTTCTTTGGCCGTCTGCTCCCCTGTGAGTGCCTGACGCGCGAGCAGGATGAGCGTGCCTTCACCGAGTTAGAGCGCTTTTCGCAGCTCGATCCGTTCAGACACAAGACGTTCGAGAACTTCGATCCCAAGGTGCCTGGCGTCGACAAGGCCTATAATTACGCCAGGAAGTTTGCGCAGGATCCTCAGGGCTGGTTTGTGCTGATCGGCGCCTATGGCAGTGGCAAGACGCACCTGGCCGCGGCAATCGCGAACTACGCCCTCGCCAATCGCAATCAGGCGTTGTTTACGGTAGTGCCTGACCTGTTGGACCACTTGCGCTCGACGTTTGCTCCCGCCAGCGACGTGCAGTACGATGAGCTATTCGAGAGGGTGCGCTCGGTGCCGCTGCTCGTGCTCGACGATTTGGGCACGGAGAATACCACTCCCTGGGCGGGAGAGAAGCTTTATCAGATTCTGAACTATCGCTACAACGAGCAGATGCCGACCGTGATCACGACCAACAGGCCGTTGGGCAACGTGGATGACCGCATCAGGTCTCGGATGTCAGACGAGGCGATGTGTGAGATCATCCAGATACAGGCCAGCGACTATCGCCCCAAGAAAATGGGCGAGCGGCTCGACAAACGGCCCCGCAAACCGCAGTATCGACGGTGAGCGCGTCTGACTCTGGAACCCGTCCTACTTCTCCCGCAGCGACACGTCCCCGGTGATCACGCGCAAAAGGGTATTGTCCTGGCAGCGTAGGATCAGCGCTCCGTCCAGGTCCACGTCGTGCGCGAGGCCAGTCTCGCTCCAGCTTCCGTCGGTCACTATGACCTGCTTGCCCAGCGTCGAGAGTCGGGAGCGCCACTCACCGTGGATACGCTCGTAATCGCCAGACTGCAATACCTCGTAGCGCCGCTCGATCTCTTCGAGTATCCTTCGAAGCAATGGGAGGCGAGAGACCCGCTTGCCGAGCTCGCGGGACAGGCTTGTGGCCTTCTCCGCAAGCTCCGGTTGGCCGGCGAAATCCAGGTTCACGTTCAACCCTAGGCCGACGACGGCGAATTCGATGCCGTCTGAGCCCAGAGAAGCCTCCGTGAGGATTCCGCCAAGCTTCTTGCCTCCGACCAGGACGTCGTTCGGCCATTTGAGGTCGCATGCTACGCCGGTGGCACGCTCAACCCCTGCGGCTACGGCCGATCCGGCCAGCATGGTAAGTGAGAAGATTTGAGCGGGGGGAATCTTGGGACGGAGCAGGAGAGACAGTAAGATGCTGCCCCTGGGCGCATACCACGGCCGTCCCAGCCGCCCTCTGCCCATGGTCTGTCGCTCGGCCAACGCCGCGAAGCCCTCGCGCTCTCCTCTGAGCGCGGCTTCCCTGGCGACGTCGTTGGTCGAGCTCACAGTTGGCGTGAAGGCTATGCTTCGTCCGAGCCAGGCAGTTTTCAGTCCTTTCGCAACGCGGGAGCCAAAAGAGTCGTTCAACATACGCTTTACGGGGAGTATAAGGCAAAAGAGGCGGTATTGGCAATTGGCTATTGTTGCTGCACATGGGGCTCAACAGAAACCCCCGGCGATGGGTGGGAAAAATGCGATGTCGTCGCCATTCTGCACAACGTAACTGATTTCTTGGCGCAAGCCATTGACGAAGATGAGCTTGATCTCGCTGGGCGACATCTGGAAGCGCTGCGAGATGTCGGCGATTGTGGAACCTGCGGGCAGGTCCAATTCGACGGCTGTCCCTAACGGGGTTTCTGGAGTGTATCTTCGCAGGGTAGCGTACAGCTTCACTTTCGCAAGAACCACGGCGCAACGCTCCTTCCTATCCTGACACTAAAATACGCTGAACCGCAAAGACCGCCAAGAGCGCAAAGGGAGTTATAGAGACGGCTGCCGCCACGAGATGTATTTCGCACCGAGAACTATTCTAGCCTTGAGAAATACCATTTGTACAGGAGAGCCATATCGTCGGGGAACACGCCGAGCCTATCGCCCTCGGCGACGCTCCTCGAAGGCGCCGACAGCTCGCCGTTGAGGAAGATGTTGCTGGTTTCTTCAAGAGGTATGCCAATCCTCTCCAGCACGCTGAGTATGGTGTCCCCGTCTTGAACAGGGACGTAGACAATTGAGTTGGCATCGCGCGCCGAATTCGGAACGAGCCGCCTGTGTTTGCCATAGAGCCACACTTCGATCACCGCTATTCCCCATCAAGCGTACAGCAAACACATATCGCGCGGGAATAGGCCAATCCTGGCCACCCCAGCCACTGGCTTCTCAAAGGCCGCCCTGGTATAGACGCCGTCCAGAAACACGTTCGAGACCTCTTCAAGCGGGATGCCCAGGCTGATAAGCAGTTCGCCAACTGAAGTGGTCGCGTCTGCCGAGGTCTGAATCACGCATTCTCGGTCCTTGTCGGCGTGAGGGCCGAACCGGCGTAACTTTCCGAAAAGGTGAACTTCGATCATTGGCGTTGCAGAGATGTCGTGAGCCCGGCGCGGCCGCGCCGGGCTCACCTCTCGCTAGAATGCGTATACTGCGTCGAGCTCTTCGTCAGAAACGTCGAAGACGACGTTATGCGGCGGCAGCTTCTCCAGTCTCATAAACTCTGGCACGCGGTCGTGTTCCTTAGTAAAACCAGCGCGCTCGTTGAAAGTTCGCTCCGTCTTGATGATTTGCTGGCCGATTTTGACGACGTCGTCGCCAGTCCAATCGGTGCCATACATGGCGTTCACGGAATTGACCATGCCCTCGAATCCACTGGCGATGTCCAGGATGGCGAAGGCAATGAATAGACAGTAGCCCGAGGCATCGACAAAGGCAGTCGTTGCCTGGAATGCTCTTGATAGCTCCCCTTTGTTTACGGCGAATGGGTCGGCTTTGCCGCCGACGCCAAGGATTTCAGGTGCAATGGTATAGCCTGAGGTGTGATCGGCGCCCATCGTCGACGTCGCGTAGGTCACGCCGATGCCCTTGATGGGCCGTGGATCGTAGGCAGGCATGGCCTGTCCTTTCACGGCAGGTATTCGCGTCACGCCGAAGGCCCTGCCGGTGAAGGTAGCGCCGTTGCCGATGATCCGTCCCAGCGGCGTGCCCTTGCCGACCTCGCTCAAGAGGTTGATCGCGGCCTGTCCGTCGCCGAAGGGGATTATTCCCGCTTCCATCGCGACGCCGACAGTCACGCCGGCTTCGATGGTATCCAGCCCAACGTCGTTACTGATGCGGACGAGCTCGGCGATAGCGTCGAGATCGTCGATGCCGCAGTTGGGTCCGAAGGCCCAGTCGGACTCGTACTCGACACACGAGACGTGATAGGAACCGTCAGGCTTGGGGAACACGTTGGAGCATTTGATGACGCAGCCTGGGTGACAGGGGTGAGCGACCCTGCCTGCGCCCTTGCGGACCTTGGTAGCCAGCTCGTTGATCATCTCGCCGCTGACTTTGGCGGCACCTTCGAATCGGCCAGAGCTGAAGTTGCGAGTTGGCAGACCGCCGGCCTCGTTTAAGATGTTGATCAAGACGGCCGTGCCATAGTTGGGCAGAGCCTGGGAAGTAACGGCGTGAGTGAGAAGGGCATCGGCGAGTTTCTTGGCTTCCTGCTTGAAGAGCTCCGGGTTCGCGACTGACACTCCCGGTCCGCCCTTGTCGTCCACGATTATGGCCTTAAGCCCTTTGGACCCCATCACGGCGCCGAGGCCTCCGCGGCCAGCGTAGCGGCCGGGGCCATTCTCGGAATCGTTGACCGAGACGCCGGCGTTGGCCAGGCGCATTTCGCCCGCGGGACCGATGCCGATCACGCCGGGCTTGTTTGGGTGCTTCCTCCAGATGATCTCGTCGGCCTCGTACATGCCTTTGCCGACGATATCGTCGGCGGAGACGAGGGAAGCGCCGTCCTTATTTACCTTGAGAGAGTAGAACTTGCCGTCCTGAGCCTGGCCCTCGACGATGATGGCCTTGATGCCCAGCCTGGCGATCTTTTGCGAGGCGATGCCGCCAGCGTTAGCTTCCTTGATGCCACCAGTGAGTGGGCTCTTGCCACCGACAGAGAGGCGGCCAGAACTGGGCGCAGAGGTGCCAGTAACTAGGCCAGGGGCAAAAATCACCTTGTTGTTCGGTCCGAGGGGATGGCAATCAGGAGGCACTTCGTCAAAGACGATGTTCGATGTCAGGCCACGGCCGCCAAGCAGCCTGTATTTCTCAGGAACCTCTTCGAACTTAGTAGACAGATCGGTCATATTGACGCGCAGAATCCGGCTCATTCAGAAATACTCCTTTTTCAGCAATGCTCTGGTTAAGCGGATCAGCAGGTCCCTAGGGTAAGCATCTTCGGCTGAATCACCCCCTTCGCGTCTCGTCGGACACTCGGACCGTGACCGATGTATGTCCTTGGGCAAACTCTTGAGAGCAACGACGTGCTCCTGCTTGAGGTCCTGGCGTGGACGAAGCAGATCGGCCCGCACTTCCGAGACGGCGCCACATGGCCAGCCATTATCGGAAGAGGCTAACGCACGGCAGCCCCTAAGCGAATATATTATAGCGCGTGGGGCGTAACTTGTCACTATGAATTAGGGGGCGTTACAGGTTTGGGACATCGCCGCGACGTCAGATAATCCATTATGCGCGACCAACTCGCCGTTCCCCGGCGCAGACCGCCTCGGTCTCCGAGACCGCCGCGAGATATCCCCAACTCGAAACGCTCACAATTAGGGCAAGATGAGGCGTTCGACGATATCGACGCCGAATCAGTCTCCGAAGATCTCGCGCAACTCGGTGAGCGCGTTACCCCAGGACCCTCCTGACCGCCTCAATGATACGATCCTCGTTGGGAATGAACGTGCTCTCCAGTGGTGGGCTATAAGGGATTGGCACATCCGGCGCTCCCACGCGTTGGATTGGCGCATCGAGAAAATCGAACCCCTCGGATGCTACCATCGCGGCGATCTCTGCACCGACGCCGTTTCGCGCACGGCTTTCCTCGACGGTTACCAGGCGCCCAGTCTTCTTGACTGAGGCCAGAATCGTTTCCTTGTCCAGAGGCGTCAGCGTGCGAGGGTCGACGACTTCAACCTCGATCCCCTCCTGGCTGAGCTCATCGGCAGCGGCCAGCGCCTTGTGGACCATTAACAGCGTCGCCACCACGGTCACGTGTTTGCCTTGTCGCTTCACGTCCGCCTGGCCAAAGGGGATAGCGTACTCCTCGTCGGGCACTTCTCCACTCGTGGGAAACAGGAACTTGTGCTCGAAGAAGAGGACTGGATTATCGTCCCTGATTGCCGTGCGCAATAGTCCGGCAGCATCGTGTGGTGTCGAGGGAACAGCGATCTTCAGGCCCGGGGGGTGCATGAACGAAGCCTCCGTGCTCTGGGAGTGGTTATAGCCCATAGCCCAGCCGGCTCCAGACACCGTTCGGATGACGAGCGGCAACTTGACCTGGCCCCCTGTCATATATCTCCACGAAGCCGCCTGGCTCGCAATTGCATCCATAGCGAGGTACATGAAGTCGGCGAACATTATCTCGGCCACCGGCCGCATCCCGGTCATCGCCGCACCGATGGCAGTGCCGACGATAGCCGACTCGGCGATGCAGGTGTTGCGCACGCGTTCCTTGCCGAACTGTTCCACCAGGCCAGCGGTTTGCCCGAAGGGACTCACTCTTACATCTTCCCCGAGGATGAAGACCATCTTGTCCTTCTCCATCTCCTGCCTGAGGGTTTCGTTGATCGCCTGCTGGTATGTGATCGTTCTCGTCATCTCTGCTCACCTCCTACGCATACAAATCCTGATAGATATCCTCGGGGGCCGGCCACGGGCTTTCCTGCGCGTACTTGACCGCATCCTCAACCTCGGCGATTACCTCTCGATTCATGTTTTCAAGATCGTCTGCAGTGGCGACCTTCTGCTCGATAATACGAGCCCTGAACCTGTCGATGGGATCTTTCTTCTTCCACTCTTCGATCTCTTCCTTTGGCTGGTAGCCGCCCGGGTCGCCTGTGAAGTGGGCCGCGATACGATAAGTCTTGTACTCGACGAGGGTGGGCCCTTCTCCGCGCCTGGCGCGGTCCACGGCCTCGGCAGTCGCGGCGTAGACGGCTTGGATATCGTTGCCATCCTCGACGATCTTCCAGGGCACGCCATAGCCTGCGGCCCGCGGCGCGATGTGCTCCGTGGAGGTGGTCTCCCGGTAGTGGGCTAGCTCGGAGTACTGGTTGTTGGCGCAAGCGAAGACGATGGGCAACTGCCACAGGGCAGCCAGGTTCATCGATGGGTGGAAGTCGGCCTGGTTAGACGTGCCGTCGCCAAAATAGATCATCGTCACCTGTCCGGTGCCCCGCATTTTGGAAGAGAGAGCGGTGCCCACGGCCACCGCAAAATCGGCTCCCAGGCTGCCCACGAGGCCCATAAGTCCGACGCGGACGTCAGACAGGTGTAATCCTCCCTTGCCTTTGGCCAGACCAGTAGTCCGGCCGTAGTACTCGGCCCAGATGTCTTTAGGAACCATCCCCTTGCCGATGAATTCGCCCACCCCTCTGTGAGTCGGGAAGAGGTAGTCTTCTTTCTTGAGCGGGGCAGTGATGCCGATGGCCACGGCTTCCTGTCCCGTGCCAAAGTGGCCCATCATCCAGATGTCGCCAGAGGCCAGCAGTTCGCCGTGCTTCTCTTCCATTCTTCTGACCAGCAGCATCTTGCGATAGAGCGCCAACATTTCTTCTGCTGAGAATGCCATTTGTACCCTCCCTTTCGTGATCTGGCTAATCCATTATTTCCTCGTTTCCTCAGTGTCTCTGTCCCGTCGAGCGGGATGAACGATGCCTCATTTAGCCGCCTTAATCGCCTCGACCAGCGCCTCCGCTAGCGTCGGATGGGCCTGGAGCACCCGGCTGAAATCGCCGACCGTGCATTCCAAACTCATGGCCAACACAGCCTGCGCGATGGTCTCGGTGGCTAACGCCCCAACGATGTGAACCCCCAGGATATCGCCGTGCCGTGCATCGGCTATGACCTTAATCACACCTTCTCGTCTGGCAATAGTAGCCGCTCTGGCATTCATCGCCAGGGACGCGGTCCCTATCTTCACCTCCCGTCCGTTGCGCTGAGCCTCTTCTTCCGTCAGCCCGACTGCCGCGAACTGGGGCATCGTGTAAACGCAGCGGGGCACGGTCTGCCTGCCAAACCACCTGTGTCTTCCCAACGCGTTATCTGCCGCAACTTGCCCCTGTGCCGACGCGACGTGGGACAACATACGACCTCCAGCCACGTCGCCCGCGGCATAAATGCCGTCGACGTTAGTTTCCATCTTGTCGTCAACCAGTATTACGCCGTCTCTCACGGTCACCCCGGCGACGTCTAACCCAAGATTCTCCGTGTTAGGGATTCTCTCTGGCACGACGAACACTTCCTGAGCCGTGATCTGACGAATTTGCCGTCCATCTGAGATCTGCAGATGCTTATCGCCCTCTTCGTCGACGTGTGCTCTCTCTACCTTCGCCCCAACTTCGAAGCTTATCCCTGTTTGTTCGAGGGCCTCCATAAATAATGCGCTCATCTCCACGTCCTCGCCGGGCGCGATGTGGCTCCCTCCCTCTACGACAGTCACCTGGCTTCCCAGCGCGTTGAACAGACAGCTCCACTCTAGGGCAATAGCATCACCTCCCACGATCACGACGCTTTCAGGCAGCTTCTCCAATGCGAATGCCTTCTCCGTCGTGAGCATCTCGTCGTTCTTAAGGCCAGGAACCCGAATAGGGGCAAAAGAGGCGCCAGTGGCGATGATTGTCTTCGGCGATGTGATCTCCGCTTTCTCGCCCTCAGGATCGGTCACAATCAGCGTTTGGGGCGAGGTGAAGCAGGATGAGCCACGGATGACGCGGATGCCAGCCATTTCCAGCATTGCAACCATGCCCTCGCCGAGGGTTTCGATCAACGCATTCTTTCTCTCCTTAATCCCTTTTAGGTCGACAGATTCCAGGCTGGCCCTGAGCCCAAATGTGCCAGATCTGCCGATGGCTGCCGCGGTTTCGGCGGCCTCCATCATAAACTTTGTAGGGATACAGCCACGGTTCACGCACGTGCCGCCCAGCGCATCTCTCTCCACCAGGGCCACTCTTGCGCCCAGCGCGGCTCCTCTGATCGCCGCCGCGTAGCCGGCGGGGCCACTACCAGTTACGATAAGATCGAAGCTCTCCATTACCACCTGCCTATAGCTTCTCCAGGAACTTCAGCGGTTCTTGAATCATTGCGTTCAGCGTCTCCAGAAAACGCGCGGCGGGCACGCCGTCCATCGCGCGGTGGTCGAATGTCAGGTTCAGCCATAGCATGTGCCTGATGCAAATCTCGTCGTCGTGCACCGCAGGCTTCTTGACGATGCGTCCGACCCCGAGGATAGCGTTCTCGGGCGAATTCAGGATCGGGGTCGCGATATCCGAGCCTGCCCCTCCGGGATTAGTTATCGTGAACGTTCCTCCCAGAATTTCCTCGTAGCCAAGTCGTCCTTCGAGGGCCTTGCGCGCCAGCTCTGATCGAGCTTGCGTTATCTCGCCCAACGACTTCGTCTGAGCTTGATGAATCACGGGGACGATCAGCCCGCTGTCGATCGCTACCGCCACGCCCATGTTGACGTCCTCGTGCAGGATGATCTCGTCGTCGACCAGCGTCGAGTTGAGGATCGGGTGCTGCTGCAGCGCCCTGGCCACGAGCACGATCAGCAGATCGGTGAACGTCGGCCTTATGCCTGTGGCGGCCTGGAAGCCGGGGAGGATGAGTTCCCTCGCCCTCACCAGCTCGGTGGCGTCGACCTCTAGAGATACGGTGAGTTGGGCCGCGTTGTGCAGGCTTTGCACCAGATGATCGGCGATCATCTTGCGCATGCCAACCAGGGGGATCGCGCGAGGACTGGCCGCCAGCTGAGCTCCTCGGGCCTCAAGGTAGGACTCGACGTCTTCGGTGGTTAGCCTCCGCTTCTCCCCGGGAGCCGATCATACTGCCGCCAGGTCGACGCCCCTCTCCTGAGCCAGCCTTTTCGCCGCCTCCGAAGCGACGATGGCTCCAGCGGCCTTAGCGCTGGCCTGTTGGGCGGCGACGTGTGACAGGACGTCCTCGCTGCTGATGCGTCCGTCGCTGCCGGATGGGGATACCAGCGCTATGTCGATGCCGTGCTCTTTGGCCACGCGCCTTGCCGCGGGAGATGCTTTGATCCGGCCGTCCTCCTCTATGGCAGGCGCAGAGGCAGCAGCCGCAGCAACTGCGACCACCTGTGGCTGCGATCCTGACACCGGCATCGCCTCATCGACGGCGCCTATCCACGCCAGCGTAGTGCCAACAGGCACCTCTTTTTTCAGGGGTACGAGGATAGTCTTCAGTATTCCTGTGCCGGGCGACTCGATCTCGATCGTGATCTTCTCGGTCATTATCTCGGCGATGAGCTCGCCCTGGGCCACGGGGTCGCCCTCACGCTTGAGCCATTTGGAAACAATTCCCTTCTTCATCGTCATGCCCAGCTTGGGCATCTTGAATTCGACAGCCATAGATAGTCCTCACATACGCACTGAATCCAGGTCGCTCTCACTCACGTCGAAAACGGTGTGGTGAGGCGGGAGCGGTTCCCGAGTCATCCACAACGGCAGACGGTCGTGAACGGCGCTGAAGCCAGCTCTCGCATTGAATTCGCGCTCCACCGCGAGGATCCTTTTGCCCAGTTCCGAATAGGAGTCGATGGTCACGTTGGCGCCAAGCAGGGCGCTCAGCATCTCGACGATGCCATCCAACCCCGTCGGTATGTCGGCCGCTGCGACGGCAGTAACGAACGTGCAAAGCCCGGTGTAATCGTGGGCAGCTATTATGGTTTGTACGGATTTGCTGAGTTCGGCCTGCCCTTCAGCAGATAGCCCAGGGATGCCACCGAGGTTCGGCGCAAAGACGTTGGCGGCCGTATGATCGGCTCCCATGGGCGACGTGGCATACGTGACGCCATTGCCCTTAAGCGCTCGCGGATCGTAGGCAGCCATCGCTTGCCCCTTGACCGTCGGCACGCGTTCGATACCATAAACCTTGCCTGTGACTTCGGCGCCGCTCCCCAATATCCGGCCTAATGGTGTTCCCTCCGCGATTTCCCGTATAAGCTGTATGGCGCCCTGGGCGTCGCCGAAGCTCTTCACTCCTGCCGCCATCGCCACGGCGATGGCTGCGCCAGTTTCCATGGTGTCCAGACCGAAATCGTCGCAAAGACGATCGATGCGGGCGATGGCGTCCAGGTCGTCGATGCCGCAATTGGCGCCATTGGCCCAGATCGTCTCATACTCCAGTCCTGACGTGATGTGCTCACCGTGCTCATCGACGTAGACGTTGCTGCACTTAATGACGCACCCTGGCATGCAGGGATGGCCCATTTTGCCGCCTGGCCGCGACGTGGCATTCTTGTTGACGGCCTCGCCGGAGATCTTCTCCGCGCCTTCGAACTGTCCCACGCTGAAGTTTCTGGTTGGGAAAGCTCCTGCTGTGTTAATTACGTTCACCAGCATTGCCGTCCCAAGGGCAGGAAATGCCTGGCTGGTCACGGGGTGTTCGGCCAGAGCCTTGAGTATCTTGGCTTGTCCAGCCCTAAAGCCCTCGCGGTCGACGGGCTGTACAGGCGATGTTCCGGCATCGTCGATCACGATGCCCTTCAAACCCTTGCTGCCCATCACGGCCCCCGTTCCACCTCGGCCGGCGTGGCGTGAGGGCCTTCCATCCATATCGGTGACGGCGATAGTGGCCACGGATAACTTCATTTCGCCGGCAGGGCCAGTCGAGATGACGCTAACCTTGTCGCCGTACTTCTGGCGCATGTGGTTGGCAAAGGCGTAATTGCCGATGCGCGTAAAGGCCCCGTTGGGCACCAACTCGGCTCGGTCCTTTGTAACGTTCAGGATGTAGGTCTCTCCGTCCTTGGCGGTCCCTTCGATGGTGAGCGCTGTTATGCCCAGCCTGGCCAGCTTGGCGCCGGCCGTTCCGCCGACGTTGCTCTCCTTGATCGTGTTGGTCAGGGGGCTCTTACAGCCTATCGAGAGACGTCCTGAGCAAGGCGCTGATGTCCCTGTCAGGAGGCCGGGGGCGATCACGAGCTTGTTCTGCGCCGAGAGGGGATGGCACGTGGCCGGCACCTCCCGCGCGACAATGGTCGACGTTAGCCCGCGGCCGCCAAGCAGCACGTACTCCTGAGGAACATCCTCAGATGTGACCGTGGCGCTGTTCATGTTGATCCGAATGATCTTACCCATTTTCGCTTTGTGCTCCTTTCCCTCCCCGCTCGAGGCCGGCTACAGACCGGGCGCGGGATACACCTTTTCAGGGGGCGGCATCTCGCCCGGCATTTCGATTAGCTCGAGCAACGTTCCGAGGCTGTCTTGCGTATCGAAGTATGCCGCTGCTCCATCGCCTTTAGGCCCGATGCCGTGGGCGGCCGTTATCTCCTCGTAGCCCAGCCGCCGCATCTCCTCGGCGGCTTGCTCAAAGCTTTGGACGAACACGCCCAAATGCTGGACCCCTTCCCCATGTTGGTCCAGGAACTCCTGGTGAGGCGTCGGACCTGACAGTGGCTGAAGCAACTCAATGAAAAGCGGCCCAACCTGTGCCATTGCGATCCTGAGCGCGAACGAGCACGGCTCCCCGTGATAGGTCGTTTTCTTGACGCCCGGCCCGAACGTGAAGATCATCCACGGCCCGATGCCAAGCTCGTTCCAATAGCGTTCCACCGCCTTGTCGACGTCCCTGACGACGATGCCGATTTGATTGATTGCCTGGATGTTCAGCTTGCCGTTGGCACCCATTCCAGTAAACCTCCCGTTCTTTTTCTGCTAGCACTTAGAGCGAAACTGTGGTGCGCGCCTGTGGCCGACCTCCATTTTCCTGCGCGGGCTCCTTCACGCCCAGATACAGTCCCTGCACTCGTCGATCCTGCCGAAGCGCTGTCGCAGGTCCGGCTAAAGCCACCGTCCCCGTTTGCAAAACCACCGCCTGATCGGCGATGGAAAGCGCCATTTCCGCGTTTTGCTCCACCATGACCAGGGTCAGACCTCGCCGGTTGAGGGTCACCAACGCCTCGAAGATGTGCTCCACGACCAGCGGCGCGAGGCCCATCGATGGCTCGTCCAGCAGCAGCAACTTGGGATGGCCCATCAGCGCCCGTCCTATCGCCAGCATCTGCTGCTCTCCTCCTGATAGCGTTCCTGCAATCTGATGGCGACGATCAGCCAGCGCCGGGAACAGATCGTACACAAACTCCAGGTCTACGCCAATCTCCACTCGATCTCGACGTAGGCACGTGCCGAGGAGGAGATTGTCGTGGACGCTGAGCGTGGGGAAGATGAGACGCCCTTCAGGCACGTGGCCAATGCCACAGGCCACGATCTGCGGCGGCGACAGAGGTGTTATTTCCCGGCCGTCGTAGATTATCCTCCCGCCTCGCGGTCGGAGCACGCCCGAGATGGTGCGCAGGAGCGTGGTCTTGCCCGCGCCGTTGGATCCGAGAACGGCGACGATCTCGCCGGGGCGCACCTGCAGGGAGGCGTTTCTCACCGCGCCGATCGAACCGTAGTATGTGGAGATATGCTCAACTTCCAGCAGCGGTTTTCCCTCGCCAGTGGGCTGCGCAGGCAAGCCTGCCCCTGGCACTTGGCTCCCGACCGCCACTAACAAACCCTCCTTGTCCCTGTGGTTGACTCCCAAATAGGCTTCGATGACTGCCGGATGCGTCTGTATGTCTTCAGGCGCACCTTCGGCGATCAGCTTCCCATAGTCGAGCACGCTGACTGTGTCCGAAATGCCCATGACGAGGCCCATGTCGTGCTCGACCAGCAGCACCGTCACGCCCGCATTGCGGATGCGTGCCACCTTCTCCACCAACTGCGCTCGTTCCGGTGCGTTCATTCCGGCGGCCGGCTCGTCCAACAGCAGCAGGCGCGGCTCGGTGGCCAGCGCCCGAGCGATCTCCACCAGCCGCTGCTGCCCGTACGGCAGGGCTGTCACCGGCCACTCGGCCAGGTGATCCAGCCCCACGAGAGCCAGCGCCTCCAGGCTACGTTTCCGCGACTCCTGCTCCTCTCGGGCCTGCGCGCCCAACCCCACTGCCGCCGTGATGAAGCCCGCCCTCTCGTGTCGATGCCTCCCGACCATCACGTTTTCCAGCACAGTCATGTTTGCAAAGACACGGAGACTCTGGAAGGTCCTAGCCATTCCCAGCCGGGCGATGTCTGCGGCCGGTCGGCGTGTGATCTCCTGGCCTGCGAAACAGACCCTCCCTTCTGATGGTCGCTGGAGGCCGCTGACTATGTTGAACAACGTCGTCTTACCCGCACCGTTCGGCCCGATGAGCGCCGCGATGCCGCCTTCTGGGAGCGCCAAGGATACCTGGCTCAGCGCTTGCAGCCCCCCAAAGCTCACGCTCACTCCTTCGAGCCTAAGCAAAGGCTCCCGATCAGCCGATTGAATAGCTTCGATCTTTGGCTGGCACTTGAGTCGTGCTAATTCCCCGGCCCATTCCTGCTCGGCGACCACTGCAGGGGGGAGAGCCGAGACTGGCTCCGGCGCCCTCCCGTTCCTCGTCGGCGAACGTCGCGGTCGTGGCAACAGCCATTGGCCAATCGCCTTCAGCAAGCCTCGGATGCGTTCGGCCTGGTTCGGTCGGAGTCCCCCAGCTAGCCCCCCGGGCAGGAACAACAACAGCAGGATCAGCACGAGCGCATAAATACTCCCGCTGAATTCCTGGTAACTGGAGAAAGCACGCCCAAGCCAGGTTATCAGGATGGCGCCGACCACCGCGCCAAAAAGGCTGCTCACGCCGCCGATCATCACCATGATCACCACCAGCATGGACAGGATGGCGCCAAAATCCCTCCAGCTTATGGCCGATATCACGAAGGGGTACAGGCCTCCTCCGATCCCCGCGTACACGGCGCTCACCACGAAGGCGCGCAGCTTCCAGTCCGCCGTATAGATGCCCAACGTCGAGGCTGCCACCTCGCTGGTCGCCAGGGCGCGGAGGGCCCTGCCCACCCGCGATCTCATCGCCCGCTCCGTCAGAAACAAGAGTACGAGCACGAGGGCCCAGACGACGTAGTATTGCTTGAAGTAGTCATCGACGGCAAAGCCGCCGACCTCCAGCCACGGGATTCCCACCACTCCTACCTGGCCGCCGGTCAGCCAGCCTGTCTCGCGTGCACAGACCGCGAAGATCTCTCCAAGCCCCAGGGTGGCCAGAGCAAGGAAGTAGGTCTTGAGACGGAGCACGGGCCTGCCGACGACGTAGGCGACGATCCCGGCCAGTACACCGCCGGCGGCCAGCGCCAGAATTGGGGGCGCGTCGAGCCTGGTGGTGAGGAGGGCGCTGGTGTAAGCTCCTATGCCGAAGAAGGCGGCGTGGCCCAGGGAGATCTGGCCAGCCTGGCCGAGCAGGAGCCCAAGGCCGAGGGCCAGCATCGCATAGAGGCCGGCGAACACCATCACGCTTAGCGCGTAGTCGTTGCGCAGCAGCATCGGCCAGAGGATCATTACTATCGTGAAAGCTAACCTGGGCAAGCTGGCACGGCTTCTCAATCCTGATACCGCCTGCATCTACTCTGCCCCCGCCAGCGACGCGCCCAAGATACCTGTCGGTCGATAGTAGAGAATGAGTATGAGGACGAGAAAAGCGATGGCGTCCTTGTAGCCCGTCGGAAGTAACCCGGCGCTGAAAGCCTCCACAATGCCTAGCGCAAGCCCCCCCAAGACGGCGCCCGTGCTCTTGCCCCAGCCGCCCAGAACCGCGGCCACAAAGCCCTTGAGGCCAAAGGTCGTGCCAGAGGCGAAGTTCATGGGCACCATTGCCGCCAGGAACAGGCCGGCGAACGCGCCGACGGCGGCGCTAATGGCGAACGACCAGCGGATCATCGAACCCGTGGATATGCCGACAAGGCCAGCCGCCAGTGGCTGAGTGGCGGTGGCGGTCATTTTCTTGCCAAAGAGGGTTCGGTTGTTCAGCAGATAGAGCGCCACCAGAACCACCGCCGCCATCAGAATCACCCACAGGCTTTGAGGGACGACGGATACCTCGCCAAGGCGAATGGGGATATCGCCTGAGAACGGTGGTAGAGCGGCGGGACGGGCGCTCCAGGCGACGAGGGCGTCGTTCTGGATAAACAGACTGACGCCCAATGTCGCCATAATGAGCGAGAGAACAGATGCCTGGCGAAGGGGGGCGACCACCATTTGGTATACGAGCACCCCGACGAGGACGACGATCACTACGGCAACGGCCGCCGCAGCGGGGTATGGAAGGTAGGCCACCTTCAACAAGTAGACCGTCAGCAGAGCGCCGAGCATGACGAACTCTCCCTGCGCGAAGTTCACCACGCCCGAACACCGGTATATGGTGACGAACCCCAGAGCGACGAGGCCGTACACGGCTCCCATAGTGATGCCCGCGACCAGCAACTGGAGCAAATTGGCAGCGCTCACGCACTCGCCCCCCTTCGGACCTCTCGGACTACTTGACGACCCTAAGGAACACGAACTTCTTATCCTTGACCTCGTAAATGGCGAAGGATTCCTTGCTGACCCCCTCGTGATCGTCGGGCTTATAATTGTAGACGCCGTTGACGCCGACGAAGTTGGTGGTCTTTTCGACCGCATCGCGAATCTTGGCCTTGTCCGGGCCTGCCACCTTGAGCGCATTCGCAATTATGTTGATCGCGTCGCGGCTGTCTCCCGCAAGTGCGCTGGCCGGCCGCCCCGTCTTCCCCTCGTAGCGCTTCTTAAAGTCGATGATGACGGCCTTCTGAGGTTCGCTATCGGGCAACGCCTCGCCAGCCAGCACTTTGCCGCCGGGCAGCAACAGCCCGTTAAGCTCGTCGCCGCCCATGGCGAATAAGAATGGATCAGCGGCAGCGTCATACGTTATGGTGGGTATTTCGACTCCCAGTTGCTTCATAGTTTTCAACAGGGTCGGAGTGCTGGGGGGCCAAACACCGCTCACTACGGCCTGGGGTTTTTCCCTGGCGACGAGTTCCTTCAGCTTGGTAACTTCGGGCGTCAAGTCAACCGCGTTCGGATCGACGGCGTCGGGCAGGACGATAACCTCGATTCCCTGAGCACGCGCTTCCGTTTGCAGCAATTTGAATGATGCCAGGAGCACCGGGTCATTGCTGGTAATTCCGGCAACCTTGGTGTACTTGTTGCCCTTCAGGATGTCGAGCCAGGCGCCAACGCGAGCGCTCTCGGGCTGGGCGATATTGAACGCGTATTTGTCTTTCTTGGCCCGGAGCTCAGGGATCGTCGGACAGATGACGACGAAGGGGGTTTGCTCACGTTCGGCCACAGGGCGCAAGGATGCTTCAAGGGGACCGATGAACGGCCCAGTCACCGCCAGCACCTTGTCCTGGCGGATCAGTTTGGTAAGCCCGGTCACCGCCTTACTGGGGTCGCCGCCATCATCCTCGACTAGTAGCTCGATAGGGTGTCCGTCAATGCCGCCGGCGGCATTGATTCGCTCGACCTCGAGCACGGCCGCATCGCGGATGTCGTTCCCGACGAAAGCCGGGGGGCCAGTGAGAGTTGTCAAGACGCCGATCTTGTACGGTTCCTTCGACTCAGTCTTCGCCTTCTCCTCAGGCTTGCTGGAGGATGCGCTTGGCGCTGGCGCTGACTGGCAAGCGCTAAGCAGGAGGCTAATGCCCAGCAGGACAGCCAGGATAACCGTGATCCGAGACTGTTTTCGCATTCTTGTTCTCCTCCTTGTTCTTGAACAGTTCTCTCAAAGAAAAGTCCTCATGCCTTTTGTTTAGAGGCTGCCGAGGAATTCCAGGATCGCGGCTGCTGCTTTGTCCGGCGCCTCGGCAAGGAAGACGTGGCCTCCGCTTTCCAGGACGGCCAACTTGGCCCCAGGAATGCTTTGGTAGAGCACGTTTGCCAGTCGCGGGGGTGTGAGTATGTCCTCCCGAGCCACCATTACTAGCGTGGGCACGGAAATCTGTGGCAGGCGAGCGGTCGTGTCGTGGTTCAGGCAGGCGTCGCACTGGTTCAAGAACGCGTGAAGGGGCTGAGGATTGCCGAGGAAAAGACCCTCGGCCATCTCTAGCTCAGCAGCGTGGTTCTCATAGAAGTCCGCGGTGAATCCCCAGGGAAACATGGTTTTCACCAGGCCCTGTGGCCCCAGCCTCTCAGCCACCATCCGCCACGTCGTCAATATGGCGCGCGACATGTTATCGGGCTTGGCGAAGGTGCAGGCCAGGATGAGGCTTTGCGCTCGCTCGGGATGACTAATCGCAAGTTCTTGAGCGATCATGCCTCCCATGGAGGCTCCCAGGATGTGGGCCTTGTCGATATCAAGCGCATCTAAGAGGGCGGCGGTGTCGCTGGCAAATAGTGGGATGGAATATGGGGTTTCAGGCTTATCTGTCTGGCCGGCTCCTCGGTTATCGAAGACGATGACCTTGTACTTTTGGGCCAGCGCTGGCAGTACGAAAGCCCACTGGCGGCAGTCAGCGCCCAGGCCCATGATCAGCATCAGTGGTTCTCCTGCGCCATATACCTCGTAGTAGATATCGATGCCGTTAGCTCGAATCTTAGGCATACTCTCCCTCCTTGATGAATTCTTCTCCGGGAGATCCCTGACGATCTCCCCACTAGTGTGAAAACAGGTGAACCGCAAAGACCGCCAAGAGCGCAAAGGAGAAATGACAGAAAATCTAAGGAAAGCATCGCGGCGGTGACAATAGGCGAACAGGTCCTGGCTTATTGAGGGAATTCTACAGCAGAGGCGTCTGTGAAACGTCGACAAAACGTCGGCAGGACGTCCAGGTCTCGGCCTGTGGGGAATGTCTCTAAATCGTCTGGCCCGCCACCAGTCTGACGTAGAGCGCCTGAGTTTCCGGCGTGGGCTCCAGGTCGAGCTCCTGCTTGAGTATCCTGCGGCAAGTCGCATACTGGGCCAGCGCTTCACGCCGCCGGCCGATCCTGGCGAGACACTGCATGAGGAGTATGTGAGCATCTTCCCGGGCGGAATCCTGGTCGAGTATCTTCTGCAGGTACGTGATGGCGGCTTCGTAGTCACGAGCATCCATCCGCCACTTCGCCATCTTCTCCAGCGCCGAGAGATAGAGGTTCCTGAAGCGCTCGCGCCTGGCCATCGTCCAGTCTTCATACGGGTCGTCGCTCAGGAAGTCGCCGACGTAAAGCGTTCTGGCTGCTTCGTATTCCTGCTCGGCTCGGCTCGGGTCTCCCAGCCATTCCGCCTTTTGCGCGGCGGAGATGTGCCGCACAAACTCGTCGACGTCGATCCTCTCGATCATTTCAGGGCGTAATCCCAGCATACCGTGCTCTGAGGCGACATACCTGGAAGAACAAGCCTCCGCCCGCGGTTCAAACACGCGACGCAGCAAGTGCAGGGTCCTTCTTAGATCAGCCCTGGCAGCCTCTGGCTTCAGGTCCCCCCAGAATACCTCGAGCACCTCATCCTTCGTGACGGTGTGGTCTGGACACGCAGCCAGGTATTTCAACAGGCTTTTCACTTTCTTGAGCCGCCACGCGCCTTCCTGCACAAGGCGATCGCCGTGGTACACCTTGAAATTGCCGAAGCAACAGATACGTAGAGGCGCGAGCTCTCGTCCTGGCAACGTCTTCGGTGCTGCTTTCCCTGCCGTCGCCGTCAGGTAGCGTTGGTCAGAGGGAACCGCGACAGAATCTGGTCCTGGTGCGTCGCCCGTAAGGTTTCGGACCTGTTCCGCCGCTATCTGGCGAACGTCTGCGACTTCGTGATTCAGCAAGGCATTCAGGTCATCGATAGCGTCCAAACCGATGCGCTCGAGCAAGTGGGCGCAATACTCAGGATAAACGTGGCTGCCAATGGCCAGCACCAGCAAAGGCACGGCGTGCCTGTGCTCCTCGATGAACCAGAAACCGTAGTTATTTGCTCTTGCCAGGTCCAGGCTGACCTGGAAGTATTCCAGGGCCTGGCGAGGTTTAGAGCGAAGGCGCAACACGGCGATCCAGAAGTTGACGCAAGCAAGGTTCCACTTGTCTTCGTGGCGTTCGAACCTCTCGCGTGCCTGGAACAGGAGAGCTTCGGCACGCGCATCGTCCTGATCGATGAGAGCGGCTCCAACGTTCATTTCCGAGGCGGCGATGAGCCATTGATCCGTGCTCCTTTCGGCGATATCCAACAGCAGATTGCCTATGCTGACTGCCTCCACCAGGTCGTCCAGACGCCGAAGGACCATGACTTCCGTGCTCAGGGCGCTGATCCGAATCCGTTCGTTCCCTTCTTTTTCTGCCAGCCGTGCGGATTCCTCGGCGTAACGCCGGGCTGCGTTCAGATCGGGAGTGCGGCCGCCGTGGCACGCGAGGGCGAGAAAAGTAAGGTTGTGGGCTTCGAGCTGAACCGCACCGATTTCGCGGCCGAGCGCCACCGCCTTTTCCGCGTACTCCTTAGCCTCCTCACAGCGTTCAAGATAGCGCAACGTCACCGACAGGCCGCCGAGACATTCGGCAAGCATGTGCTTGCTACCAATCTCTTCGGCCAAGGCAAGCGCGCGGCTGAGCGAGACTAGTCCCGCTGAGAATTCGCCCCGCAGCCAGTAGATCCAGGTGCCAGGGTTGATCAACGTCGCGACTGTTCCTTCTTTGTCGCCCGCTTCTTCGTAAATCTGCAACGCCTGCTCAAAGGCTTCGCGCGCAGCCTTTGGATTTGCAGCCGGCAAATGGCTCAGGGCGATGCAACTCAGGAGATCGGCCCTTTCGATCGTGTTCTCAGGGCTCAAATGATCCAGCGCCTCACGATATAGGGTCTGGGCCTCGGCATGCCGTCCCAGGCGCCAGGCGGCCATATATGCCTTGCTGCGCAGAACTTTGCTAAGGCCAAGGTCATTCTTATTTTCGACAAATGCCTGAGCGGCTCGCTCCAACCATTCCAAGGATCGGTCGTAATGTCCCTGAAGCTCGAATACCTGCGCTTGCAAGAACACCAGATCGGGCGCTCCACGCAGGTCTTGTTCAGGTATTTGGCTGATCCAGAACGTTAGGGTATCGAAACGGCTGGCGCGAAGTAAGGAGTGGCCCACCTTGCTTATCAGGGTCGCCGCGCTTCGGTAGTCCGCGCCCACGAGGTAATGTTGGATAGCCTGAATGTGGTCTCCTCGTTCCTCAAAATAAATGGCTGCCCGCCGATGAAGGTCGTTGACCTGGCCCACGTCTCTGGCGATCAGTTGGCGCAAGAAGTCGCGGAAGAGGTGATGATAGCGCCAGTGCCCCTCTTCGACCTCGACGGCAAAGAGATTATTCTGCTCGATATGCCTAAGCATCGCCGCGGAATCCGTTCGGCGGAAAATGGCATCGCAGCCTTCCGCCGAGAGGGTCGAGAGTATCGACGATTCGCAGAGAAAACGCTGAACGTTTGCCGGCTGGCGCTTGAAAACCTCTTCCGCGAGGTACTCAAACAGTCGCCTCTTATCGGCTCCCAGGCTCGCCAGGGGATCGTACACATTTTGCATGTGCTTCGATCTGAGCGACTGCGCTGTCAGTTGCAGGGCGATAATCCAGCCCTCGGTCTGCCTGGCAAGAGTGTTGACCGACTCGCCACTCAATCGCAGGCCATAGAACTGGCTGAATAACTCCTGCACTTCGTCAGCTCTGAAGCGAAGGTCAGCTTCCGTTACATCGTTCACCTCTCCAATCATGCGAAGGCGTGGCAGCGAAGACAGCCGTGGAGCTCGCCTGGTGGCAATCACCAGGTGCGAATTGGCTGGCAGGTGGATCAACAAGTAGTCCACGGTTTTTCGGACCGCCTGATTACGATCTACAAAGTGATAGTCGTCCAGGACGATAACTAGCTCCCTGCCCTCGACTTCGCTCAGGCAGTTGACGAGCTGGCCCGCGATGGTTTCAGGGTTCACGCTGGACCCCTTCTCCCCTGAAAGCAACTGGAGCACGCGATCGCCGAAGCCGGGTTGATGGCGTCGAATCCCCTGCGCTAGATATGAGACGAAGACAGCCAGGTCCCAGTCGCTTGGGCTCAAGCTGTACCAAATGACGGGAAAGTGTGAATAGGTGATAGCTGAAAGCAGGGTAGTCTTGCCGTAGCCGGCGCCGGCGCAAACCAGCGTCAGCCTGCGCCTCACGACGAACTCAAGCGCGTCGTGAAGGCGCGGCCGGCGCAGCACGTTGTCGCGGATGATCGGAGGATGCAGCTTGGTCGAGACTATGGGGATGGCCGTTTCCACGAGAAACCAACCTACCTATCTCTGGCGACTTCGCTCCTGGCTCCGCCTTTCGCTGTTTATCGTTCGATTCTCGAATGAATGAGTATGTTGTAACTCTAACTCATTTTAGGCACCGAAACCGGGCCTGTCAAGATGGTTTTGCTGCTCATTTCAGCGCTCGCCTCAGCCCCAGCCGCTCGACTACGACCAACGCTAACGCCGCGGCCGCGGCGTCGATGCCTATGTCACGCAGCGTTCCTTCCCTTCGGAAGACGAAGGTCTGGTGGAACTCGTCGGAGACCGCGTAAAGCGCGGCGATGGCGAAGGCGTAGAGCGCTGGCCGAGTCGAGCCACTCGTTGCGCGAAGGAGAAGGAAGGCGAGAACGGCGTAGACGAAGGCGTGGGCGTCTTTCTTAGCGATGAAATCCGTGGTGTGATCGCCGATTGTCGGCAGGTCTGATCGGGAGGAGAGGAAGAAGATGAGGCCCATCCAGAGAAGGACTGGAAGCCAGCGGGAAACGAGGTGCTTCAACATTAAACTGGCCTCCGTAAGGTGTTCAATCGGCAGGGCGGGTGTGGGGGCGTTCGTGATAATGAATCTCTACGACTTGGTCAGATGTAGCCTGTCTACTGCTAACCTAGCGGGGGACGAGCCCCCGCGCTACGCTATTTACATTACTCGATTTGCAGGTCAAACTGCAATTCACGAACGCCCCGTGGTTCATTTAGTCTCTATACTTCGCGGAACTCGCCCTCGATGGTGCCCTCGTCGGGCTTGCCTCCAGGTTGCTCTCCTCCATGCTGGTCGCCAGGTCCGCCTTGCCCAGGCTGGCCACCTTGCTGCTGGTAGACCGCGCTGCCAACCTTCTGCATGGCGGTGGAAAGATCCTGCATCGTCGAACGGATGTAGTTGACGTCTCCACCCTGCAGCGCCGACCTGAGGGCGGCTATCTTGCCCTCGATCTCGCTGCGCAAATCGGCTGGCACCTTGTCGCCGTGCTCCTGCAGCATCTTCTCTGCCGAGTAAGCTAGCGTGTCGGCCTGGTTCTTGGTCTCGATCTCCTCGCGTCGCTTGCGGTCTTCCTCGGCGTGCGCCTCGGCTTCGCGAACCATCTTCTCGACCTCGTCCTTCGAGAGGCCCGAGCTCGCCGTGATGGTGATCTTCTGCTCCTTGCCGGTGCCTTTGTCCTTGGCCGAAACGTTCAGGATGCCGTTGGCGTCGAGGTCGAAGGCAACCTCGATCTGCGGAATGCCGCGCGGCGCAGGCAGTATGCCGTCGAGGATGAACCTGCCGATGGTCTTGTTCTCGGTGGCCATTGGCCTCTCGCCCTGCAGCACGTGTATCTCGACGCTGGTCTGGCTATCGCTCGCGGTCGAGAAAATCTGGCTCTTGGACGTTGGAATCGTCGTGTTGCGTGTAATAAGTGGCGTCATTACTCCGCCGAGGGTTTCGATTCCCAGGGTCAGCGGCGTGACATCCAGCAGCAGCACGTCCTTGACCTCGCCCTTGAGCACGCCAGCCTGGATGGCCGCGCCGACGGCCACCACCTCGTCGGGGTTTACTCCCTTGTGAGGCTCTTTGCCGAACAGTGTCTTGACCTTGTCCACTACGGCCGGCATTCTGGTCATTCCACCGACGAGCACGACCTCGTCGATCTGGTTCGGCGATAGCCCCGCGTCCGATAGGGCCTGCTTGCACGGTCCAGCGGTCCTCTCGATCAGGTCGGCGACGAGCTGCTCCAGCTTGGCTCGCGACAGGGTCATCGCCAGGTGCTTGGGGCCTGTGGCGTCGGCGGTGATGAATGGCAGGTTGATCTCCGTCTGCATAACCGTCGACAGCTCGCACTTAGCCTTCTCCGCTGCCTCCTTGAGGCGCTGCAAGGCCATGCGATCTTGCTTCAGGTCTATGCCCTGGTCGCGCTTGAACTCGGAGATGATCCAGTCGATCACGCGCTGGTCGAAATCGTCGCCGCCCAGGTGTGTATCGCCGTTCGTGGAGATGACCTCGAATACGCCTTCGCCCAATCTGAGGATGGAGACGTCGAACGTGCCACCACCGAGGTCGTAGACGGCGATAGTCTCATCCTTCTTCTTGTCCTTGTCCAGCCCATAGGCCAGGGATGCAGCCGTCGGCTCGTTGATAATTCTGAGCACCTCGAGTCCGGCGATCTTGCCCGCGTCCTTTGTTGCCTGTCGCTGCGAGTCGTTGAAGTAAGCTGGCACGGTGATGACGGCCTGCGTGATCTTCTCGCCCAGCTTGGCCTCGGCGTCCAGCTTCATCTTTTGCAGGATCATGGCCGAGATCTCGGGTGGCGAGTACGCCTTGCCGCCCATCCACACCTGGACGTCGCCGTTAGCCGCCCCGGTCAGCTTGTAGGGCACGAGACCCATCGAGCGCTGCACCTCGGGATCGCTGAACTTGCGGCCCATGAACCGCTTTATCGAGAAGATAGTGTTCTCTGGATTGGTGATCGCCTGGCGCTTGGCTACCTGACCAACCAACCGTTCGCTCGTCTTAGTATTTATACCCACAATAGAAGGCGTGATTCGTCCGCCTTCGGCGTTCTCGACGACCGTGGGTTCTCCAGCCTCCATCACGGCCATACAAGAGTTAGTTGTTCCCAAATCAATGCCCAGCACTTTTGCCATAATTGCTTCCTCCTGAACTATTAGATCACGATGCTAGCCTTGGTCTGCCTGGTCGCCTTCGTCGGCCTTGGGCGCTTCCTCCTGAGGCAACTGTCCGACCTTAACCAGCGTGGGGCGAACGACGCGGTCGTGCAGTTTGTAGCCTTTCTGCAACTCGGCGACGACCTTGCCATGCTGCGGGTCTGCGCCCTCCTCGAACATCACCGCCTCATGCAGGGTCGGGTCGAAGTCCTTGCCAAGCGCCTCGATAGCAGTCACGCCTTCCTGCTCCAAGACGAACCTCAGTTTGCGGTCGATGAGCGCGATGCCGTCAAACCAGGTCATTTGCTGGACCTCGTGGGGCAGGCTCGCGAAGGCGCGATCAAAATCGTCGATGACCGGCAGTATCTTCAGAATGAGGGAGGCGTTCGCGTACTTGAGCTGATCTGCCCTCTCCTGCTCGACCCGCCGCTTATAATTGATGAAGTCGGCCTGAGTTCGCTGCCAGTGCTTGAGGTAATCGTCAGCCTTGGCAGTCTCTTCCTCCAGTTGTCTCTTGAGAGCCTCGAAGTCGCTAGCGGCCTCTTCCCCGTGGCGAGCGGCTGCTGCTTGCCCGCTCTCGTGCTCCCTTCCTTTCTTATCGTGCATTATTATTTCCAGCCTCCTGAAAGGTGATGAATCTAGCTATAAAGCTCTTGCAGCAAGCCGGTCATCACGCGCGAGACATAGCGGACCGCTGGAATGGCACGCTCATAATGCATGCGCTTGGGTCCGAGCACGCCCAGGACGCCAGCGGCTCTGTCTGTCGAGCCGTAGCGCGAGATGACGACCGTGCATTCGCGCAGGGATGGCGACTTAAACTCCTCGCCGATGATCACCCTGACGCCTTCGGAGTGAACTATCTCGGGTGCGATGGTGGCCACCACGTCTCTTTGCTGCAGGGCTTCCAGTATTAGATGAATTTTCTCGGTACCGAAGAACTCGGGCTGCCGCAGCATCATCACCAGGCCATCGAAAATGACCTCGGTGAAGCTGCTCGCGTCGACCTGCCGCATCGTGTGCACCACTGCGTCGCGAACCTCGCCCTCGAAGGAAGAGTGGTTGGGTACGAGCTTATCTTTGATCTCCGAGGCGGAAAGGCCGCGATAGTGTGCAGTAAGCTTGCGTGCTGTCGTGCCTAGCTCGTCTTCGGCCAGATTATCGGCAACGGCCACCATCTTCTGGCGCACGTGTCCCTCGTCCAGCACCAACACGAGCAGCGCCAGCTTCTCCTGAACCGGCACGAGTTCTAGGTGCTTCAGCCTGCACTGCGGCGCCGACGGTGCGCTGACGATCGCCGCGTTATTCGCCATATGCACCAGGATCGACGCGGCCAGTTGAGTCCACTGCTCCATCTCCAGCTCCACCTGATGAAACTGGTGAAGGATGGTGCGCTGCTCGCTCGAATCTAGCTCGCTTTCCTCTAACATATCTCCGATGAAAAGACGATAACCAGCATCCGTTGGGACCCGGCCAGCGGAAGTATGGGGCTGGTAGATGTAACCCGTCTCCTCCAGCTCCATCATTTCGTTGCGAATGGTCGCCGGGCTGACGTTGAGCGCACCTTTGCGCACCAAGACCTGGGAGCCTACGGGAGCGGCAGTCTCGACATACTCCTTGACGATAAGACCAAGGAGCCTTCGTTGTCTTTCGGTTAGCTCGCGCATTTGCAAACTCCTTGCTTGGTTAGCACTCTCACCCTTTGAGTGCTAACAACAGCATATCACTATCTCAATTTCGTGTCAAGTTCGTGTCCGTGGCAGCATAAAGATAGCATAGAGTGGACGTGCTGTCTACAAAGCAGTTTCCAGCAGGGGTTGGCGGATCTCTTGCTATTTCCCGATGGTCGTTTCGCAATTGCCACGAGCGAACGGAACCACGAAAGTCATGAAACGCGCGAAGGGAAAGAGTATTAGTCGAGGCGCCCCCTGACATTAACGAGTAACGATACTGTGACGCATATTCAGTGTGGTTTAGTAGCAGAATTGGCAAAGCCTATTGCTATTTTACGAATGGTGTGGTATTAAACTGAATTGCGGTTGTTCTGGCACTTAGCGTAACTGCATATCTGTATGAAAGGAGCATCGCGCTGTGAGGAAAGCTCTTTCGGTCGCCCCTGTTCTCTTTCTTGTCTTGGCCTTGTTACTTCCTGCCTGTGCGGGATCGGGGCCAGCGGCGAAATCTGAGACAACTACGTTGCGCGTTGGCTATGTCAATGCGCCGGCGGCTCTCTTCTGGTTGGCAGGTCAAAACCAGAAGAAGTTCGAGAATGCAGGTCTCGCCATCACGTTCTATCCCTTCGCACAGGAAACAGAGCTCATTCAGGCTATTATGGGCGGTTCCATAGACATAGCGACGATGGGCTCGGCGACTTCGGCTAACCTGTACAACAAGGGTGTGGATGTCAAAATTATCCAGGGCCAACTGCCTGCACCGGATTTTATGATGGTGCCCAAGAACTCGACTATTGCGTCGTACAAGGACCTTAAAGGCAAGAGAGTTGGCCTGCCCGGGCTGGCGGGGACTACGGCGATTGTCGAGAAATACCTCATGAAATCCGCGGGGCTCGATCTCGATAAGGACGTTCGTTTTGTCGATGGCCCTCCACCTGTGCTGGTTCAGTTTGCCGACAAAGGTGACATCGATGCTTTCCCCGCCTGGGAGCCCAACGCTTCGGTAGCCCTTGCCACTGGCCGCTATAAGATCGCCATGTCCGGCGGTGAAGAATGGAAAAAGGATACGGGGAAAGAGCCCTGGATTCACGGGGTCACCGTGGTGAAGGGTGATTTCCTGGCCAAGAATCCCAATACGGTGCGCAAGGTGCTACAGATCGAAAGAGAAATGATCGAGTGGGTAAATAACAATCCCAAGGAAGCTGCTAAGATTGGCTCGGAGCCTCTCAAGATGAAGCCCGAGGTTATCGAGGACTCGTTTACGCGGGTGAAGCTTTATAGCCGGCCTATGACCGAGGCAGATAAGGAATCCTTGAGAACCCTGTGGCGTATAATCAACGATTCGACGCCTGATGCTGTTGCAGGCAAGGTGCCCGATGATAAGATCTTTGCCAGCGTACAATAGGTTCGCTTTCGCGCCGAGGCTCTACAACCCGACCTTGCTTCGGAATGTGGTTGGCGTCTTAGCGATTCTCGGCATCTGGCAGGGAATATCGCTGCTCTACCCATCGTATCTCTTGCCTGGCCCGGTGGAAGTGGCGCATACATTCCTGAGGCTGCTGTTGCAAGGCGAGATCGAGCAACAACTCTGGCCTACCGTTTATCGAACAGTTGCGGGTTACAGCGTGGCCACTGTGTTGGGCATCGGTCTGGGAATTGCTATGGGCAGCAACAAGTATCTGCTGGATTTCGTGCGCGTGCCGGTGACGATTGTGATGGCAATTCCTGGCCTGTCCTGGGCGTTCCTGGCTGTCATTTGGTTCGGTCTTACGGAGGCCAGCCCAATTTTCGTGATTTTTGTCATCACGCTTCCTATCGCTCTGGTCAATACTCTAAAAGGTGTGCAGCAGGTCGATCGTCGGTTGGTCGAAATGGCCCGGACACACCGTGCTCCCTATTGGATGATTGTCAGGGATGTGTACTTGCCCTCGATTCTCCCATATATCTTCTCGGCCCTGACTGTCAGCATGGCCTTCGCCTGGAAGATTGCGATTGTTGCCGAGATGTTGGGCTCGTCAAGCGGCTTAGGCTACGCTATGCTGAAGGCTCGCGATTATATCAAGACCGACGAAGTATTTGTGTGGACGCTGGTTTTCGTTTTCCTGTTCCTGATTGTGGATAATGGGATCTTCCGTACGATTGAAAGGATGATCGTCAAGTGGCAGTAGAACCTCTGGTTGGACTGAGCGACGTGCGCTTTGGTTATGGCAATAACCAGGTTCTCGACAGCGTAAGCTTCGAGGTCGGTCGAGAAGAAATCGTCGTGATCGTTGGTCCGTCTGGATGCGGCAAGAGTACCACACTCAACCTCGTCGCAGGCCTGTTGCCGTGTCAGAATGGCAAGATCGAAGTCGGCGGCCGTCCGCCGGGGAATCCAGATATAGTACTTGGCTATATGTTTCAGGATTTGCGGTTGTTGCCCTGGAAGAGCGTCATCGACAACGTGGCCTTCGGACTGGCCGCACGGAGAGTTTCTGAAAACGAGCGACTTAGTGTAGCCAAGCGCTACATAGACTTGCTCGGACTGACAGGCTTCGAGAAGCACTATCCAAATAGACTGTCAGGGGGTATGCAGCAACGAGTTTGCATCGGCAGGGCTTTCGCGATGAATCCTGATCTCCTGCTGATGGACGAGCCTTTCAAATCGGTCGATGCTCAGTTGCGGTTGTATCTGCTCGAGTTGTTCAGCAACATCTGGCAGCGGTCACCGAAGGGGGTGATCTTCGTGACCCACGATACGCAAGAGGCTGTCTTGCTCGGTGACCGCATAATCGTGTATACGAAACGGCCTGTGCGCGTAAAGGCTACTTTCGAGATCGATCGTCCTCAATCAATGCGAAAGGCGACCGATCCGGACCTGCGCGATACGGAAGCGCAGATTCTGGCCCTTCTCTACGAAGAGCGTGCGGCTTTACCCAATACGTTGGAAGACGAGGATAAGGAAGGTGTACAGATTGAACAAGAAATTGAGTGTCACGCTGTTGGGAACGGGCTGTCCACGTCCCTCTCTGTATAGGTCGGGTCCCAGCCAAGTTGTGCACGTTGGCGATGAGTTGTTTTTGGTGGATTGTGGAGATGGTACTACCTCGCAATTATTGCGGGCTAACATCGATCCTGGCTCTGTCAAGAAACTGCTATTCACTCATCTTCACACTGATCACACGCTCGGCTATGGTCAGTTTGTCCTTGGAGGGTGGAACTTTGGAAGGCGTGCCCTTTCGGTATGGGGGCCGAGTGGCTTAGCTCGCTTGAATGATGCCCTTTTCACCGATCTATACAAACAGGATATTGAGTATCGTCTATCGCTTGGACGGCCAAGTTCTGGACTATGGGATATCAAGGTTACCGAGATAGAGCCAGGAAGTATAGTCCAGGCTGACAGTTACCGAATCACTGCGGCCGAGGTAAAGCACAGCATTTACACCGTCGCCTATCGTTTCGATTTTGGAGAGCACTCACTTGTGATCTCCGGGGACACGGCGTATTGCCCCGAACTGGTGGCGTTGGCGCGAGGTGCTGACGTGCTGATTCAAGATTGCAGCCTGGCGAGTTCGGATCAATATCGCTCCGGCGAGGCCAAGACGGTGTGGAGCAGTTTGCGAGAGCACCACACCTCGCCACGTGATGCCGGCAGGATTGCTCGTGAAGCAGGTGTTCGCAAGCTTGTTCTGACACACTTCTTACCTGGCGTAGATACTGCTGCGATAGCGCGTGAGAGCGCCGAAGAGTTTGCCAGTGAGATCATCATCGGTGAGGACCTGATGACTGTATTGGCTGGATCTACGGAAGATTGACGAAGATTGGCATTCCATGCCTATGGCTCACGGAATATCCGATGGTTGCCGATGCGGCGCCACCGAATGGCGGGCTCTCCGTCGATGCTTGCCAGTTCAAAAGTCGCTCGTCCATCGGGCCCGGAAAACGACCACGTCATCTCCCATATCTTTACCAACATATCGCGTCCCTCCCGCGAGTTCACTTCTGAAAGTCAGCATGTCAGACTCGCTGAAGATCTGCCAACAAGGCTGAGCGTTACGCCTACGGAAACCTCGCACCCTGGGTGGCGCCGTGTTTGGTGGCGGCGTCGTATTCGACGTCGTGCTGCCGAATGCGATCGAGCACCTTCTCTGCGGCTGCATTAGCCGTGTTGCAGGTCGCCTTCTTGATCGCTTCCGCCACCGACGGAATGGTTTGCACGACGAAATCGACGTGGCCTTTCTCGTGCTCTGCCAAAGCGCGAGTATATGTCTCCCACCTGGCGACCATCTCTGGCGACGCGTTCCTGGGCGGGATCCAGCGAGGGAACGTGACTTTGATCTCGTACGTGACCTTGACGTTCGCCAGTTGGCACGAGCCGTTGGCGTACGCCGGCCAGCGCCAGGAGATATTCCAACCCGTGTAGGCGTCTCCTAGCCAACCGGACTGATCGACTGGGCCGAGGGCATCTAGCTGGGCGCGGAGCTCGCGCTCGGTCGAGCCGGCAATGTCATAATAGACGACAGTTGCGTTGGGTATGGAGATCAATCCGACGGACGTCGAATCTAGCGAAGGCGTCTTGGAAATGGTCGTTGGTGTCGAAGATCGGGGCGCGGCGACAGTGGCCGTCTGAATCGACGTCGGCCGTGGCGTGCTGCTCGGCGCTTCAGTCGTCGCAGGGGGTCGCGGGGCTGTCGCCGCTGGTGTTCCCGCTCCGGCCGCGGCAGCCGGTGTAGCGGTCGCGGCACGAGTCTGGCCGGCCGCGCCGCAACCCGCGAGGACAAGGGACAAAACGACAGAGAGGACCGCCAGGAGCTTCATTGCCGCACTCTCCAGTAGCGTATGGGGTGCTCAGGGCGGGTGGGACCTATTATAGCAATTGCCTTTGGAGATGCCAAGACGGGACATACGAGATTCGGTTGCCGTTGGGTGTGGCCGAAGTTATCAAAACGTGTTGCTGCTCGGCCAGCTGCTGGCATAGCATCCTATTAGCGTTGGGATAGACTGCCATGGTAGACTAATCCCGCTCGTGACCCCT